>CAZHQK010000022.1:0-71221 GCA_964534795.1 uncultured Acidobacteriota bacterium
TGCCCCGGCAGGGGCCGTGGATGCGAGGTTCTGGCGACCCTCCGGGGCTTGGCGTCGGCGGCTCCGCTTTTCTCCGGGTTCGCCTTCGGCTCACCCGGAGCTACCCGCTGCCGTGCCTCCGGCACTGGCCCGGCCCCGGCAAGGGCCATGGGTGCGCGGTTCTGGCGGCCCTCCGGGGCTTGCCGTCGTCGGATCCGCTTTTCTCCGGGTTCGCCTTCGGCTCACCCGGAGCTAATCGCTGCCGTGCCTCCGGTAATGGCCCGGCCCCGGCAGGGGCCGTGAGGTGGTAGCCGGGGGTGAGCCGCAGGCGAACCCCCGGAAATCGGCGCCCGCCCTTGCCGAGCCCCGGAGGGCCGGCAGTTTTGGGCGCGGCAACCGCGCGCTGCACCCCGCGGCTTCCGGGACCCGATTTGACAGCTCCCCGGGGCGGGAATATAGTTCGCTTGACTGGCCGCTTTCGGCAGATGGAGGAGACATGGAACCCTTGGAGCAGACGGTTCTCGACGCGCTGCGCAGCGTTCAGGATCCCGACCTTCACAAAGACATCGTCGCACTTCACTTCGTCAAAAACCTCCGGGTGGTGGACGGCAAAGCCTCCTTCGTTCTGGAGCTGACCACCCCGGCATGTCCGGTCAAGCAGGAGATGGAACGCTGGGCGCGCGAGGCCGTCCTGAAGGTCCCCGGCATCCGCGAGGTGGAGATCCAGATGAGTTCCGCGGTTCCCGCAGGAAACCGCGACGCCGATCTCGAAGCGCTGGCCGGCGTGCGCAACATGGTCGCCGTCGGCAGCGGCAAGGGCGGCGTCGGCAAGAGCACGGTCACGGTGAACCTGGCCGTGGCGCTGGCCCAGACGGGCGCGAAGGTCGGCCTGCTCGACGCCGACATCTGGGGGCCCAACATCCCGCTGATGATGGGAATCGACGGCCAGCCGCGCGCGCGCAACAACCGGATCCAGCCGCTCTCGAACCACGGCGTCAGCGTCATGTCGATGGGATTTCTCACCACGCCGGACACGCCTATCATCTGGCGCGGGCCCATGCTGCACAACGTGATGCAGCAGTTCCTGCGCCAGGTCGAGTGGGGCGAACTGGATTATCTCTTCGTGGATCTGCCGCCGGGCACGGGGGATGTCCAGCTGACTCTGACCCAGACGGTCCCGCTCACGGGTGCCGTGGTGGTGAGCACCCCCCAGGACGTCGCCCTGCAGGACGCGCGCAAGGCGATCATGATGTTCCGGCAGGTCAACGTCGACGTGCTGGGCATCGTGGAGAACATGTCCTATTTCCAGTGTCCCAAGTGCGGCGCGCGCACCGACATCTTCGACCATGGAGGCTGCGAGGTCACCGCGGCGCGCTTCGACGTGCCATATCTCGGCGAGGTTCCGCTCGACACGGCCGTGCGCGTGGGCGGCGACCTGGGCAGGCCGATCGTGATCGCCGATCCCGCATCGCCGGTCGCCCGGGCATTCATGAGCATCGCGCAGCGGACGGCGGCGCAGATCAGCGTGGCGAACAACCGCAAGCAGGCGGTGATCATCGAGTAGGGGTGAGAATCCTCGTACTGCATCCCGGGGCCCTGGGCGATGTGATCCTTTCCCTGCCGGCCCTGAATGAGCTGCGCCGCAGCAGCCCGGGGACGCGGCTGACGGTGGCGGGCAACCTCGATTACCTGGACGCATGCGCGCGCGGTCATGCCGACGAGGTCGTCTCGCTCTCGGCGCTTCCCCTGCACCGGCTCTTCACGGCGGAGCCCCTGCCGCCGGCCGAGGTTTCCTTCTGGCGCTCATTTGACCGCATCCTGTCGTGGTTCGGGGCGCACGAACCGGCCTTCGCACGCCGCCTGAGCGGGATCCATCCCGACGTTCTCATCGCCGATTGGAAGCCCCGGCCGGGCGAGAGCCGGCACGTATCGAGGATCTTTATCGACGGCCTGGCGCCCTGGCTGGCATCGCCGCGACCTCCGGCCCCTGTGCGCATTGACCCGGACCCCGCGGCGCGCGTTGAATGTCTTGCCTGGATGAAAGCACAAGGGCTCGCCCTGAACGTCCCCGTCTTCGCGGTGCATCCCGGCGCCGGCAGCACCGAGAAGCGCTGGCCGCTCGGCAGATTCCGCATGCTTTCGACAGGACTCCTTGCCCGCCGGAAGGCGCAGCTGCTGGTGTTCGAGGGACCCGCCGAGCAGGGATTGGGCAGGGAGCTGGCAGGCGGGCTGGGCGGTGCGGCGGCGGCCGTGGCATCGTCGCTTCCTCTGCCGCTGGCGGCGGCGGCCCTGACCCGCTGCCGCCTGTTCGTGGGCAACGATTCGGGAATGGCGCATCTGGCCGCGGCGCTAGGGATTCCTACGGTCGTGCTGTTCGGGCCGACGGAGCCTGCGCACTGGGCACCCTTGGGGGCACATGTCGCCGCGCTGCGAAACAACGGCGCTTGCCCTGCCTGCCGGGAGGGCCGTGCGGCGGGCCATACCTGCATGGAGGGCATTCCCGCACGCGCCGTGCTCGAGCGCAGCCTCGCGATCCTGCGACGGCGTGGCCCCCTGCACGATCCCGGCGTATAATGGCCCGAAACGATCGCGGCCTGCTTTCCCCGCGTAGCGGAGGTGCTCATGAATCCCGCCGGTTCCCGCCCAACCGTCCTTTATGCCTTTCTGTCGCTCGCTCTCACGGCCGCCGACTCGGCGGCGCAGGAGCCGGAAAGACTGAGCGCGCGCAATGCCAACTACACCATCGAGGTCCGGCTGGACCCGAAGCTCAAGACGCTGGAAGGCAGGCAGGTCGTCGAGTGGCGCAACGACACCGAAGTCCCCGCCCGCGAGCTCTGGTTCCATCTCTACTGGAATGCCTGGAAGAACGACCGCAGCACCTGGATGCGCGAGGCCGCCCTGCGCGGCCGGGGCCGGCGCGGCGAGGATATCCGCGACGAGGACTGGTCCTATTGCAGGATCCGATCGATCAAAGTGCTGCCCACGGGCGGGTTCACCGGCGCCGTGCTGACGGAATCCCTGCGCTTTGCCTCGCCCGACGACGGCAACCCGGACGACCGGACGGTGGCGGTGGTGCCCCTGCTGCAGCCCGTCGGGCCGCACGAAACCGTTCAGGTGGAAATAAGCTGGCAATCCAAGATCCCGCGCACGTTCTCGCGCACCGGCTTCCGCGGGAACCTTATAGCTATCCTGCAGCGCTTTTTGCTGCAGGATTTATAATCAGCCCCATTCGAGATTTTATGGAGACGCAAAAAAAATCGTGAGCACGCATCGTCCCGCTACGAATACGCGGGACCAACCGTTCGACGGTTTTGGGTAGACGCTCGAGCGGGACGATGCGCTTTGGTCCGACAACGAATACTCAGATGTCGTCCCTTCGAGGACTCTACTATAAGGCATTCGCAGGACCAAAGCCAGCGTGTTCCCACAACCCCAAAGGAGCGCAATACCATGCAAAACGAAAAAGTCCAATACGCCGCATGGATCGGTATCGATTGGGGAAGCGACCAACACGCCGTCTGCCTCCAGCCTGCCGAGCCTGCCCCCATGCACCATTACACCCTCGAACAAACCCCCGAGGCATTGCACGACTGGTTCGCCCGCGTCCGCGAACGCTTCGCCGGCCGCCCCGTGGCCGTGGCCATCGAGCAAAGCAAGGGAGCCGTCATCAATTTCCTCCTGGGCCTGGATTTCGTCCATATCTTCCGCATCCACCCCAAGAGCCTCAAAAACTACCGCGACGCCCTGCACCCCAGCGGCGCCAAGGACGATCCCACCGACGCCCAGTTGCTCGTCAGCTTTGCCCGGTGCCATCAGGACCGCATCCAGCGCTGGGTCCCGGAGCCGCCCCAGCAGCGCCTGCTGCTGCGTTTGGTCGAGCTGCGCCGCAAGACCGTCAACAAGCGCGTCCGTCTCACCAACGAACTTACCCAGCTGCTCAAAGAGCACTTTCCCCAGGCCCTCGCCTGGGCGGGACCGCTGCATAAGGTCATGGCCTGCGACTTCCTGTCCCGCTGGCCCACCCTGCAAAAGCTGCAGCGAAGCAAACCGCCCGTCGTGCGCAAGTTCTATCACGAGCACGGCTCCCGCAACCGGGCGTTGCTCCAGGAGCGCCTCGAGCAGATGCGCGCGGCTTCCCCGCTGACGACCGACCCGGCAGTCATCGCATCGTCGGTCCTGGCCGTGCGCAGCATCGTCGGCCAACTGCGCAGCTTGATCGCCACCATCGAGGAGCTCGATCACGCCATCGAGGAAATCTGGCGCCGGCAACCCGACGCCGAGATCTTCACCAGCTTCCCCGGCGCCGGGCCCGCGCTGGCACCGCGCCTGCAGGCCGTCATGGGATCCGACCGCAACCGCTTCGATTCCTCCCAGCAGGTCGCCGAGTACTCGGGGATCGCCCCAGTCACCGAGCGCAGCGGCCACAAGCAATGGGTCCACCGGCGCCTGGCCTGCGCCCACTTCGTCAAACAGAGCTTCCACGAGTATGCCGCCCAGTCGCTCGGCCACTGCCCCTGGGCCTATGCCTATTACCGATACAAGCGCGCCGCCGGCATGCGCCATCACGCCGCCGTACGCGCGCTGGCCTACAAGTGGATCCGCATCATCTTTCGCTGCTGGAAGGACCGCGTCCCCTATGACGAACGAAAGTACCTCGAGGCGCTCAACCGCCGAGCGCCCGCTTGGCTGAAAGCATCCGCAGCGGCAGCGTAGGGTGAAACAAAATGCTTGATAGAATACCTCAGATGTCTGCCCGCGGGATCTGCCTGCCTTCGATCGGCTCACCTCCGGCTGCCGGCAGCTGAATCGCAGGTTGCCGTCCCGTCCCGACCGGCGGGCTTTTCCCCATCGGCCTCCCCGTTGCTCCCGCGGCCTTACCGAGCGGCGCAATCCGATCGCTCACTCGAGCGTGACCCCGACGGCGTTCCCGCAGTAGATTCCGTTGAACAGGAACTTGAACGTTCCGTGCGGATGGGCGCGGAAGGCGATGAGCGGCCCGAAAAGGAACAGCTTCCCCCGGCCCACGGTTGCCTCCACTACGGCAGCGGCTCCCTGGAGATTCTGCTGGCCCCAGGCCCAGCCGCTGCGCAGCGGGCGCGGGTCGTCGAACCAGGCTGCCCTGCGGACCGTGTCGGCGCCTCCGATGCGAAAGAGCGGATTGTTGTTGTAGAAGACGTCGAGGTTTTCCGGCAATCCGTATGCCAGCGGACTTGCCGTGTCGACACGCACCCGCAGGAGGGCCCCGGGAATGTAGAAGCTCTCCGCGGGAAGCGCCCTGCCGGTTTTTTCGTCCACCAGCGCGCTCGCGACCGGCAGGCCGAGCATGCGCGCGAGGGCCGTGGAGGAGCCGATCGCCAGGATGGTTCCGCCCTCGGCGAGAAAACGGCGCAGCTGCGGCACGGTCTTTTCCTCGGTGATCGCACCCAGCTTGTGCCGGTGCTCGGCCGGGATGCTTTCGGGGTCGGGCCCGGAGGGCTCGCGCGCCTGCCCGGCGCCGCGAATGATTCCGTCCTCGAAAATGAGAACGTCGAACTTGCCCGCCAAGTCGCCGGCGTCGAGAGTCTGCGGATAGACGACCTCATAGGGGAAGCCGTATTGGCCGCAGATCCATTGAACCCAGCCCGAGGGAATGGAGCCGCCGTAGACATCGGCGATGCCCAGCCGCTGCCGCTTCAGGCGCAAGGCACGGCCGGCGGCCTTCCTTTCCAGGGCCGTGAAATCCAGCCCGACCTCCGCGGCCAGGCTGCGCACCATGCCGGCAGCCGCCGGGCCCGGAGGAATGTACATGGTGCCTGCAGGGAACGTGCGCCCCCCGGCTGCGACGGGCTCCTCCAGCCAGTAGACCTCCGCGCCCGCCCCGAGCAGGCGATTGACGGCGACGAAGGCGTCGTTGAGCGCGTGACTCAGCAGGTACCCCGCCTTGCCTTCTCCCGCGATTTTGCCCGCCGGCGGCCTAACCTGATCCTCTAGCTTTTCGAAAGGCCCGTCGAGGTTTTCGAGCACGCGGTCGAAGCGGATGCCCATCTGGTAGGCGAGCGTGTAGCCCGTCACGTCGTACGGCCGCACCGGAGGCCCGCCGGGATAGGCGAAATCGTCGGGGTAATCCTGCGGCTCGAAGGCATCGACGATGTGCGGGCGGAAGGCCTGCGCCGTCTTGATCACGTAGGACCCGGCGGGGTAGGTCCTGGCGCCCGCCTGGAAGGCACGCGCGGCGCGCAGCACGGTGCAGCCGTTCTTGATCAGGCTGTTGACGAACTTGGTCGCCGTCAGGAAGTCGGGCTGGTCGGCGGGCAGGATGTAGGCGCGCGCGTCGCGCGCCGTCGGGTCGCGCAGCAGATCGAAGTACTTGGGCGGGTAGCCCCCGCGCCCCCGCGGCACCTTGTCCCGGACGAGAGCTTCCTCGACGGCGGCCGCCTTGCGCGCCGAGATCGTCCAGTGGTCGCGGCTCCCCCTCTCGATCGAATTCCTGCCCATGCGGTAGATGTTGTACAGGAAGCTTTCGCGGTGCTCGGCGGCGATGCTCAGGATGGCGCGGTTTGCGGTCAGCAGGTATTCGATCGCCTGGCGGAAATGCCAGGTCTGGGGCTGAACGGGGAAGGGGTTGTCGTTGCTCGCCACCAGGTTCCGGGGGACGAAGGAGATTTCGGTCGGGGTCGGGCTTCCGGTGATTTCCGACAGGATGCCGATCTGGTTGTGGAAGCAGGCCGTGCTGCGCACGCCGCCGTTCCACCAGTTCTGGTAGCTCGCGAAGGAGCGGCACACGGCGCCCGGCTTGCCCTCGGCCACGAAGCGCGAATGGATGGCCGCGCTCACCAGCTCCGTGCTCGGCGCCAGCAGCGGGTCGAGGTTGGGATTGGAGGGATCGCGCATGTGCCCGATGAAAAGAACCGTACCCGGAGGCCCGGACTGGTGCTGGTTGAACATGATCTGGGGAAACCACTCGCGATACAGGACGCGGGCGATGGCCTGCGATTCCGGCATGTTGCACAGCAGGGACTCGCGGTTGTTGTCGTGGCCGATGTATTTCTGATAGAGCACCGGCAGGTTTGCCAGCGAGCGGCGGGCTGGGTCCTTCTCGCGCATGTACCAGTCGGCGACCAGCTCGAGGCCGTCGGGATTGGAGAATGCGGCCAGGAAGATCACGTCGTCGAGTATGCGCAGCGTCTCGGCGTCGTTGCGCGCGGCCATCTGGTAGACCATCTCGGTGAGGGCCTGCGCGTTGGCCGTCTCGGTGGCGTGCAGTCCCGCGTCGATCCAGACGACGGCCTTGCCTTCGCCGGCCAGGGCGCGCGCCTGCTCGTCGCTCAGGTCTTCCGCGAGAGCCAGGCGCCTGGAGATTTCCTTGTATCGCTCGAGCTTGCGGTGATTCGCCGGGCTCGTGATCACGGCCATCAGCATCGGGCGGCCTTCGGAGGTCCGACCGTATTCCACCACGTCGATCCGGTCGGACTCGCGTGCCAGCTTGCGCCAGTAATTCGAAAGCCGGGTGTAATCGGCGAGGTGATAATCATCGCCGATGTCGAATCCCAGCTCCGCCTTCGGTGCGGTGACGGCGCGGCTCTGCGCGCGCTCGCCCGCGGGGAAGAGCGCCGGCAGCGCCAGCGCCGCCAGCAAAAGCGACAATTTCCTCATTTGCGCCTCCCAGTTTCGGTGACAGGCTACTCAACCCCGAAACTATGCCTTCGGAGAGGGGGACGGCGCTCGGGGAGTTTGGGGGTTGAGTAGCCTGTCACCGAAACTCGCAGATGCCGAGGCCGTCGCGGAAGACGATCCTGGTGCCGTACTGCTCGGACATCTTGGCCAGGCGCGCGATGATCTTCGCGGCCATGTCGCCCTGGGCGAGCCGGGGAGTTCCCTGGCGCGAGCGCGGCATGCGGAAGCCCATGTCGACGGGGTACAGTTTGATTTCCACCACCTGCTTCCCCCTGAAGACGGGAACGGCCAGGACGCTTTCCCAGATATCCGCCTGGGCGGGATAGTAGGACGTCGGCAGGCCCGTCTTGGGATCGGGCCGCGAGCGTGCATCGTAGAAATCGGCGGCCAGGGCGTCGCTGCTCAGGCCGAAGCGCTCGTACATGTCGTCCGGCATCGGCTCGATGGTCTCGTTCTGCATGAAGAAATTTCCCAGGCTGTAGAAGATCGGCTTCCCCTTGTATATCTCGATCCCCCGGAGGCGGTGCGGGCCGGAGACGGCGAAGACGTCGGCGCCTGCGTCGATGCACTTCTTGACGAACTCCCGCAGATGGGCGGGCGCGGGCGCCGTCTCCCCCGGACCGGCCATGTCGTGCGAGTGCGAATGCACGATGACGTAATCGGCCTGGCGGGCGGCGTTGCGGATCGAGCGCAGGATGCGATCCTGATCCCGTTCGTTGAGCACCGACACCACCCGGCTCTCGGGTCCCGCGACGAAGGTAGCGCCGCCGAAGGATACCGGCGCGCTCGGCGACTCCGGGACGCGCCCGCCGGCCTCCTGCACCAGCTTGCGCAGCGCGGCCATCTGCGGGGGCGCAAGCTGGACGGTCGTGGTGATGCGCAGCGCATTGACGCCCGGCCGCCCTTTCATGTCGGGCCGCGCTTCGCCGGCGCGCGACATCGGGGTGAAGGAGGTCGCCATGCCGATCAGGGCGAAGCGGCCCTTGGCGGTTTCGAAATATTTGGCCTGCGCCGCCTCGCCGGCGTTCATCCCGGTGCCTGCATAGACCAGGTTGAGCGACTCGAGAACCTTCCAGGTTGCCATCATCCCCTCGACGCCGTAATCCGTGGTGTGATTGTTGGCGTGATTGAAAAGGTCGAAGCCCATCCACGCCAGATCCGCGGCCACTTCCGGGGGAGCCACTTCGTAATTGCCGCCGTTTTCCGCCTGCGGGTATCCGGGGAAATCCCATAAACGGAAGAGATTGAGTTCGAGGTTGATGGCGGCCGCGTCGGCTTCGCGGATCGCCTTTACGAGCGCCATGAAGGCCGGATCGTTCTCGAGGCTGCGCACCTGGCGGGTCATGATGGCATCGCCGGCGGCGGCGACCGACCATACGGTTTCTCCGCTCGGCGGAGCCTGCGGGAATGAGAGGGAAAGCCCCGCCAGAATGAATGCCAGAGCAGAAATGGTCCATACCAAGGCGCGTCGTTTCATGGTGACAACCTCTCCGAAGAATGTGCCCGGCCGCCGGGCGGCCGCGAAAGCGATGGGAGAAACCTCACGCGCTTGAATGTATTCCGATTTCCCCGGCGAGGGCAAGCACAAACGGCGGGGCGCTTTCGTCGGACGCCGGGCGCGATGCCGCTCGCCGGCCCGAACCTAATACGGCGGCGCGCTCCGGCGGCGACAGGGGAAGCGGTGACCGTGGGCGGCCTCGTAGGCTTCGTCGACCGCGAGGTCGGGCGCGTTGGCGGCGGCGCGCGCGAGCTCGTCGCAGCGCTCGTTTTCCCTGTGGCCGGCATGGCCGCGCAGCCAGCGGAACTTCACGTCGTGGGGCTCGCACGCGCGCAGCAGCCGCTCCCAGAGATCGGGGTTGAGCGCCTTCTCATTCCGGTTGCGCATCCAGCCGCGGGCGCGCCAGCGGCGCGCCCAGCCGAGCTCGACGGCATTGACCAGGTATTGGGAGTCGCTGTAGACGGTGACCCGGCACGGGCGGCGCAGCGCCTCGAGGCCGGCGATGGCGGCCATGATCTCCATGCGGTTGTTGGTGGTCCGGCGAAAGCCGGCGGACAGCTCCTTGCGGTGCCTGCCGGACACCAGGACGACCCCGTAACCGCCGCGCCCGGGATTCACGATGCAGCCGCCGTCGGTGTAGATCGTCACCTCCGGGCGCGGGTCGCGGACCTCGCCGGCGACCGGCTCGGCCGCGCCCTCCGAACCGGCGACTTTCCTTTTTTTGTTCTTGCGCCGCCTCGACACGATGCCCCCGCTCATCGGGCGGCGGCGACCACGGTGCGGGCCCAGTCCCAGCCCGTCAGGCCGCGCCGGTCGACCGCCTTGACCGCGACGTGCAGCGCCTCGCCGCCTTTCGCCTTCAGTCCCGCGAGGCGCGCCCGCGGCTCCTTGACGGTCAGCGTGTGCGCCATCGGGTCCGCGGCCGTGCCGTAGGCGACCAGGTACGATGTGACCCCCTTTTCCGGGCTCGGCGCCCAGGAAACCTCGACGGTGTCCCCGTTGCGGCGCGCGGCTCGGAGGTCCTTGATCCGCGCCGGACTGGACGCCAGCAGCATGATCGAGGCGATATTGGCCTTGGTTGCTTCGACGAGCAGCTGCTGGTTGACGTTTTCCAGCAGGTCCGTGGGCTGGTGGTAGTAAGGGCTGGCGACCACGGGATGCGAGCCGATGCCGCCGACGATATCGCCGTAGGCTTCGTAGTAGGCCGCGGCGTCGGTCGCGCGGAAGTAGCGCGAGTCGTAGGTGATCATTTTCGAGAAGAGAATCGCGGCGGCGTGCTGCAGATCGCGGATGCCGGCGTTGGAGTAGCGGATCGTGTTGTCCAGCCGGTAGTCGTTGGTCCAGCCGATCATGTCGTTGTTCAGGGCTCCGGCGAGCTGCATCTTGCTCTCGACCGCGCGCCGCACGAACTCGCGGCTGCCGAGCAGGCCGGCCTCCTCGCCGGTGAAAGCCGCAAAGATCACGGTGGCGGGCAGGGGCTTGCCGGCAAGCAGGCGCGCCGTTTCGAGCAGCACTGCGACCGCCGAACTGTTGTCGTCGGCGCCCGGCCCGCGCTGGTTGGAATCGTAGTGGCTGCTGAGGACGTACACGATGTCGGGATTCTCGCTCCCGGTCAACGTCGCCAGGATGTTGGCCGTACGGATATCCCGCGATGTGAACCACTGGTACTCGGGTTGATAGCCGAACGACTGGAAGAGCCGGAAAATGTAATCGCCGGCGGCCTTGTTGCCCGGCTGGGTGATGTGCTTGGAATCGAAATCGAAGAGTGCCTCCTGGTACTCGTACAGGCGGCGGATGGAAACCTGCTCGGTCAGCGCGCGCACCCTGTCGGCGATCGGGCGGAACATCGCCTCGCCGCGCGCCCGCAGATCGCGCTCTGCGGCGAGGTTTGCCGTCAGGCGCGCCTCGAGGTCCTCCCGCGTGATCCTGCGCGTCAGGTCGAGCAGGTAGATGCCGCGCTCGGGCGAGATCGTGTCGCCGTCGCGGTCGGCCTGGATGAGCAACTGCGTGCCTGCGGGACTGGCCGCCCATTCGTACTCGGGCGCGATCGTGCGCACGGTGTTGTTGTGGAAAAGCTTCACGCCCGCGAGCGTCCGCAGGTCGTAGAGATACGAGCGGCTGTGGCGCGGCTCGCCCTTGACGGCGAGAATGGCGTCCGGCGTCAGGAAGCGCGGCAGGCGGTCGTTCTGGATCTCGCGCGTCACCCTGCGCTCCTCGGAACCGTCGCTCTTGATACAGAAGATCTCCTGGTTTCGTCTGTATACCATATCGTATACAGCAAGTCTGCCGTCCGGGGAAAGGGCGACCGAGGAGATGCGCTCGGTGGATTTCTTGATGGTCGCGGGCTGGAGGGTGCCCTCGAGCCTGAGGTACTGGATGGCGGTCTCGTCGCCGCTCTGCGTGAGGAAAGCCAGGGCGGAGCCGTCGGCCGAGATCGCAGGCGACGAGCCGGTGAATGTCTGGACCTTGCCGTCGGCCAGGTTCAGGACGGCGAACTGCCGCGACGCTTGGGGAATGCCGCCCGGGCGCCCCGCCGCCTCGGCGGTCGCGCCGCGCGGGAAGGGGGACTGGGGCGAAATCTGGTAGACGAGGTAGCGGCCGCCGGGGACTGCGACCGGGGCGATCTTGAATCCCGGGCCGGAAGTGAGCGGCCGCGGCCGCCCGGAATCGCCGGCGCAGTAGATGTCGCTGGCTGCGTTCTCTTCGGGCGGCGCGCCCACGAAGCAGACCTCGCGCCCGTCGGCGCTGAAGGTCAGGGTTCCCTTGAGCAGGCCGCCGTCGTCGAGCCGGCGCTCTTCACCCGATTTCAGATCGCGCACGAGGATCTGTGCGGCCTCGGCCTCGAGGCGGCTCAGGCGGCGCTGTCTTTCCGCGAACGCCTGGCGGTCGGGGGCCGGCTGGGCGCTCATCTCGTCGATCTCGCGCCGCAAGGTCGTGAGTTCCGCATTCTCCCGGAATCCGAGATAGGCCGCGCGGTCGTGCGCGGGCGAAAAGACGAGGTTGACGCCCGGAATGTCCGCCACAGTGCGCGGCAGCGTGCCGATTTCAATGATGCGGGTGGCCGGCGCGGTGCGCGTGCCCGTGTCGAAGGCGGCGTATCGGCCGGAGGGACTGAACCTGGGCGAGCGGCCGTCGCGCGCGATCTCGGTCACCTGGTAGAGCTCGCCGGTGGTCAGGGCGATGCGCTCGAAGTAGCGGTCGGCCTCCGGGCCCTTCATGATGGCCTGGAATTCCTCGAGGGCGGCGATGTAGTCGCCGCAGCCCCAGGCATCGAGTGCCCGCTCGAAGCGCGCCTCGGTCGCTTCCTGCTGGGCGCTCAGGGAAGCGCAGGCGGCGAGTAAAAGGATCGCGAAAAATTTTCGTTTCATCGGGAAGCCTCGCGGCAAAATCGATAGAATAACCGTGCTGGAACGGCGCCGAACATCCGGGCGCATAACGGCTGAAATTAACATGCAGGCCCGGCAAGTTCCACAATATTCCCGTCGCGGCACCTCGGGGATCCGGCCGCTCCGGCGACGGAAGGCGGCGGGCTGTGCGCGCCGGCGGCCCTGGGCGGGGGTATTGCCCGATGATGGGGACAAGCTGCAAGGGGAGCGGACATGGAAACGCGGAGGCTGGGTAACACGGACATGGAGATCACCCCCATCGGCTTGGGGGCCTGGGCCATGGGAGGGGGCGGCTGGGCGTATGCCTGGGGCCCGCAGGACGACGGCGAGTCGATCGCGGCGATCCACCGGGCGGTCGATCTCGGGATCAACTGGATCGATACGGCCGCCGCATACGGCCTGGGGCACGCCGAGGAGATCGTGGCGCGTGCGCTTGCCGCGCTGCCGCGGTCGCGCAGGCCGCTGGTCTTCACCAAGTGCAGCCTTTTGTGGAACGAACGGGGAGATATCTATCATCGCCTGGAGCCGGACTCGATCCGCCGCGAGTGCGAACAGAGCCTGCGGCGTTTGGCCGTCGAAAGCATCGATCTCTACCAGATCCACTGGGCAACCCTTACGGGCGATCCGGCGGCGCCGGGAATCGAGGAGGCCTGGGAAACGCTCGCCGAGCTCCGCCAATCCGGGAAAGTCCGCTGGATCGGCGTCAGCAACTTCAGTGTCGCCCAGCTCGAGCGCATCCGCAGGATCGCGCCCGTCAGCTCTCTGCAGCCGCCCTATTCCATGATCAAGCGCGAGATCGAAGCCGAGGTGCTGCCTTATTGCGCGGCTCACGGCATCGGCGTGATCGTCTACTCGCCGATGGCTTCGGGGCTGCTCAGCGGCGCCATGACGCGGGAGCGCATCGCCGCGCTCCCGCCGGACGACTGGCGCCGCACGAAGAGCAGGGAATTCCAGGAACCGCGGCTCTCGCGCAATCTGCGCCTGGTCGAGCGGCTGCGCGCGATCGGCGCGCGTCACGGGCGCTCGCCCGGCGAGGTGGCGATCGCCTGGACTCTGCGCCGGCCGGAAGTCACGGGCGCCATCGTCGGGGCGCGCCGGCCCGAGCAGGTGGACGGCTTCATCGGCGCGGCCGATTTCCGGCTGCAGGAGGCGGAGCTGGCTGAGATCGAGGCGGCTCTGGCGGAAGCCTGAACCGCGCGTGCTTGCGATCAGGAGATCTCGCGATGGAAGTCCGGCACTTCGATGTCGTGATACTCGGCGGGGGCCCGGCCGGGGAGCGTGCCGCCGTCCAGGCGGCGCGCGCCGGCAAGCGCGCGGCCATAGTGGAGCGCGAGCACGTGGTCGGCGGGACCTGCATCAACTGGGGGACCATTCCCAGCAAGACGCTGCGCGAAAGCGCGATCTTCGTGCTCGGCCTGACCACGCGCAAGATCGAGGGGATCCGCTGCGAGGTGGGCGCGCGCATCACCATGGCCGATTTCATGCACCACGAGCGCATGGTGGTGCAGCGCGAGCTGGAGCTGGTCAACCGCACGCTGGACAAGTATCGGATCGAGGTCGTCGAGGGGCACGGCCGTTTCGTCGATCCGCACACCGTCGCGGTCGCCGGCAAGGACGGGCGCGAGCGCTGCCGCTTGGTCGCCGACGTGATCGTGATCGCGACCGGATCGAGCCCCAACCGGCCCGCGGACATCGACTTCGACGGCCGCACGGTTTTCGACAGCGGCACGATCCTTCACCTCGACGGGCCTATGCCCGGTTCGATGATCGTCCTGGGAGCGGGAGTCATCGGGGTGGAGTACGCCTGCATTTTCGCCGCGCTCGGCGTCCGCGTGACGCTTGTGGACACGCGCGATCGCCTTCTGCCGTACCTCGACCGCGAGATCGTGGACATCTTCCAGCGGGCCATGAGCGGGCTCGGAATAGTCCTTGTAAGCGGCGATCACTACAGCAGGATCGAGAAGGCCGGCGGCGATCGCCCGTCCGTGATCTGCCGCCTGCGCAGCGGTACCACGCTCTCCGCCGACATCCTGCTTTACTGCGTGGGGCGCGACGGCAACACGCGCGACCTCGGGCTCGAGCGTATCGGCATCCGCACTACCGAACGAGGCCTGCTCGAGGTCAACCGCAATTACCAGACGGTGCACCCGCACATCTATGCCGTGGGCGACGTCATCGGTTATCCGGCGCTCGCCAGCACATCCGCCGAGCAGGGCCGCCAGGCGATACGCCATGCCTTCGGCATTCCCGGACCGCAGGGTAAAACCGAGCTGCTGCCCTTTGCCGTCTACACCATACCGGAAATCAGCTACATCGGGCCCACCGAAGAGGAACTGGCGCGGGCCGGGGAGCAATACGTGATTGGGCGCGGGCGCTACGCCATGAACCCGCGCGGCCAGATACTCGAGGACACCGACGGCATGCTGAAGCTCCTGTTCGATGCCGGAAGCCTGCGCCTGCGGGCGGCGCACGTCATCGGGACGAACGCCAGCGAACTCGTCCACATCGGGCAGGCGTTCCTGCGCAACTCGGCCGATGCGTGGCAGATCGCCGAAACCCTTTATAATTATCCGACGCTGTCGGACCTGTACCGGCATGCCGCCCTGGAAGCCATCGGAAACCAGCGAAAATAGGGACGCTCACCGTTTATAGCTGCGGGTAGGAGACGGGTCTTGTGCCGAAAAATGGTGAGCGTCCCTATTAAGGAGGGTGCATGAGAGACCGAGATGAAAGGGTTCTTGTTGGCGTTATGCTGCTTTGCCTGCTGGCACTGAGTGAACCGCTCGGCGCACAGCAGAAACCGCAGGTGATTCCGCCCGAATCGCCTCAAATGACGGCGCTGCGCAAGGAGCTCGACGCCGGGGTCGATGCCCTGGCCGCGCGGCTGATCGAAATGAGCGACTGGATGTATCACCATCCGGAGCCGGGTTACCTGGAGTTCCAGGCCGCGGCCATGCTGACCAAGGAATTGGAGCGTCACGGGTTTCAGGTGGAGATGGGCGTGCCCGGGCTCGATCCGGGATTCGACCGGCTGAAGATCGTAGGCGGGCTGCCGGCCGACTACTCGGGCCCCCCTGGAATGCCGACCGCTTTCAAGGCGAAATACAAGGGCAGGACGCAACACCCGGTGATCGGCATCGCCGTCGAATACGACGCCCTGCGCGGCCATCCGCCGTTTCACGGCTGCCAGCACAATATGCAGGGTCCGACCGGGGTCGGGGCCGCGGTCGCTCTGGCCAAGCTCATGGAGGCGCACGGCATCGCCGGCAGCGTGTGGGTGATCGGCACGCCCGCCGAAGAGGTCGGGCCGCCGGCCAAGGCGGCCCAGGCGCGGGCGGGCTATTACGACGGCATCGACTTCATGTTGCGCAGCCATGGAACCGCCCGGGAGACGCTGCGCTACCCCGGGGGCTTCTCGGCGCGGCACATCCGCCAGATGAAATACACCTTTCACGGCAAGTCCGCCCACGCGCAGAGCGCCTGGCAGGGGCGGAGTGCGCTCGACGCCGTGCTCCTGCTTTTCCATTCGGTGGACATGATGCGCGAGCACTCGGAACCGCAATTCCGCTTCCACGGCGTCATCACCGAAGGGGGCGTGGCGCCCAACATCGTACCCGAGCGGGCGTCGGCGCTGATGTGGATCCGGCACATCATCGACGAAACTCCGGTGGGATCGATAAGCCCCAAAAAGGCCGGCGAGCTGATGGCCGCCAAAGTCGCCGAGCTGGATGCCATGGCCAAGGCGGCGGCCATGGCGACGGGCACCACGGTCGAAATCGACCATTACGGCGAGTATGTCCCGGGGGTGTCGGTCGGTGCCTTCAACGACGTGGCCTTCCAGTATGCCGTCGACTATGGGGGCGTCGGCATCGGCGAAAGAGCGGTGCCCGACCAGTGGGAGGAAACCGGCTTCGCGACCCTGCTCGTGCCCGGGGTCCACATTCGCATCGGCACCGCCGACATCCCGGAAGCGCCCGGCCATTCGCAGGCGAACGCGGATATCACGATCAGCCCGGCAGGTCATCGCTCGCTGATCCTGACGGCAAAGGTCATGGCAGCGACCGCATTGAGGCTGCTCATGGACGAAGACCTGCGCAAGCGCATCCGCGCGGAGCACGACGAGCAGGTCCAGCGCTATCGCAAGTGAGCGCGCGCCTGCGGGTTTTGCGGGAGCCCGCTTCAACTCAGTGGGACGGGGAGCGGCGCCGAGGTACTGCTCGAGCTCGTTGACTTGGTCGATCAGGATGCGGATCTTGCGCGGGCCGGGAACGATGCCGCGGTGGACGACCTCGTTGCGCAGCACCCTGAGCCGCCGCCGGCATGCCTTGCGCATCGCAGCGGCTGGGTAGATGGCGGCGTGCGCATGGAACTCGAGGGCGATTATCGTTGAAGCCGCTGCCGGAAGGCAAGCATGGGGTACGGCTTCATGCGGGCGGCGGTTTTCCGGCGTTATCGGCGCGACAATAGCTCGGCTCGGAGATGAGTTTAAAAAAAGCGAATTTTTCACTTGACATGCAGAAAGTCAAAAGATAAGATCATGCCATTATCGATTGGCCGGGAAGAAATCGGCCGCTCGGGTGTAGGTTGGTGCGGGGATGGCTCGCAGGCTATGGTTTCCACAACCGGAAAATATGCGTTGCGCATACTCGGCTGCCTCGTAGGCCATCCCGACAAAATCATGCTGGCCAAGGAGATCGCCGCGGAAACGGGCGTTCCGGCCAACTATTCGTCCAAGATATTGAATCAGTTGCGCAAAAAGGGACTGGTGCGCAGCCGCAAGGGCTGGGGCGGCGGATTCATGATCGAGCCGCAGGCCCTCTCTGCCCGCATTTCGCAAGTCCTCGAGCTTTTCGAGGGACAAAGCAAGGAGACCGTTTGCGCGCTCGGGCTCGCTCCGTGCGGCAGCGAAAAGCCGTGCCCGATGCACGGCCACTGGCAGCGGATCTGCAACGAGTATCGTGAGATGCTCGACGAGGTTTCCATCGGAGACTTACCGACCCGGGCGGCATGAATCCTGCCGCGTCGCCCGGCGCGCCGAATCCCGCAGAGCGCGGTTGTGAAACGGCCGGATGCGATCCTCCGGACCGGAGTCACTGGGCCCGTCCGGAGACGGAAGGAGAACCATGAGCACTGCCATAGAAGCGCTGATGCATGAGCATCGGATAATCGAAAAGGTCCTCGAGGCGCTGGAAAGGTTCTCCGATGCGGTCGCCAAAGGGGACAAGGTCGAGCGGGCCCGCATTCGCGAATTCGCAGATTTCTTCAGGAATTTCGCCGACCGGTGCCATCACGGCAAGGAAGAGGATCGGCTTTTTGCCGCCATGATCGAGCACGGCTTCGCCCGGGACCGGGGCCCGATCGCCGTCATGCTGGAGGAACACCGCACAGGCCGCGAACATGTGGGCGCTCTGGCGCGCATCGGCGAAAGCGACGGGCCGCTGACCGAAGACGAGCGCCGCCGGCTGTGCAGCCATGCACTGGCGTACGCGGCGCTGCTCAAGGCCCATATCCAGAAGGAGGACAACATCCTCTACCCCATGGCCCTCGGCGCCCTGCCCGCACAGGTCATGGTCCGCCTGAAGAAGGAATTCGATGAATTCGAAAAGCAGGTCATGGGCGAAGGCACCCACGAGCGCTACCACGAACTCGCCCGGCGGCTCGCCGATGCCTTCCAAGATGCCTGATCGGTTTTTTTCACGCGTGAATCATTTTCCGGGAGTCGAGTTATGGATGTTCTGGATATCCTGTCCAACGAGCACGGTTTGATACGGCGCTATCTCGAAGAAGTCAGCCTGGCCGCGGAAAAAATGGAAAGCGGCGCGCGCCCGCCGCGCGAGTTTTTCGACAAGGCCATCGAATTCGCGCGCGCCTTCGCCGATCGCTACCACCATTTCAAGGAAGAGTACCTCATGTTCGTGCGCATGGCGCAGAAGCGCAAGGGTGAAATCGACGCTCAGCTCGAGGCGCTGCGCCACCAGCACGAGAGAGGGCGCAACCTGATTGCGGCCATGGCCGAGCGCTTGGACGAATATGCGAAGGGCAATGCGACCGCCGCCGCCGAGCTCCTGGAAAACCTGGCCGCCTATGCCGCTATGCTCAAGCATCACATCCATATCGAGGACCACGTCTTCTATCCCATGGCCAGGCGGGAACTCGACACCCAGGACATGGCGCAGCTCCTCGACGAGTTCGAGAGCGACCGCAGCCGGGCGGGGGAGCGGACGTTCGAAAACTCCCACAAGCTCGTCGTCGACATGGGCTCGATTCTCGCCCACATGTGACGTGGCGGGCCGGCGCGCCCCGGTACCTATAATGGAGCTTGCGTGCGGGCGGCGGGCAAGGTAAGGTTACGGCCATGAAGCGCGTGCAAGTGATGATCGACGAACCGCTGTTGCGCCTGCTGGACGAGGACGAAGAGGTCCGGGCGCTGGGGCGCTCCGCCGTGCTGCGGCGCGCGGCACTCGAGTACCTGAAACGGACGCGCGGTCGTCGGATCGCCCAGAGATACCGCCGCCTGCATGCCGAAAGCCAGGTCCAAGGGGACAAACCCGAGGCCTGGGAAGAAGAGGAAGTACCCGAATAGGCGCCGAACGCCCGTCCGGCTCGGCCGGCCGGAAGAGGCCGCGCACCTCAGCACTCGTACAGTTGCCTTCTGGCAAAGCCGTCGCAGCTGCACCATCCTTTGGGCCGACGGCTGTCCCATTGCATGCAGCCGAAAGCTTCGTGGTGCTCGTAGCGATAATGGCCGCAGCGGCACTTTTCCATGTAATCGATCTTCGGCTGCCTGACCGGAAGAGGTACTGCACGGATCCTGACCGGACTTGCCATGAAAACACCCCCCAACTTCGGTCTCGGACGGAGCGAGTCGCGGCCCCGACGTCTCGCGGAGCCTCGTTCCCGCTCCCTTTACTGCAGAGGAGCACCCGCGAACACAAAGGCGCTCGTTCAATGAATAAGCAAAGGTTGTGCCAGGCCTCGCGGATGTGAGGGATGCAGGTTTTCCTGGGGATTTTGCTGCATCCGGCGCGTGCGCGTGCGCCGGCAGGTGGCGGATTCGGGGAAAAATTCCATTATCAGGGACGGCGCAGCACGACGTCGCGCGCGATGAAGTAGCCCAGCGCCGCCCCGGCGAAAACATCCGATACGAAGTGCGTCTCCAGCGACACGCGCGAGAAGCCGACGACTCCCGCCAGGCCGTAAGCCGCCCAGCGGCGCCATGCCGGGTGCGGATAGCGCCGCGCGTAGACGGTCGCCACCGAGAACGCGGCTATCGTGTGGCCGGAAGGAAAGCTGCCGATGCCCCGGATCCAGCTGCCGTTCTTCTTGCGGAACCATGTGGCCGAAAAGTCCCCTCCCGGCGGCACCAGCCCCGGGTTCAGCCGGCGCGTGACGTCCTTCATCACCGACGTGAGTATTTCCGAGTCGAGGACGGCTTCGGCCGCGAGCACGTAAGTCTGCTGCGCGTAGACATCCTTTTGCAGCAGGCCGACGGCATAGAGCGCGGTCGGGAAAAGGATCATGCCGCGTGCCGTGTTGTAGCCGCTGAAGACCCTGTTGAACCCCCCGAAGGAATCCGTCCGCTGGAAATACTTCCCGCCGTAGGGGTCCAGGGCGACGAGCGCGGCCGTGGTCCCGGCGACGGCCAGCGCAGGCGTCAGGTGGCGTCCGCGCGCGGCCGCCGCCGGGAAAAGCCATATGCGCTTCTGATCGCGCAAGAGGTTGGGAGCCAGCTTTTTCCAGCCTTCCAGGTAGAATCCCCTGGTCGGCTGGCCGGGGGTACCTCCTTGAGAAGCCGCCGCCCCGGCGGCCTCGGCCTGCTCCGGCGGATCCTGTGCGGTGCAGTTAATCGAAACAAAAAGAAGCGCCGCCAGCGACAGCGTTGCTTTCATCGGCCTCTCCGGCACGCTACAGTTCGTACAGGGAATCGTCGACGGCCGGCGGCCGCAGTTTGCGGCGCAGGGCCTTGATGCCCCCCGAGCCGCCCGTGAGGAAGGGAGCTTCGTCGTCGAGCAGGTCTCCCATCTCCTCGTCGATCTTCTCCGGATCCTCCCCGGCTTCCATCCTGCGGATGGCCTCCTCGACGCCCGGGCCGAGCTTCATGCCCGAGGCGTCGTAGAGCTTCCGCATCAGGCGGGCCATCTGCCGGGGATTCTCCTCGTCGAGGTTTTCGGCATCCTCCCCGAGTTCGGCCATCACGCGCTCCATCTTGGACTCGTCGATGTCCGGCAGGCCGTCCTCGGCCGGCTCCTGGAGATTGCGCGAGATGGCGAAAGACGAGACCTTGCGCTGCAACTTCGGCCTTCCGCATTTGGGGCAGGAAGGCTGCTTGCTGGTATTGACGGTCCTGGAGAGGAAGTTATAGATGCGGTGGCAGTCGGGACAGTAGAACTCGTATATCGGCATCTCTCACCCTCCATTTATTTCGGTGACAGGCTACTCAACCCCGAAACCCAGGCGCCCTACAGGGTCAAAAACGACCATTCCTTGGATGTCGGGACACTGCTCATGAGCACTCCCTTGTCGGCCGTCACGAGCAGGTTGTCGGAGGGATTGTAGCCGTACCCTCCCTTGGGATTGTACAGCCCGGGTTCGACCGAGAACATCATCCCTTCCTCGAGCACCGTGTCGTCGCCCAGCGCGATATAGGGGGCCTGGTGGCCCTCCATCCCCGCGCCGTGGGCGGGCCGGTGATATATGTAATCGGCCATTCCCATCTTGACCTGGTAGTCATGGATGACCTTGGCGACGTCGCGGCAGCGCACGCCGGCCTTGGACTCCCTTGCCTGGATGAGGATGCATTCGTTTTGCACCTCCCACATTTTTTCCTGCTCGGGCGTCCAGGGGGCGATCTGGTAGGCGCGGTACAGCTCGCCGCCGTAACCGCCGACGCGCACGACCCCGGAGACCTGCAGGGCGTCCCCCTTCCGGATCCGGCTGTGGTGGAACTGGTTGGGATGGGGATATGCGGTTCCCGCGCCGGTGCGGCAGGAGACGTTGACGGTGATGCCGACGGCGTTGTGCGGCCGGCCGTCGCGCTTGATGTCCTTCATGATGAGGTCCGTGCCCCACTTGGCGGCCGCCATGGCCACGTCGAAGTCGGTGGCGTCGGTGCCGTGCTCCAGTATGTAATCGCGCGCGAAGGCGTGGATTCTGCTGAAGTAGTTCATGGCGCGCTGCGTGAGCGCGATCTCCTCGGCGGTCTTGACCATGCGCATCTTGAGGCACAGGTCGGCGACCGGCTCGAAGCGCGCCCGGGGAAGGACCTCGGTCATGCGCTTCATGGTGGCGACCGACGGTTCGTGGTCGAGCGCGATTTTCCTGGAGCCGTAGCCCAGCCTTTCGATCCCCTTGAGCATCCATTCGAGCAGATCGACCTTGTCGCCCGTGACCACCCGGCCCTTGTTGGGGAAGGCGTCCGGTGCATGCTGGAAATCGAAGTAATATTCCGCCGTGGTCTTCCACCAGGAGTCGACCAGGTCGCGGTCCAGGCCCGGGTGGAACCAGTGGACTTCCAGAGCGCCCGCAGGGATGAAGCAGGCGAAGGGGCGCTCCGTCCCCGAATGGAAGAGACCCGTGAAATAGATGATGTTCCAGCGGTCCTTGATGAAAATGCCGTCCAGGCCGCGTTCGGCGAGCTTCTGCTGGAGTCGGCTCACGGTTTTCTGGTACCACTCGAGCGGCAGCCGGTCGAGAGTGGCGGGCTCGGGGTGGTCGGGATTCTTGACGAGCAGTGGAACGGAGCGGCTTGCGGCGGCCTCCTTTTCGCCCGGTTTGGGCGCGCACGCGGATGCGGCGGCCAGGCCGAGGGCGGCCGCGGCGCCGGCCTTGAGAAAGTCGCGACGATCGTTCATGGCGTCACCTCGATATGGTCGGATGGATGGAATTGCCTCTGCATCTGTTCACGCACTGGCGCCTATTGTACGGAGGCGGCGCGCGGATGTCACCTGTTTGCCGCGGTCGAGCAGAGGCCGCGGGCGGGGGCGTTCAGGGCCGCGCAATGTACGTCGCGTGCTTTCCGGGAGGGTCTTCGACGGAATGGACTTCGAGGCCGCTCTTGCGCATGGTTTCGATCAGCGGGTCGGGGCGGAAGGAGGTCACCAGCAGCACGGTCCCGCCCGGGTCGAGGCGGGCGACGCACTCGCGCACCTTGCCGATCGGGTGAATACCGCGCTCGAGCATTTCGTCGCCGTCGATGCGGAAGCGGACTTCCTTTTGCCGGATGCTTTCGGGAATGCCGGCGGGTTCTCGCGCTTCCGGTTCGGGATCCTGGATTTCGCCCGCCGGCAGGCCGGCGGCTTCCCGCAGCCGGCGCACCAGGTCGCGCACCGGTATGCCTCCGATGCGCGCCGCCTGCTCCAGGGTGGCGATCCGCGCGACCGTCCGGCGCAGCATGGGGTTCTTGAGCTTGGCGAAGGCGGGCGCCATGGCGACCAGGACGGCTTCCAGATCCGGGTATGCCTCGAGCAAGCTGCCCACTTTGGTTTCCGGAGTGATCGGGACTTTCATGGCGCGCACCTTCATGCCTGCGGGACGCTGTCGTACTGCAGCAGCCGGCGCTCGCCCTGCAGCGTCCGAAGCCGGGTCAGGTCCTGCGTCACCTCCAGGGTGCCGAGGTACCGGCCCTGAGGGTCGCGCACGGCGAAATAGCGGATATGCACGAAACGCCCGCGCAGGTCGATCCAGAATTCGGCGACGTTCTGGCGCCCCGCGCGGAAGTCGGCAAGGATGCGCTCGACGACGTCGACGCTCTTGGGCGGATGGCAGTGCTGCACCTTGCGTCCCAGGATGGCCCTGCTGCGCGAGAATATGCGGTCCGGGCCCTCGGAGAAGAAGCAGACGCGGTCTTCGTCGTCGACGAAGGTCAGATCCACCGGCAGCGTCGAAAAGATGCCGAGCAGTTGTTCCAGGGTGAGCGTCCCCGTCGGCAGCTCGACGGCCTTGCCGGAAGGCAGCCGGACCGCCTCGCGCAAGACCGCCTCCGGCGGCCGGTAGCCTTCTTTCGGCTCGACCAGGCACCAGCCGTAACGCGGCGATGCGGCCCAGATCTCCGCCCATTCATCCTCGGTGAAGGTGTCCAGGCACAGGGGAAGCAGGATGTTTTCTTCCTTGTAGATCATTTCTTCCACGGCATCCAGGGCCGCCTTGCCCAGCGTGGCCGCTACGAGCTTCCATTCGCCCGCATCGGCCCCCTGTTCCCGGAGTGCCGCCCCCATTTCCTTGAGGAAGTGCCGCACCTCGTCGTCCTTGGCCCACATCACCTTCGGGGGGCCGGTGATGCCGTGACGCTCGAGGTAGGAGAAGAAGACGTGCTCCTTGCGCTGGTAATGTTTTTCGACGTCCATCAGCTCGTTGGCGGCCTGCCGCCAGGCGAGCAGGAGCCGCCCGGGATCCGCCTCGTCGGGTAGAGCCTGCAGTTCCGCCAGCGTCTGCCGCAGCCGCGCGGTCACGCCGCGCAGGGCCTCGTTTTCCCGGCGGAAAGTATCCGCCGGGTGACCCGGCGGGACCTCTCGAGGGGCCAGTTGCACGAGAACTTCCCGGGTCACCTGGGAATGCAGGTCGCACATGCTCTGGATTTCCTCGACCGGCATGCCTTCGGCCATCAATTCCTGCTCCATGGCCACGATCTCGGAATAGTCCGTTTCGCGCACCAGCTCTTTCAGCCGCTCCTTGACATGCTCGGGGGGCTCGCCGGCGTGCAACTCGCGGATGATGCCCTTGAGGGTGCGCAGTCGGTGCGCACGGTTGTCGATCAACTCGCTCATGGCGTTCTCCCCGTCACGGAATCCTGATGTGATTTCCCGGCGGCCGACCCGAACCGGCCGCGCACGCGGAATTGTAACCTGCGGTCGCCCGGGCGGCAATGCCGATGTGATGCCTCGCACCTTCGGGCGGGTCGGAGCCGTTGCGGCGGGGGCTGCGGGACTTCGGGATTCCCTTGCCGGTACGCTCGTTGGCGGCGGCGAGCGGCAGCGGCCGCCGTGCGGCTTACGGGATCTTTCTCTGTTTCACGTTCTCGTACTGCTCGTCGAGAACGGCCCAGTATTTCAGCGTGCTTTCCGGGATGACATGCCGGCGCACCCCTTCGTATCCTTCGCGCTGCCGGACCATGCCGTATAGAAGCGTTCTCTCGAGTTCCGAGGGGCGCACCTCGCGATAATCATCGGGGACGGCAAATAGCGCCGGATCCGGTTCTTCCCTTCTGATGATCGCCGGTTTTTCCTCGAAGATGTTGGTGACCACACCGTTTGCATCGCGCATATATGCGACGTGCTGAATCTTGTGGCACCCTAAGCCGGGTGCGAACCAGTAATGGGATTCTTGATAACCGGCCGCACCCGGTACGGGCTTGCGAACGTAATGATGGGCGCGATAGCCGAGGATCGTATCATCCCCGATGTATGTAAACTCGTTCCCGGGCGGGTAACAGTCGGCGCCGTACTCGATGCGGCGAGGCGTCACGGGGTAGGCACGGAAGTCATAAGTGGACTTCAGCCTGTAAGCGTCGGATATCCGGACTTGGACTTTTTGCACGGGATCGATGACTGTCCGCCTGCGCGGATAAATGCCCGCGAGCCCGTAAGATCTCGCCCCGTCGCCGCGCTCGGCCCAAAACATTTCGAGCGCGAAACTCGTGCCCCTCTGGACGTTCGTCATCGTCTGGACATATTCCATCGTGAAGGCGGTTCGCTCGTAGTGGGGCCTGGAGCGCGAACGGTCGCCTGCACCGCATAGGAACGCGGCGGCGGTCAGGCATGCCGCCATGGATTTTCCAATCCGTGCTGTGCGATCTTTCCACACTTTCATGTGTCCTCCTTGCCGGACGGAGGGCTATTCAACAAAGATGCATTGCCACCACTCCGAGCAGGGGCACTGAAGTTGCTCTTGATCCCACGGAATGCATTGGATGACCGCCTCCGGCTGGCAACCCTGCGCGCAAGAAGCCGCAAAATATCCAGACAGGGTGCACCACTGGCGCCCGCAAACGAGATATGGCGGTCCCGGTTCCTGACAAGGATAGATAGTGCAAAACGAGCAGGAGTCCCATTTCTCCAGTTCTGTCCAGGGATACTTGCACGCGCCGCAAAAACCTTGCGGGCACGGTTCGTCGGCTCCGGCCGGAGCCAAAAGAATCACCAGGACCGCCGTGGCTGCAAAGCCTGCAATTGCTTTTACGTGCCCGCTGGATTGCGGGAGCCTTCGAACAGGTTCCGTGGCTGCCTCCCGAAGTGGGAAATGTCAAATCTCTTTGTTCTCCAGATAGCACCAAAAGAAAAACCGCCGTCAAGAAGAAATCGGAACTCGTCTCCGGCGGGGTGTATTGCGCGATCGGGGCGCGCAACCCATACAAGCATGTAAGCCGGCTGCCATGGCGGAGGGATTTGGCGCCGGCGGAAGCCTGGTACAATCCGCCCGAGGTGAACGACCATGATCCAGCCCGAGTTTTTCGATACCGTCAATTATGCGCTCTGCCGGGCGGTCGACGATTTCCTCGGGGACCGCGCCGAGGAATTCTTCCGTCGTCTGGGGGAGTACCATCTCGAGGAGGCCGCCGCCAAGGGCCTGCTCGGCCTGCGCGATGACGATGCGCCTCTCGACGCCCTGGTGCGGATCGCCCGGTACCTGGAGGCGAGCGGCTACATGGAGAAGATCGAGATCGCCAGGCTGAGCGACCGGGAGGCGGTCGTGGAAATGCACGGGGTCACCGTCACCGCGTCCTCCGCCAAACTGCTGCGCGAGGGGCGCCGGCCGTCGCACTTCATGACCAATCTCATGTTCGCGGCGCTCGGGAAGCGTTCCGTGCGGGCGGAGTTGCGCGACATGGAGTACGACGAGCGGGAACGCCGCTTCAAGGAATACTGGAAGATCCTGGAAGCGGGCAGCGGCTCCTGAGGCCGAAGCCGGGGGGCGGTCCCGGCGTTACTTGCAGGTGCCCGGTCTTGCCAGTTCGGCCTCGGCGGCGATGAAGCCGAAGGAGTTCCACACGGAATCGTCGGCGACGAGCTTGCGGAACAGTTCGCACGCCCGGGCTCGGTCACCCCGGATCAGGGCGAAATTGGCGATCGGGTAGGCGAGCGCCGCCATGCTCGATCCCGCAAGTTTCGCCTCTGCCAGGGCACTCTCGATGCGTTCGCCCTTGTAATACAGCAGCGCCTGGAGGTAGGCGATGTTTTCTTTGACCGCCATGTCCGGGCGCACGCCCTCGAGCAGCCGGCGCGCCCGGTCATCCCGCCCGGCGCGCCGCAGTGCGGCGTAATGCCAGTTCATCATGGCGACACGCGAGTCGTCGTCGAGCGCGGTGCAGCTGCGCCACTCCGCGGGCATCCTGCCGCTTGCCGGCCCGCGATAGTCCAGGCAGCGGCCGTAGGCGTCGGCCGCGGCGCCGAAACGCCCCTCGAGGTAGTACGCCAGCCCGAGATGATAGAGCACGTCGAAGCTGTCCGGCGCGATGCGCTCGGCCTTCTCGAGATCCGCCGCCGCCTGCGCGAACTTGCGCGTCGAGATGTAGCGGTGCCCCCGGTAGCGGTAGGCGCGCACGTCGTCGGGCAGCAGTCCGATCACGCGGGTATAAAGCGGGATCGAGCGGCTGAACTGCAGAACCCGGTCGTAGGCGCGCGCGGCCGCAATCATGCGCTCCGGGTCGTCCGGCTTTTCGGAGAGCGCCTTTTCCGCGGCGCGCACATCGTCGTCGGCGGGGTTTGCGTAGTAGGGCTTGCCGAGGAGCGACACGACCTCGGGTGGGCGCGCCTCCTGGCCCCAAGCGAGCGGCAACCAGCAACAGAGAAGAAGAAGCGATCGGGTTTTCATGCCTCATTTGTACCACGCTTTTCGCCCCGGTGCGGCGAAAAATCCTGCGAATCGGGCTCGGGCGGCGGGGAAGGGTCTTGCCGCCCCGGGAGACCGCGCCGGCGCGGAAGAGCCGGCACGACGTGCCCCTTGCGGTGCGCCCGGCGCAGGAGGGAGAGTGCTGCGGCCAGGCATACGGCGACGGCGATCGGGGAGGCTTCGGCGCCGAACTCCCCGCCGCAGAGCGCCGCCGGTCCTGAAAGCTCTCCCTGCAACAGGCCGCGCACCGCGTGCCCCGAGACCGGCAAGCCGAAGACCGCCCCCTGGACGAAGTTCCAGGCGAAATGGATGCCGACGGCAAACCACAGCCTGCGGGTAAGCATGAAAGCGGCGGCAAGCAGGACTCCCGCCTCGAGCATGATGGCGAGCGTGCTCGACCAGGTCGCGTGCGGATTGCCCAGGTGCGCCAGCCCGAAAAGCGCCGCCGAGGCCGCAAGCGCCGGCCACGAGCCCAGCCACTCCTCGGCGATACGGAAAAGAGCCCCGCGCATGGCCAGCTCCTCCACATATCCCGATGCGGCGGCGGCCGGCAGCGCGGCGGCGGGCGCGATCCAGCCGCCCGCTCCCGCGACGCGGTAGCATCCCGCGAGCGCAAGGAATCCCACCGTCACAGCGAACAGGGAAGCTCCCAGTACCGCTCCTGCGCACAGCTCGCCGCCGGCGGCGCGCAGGCCGATTTCGACGGCGGAGCGCTTTTCGATCCAGCGCACAAAGAGCCGATACCACAGGTCGGCGAGCAGCATGGTGGCGGCGGCGGCGGCGAATGCGGCGGCGGTTGCGCCGGCTGCAAGGCGCGCTCGCACGAAGGCCTCGACTCCGGGCCCGGCGAACACGGCCGCGGCGGCGATGGGGACGAACGCTATGACGATCCGCGACAGGGGGAAGGCGGCGATTTTGCGCATGCAGGCGAGCGCCGTCGAGTGCATGGCCGGCAATAATACCAGAGGTCGGCGTCGCCGCGAGGCTTGTCTCATGCGGGCGGGAGGGAATTCCCCGATTGCGCGCGATGCGAGCGCTACTGTAGCATTATGCTCAATTGCAGGAGGAAATTCCCATGGCGCTCAATCTGAGAAGTCCGGCGTTTGCCGAGGGAGGCGACATACCCCGGAAGTTCACCTGCGACGGCCCCGATGTTTCGCCCGAGCTGGCATGGGATCCGGGCCCGTCGGGGACCCAGAGCTATACCCTGATCATGGACGATCCCGACGCTCCGGCAGGCACGTGGGTGCACTGGGTCTATTACAACATCCCGGCATCGGCCGGAGGCGTGCCGGAAAACGTGCCCAAGGTCGCAGAGGTCAAGGGCGGCGGGATACAGGGCCGCAACGACTTCGGCCGGCCGGGGTACGGCGGGCCGTGCCCGCCGCGCGGCCCGGCGCACCGCTACTTCTTCAAGCTCTATGCCCTGGATGCCAAACTGGCGCTCAAGCCGGGCGCCACGAAGGCGGACGTCGAGAAGGCGATGAAGGGGCATATCCTGGCCGAGGCACAGCTCATGGGCCGCTACCGGAGGTGACGGCGGCGCGCGCCGTCGTGTTCCGCGGGCAGCTGTTCGGGAGGCAGAGCCGACGCGGTGATCATCGCCACCTGGAACGTCAACTCGATCCGCATGAGGCTCGAGCGCCTGCTCGAGTGGCTGCAGCGCCGCGCTCCCGATATCGTGTGCCTGCAGGAGACCAAGGTCGTCGACGAGGACTTCCCGGCGGATCCCATACGCGGCCTGGGATACCACTGCGTTTACCGCGGAGAAAAAAGTTACAACGGCGTCGCCGTGCTGGCGCGCTCTGCGATCCTCGATCCGGTACTGAGCCTTCCGGGCGACCCGGGCGACGCCGAGTGCCGTTTCATCGACTGCACGATCGGGGGAATCCGCGTCATGAACCTTTATGCGCCAAACGGCGGCGAGGTGGGCTCGCCCAAGTACGACTACAAGCTGCGCTGGTTCCGCCGCCTGCGGGATTACCTCGACGCCGGGCTGGATCCTGCAGGCGAGGTCGTGCTGTGCGGGGATTTCAACGTCGCACCCGACGACCGCGATGTCTGGGACCCCGAGCTATGGCGGGGACAGATTCTCTTTTCCGAGCCCGAGAAGGAGGCGCTGCGCGGCCTGCTCGAATGGGGGTTGGAAGACGCCCTGCGCCTGCATCACTCCGAGGGAGGGCTGTATACCTGGTGGGACTACCGTGGCGGCGCCTTCCATCGCGGCTGGGGCGTGCGCATCGATCACATCCTGCTGAGCCGCCCGCTGGCGAAAAGGTGTACCGCGGTCGAAATCGACCGCAACGAGCGCAAGGGCAAGAAGCCCTCCGATCACGCGCCGGTGCTCGCGACCATCGAGTAATCCCCCGGCGGCGGCCTGTGCTGCCACAGCCCGACCCGGTCGCGCCGGAGCCGATGCAGGTTCATTTCCGCCCGGTGGTACTGTTCCAGCGCGTATGTGCCATCAGCTATCAGCCTTCAGCTGTCAGCCGTCAGTTTTCGTTCAACCTCCGAAGGGCTGATCGCTGACAGCTGACAGCTGACAGCTGAAAACTGCTAGATGCCGCGGATCTTCCAGGGAAGGCTCAGAATCCAGAAGATCGCAAGCGCCACGAACTCGAGCGACACGATGTACCAGGGCCAGGGCCCCAGCCAGTCGAGCAGGGATGGTTGAGCCGGAGGGCGCATCAGATAGCCGTAGTTCCAGCCGAAAGCCAGATCGAGGCCGCCGACGAAGACGAGGTAGAAATTGGCGGCAGCCATCATGCGCACGATGCTGCCCGGCCGTGGGCGGAAGCCGCGGACCGCAATCAGGTAGGCGATCGCCAGCAGGATCGAGCCGTGCGCCCAGTAGAACAGCACGAAATCCCATGATGGGAAACCCAGCGGCAGGTCGGGTGTCAGAACGGCCTGCAACGTGCCCCCCAGCCCCCAGAAATAGGCGATCTCGGCCGCGAGCTGCCGGCGCAGAATCAGGGCCGCCACGCAGGCCGCCAGGACCCAGTGGCACAGCTCCAGCGGGAGCGAGTATTCCCAGGTGAATCCGCCCTGATGGGCGAGGCGCGCGTAATTTGCCGCGGCCGAGCCGATCAAGACCGCCGCCAGCAGGCGGCCGATCCACGCGCACACGCGGGGGCTCCCCCGCCTCCCCGCCCGGATGATCGCCGCGCCGAGCACGGCCAGCACAAGAAGCGCGGCGAGGTGATCCTGGCCGAAGATGCGAAACTCGCGCATGCCGCCCGACCCTTGTCCCATGGTTTATCATTCAGCCGGATGCAAAGCTATCGTCAGTCACTGGAAGCCCTGGATCGCTGGTTCTCTTCCATTGTGAACGCCTACCCGGGCCGGATGCAATGCCGGCTCGGCTGCGCCTCCTGCTGCTACGGGCTGTGGGACGTCTCGCTGCCCGACGCCTTCCTGGCAGCCGAGGGGATTCGCCGGCTGCCGCCGGCCGTGCTCGATGCGGTGCGCGCACGGGCGTCGGAGATTCAACGGACGATCCGGCGGCTGGCGCCGGAATTGACCTCGCCATATTTTCTTGACGCGCTCGGCGAAGAAGGGATCGATCGCATCGTCGAGGCCGCAGGCAGCCCCGGGTGTCCTTTCCTGGGGAACGGGGACAGGTGCCTCATTTATGAATACAGACCGCTTGCCTGCCGCCTCGAGGGAGTGCCCATGGTGGATCTCGGCGACGGGCCTTTCGGAGACTGGTGCGAGCTGAACTTCACTGACGGGATTCCGGACGACGCGCGTCGCGATCTGGCTCTCGACTATGCCGGGCTGCAGGAGATGGAGGACAGCCTGGGCGAGCGGATCGCCGTCGAAGTGCTCGGCAGGCAGGGCGCGGGCATCACGATCTTTCTGCCCTCGGTGGCGGCGGAGTTCGAAAGCTTCTGGCGAATGCACCTGGGGCGAGCTCTCGAGATTTTGCAAGGGGAGCCGTGATCCTGCGCGATCGAGGCTCGTTCAACGCGGCGCGGCTATTTCCCGGTTGACGATTTCTGTGCCGACCTTTCAGGGCTCGCCGGGCCCATTCGCCGGCCAGGCCCTGCATGGGTCGGCCCAATGGATGCGAGATGATCGTCCGGGCGGAAAACGCAGGTCCCGCAGGAGGCGCTACAGGCGCAAAGGTCTGCCGGCCCTCCGGGGCTTGACTGATCGATACGCTCCTTTCCGGGGGTTCGCCTGCGGCTCACCCCCGGCTACCGGCTCAGGGCCCCTGCCGGGGCCTTATGGTCGCCCCGAACCGCATCGCCGCGATTTCCGACGCTTGGCCTTCGGCTCACCCCCGGCTACCGGCTCAGGGCCCCTGCCGGGGCCGGTGATCGCGATCCCGCGCGGGGTCCGCGGGTGCGGACGGCGCGCTGCGCTGTCGCATGAGCGTCCTGCCCGATGGCCGCGACGCGTGCTTTTGGGCACGAAATGAGGCTCCGCAGAAGCCGGTACGGGAAAGCCCGAGGCGCAAGCTCCGGGAACGCGGCGGTAACCACAATGAGCCCTGAAAGGGCGGCACAGGACTCAGAAGGGCAGCGCGGTCCCGAGCTTGGCCTTGCGCGCAGCCTGGTAGATCCTGCCGGCGAAAGCCACGTCTTCCAGCGCTATCCCTCCCGATGCGAAAAGTGTGATCTCGGAATCGTCCTCGCGGCCGGGGAAATCGCCGATGACGACCAGCCCGAGTTCGCGCGCGTCCTCCCAATAGAATGCCTCGGCCTCCACGGCGCGCGCCAGGTCGCCCTTTTCCATCTTCGCCTGCTCGAGTGAATCGACGACGACGCAGGCGCTGCGGCGCACGGCTTCCACGTCGATCTCCTGCCGGGAGAGGGAATTGGCGCCTATCGCGTTGACGTGCGTTCCCTTGGCGAGCCACTCGCCGCAGAGCACCGGCTCGCGCGCCGTGGTCGCCGTGACGACGATGTCCATGTCGCGCACCGCTTCCTCCGGTGCGGAAGCAGGCGTCACCGTCAGCCCGAGCGCTTCGCTCATTTCCCTGCAGAAGCGCTCGCGCCTTTCATGGTCGCGCCCGTAGGCGACGATCTGCCGGATGGGCCGGACGGCGCAGATGGCCTCGAGCTGCGCGCGCGCCTGAAATCCGGTTCCGATGATTCCCAGGCGGGTGACCTCGGGGCGCGCCATGTACTTGGTCGCCACGGCGCTGGCCGCGCCCGTGCGCAGCTGGCCCAGGCGGTTGGCCTCCATGACGGCGAGCAGCCGGCCGTCCTGGGCGTCGTATAGATGGACGAGAAAGCGCGCGCCGTCCTCCGTCGAGGTGTAGCATTTCAGGCCGGCCAGGCCCAGCGTGGGCAGCGAAGCGCTCATGACGTGCAGCAGGCCGTTCTGCAGCCGGCAGCGCCGCCGGGGCGCGAGCTCGGTTTTACCTTCGCCCTGCAGGCGGAAGGCCTCCTCGACCGCCTCGAGCGCCATGGCCATGGTGGCCAGCTTCTCGACCTGGGCCTCGCTCAGAAAAATAGCCATACGTTCCTCCGCTCTCCCGTCAGAATGACATGGATCTGCGATCCCATGTGCGTTTTCACTATACTGGAAGCGCGCTTCCTGCGCCAAGCAGAGTTTTCGCGAACCGGCGGGCCGGGCACGATGCCGCCGGCAGTGGCATTCCGCTGCGGCGCGTGGTATACATGGAAGCCCAGACTGGTCGCAAGTCCAAAAACCCACAGGAGCGAGCCATCATGATTATCACGGAAACACGAACCGGGCTTTTCGCCGACCGGATCCATCGAATCGGCACGGAGAATGCCTTCAAGATCGGACCGCACATCACGAAAGTCGAGAGCGCCGGGCACAAGGTCGTGCGCTTGAACCTCGGCGAGCCTGATTTCGACATCCCGCCTTTCGTCAGGGACGAGGTGAAGCGCCAGCTCGATCTCGGCAACACGCATTACACCGACCCCAAGGGCATCCTGTCCTTGCGCAAGGCGATCGCGAACCAGATGAAGGAGACGCGCGGGCTGGATGTCTCTCCCGAGCAGGTGGTGATATTCCCGGGAGGCAAGCCCTCGATCGGATTCACCCAGCAGGCGTACTGCAACCCGGGCGACGAGGTCATCTATCCCAGCCCCGGCTTCCCCATCTACGAGTCGTTCCCGGCTTACCTGGGGGCGGTGCCGGTGCCGCTGCATCTTTCCGAGGAGCGCGATTTCACCTTTTCCGCCGAGCAGCTCGAGACGCTGATCACTTCCAAGACCCGGGTGATCATCCTCAACTTCCCGTCGAATCCGACCGGCGGCGTGGCCACGCCCGAGCAGCTGCGCAGCATCGCCGACGTGATCCTCAGAAAGTGCGGCCCGAACGTGCGCGTCTACTCTGACGAGATCTACGAGTACATCGTTTTCGACGGGCGCAAGCATTTCTCGATCGCTTCCATTCCGGGGATGCGGGAGCGGACGATCATCAGCAGCGGCTGCTCCAAGACCTTCGCCTGGACCGGCGGCCGCATCGGCTATGCCGTGTTCCCGACGGAGGAGGAGGCGAATGTCTTCAAGAATCTCAATATCAATTACTTTTCCTGCATCCCCCCGTTCACTCAGGAAGGGGCGCGGGTGGCGTTCGAGCATCCGGAAAGCAAGGCCGCGATCGCGCGCATGGTCGCCACCTTCCAGCAGCGGCGCGACGTCATCGTCAAGAAGGTGAACGAAATCGACGGAATACGCTGCAAGACCCCCGGCGGAGCGTTCTATCTCTTCCCCAATATCGCCGGGGTGTGCGAGAAGCTGGGCGCCATCGAGGCGCACCACCGGCTGCCCGATGAGTTGCGCCGGCGATCCTCGCCGTCGACGCTGTTCCAGATGTTCCTGCTCTATCACCATCACGTGGCGACGCTCGACCGCAACTCCTTCGGCCGGATCGGTGCGGAAGGGCAGCACTATCTGAGGATTTCGATCGCTTCGGAGCTCGGCGAGCTGGAGGAGGGCGTGCGGCGGCTGGCGGCGGCCGCAGCCGACAAGGCGGGATTCGAGAAGTTCATGAACACGCTGGCCCTGGAGGTGATCTGAAGCCGGACGCCGCCGGGCATGAAGCGGCGGCGCGTCAGTCGCGACCCGGGCGCTCGTAGACGACCTTGCCCCCGAGGATCGTGACGTCGGCGCGCACGCGGCGCAGCTCGGCGGGCTCGACGGCGAAAATGTCGGCGTCGAGCAGCACCATGTCGGCGAGCTTTCCCGGCGCGATCGTGCCCTTTTCGCGTTCCTGGAACTCCGCGTAGGCGGCTCCGGCGGTGAAGGCGGCGATCGCCTCCTCGAGGCCGATTTTCTGTTCGGGCACCCAGCCGGCGGGATGCCTGCCGTCCAGTGTGGCGCGCGTGACCGCGGCGTAAAGCCCCTGCAAGGGGTCGAGCGGCGCCACCGGCCAGTCGGAGCCGAAGGCCAGCCGCACTTTGTGCTCCAGGAAGGTGCGGAACGCGTAGGTGGTCTTGATGCGCTCCGGCCCGATGCGCCTTTCGGCCCAGCGCCCGTCGTCGATGGCGTGGTAGGGCTGCATGGAGGCGATCACGTCGAGGTCGGCGAAACGGCGGAAGTCCCTGGGGGCGACGTGCTGGGCGTGTTCGATGCGCCAGCGCCGGTCGGCGGGACCGTTCGCCTTGCGGATCTCCTCGAAGAGGTCGAGCACGATCGAAATGGCCTGGTCGCCGATGGCGTGAATGCACAGCTGCAACCCCGCCCGATCGCCTTGAGTCAGGCGGTCGCGCATGGCGTCCAGGGGAAGCATCTCGTCCGCGAGCAGGCCGCGGCTCGAGGGATCGTCGGCGTACGGCTCGAAGAAGTACGCCGTGGTGGAGCCGAGCGACCCGTCCGCGAAGCCCTTCAGGCCGCCCAGGCGCAGATAGGAGGATCCGAAGGCGCGCCGGATGCCGATCCGGGCCTGGTCCTGCCACTCGGTTTCCATGGGCACCGCGTAGATGCGCGTCGTCAATTCCCCGCGCTCCGCCAGCTCCATGTAGAGGCGGATATCGGAGTATGTGGGATTCATGTCCTGGACGCTGGTGACGCCGTGGGAAGCCGCATACTCCATGGCGCGGCGGGCGGCGCGCAGCCGGCGCTGCGGCGACGGCGCGGGGATGACCTTGTTGACGTACGACATGGCGGCGTCCTTGAGCAGGCCGGTGGGATTGCCCTGCGCATCCCTCACGATCACCCCGCCGGGCGGGTCGGCCGTGCGCGCCGTGATGCCGGCGAGCTTCAGGGCCGCGGAGTTGGCTAGCGCCATGTGGCCGTCGTAACGGTCGACGAACACGGGCGTCTCCCCCGTAAGCGGGTCGATCAACTCCCTGGAGGGCAGCACCGGAGGAGACCATGCCTGCTCGTCCCAATTGCCTCCCAGAACCCATTCGCCGGGGGCGGAGCGCGCCCGCTCGGCGATGCGCCGGGCGAATTCTTCCGGGCCGGAGGTCGTGCGCAGGTCCACGTTGTCGAGCTGCATTCCGCCCGGGATGAAGTGCACGTGCGCGTCGTTGAATCCGGGCAGGAGCGAGCGGCCGCGGGCGTCGATGGTGCGCGTCTGCGGGCCGCGCCAGGAGTCGATCTCGGCGGCCGCGCCCACGGCGACGATGCGCTCGCCGAGGACGGCCACGGCTTCGGCCCGCGGCCGCGCCGGGTCCACGGTCCATACCCTGGCGTTGGTAACGATCAGATCGGCGGCCGGCTTGGTGGCGGCCGAACGGCAGGCGTCGGTCATGATGGCCATCCCCAATAGCGACAAGGGCAACGCCGCGCGCGGCCCCAGAAGGAATCGAAGCATCCAAGGACTCATGATGCACTCCCGGACAGGCGCTTCACCATGAACACGGTCTCGATTTCGTACCGGTCGATTCGGAATGCGTGACGGCCGCGGGCCTCGTAGCCGCTGCGCGCGTAGAAACCCGAGGCCGAAGGGGAAGCGTAGACGAAGATCTCGCGGAAGAACGCCGGCGGAACCATGGCCTCCAAGTGCTGCAGCATGAGACTCCCGATGCCGCGGCGCTGGAGATCCGGGGCCACGCACAGCATGCGGATCTCGTTCCAGTCGATCGCGCCCACGCCGGCAGGCCGCCCTTCCATTGCGCATACGGCGACGTAATAGAGGCGGGCGCGCTCCAGCATGGTTTCCGGCCGCTCGCCTTGCGCCGCCGCGACGCGCAACGCGGCCGGCAGGACAGGGTCGCGCTCGATGCAGGCGCGCACGAGTGCGGAGCACGCCGCGGCCTCCGCGGGCCGCAGCGGGCGCACCGCGGGCGCCCGGGCCGGGATCGGACGGGCGTCTTGCGCCTCATGGAACGTAGGCGATCGCATCGATCTCCACGCGCAGTCCCGGCCGCGGCAGCGCCCGGACCTCGACCGTGGTGCGCGCCGGCCGGTTGCTGCCGAACATGCGCTCGTAGACGCGGTTCATGCGGGAAAATTCCGTGATGTCGGTCAGGTAGACGCCGCAGCGCAGCACATGGTCGAGGCTCGAACCGGCGGCCTGCAGAATGGCCGCGATGTTCTTGAGCACCTGCTCGGTCTGACTCTCGATATCCGGGCCGGCCAGATCTCCGGTCGCCGGATCGACGGCTCCCTGCCCGGAGACGAAGATCAGGCGGTCGAAAGCGACCGCCGGCGAATAGGGGCCCGCCGGTTTGGGCAGGCCTTCGGATCGGATGAAACGGTGGTTTTCGCTTTCGGGCATCGGCACGCTCCGCGAGTTTTGCCAACGCCTCCCACGTTATGCGATCGTCCCGCGCGAATCAAGCTTTCCCGACTGGATCTTACCCTGCAATGCCGGGCTTGGTATACTTGGAGGCGCCCGACGGCACGAGGAGCATACGCCCATGCACAACCGACCCGGGATAACCGCCCTGCTGCTCGCCCTGACCCTGCCGGCGCTTTCGAACTGCGGCGGCCGCGGGCCGAAGGGTGTGGCCGAAATCGGCGCGCCCGCGCCCCTGTTCGAGCTCGAAGACCTGAGCGGCCGCAATGTCGCGCTCGAGAGCTATCGCGGCAAGGTGGTCCTGCTGGATTTCTGGGCGACCTGGTGCACGCCCTGCCGGCGCACCATGCCCGTCCTCGAGAGGCTGCAGAAGGAATTCGCCGGCGATCTCGTGCTGCTCGCGATCAATCTGCAGGAGCCCGCCGAAGAGGTGCGCGACTACGTCATCCGGCGCGGCATCGAATCGACGGTCCTGCTGGACCTCGACGGCCGGGTCGGCTACGCCTACCGGGCGCAGGCCATTCCGATGCAGGTTCTGATCGACCGCCAGGGGGTCGTCTACGATATCCTTGTGGGCCTCAGCCCCACATTGGAGCGCGACCTGCGCGCCGAAATCCAGAAGCTGATCGCGGCCGACTAGGAAAATAGGGACGCTCACCGTTTTCGATGAGCATGCCCCGCGGGCAATGAATCTCGTCGTCGCGAAAAATAGGTGAGCGTCCCTGATTCATTCGCGCGCTATGCGGTCGGCGTCGACGCACTCGACGGGCCCGAGCGCGAGCGCGGTCAGGCCGGCTTCGATGCTTCGGCGGTCGCCGACGGCGACCACCACCATTTCCCCGGGCCTCAGGTGCTTTTCGGCCGCGCGCCGGACATCCTGCGCGCCGACCGCGTCAATCTGCGCGGGCAGGTCGCGGTAGTACTCGCGCGGCAGGTTGTGGACGAAGAGCCGGCCCACGCTCGCGGCTGCGTCGGCGGTGGTCTCGAACATTCCGGGGAGCGAGCGCGCCAGGGAATCCTTGGCCCTGGAGAGTTCATCCGCGGTCGGCTCGCCGTTTCTCATGCCCTCGATCTCGCGGAAGATTTCGGCGACCGCGGCCGCCGTGGCGTCCGTGCGCACGCCGGTGGCGACCATGAAGGGTCCCGGGCCGCGGCGGAAGGCGAACGACGACGAGGCGCCGTAGGTGAAGCCGTGGCGCTCGCGCAGGTTCATGTTGATGCGGCTGGTGAACAGTCCGCCGAGCGTGCTGTTCATCACCTCGATCGGGACATAGTCCGGGTCGGAGCGCGCCGCCCCGGCGTGCCCGATGCGCAGCGCCGTTTGCGGCGCGCCCGGCTTGTCGACGATCAGCACACGGCGCGCCGCTGCGACCTTCGGAGGGGCCGCGGGCGCCGCATGCCCTTCGGCCCGCCACTCGCGCAGGAACCTCTCCGCCATGCGGCGCAGCTCTTCGGCGGTGACGTCGCCCGCGACCACCAGGGCGGCGTTCGCCGGGACATAACCGCTCCGCCAGAAGCTCCGGATCTCCTCCGGCGTCATCGCGCGCAGCGAGCGCTCCGTCCCCAACTCGGTGTAACCATAAGGATGGGCGTCGCCGTAGACCGCCCTGACGAAGGCCCGGTTGGCCAGCGCGGCGGGATTTTCCCTCTGCCTCAGGATCTCGGTGAGGCGGTCCTGGCGGATGCGTTCGATTTCCCGCTCGGGGAAAGCCGGGTGCAGGAGCAGGTCGGCGGCCAGTTCGAGCACCGCCTCCATGTTCCTGCGGAGGGAGCGGAAGGCCACGAAGGAGTAATCCATCGAGGAGCCGGTCGAGAGCTGCGCGCCCAGCCTGTCGGCTTCTTCTGCGATCTGCATGGCGTTCCTGGTCTCGGTGCCCTCGTCGAGCATTTCCGCCGCGAAGGAAGCCAGCCCCGGCCGATGCGGCGGATTGCGGTCGCCGCCGCCCAGGACGATCAGGTTGGCCGAGACGACGGGGAGCGTGTGCTGCTCGAGGAGGAAAACGGTCAGGCCGTTGTCGAGCCGGAAAACCTCGGGCGCCGGCAGCCGCATGGGGGCTGCAGGCGCTGCGGCAGGGGGGCGGCTGCGCCACTCCTGCCCCGGCAATTCGCCCGCGACCGGCACTTCCGTTTCCGGCTCGGGCGGGCTCTTGGGGGGATCGTCGATGATCTTGCTTCCCGGAACCCCATGGACCACCACGCGCGCGCCCGGCTCCAGGTAGCGCCGGGCGGCGGCGCGCAGCGACTCGGGCGAAGCTTTGCGGTAGCGCTCGAGGTCGCGCGCCAAGTAGCCGGGATCGCCCAGGAAATGCTGGTACAGGTTCAGCCGGTCCGCGACCCCGCCGAACCCGCCCAGGCTTTCCAGCCCGTGGATGATGGCGGCTTCGTAGGTGTTGCGCGCGGCTTCCGTTTCCTTCTCCGAGGGCCCGGCCTCGCGCAAGGCCTCGAGTTCTTCGTCGATCGCCCTTTCCAGCGTCTCCGGATCCACGCCCGGCTTGGCGGTCGCTTCGATGGCGAACACCGACCCGAGCGCGAGCGAGGTCTGGGAAGCGCTCACGTCCTGCGCCAGGCGCTTTTCGTAGACCAGGCTGCGGTAGAGCCGGCTGGACTTGCCCCTTCCGAGGATCTTGCCGATCAGGTCGCATTCCGCGTCGCCCGGCTGGAAGATGGGCGGCGTGATCCACGCCATGTAGACCCGCGGCAGCTCGACCTGGTCGGTGACGACGGCGCGCCGCTCGGCCGTGATCGCCGGGGTCTCGACGCGCATCCTCTGGATCGGGGGACCGGGAGGAATGGGGCCGAAGTACTTCTCGACCAGCTTCATGGTGTGCTCGGGATCGATGTCGCCGACGATGGCGAGGCTGGCGTTGTTGGGCGCGTAGTACAGCCTGAAGAACTCGCGCACGTCCGGCAGCCGGGCGGCCTCGATGTCGGCGTGCGATCCGATCACGGAAGCGTAATAGGGGTGATTCTCGGGGAACAGCAGGTGGAAGACCGCTTCCTGGACGAGGCCGTAGGGGACATTCTCGACGCTCTGGCGGCGCTCGTTGCGCACCACGTCGCGCTGGTTTTCGAGCTTGCGCGCGTCCAGCCGCTCCAGCAGGAAGCCCATGCGGTCGCTCTCGAGCCAGAGGGCGAGCTCCAGCCGGTCGGCAGGCAGGGTCTCGAAGTAGTTGGTGCGGTCGAAGTCGGTGGTGCCGTTGATTTCGCTGGCACCTGCGGCCTCGAGCAGCATGAAGTGCGCTTCGGGCTCCACGTGGGCGGATCCCTCGAACATCATGTGCTCGAAGAGGTGCGCGAAACCGGTGCGGCCGGGCCGCTCGTCGGCCGGGCCGACGTGGTACCAGACATTGACCGCCACCAGCGGCAGCCGGTGATCCTCGCTCAGAATGACGGTCAGGCCGTTGGCCAGACGGTGGCGCTCGAACTTGATTTCGGGTGTCTTGTATTCTGCAGTCACGTTCTCTCCTGACGATCGTGTGGGATTTGCGCTCGGCGCGAGCCGGAAGCAGAAAGATTACCACATCGGCTGCCGCAGGCTCAGCCTTTGACTCTCCTGCCTCTCTTGCATAACATGGCGGGTCTGAGGAACACGCCCGGAGCCGGGGGACGGGGCCGGCGGCACGGACTTGCCCCGGTGCGCCCGGGTCGAAACAGAGGGGAGCCGACCCATGAAGACCGCTTATGCTTGCATCGCGTCACTGGCGCTTGCGGCCTGGGCTTTCGCCCGCCAGGCGGAAAGCCCGGCCAGGCCGCCGCAGGGGCTGGATCCGGCGATACAGAAGATCGTCGCGGAAATCTCCGAGGAACGCATCGTCGCGATTCTGAAGAAGCTGGAGAGCTTCGGGACGCGCCACACGCTTTCCGATCCCGGCCAGCCGAACCGCGGCGTGGGGGCGGCCAGGCAGTGGATTTTCGACGAGTTCCGCAGTTACAGCCCGCGCCTGGAAGTGAGCTTCGATACCTACCAGGTGCCCAGGGGCGGGCGCGTGTTCAAGGACGTCGAGGTGCGCAACGTCATGGCCGTGCTTCCCGGCAAGTCCGACAGGGAACGCTGGGTCATGATCGGCGGGCATTACGATTCGCTCAATCTGCGGGTGCCCGCGGAGCTGCGTTCCGATCCCGCCAAGGCCGCCGAGATCGACGCGCCCGGTGTGACGGACAACGCCAGCGGCACCGCCTGCGTCATGGAATGCGCGCGCGTCATGAGCCGCTACGAGTTCGACGCCACCCTGGTTTTCGTGGCCTTCGTGGGCGAGGAGCAGGGGCTGATCGGTGCGCGCCATCTCGCGCGCCGGCTGCGCGAGCGCAATCAGACCGTGGAGGCGCTGCTCAACAACGACATCATCGGCAGCGTGGTCGCCGGCAATGGCGCCATGGAAAACCGGCGCGTCCTGGTTTTCTCCGAGGACCCCGCCGACTCGCCCTCGCGCCAGCTCGCCCGCTTCATCCGCCTGATCGGCGCGCGCTACCATCCGGAGTTCGCGGCCGACCTCATTTTCCGCAGCGACCGCTTCGGCCGCGGCGGCGACCACACGCCCTTCAACGAGGAAGGTTACGCCGCCGTGCGCTTCACCACGCCCAGCGAGAACTATGCGAACCAGCACAGCCCGACGGACAACTTCGCCAACACCTCGCCCGGATACATCGTGCAGGTGACCCGCCTGAACGCCGCGGCCGCCGCGGCCATGGCCCTGGCGCCCCGGCCGCCGATCACCGTCGCGGAAGGCGAGGCCGAGGCGGGCGCGGCGGCAGCCGGCCGGACGCGCGGCGCCCGGGCGGGCCTCGGGCGCGGGGAGGGTTACGATGCGGTGCTGCGCTGGGATTATGCGGGGCCGGAAGACGACCTGGCGGGTTTCATCGTCGTCGTGCGGGCGACGACGGCGCCCGACTGGGAGCGGGAGATCTGGGTGGGCAACGTGCGCGAGTTCACCATGAAAAACACCCCGATCGATCAGCTCGTCTTCGGCGTCAAGGCAGTTGACCGCGACGGCCACGAGAGCCCGGTGTCGGCATACTACACTCCGTTGCGGCGTGCGCGCTGAACTGTGGGCTTGGAACAATAAGCTTACGGTCCGGCACGGCGTGCCGGAACTACCTGCGATCCGGCCCCGGCAGGGGCCCTGAGCGGGTAGCCGGGGGTGAGCCGCAGGCGAACCCCCGGAAAGGAGCGTATCGATAAGCCGAGCCCCGGAGGGCCGGCAGACCTTCGTACCCGTGCCGGCCCTAGCAGCGCCTCAGGGCGGTGAGGATCCCGCAAGGGGTCCGACAGGAATGCCCGGAGCGCAAGCTCCGGCCCGGGCTCGAAAAGCGCACGTTTGCGGTTGTCTCGCGGGGCCCGATACACTATGCTAGGGTCCGGCCGGCGTGCGGGCTGTGCCTTGCTTGATGTTTTGCAGTGGTGCCGGCCAGCCGTATAAGGTAATCCGTTCGACACGACTACTTAGGGAGTTCGTTATGGCGAAACTGAAAGAGATACTGCGCGAGAAGATCGAAGCCTGGCGGCCGCGGACGGCGCGCCTGGTGAAGGAATACGGCAACGTCAAGGTGGGCGAGGTGACCATCGGCCAGGTCATCGGCGGCGCCCGGGACGTGCGCTGCCTGGTCACCGACATATCGTACCTGGACCCCAACGAGGGGATCCGCTTCCGCGGCATGACGATTCCGGAAGTCCTGGAAAAGCTGCCCAAGGTCCCCGGGAGCGAGATGCCCTTCGTGGAAGGACACCTGTGGCTTCTGCTGACGGGCGACATTCCCACGCTGGAAGAGGCCAAGAGCCTGACCGAAGAGTTCAACCGGCGCCAGCAGATCCCGCAATACGTCATCGACGTCCTGCGGGCCATGCCGCGCGACACCCACCCGATGACGATGCTGTCGGCCGCGATCGTGGCGATGCAGCGGGAGTCCATCTTCGTGCAGCGGTACAACCAGGGGATGCACCGCAACGACTACTGGGATCCCACATATGAAGATTCGATGAACCTGCTCGCCAAGCTGCCCGGTATCGCGGCTTACATTTACCGCATGAAGTACCGCAGCGACACGATCATTCCCCCCGACCCTGACCTGGACTTCGGAGGCAACTTCGCCCACATGATGGGCATCCCGAAGCCATACGACGATGTCTCCAGGCTCTACTTCATCCTGCACAGCGACCATGAAAGCGGCAACGTGAGCGCCCACGCCGGGCATCTGATCGCGAGCGCGCTTTCGGACGTCTACTACGCCATTTCCGGGATGGTCGACGGCCTGGCGGGGCCGCTGCACGGCCTGGCCAACCAGGAAGTGCTGCGCTGGATCCAGGGCGTGATGGATAAGATGGGCGGCCGGGTCCCGACCGACGAGGAGATGCGCCAGTTCGTCTGGGATACCCTCAAGGCGGGGCAGGTGATCCCCGGTTACGGGCATGCCGTGCTGCGCAAGACCGACCCGCGCTACATGGCGCAGCGCGAGTTCTGCCTGAAGCACATGCCGGACGATCCGCTCTTCAAGTACGTGGACATTCTCTTCCGCGTGGTGCCGCCCGTGCTCCTGGAGCAGGGCAAGGCGAAGGATCCCTGGCCCAACGTCGACGCGCAGTCGGGCGTCATTCAGTGGTACTACGGCGTCAAGGAGTACGACTTCTATACGGTGCTCTTCGCCGTCGGCCGCGCGCTCGGCGTGACCTCGAACATCATCTGGGACCGCGGGCTGGGATATCCGATCGAGCGGCCCAAGTCCGTGACCACGGAAATGCTGGAAAAACTCGCGGCCGAGTCGAAGAAGTAGCCGGTCGGCGCAAGCGTGAGGCAAGGGATGCCCGGGCATCCCTTGCCCTCACACCGCGCGCCCCGCAGCGGTGCGCGGCCGGACGCCATGTTCGAGGATTTCGCCTCGGTACTGTTTCCCGTTTCCGGTGTCCGGGTTTCCATGTTCGTGCCCCCGCTGGTCGCTTTTGCGATCTCGGCCGTCACTTCCACGGCCGGGGTCTCGGGGGCGTTTCTCATTCTGCCCTTCCAGGTCAGCTGGCTGCGCTATACCGCCCCCTCGGTGAGCGCGACCAACTTTGTATACAACCTGGTGGCGATTCCGGGCGGCGTGTATCGCTATATCCGCGAAGGCCGCATGGCCTGGCCGCTGACCTGGGTTGTGACCGCAGGGACGCTGCCGGGGGTGTTTTTCGGCTACTGGCTGCGCGTTCGCTACCTGCTCGATCCGCGCAATTTCAAGGCCTTCGTCGGCTGCGTGCTGCTGTATCTCGGGCTGCGCCTCCTGGCCGACGTCGCCGGCCGGGCCCACAGGCCGGCGACGCAGACGGCGGCGCTCGAGGAGAAATTCCGGCGCCATGCGGAAGAGGCGGCACGCGGGCGGGGGGCGCCCCTGGCGGCCGGTTTGCCTCCGGCGGCCGTGGTGCGAACGAAATCCGTCACGCTTGAAAGGGTTGTCTACGAATTCTGGGGCCAGGAGTTTTCCTTCAGTACCCCCGCGATGTTCGCGCTGGCCCTGATCGTCGGGGTGATCGGCGGAGCCTACGGCATCGGCGGCGGCGCCATGATCGCGCCGATCTGCGTGGCTCTCTTCCGGCTGCCGGTCTATACCGTCGCGGGCGCCGCGCTCATGGGGACCTTTCTCACCTCGGCCGCCGGCGTGATCTTCTACAGCCTCGTCCCGCTGCAGGCCGGCGTTTCCCATGCGCCCGACTGGCTGCTGGGAATCCTGTTCGGCCTCGGCGGCATCCCGGGGATGTATTGCGGCGCCCGGCTGCAGAAATTCCTCCCGCAGAAGTACCTCAAGCTCGTGCTCGGCTGCCTGATTACCTTTCTGGCAGTGAATTACCTGCGGCAGTATTTCCAGCACTGAGACTTCTTCCGATCCGCAGCCCGCAGCGGCGCGACTTTGCCGTTGCATCCTCGCCCGCGACTGCATATCTTGTAGCATTTTTGCAGAGCGGTTATGATGATTCAGCCTGCATCGGGCGGAAATCGTCAACGGAGTGTCATTATGAACCGATCGAAAAAAGGCATTATCGCGATTCTTACCGGCGGCGGCGACGTGCCCGGCCTCAACCCGGCGATCCGCGCCATCACCATCCGCGCCCTGCGCGAGGGATACGAAGTCATAGGCATCCGGCGCGGGTGGGCGGGACTGATCGAGATCGTCCCGGACAAGGACGCCGACAACCGCGACCGCTACCAGGTCCTCACGGAAGAGATAGTCAACAAAGCCGGCAGGACCGGCGGCACCTTCCTGCACACCTCGCGCACACGGCCGAGCCACGTCGGCCGGAAGGATGTTCCGGATCATCTGCGGGACGAGTACAAGGACGACATCAACGACCTGACCCCCGACGTGCTGAAGAATCTCGATTTTCTCAAGGTGGACTACCTCATCCCCATCGGGGGCGACGACACGCTGAGCTACGGCGTGCGCCTGCATCAGGAAGGGGTCAAGGTCATCGCCATTCCCAAGACGATGGACAACGATGTGCCGGGAACCGACTACTGCATCGGCTTCAGCACTTGCGTCACGCGCACCATCGAGATGACGCACAAGCTGCGCACCTCGGCGGGGTCGCACGAGCGCTTTCTTGTAATCGAGGTGTTCGGGCGCTATGCCGGATTCACCGCGCTGCTGCCGACCATGGCCGGGGCGGCCAACCGCTGCGTCATACCCGAATACAAGTTCAACATCGAGCGCCTGACCGAGCTGCTGGCCGAAGACCGTTACACCAATCCGAGCAAGTATTCGGTCGTGATCGTCTCCGAAGGCGCGACCTTCGAAGGCAGCGAAATGGTCTTCGCCAGCCACGAGCAGGACGCGTACGGCCACAAGAAGCTGGGCGGCATCGGCGATCTGGTTTCCGAGCGCCTCAAGGAGCTGTCGCCGAAATTCACCGGCGGCAAGCGCATCGACGTCATCAACCAGCGGCTGGGCTACCTGGTGCGCTGCGGCGACCCGGACGCGATCGATTCGATCGTGCCGATGGCGTTCGGCAACCTGGCTCTGGATCTCATCCTGCAGAACGTCCACGGCAGGCTCGTGATCCTGAAGGACGGCAAGTATCACAACGCGCCCATCGAGGTGGTCACGAGCTCGAAGAAGGTCGTCAACGTCGAGAAGTATTACAATACCGAGCGCCTGCGCCCCCACTACAAGAGCTTCGAGGCCAAGCCCCTTTTCATCATGGCCAGCGATTAATTTCGGTGACAGGCTACTCAACCCCGAAACTCCGTCGCGAGCGGGCTGCGATTCCGCGGTGGCGGGCCCCGTTTTTTCGGCCGGAGCAACCTCCCGGTGAGCTCTTCCAGCTTGTCGATGAAGCTGTTGCTTCCATAAGGGCGGCCGGTTCTGGTTGCCAGACGAAGGGGCTCATGGTCGCAAGGGCTGTCTATGCCCCCTTGGAGAAAGATCTTCCATCGGGACGGATCGAAACCGCTTTTCCAGCATTCCATGTCGAGCCATCCCGTGTCGTCGATACCGTTCGCGTGGGCATAGGCACTGGACCACGGCCAGTCCCATGGGTACCGGACCAGACGGGCGCGCACGGGATTGAGTTCGATGTAACGCAGCGCTTCCCAGAAGTGCTGCTCGTCGAGGGGGCAGGAGAAAAACCGATTCTGCCATAGGTGACCGGTCAGGTTGCGCTCGATTTGCTGCCACCGCGCGAAGTCGTTGTGCAACCGGCCGACCCCCTTGGCCAGCGACGTCGGGCGCCCGGGTATCAACAGATAGTGAACGTGGTTGGGCATGAGCACATAGCCAACCACCCGGATCTGATACAGAGCGAAGTACTTCCTAGCGAGCGCGAGATAGAGGATCCGCTCGTCGTCGGTGAAAAAGACAGTTTGCCGGTGGTTGCCGCGTTGGGTGACATGGTGCGGGCAACCGGGGATCACGATACGTGCAAAACGTGTCATCACCGTTATTGTTTGCCGACCCCATCGATTCTTTCAGGGAGTTTCGGGGTTGAGTAGCCTGTCACCGAAATATATGGCGGAGGGGGAGGGGCCGCTGCTGCAATTCCTCCTGGGCGCGCTCCCGGGGTGGAAGCGCGCGACCGTCAAGGAGCGCCTGCGGCGCGGGGCCGTGCGCGTGAACGGCGTTGCGGTCACGCGCCACGACCATGCGCTCAAGGCCGGGGATGTCGTCGAAGTCCTGCCCGGGCGCATGGCACCCGGCGGCGAGGACCGCCGCGCGCGCATCCGCCTCCTTTACGATGACCGCGATCTCGTCGCCATCGACAAGCCCGCCGGGTTGCTTTCCGTGGCCACCGAAAGGGAGCACGAACGCACCGCCATGCGCCTGACGCGCCGCCTGCTGCAGGAGCGCGGAGCGCGCCGCTCGCAGCGCCTGTGGGCGGTGCACCGCCTGGATCGGGAGACTTCGGGGGTACTGCTGTTCGCCAAGTCGCGCGCCGTGCAGCAGCAGCTGCGCGCGAACTGGAAAGATGTCGAAAAGACCTACCTGGCGATCGTGCGCGGCGTACCCGCGCGGGTGTCGGGAAGGATCGCGGCGCGCCTGCGCCAGGGCAGGGACCTGCGGGTGTACGCCGAGCCGGGCGCCAGGGATGCGAAGCCGGCGGCGACGCGCTATAGGGTTCTCGCAACGCTGCGCGATTACGCAATGCTGGAGATTGCGCCCGAAACCGGCAGGAAGCACCAAATCCGCGTCCACCTGGCTGCAGCAGGCCATGCCGTGGCAGGGGATCCGCTATACGGCGCGGGCGACGATCCTGTCGGGCGCCTGGCCCTGCATGCCCACCGTCTGTGCTTCACTCACCCCCGCACCGGCGAGAGGATCTCGCTCACAAGCCCGCTGCCCGGGGCGATGGCGGAATTCGTGAGCCGCCGCCGGAAGCCGCCGGATGCAGGCGGCGGTAGACTTGTCTACCTCGGGCTGGGTTCCAACCATGATGCCGTGCGCAAGCTGCGGTCCGCGGTACGGCTCCTGCGCGAAAAGACCGGCCTGCTCGCGCTGTCGCCCGTCTACCGGACGGAAGCCTTCGGTGATGCGGGGGGCAGGGATTATCTCAATGCGGTGGCCGTGATCGAAACCGGGCTCGACCTTTCCCGGCTGAAAAGCGGCGTGCTCGAGCCGATCGAGAAGCTTCTGGGACGCGTGCGCGACGATCCCGCGCGCGTCGCGATCGACCTCGATCCCCTTCTGATCGTATCGCGGGAAACGGGGCGCGAAGAATGGGTGTGCGACCCCCGGCGTCTCGACCGGCCGTATGTGCTGGTGCCGCTGGCCGACGTGGCCGCCGGCACCCGTCACCCCCTCACGGGCGAGCCGATCGGCAGGGTCGCCGCCCGTGTCCGGAAAGAACGCGGCATGCGCCCGGTGCCGGATGTCTTGCCCGAGCCGGGCCGCTAGGGCGCGAGATAACGCTCCTGCAGCATCCGGATGTGGTGCCGCTCGTGGCCCGCGATGATGCAGCCGAGCGCCAGCACGCTGAGCTCCACCTGGTTGGCCACACCCTTGCGCGCGAGCATCTCCGGCGTGAAGCTCGCGAACAGGTCGACGGTCGAGGCGCGCAGGCGCGCCATTTCCCCGGCCAGGCGGGCGATGGAGCGCGCTGCCGCATTGGACTCGGGCACGTAGAGGTCCTGGTCGTAGCCGGGAAGCGGCGCCGGGTCGTTGCGTGCGAAGCGGAGCGCGCGGCAGCCGAAGATGCGCTCGCCGTCCATGAGATGGCACAGTACCTCGGCGATGCTCCACTTCCCGTCGGCATAACGAAAGGCGGCCTTTTCCTCCGGGATTGCGGACACGACCGACTGCGCGTGCGCGCCCGAGGCCTTCAGGGCTTCGAGGACATCGCCTTCCGTTACCAGGCGGACATAGTTTCTGTAAAACGGCGGTACGCTGTCGATATCCACCAGCATTGCGGTTGCCTCCCGGCGGGAGCCCGTCGAATCCTCCCGCCGCACGATTATGCCCTGCCGCATGACGCTTTCCAACCCTCTCGTGTCGCCGGAAGCGCAAAAATCGTTTTACATCCCGGCCCGCGCGCATCATGATCGTGGGGGCGACTTCATTGCAGCGTTCGCCGAGGTGCGGCAAAGGCCATGAAGGTCGGATTGATCGGTTGCGGGGCGATCGGAACCACCGTGGCGCTGGCGATCGCCGAGGGGCGGATCCCCGGCGTCGAGCTGCTGGGCATCGCCGATCCGGCGGCGGCGCGCAACGTCCACGAAATATTCGTGCGCGGAGCCTTCGGCGAAGCGGCCGTCCGCCTCGCGAACCTGCCGAACCCGGCCAATCCCAGATCCAGCTATCTGGCAGGGCTTTCCGTGATCGCGACGCTGCGGGAGCTGGGCGGGACCCTGCACATCGGAACCTGAGGCCGAGGAGCGGCGCTTCAGCGGGCGAGCAGGGCGGCGGCGCAGATTCCCAGGATGATGCCGACAAAAACGGCGAGCAGGAGAATAGCCTTCCAGTTGCCGAAATTGATCGTGTAGCCGATGCCGAAGCGCCGCTCGACCAGGATCGAGGGATCCTCGGGGTCCACGTAAAACATCCCCAGAATCCACTTGCGGTTGTCGGCCAGCCCGTCGGTGAGCGGCGTGTCGGCCCGCGCCCTCTCGATGCGCGCGCCGCCCTGCCCGTAGCGGAATGCGAGGTAGCCCACCCCGCCCAGGACATAGACGAGCAGCACGATCGCGAGCGCCATGACGCCCGGCGGCAGCCCCGGCCTGCGCTCCAGGCCCACCTGGATCGAGGTTACGGCCATCAGCGCCAGCATGGTCGTGGCGAGTATGGAGACTCCGCTGAGAAAGTTGGTCATGGCGGCGCGGAAGCGCATCTGCGCCTCGAGCGAGGCGCCCTGGTCCCGGAGGCGGATGGCGCGTTTCGCCCTGGCGGTGAGCCACGCGAACCCGCTCAGGCCGACGCCCATGCTCAGCGTCATCAGCGGGAGCAGCATCACCGTGGAAAGCGACTTCGGCTTCCAGGCGTCCGGCCTCCCGGAAGGCCCGAAGTGCGTCGGGACCCGGGCCGGCAGGTCCGGGTAGTGCAGCCAGGCATATCCCATCACCCAGAGGCCGAGACAGGCTCCGAAGACAAGCGCCGCCTTCGGCAGAACCGTGCCCGGGGCCGGCACGACCGTCAGCGGCGCCGCCGCCGGGGGCGTCCCGGCCGGAGCGAGCGCGCGCGCCCGCCGGTAGGCGCGCAGGTAGAGCGCGACGAAGGCGATCAGCTGCAGCACGACCGGCGCCAGCGCGGCCACAGGGAGGGGAAGGGCCGCGAGGCCGGCCAGGCCCGACGCAAGGCTGAGCACGATCGCCCCGATCATCCAGGCGTACCAGGAGCGCGTGATCCGCCGGGCGGCGTCGCTCTCGCACGCACCCTCGCCGACATACACGCCGAAAAGCAGCCCCTTGCGCACAATGAGGGGATACAGGAGAAACATCCCCCCGGTCACGAGGACCTCGAATACCACCAGGGCGGTAACGGCGGACCTGGCCTCCATCACACCCTCCGGCGGGCGGAGCGTACCGGGGCATCGTGAATGGCGTCGAGCTCGCGCCCGATCATGGCCCGCAGTTCCTCCGGGGCCGCCCCGGCCTGGCGCATGCGGGCCAACAGCGCACGCAACGCCCCGAGCAGGCGCGACATTTCCTCGGCGTCGGCCTTCGCGGCGGGCGGCACGACCTGGACGCCCTCGCGGTCGCGGATGCGCACGAAGCCCTCATTTTCCAGGAGCCGGTAGGCGCGCGCCACCGTGTTGGGGTTGCAGCCCAGGTCGGATGCCAGAACGCGCACCGGAGGCAGGGGCGTCCCCGCGGGCAGCTCGCCCGCCGCGATGCGCATGCGGATCTGCCGGGCGATCTGCTCGTAGACCGGCTCCTCCGCCGTCCGGTCGACCACAACGATTATCGGAACCTTCCCAGCAGTCATTGTCTACCAAATAGTATACAGAAATTCAGCGTTCAAGTCCAGAGGCGAGGCGCCTATTTCAGTTTCCTGGTGACGCTCAGGCCGGGTCCGGGGGAGGCGACGAGTTCGGTACGCAGGCGCGCGTCGCCGGTCACGAGCGCGATGAACTCGGCCATCTCCGCGCGCCGTTCCCTGACATGGTAGGCGACGATGAAGCCTCCGGGCCGGACCTTGGGAAGAATCGCCTTCAGGAGTGCGGCGCACGCCCGCGGCTGCGTGCCCAGGAAGACCAGATCGAACGGGCCGGCGAGCGCGGGCGCGACGGCGGCGGCTTCACCGGGCCGCAGTTCGACATGCGCGGACAGGCCGGCGCGCTCGAGGTCGGCGCGCACCCCGCGAGCCGCGCTCGCGTCTCGTTCCAACGCGATCAGCCTCCCGCCGGTCCGGCCGAAAGCCGCCGCGAGCCAGAAGGCGGCGCAGCCGCATGACGGGCCGAGGGCGACTCCGGCCTCGAGGCGGTGTCGCAGGACGAGTTCGTAGATGTAGCGGCCGTCGTGCGCGGCAATATCCGGCTGCGCCCGGCCGGAGCAGAGTCCGGCGAGAACGGTTGCGCTGCGCGGGTCGGCAAGGCCGGCGAAAGGATCGGGGGCCTGCCGGGCGCCGATGAGAGCGCCGCACAGGCCGGCGGCCATAAGCGCGCGGCGCACCTACCTCGCGCCTCCCTGGGGCGGCTTGGCTGCTGGCTGACCCTCGGGCGGGTCGGCGGGCGCCGGGCCCACGCGCTCCACGACGACCCTGCGGATCGTCACCGGCTTGTTGGGGCGGTCGTCCTGGTCCCTGGGAACGCGGGCGATCGCCCTGATCACCTGCAGGTCGCCGCATTGGCCGAAGATCGTGTGCTTGTCGTTCAAGTAAGGCAGGGGAACTTCGGTAATGAAGAACTGGCTCCCGTTGGTGTTCGGGCCCGAGTTGGCCATGGCCAGCCTGCCGGGCACGTCGAAACGCAGCGCGGGCACGAACTCGTCCTGGAAGGGGAAGCCCGGCCCCTCGGGGCCGCCATATCCCGTCCCCAGCGGATCGCCGCCCTGGATCATGAACTGCGGGATCACGCGGTGAAAAATCAGGCCGTCGTAGAACCTCTTGTCGCGGACTTCCTTCCTCGTCTGCGGATCCACGTACGACAGCCGGCCGGTGGCCAGACCGACGATCCTGCGCACCGTGACGGGCGTCTCCTTTTCGAACAGCTTGCAGCGGATGCTGCCCAGGTCGGTTTCGAATGTCATGTAGAGCCCCTGCTCCTGGCTGCCGGCCTGGCGGCCGGAGCTCCTTTCCGGAATGAGCACGAGGGCGGCGATGAGAGCTGATCCGACAACGATCGGACAGGTCGAGCGCATCGTATTTCCTCCCGATAATAGGGACGCTCACCTTTCGCTCGCGCACCATGCGTTGCGGCGCGGCTTGAAGACATAGATGAGCGCGCCCATTGTATCAAGCGGGCCGAACGGGGTGCGAGCCAAATGCGCCGGCGGGTCCCGCCGGGCGGCCGTGCTATAGTAGCGGCACGATGGATTGCAGAAGCCGGTTCCGGGCGCTGGTCAGCGGCGATCGCGTGGACCGCATTCCCCTGTTCGAGGAGGAAATCCGCCCGGAGGTGCTGGAGTGCTGGTACCGGCAGGGCTTGAGCCGCGACATCGACGGCAACCGATACCGGGATTACTTCGGCGCGGATCGCTGGGAGTACATCTATATATGGCTGGAGCCCCGCCCGGGCCCCTTTTCCCGGCCGTGCGACTTCACGCGGATCATGGAGGGCTATCGGCACGATGTGCCGGAATTCCTGCAGCCCCGGTACTGGGAGAACAAGGCGCGGGAATACGAAAACAGGGACTTTCCTCTGGGTCTGATGGGGTGGCGCGGAATCCTGCTGCCCCTCTTATCGCGCGAACGGGAGTGGGAAAGCTTCCAGGAAGTGATGTGGGCGCTTTACGACTATCCCGAACTGGTCAAGAGCGTCCTCTGTTCGGCCAGGGATTGTTTCATGGAGGTCGTGCGCCTGGCCAGCCGGTTCCTTGCATTCGACTTCGGAATCATCGCCGAGCCGATCGCCGCGCCCGCCGGGCCGGTCATCTCGCCTTCCATGTTCCGCGAGTTTGCCCTGCCCCACCATCGCGACATCGCGGCCTGCTTCCGCGAGCACGGGATCGGCACGGTCATTTTCCGATCATTCGAAAATGTCGGGCCGCTCCTTCCGGCGGTCGCCGAGTCGGGCGCCGACGGCCTATGGATCAACCAGTGCGGCAGCGCCATCGACTATGTGCAGGTGCGGCGGCAATATCCCGACTTTTTGCTGATCGGGGGAATCAATGCGCGGGTGTTGTTGCGCGACGAGTCGGCGATCGAGCGGGAAGTGATGCGCGTCGTGCCGCCGCTTCTGCAGGCAGGCCGTTATCTGCCCGGCCTGGACGACCGGCCGCGCGAGAATGTGCCCTTCCACAACTACGCTTACTACCGCCGGCTCTTGCAGGAAGCGGCCGGCACCGCCCCGCTCCAGGCCCGATATCGGGACGCTCACTGATTTCGCTCCCGCATCGTGCGCTGCGGCTCTTCTTGGAGAAACAGGTGAGCGTCCCCATTTTTTAGGATCACCGGGCGGGGAATGAAAGGGTTTACATTCCTCCCTTCGGACATTATGATCGCGCCGGATCTTCACAGGAGTGTCCGACCATGTCCAAAGCAGCTCTCTTTCGCCGCATTCTTACGATCGCCTGCCTGCTGTGGTGCGTGCCCGCGCTGCCGGCGCGGCTTTGCGCGCAATCGCCGCCCACGCCGGAATCCGTTCTGGGTCACAGGCCGGGCGACGACTTCTATCTGGCCAGCTACGACGAAGCGCTGGCGTACTTCCAGAAGCTGGCCGCCGCCACCGACAAGCTGCGGCTCGTGCATGTCGGCAAGACTTCCGAGGGCCGCGACTGGTACATCGCGATCATCTCTTCCGCGGAAAACCTGAAGAACGTCGAGCGCTACCGCGAGATCGCCCGGCGCGTCGCGCTGGTCGAGGGGCTGACGGACGATCAGGCGCGCGCCCTGGCGCGCGAAGGCAAGGTGATCGTGCACGTCGACGGCGGGCTGCACTCGACCGAGGTGGCCGGGCACCAGCACACCATCCAGCTGGCCTACAACCTGGTGGCGGGAGAGCGCGATCCCGAGATCCGGCGCATCCTCGACAATGTCGTGCTCGTGCTCTGGTTCTCGCTGAATCCCGACGGCCAGAACATGGTGTCGCAATGGTACCGCCGCAACCTGGGCACCCCCTACGAGGTGAGCCCGATGCCGTGGCTCTACCAGAAATACGTGGGGCACGACAACAACCGCGACGGTTACATGAACAACACCAACGAGCAGCAGATCGTCACGCGCGTCACCGTGCGCGAGTGGCATCCGATGGTTTTCTACAACCATCACCAGACGGCGCCCTTCCCGGCGCGCATCTGGATCCCGCCTTTCGCCGAGCCGATCTCGAGCAACGTGCACCCGCTGATCTGGCGCTGGACCAACGTCTTCGGTACGGCCATGGCCTCCTACCTCGACCAGCACGACATGCCGGGCTCGATCCACCGCACCCATTTCGACGACTGGTATCCCGGATTCATCGACGGCGTCAACAACTACCGCAACGTCGTTTCGTTCCTCACCGAGACGGCGCTCTACCAGTATGCGACGCCGCGCTTTTACACGCTCCAGGACTTTCCCAAGGAGTTCCAGGACCTGCGCCAGCAGGTTTTCTACGCCAGCCCCTGGAAGGGCGGCTGGTGGCGGCTGGGCGACGCCGTGCGCTACATGATCGGGGCCTCGATGGCGGTGCTCGACACGGCCGCCAAGTTCAAGGAAGAGCTGATCTACAACCGCTACCAGGCCGGGCGCGACGTCGTGCGGCGCTTCTCCCAGGAGCCGCCCTTCGCCTTCGTGATCCCGCAGCGCCAGCGCGACCCGCAGACCGCGGCGCTGCTCGTCGAAAAGCTGCAGTATAACGGCATCCGGATCAGCCAGGCCGTGCGCCCGCTGCGCGTCAACGGGCGCGAATATCCGGAAGGCACCTGGGTCATTTTGATGGATCAGCCTTTCGCGCTTCTGGCCAAGGAGCTGCTGGAGATCCAGAACTATCCGGACCTGCGCGAAGGCCCGGGCGGGCCCCCGGACCTGCCGTACGACGTCGCGGGCTGGACCCTGCCGCTGCAGATGGGGGTCGAGGTCGCCGCCGTCAGCTCGCCCCTGTCGCAGGAGTTCCGCGCCTCACTGCGCGCGCTCGACAAGGTCGTTCCTCCGCCGGGGAGGCTCGAGGGGTCGGGCACGGCCTTCTACTTCGATCACCGCAGCAATGCTTCCTTCCGCGCCCTGAACCGGATCTTCAAGGAAGGCGGTTCGGTGGCGCTCCTCAAGAAGGAGACCAGGCTGGGGGATGCTGTAATGGAGGCCGGGTCTTTCGTCGCCTCCGGGATTACCCAGCAGAAGATGCAGGCGATCGCCGAGGATCTGAGCCTGCGGGTATACGCCGGCAGGAGCCCGGGCGATGCGGCGACGCCGCTCAAGAATCCGCGCATCGGGCTGTACCATTCCTGGGTCGCCAACATCGACGAGGGCTGGACGAGCTGGCTGCTCGACCAGTTCGAGTTCGCCTACCGCGAGGTGCGCAACGACGAGATCCGCGCCGGGCATCTGAACGATGCCTACGATGTGCTGGTGTTCGCCGAAATGAACACCAACGCCATCATGGAGGGCCGCCAGCCGGGCACGGTCCCGCCCGAGTACGCCGGCGGCATCGGCGAAATCGGCCTCGAGAAGCTGCGCGAGTTCGTGCAGCAGGGCGGGACACTCTTGACCCTGGGCAACGCCTCGCTTTTCGCCGTCGAGAAACTGAGGCTGCCGGTCAAGAACGTGCTCCAGGGTCTGAAAAACGAGGAATTCTTCTGCGCCGGCTCGATCCTGCGCACCGAGGTCAAGGCCGCCGGCCATCCCCTGGCCTACGGGCTGCCGCCGGCTCCCGCCGTCTTTTTCGCCCGCAACGGCGCGTTCGATACCGCCGGCGACTTCAAGGGCACGGTGCTGCTCGCCTTCCCGAAGGAGGAAAACCCGCTGCTGAGCGGCTACATCCTGCATCCGGAGAAGATCCAGGGCAAAGCGGCGGCGCTCGATGTGGTCCACGGCAAGGGCCGCGTGATTCTCACCGGCTTCCGCCCGCAGTGGCGCGGCCAGACGCACGTCATGTTCAAGCTGCTCTTCAATGCCCTCTACCACTTCGGCGAAGCCGCCGCCGTGCCCGAGGCCGCAGCCGGCCCCGGCCCGGGCGAGGCGCGGGCGGAGTGGGAGAGGCTGGCGAAGGCGATCCGCGCCGACCTGGAGAAGGCGTTCGCGCAGAACGAAAAGGTCGCGGCGGCACGCGGCGCCCAGGCACTCGAGGAAAGCAAGCGCTTCGACGCCGTCGTCGAGCAGTTCCAGAGCGCGCACTTTCCGGCGATCGACAGGCTGAAGTCGCAGCCGGGCGCCGCGGCGGCCGGGCGCAAGCTCGAGGAGTACAAGACGCAGCTCAAGGCGGCGCTCGTCGACATGCGCGGCAAGGACTACGCCGCGGTCAAGTTCACCCTGAACGATCTCATGCTCCAGTTCCGCCTGCCCTCGCTGCAGCAGGAAATCGCGGATCTGCTGCGCGGCCCGTAAGGCCCGGCGCGCCGCGCCGGGCCGGTCGCTCCGGGAGCAAGCCGCGGGACGCGTCGCGGGCCTGCCCGGGACTTTGCGCGGCTGCGGCCGTTCGCGCCCGTTGCAAATCGCCCGATGATTCAATAGACTCGCGCTGATATCCGCACAGCGAAAGGAGGGAGAGTGCGCAGCCAAACCTCCTGCTTTTCGAGACGGGATTTCCTTTCGGCGGCCGCGATCGGCGTATCCTCTGGGCCATGGGAACGCACCCCGTCAAATGCACCGGCATGGGCGGCCGTGCGGCGCGCACCGACCCAATGTTCGGCAACGTCTACGACCACTTCGCCGTCGAGTTCGAATACCCGAACGGCGCGCGCGTCATGAGCATGTGCCGGCAGACGGAAGGTGCCGCGGAGAATGTGTCGGAACGCGTCGTCGGGACCAGGGGCTTTGCCTACACCGATGCCGCGGACGGCTACATCAAAGGAGAAAGGCCTTACACCGTGGACAAGCCTTCGCCCAACCCGTACGTTCAGGAACACGTGGACCTCATCGCGAGCATCCGGGCAGGCAGACCGCTCAACGAGGGGCGACAGGTGGCGGAAAGCACGCTCACGGCCATCATGGGCCGGATGAGCGCCTACACGGGCCGGGCCGTCAGTTGGGATTGGGTCATGAACTCGTCGAAGCTCGATCTGTCGCCTCCCTACCTTTCGTTCGGAGATCTGCCGCCCCTCGAAGTGGCCGTGCCGGGGAAAACAAATCTGATCTGAGTTCGATTGCGGCCGGCGAAGTTTTTGAAGGACTGCCGGCCTTGCGGGGCTTTCTGCCGGCCCTCCGGGGCTCGCCTGATCGATACGCTCCTTTCCGGGGGTTCGCCTGCGGCTCACCCCCGGCTACCGGCTCAGGGCCCCTGCCGGGGCCGTATCCGTCCCGGAGGGACGGAAGCGGGTAGCTCCAGGTGAGCGAAGCGAACCTGGAGAAAAGGGAGCGGCATGCGACAAGCCCCGAAGGGCCGGCAGAGGGATAATCAGAAACGTCGGTCTGCCGGCCCTCCGGGGCTCGCCTGATCGATACGCTCCTTTCCGGGGGTTCGCCTGCGGCTCACCCCCGGCCACCATCTCAGGGCCCCTGCCGGGGCCGGCGCAGCAAAACCCGGAGCTCGAACTCCGGGGAAGGGCGCCGCAGGCTCGGAGATCAAGCCTGTTCTTGAAACGCCCTCCCCGGCCTGGTGCATCAACTCCTGCGCGCCACGATCGTTATGATGCCCGGCCGACCGGAGAGACGCTCGATCAGGGCGAGGGCAAAGAGGGCCGGCTTGAGCGTGTAATAAAGCGCCCGCCCGCCCGGGCGCGGCCCGCAGCGATTCAGCAGGCTGTGCTTGAGGCAGTGGAAATCGACGCGGCGCGAGAAGGCCAGGCAGCGGCGCACATCGAATCCGGCTTCGGCGAGGAGCAGCTCCAGGGACCGCCGGGAGAAATGATACAGGTGGCGCGGGACGTCGTCGAAGGCGTACCAGTCGGCGCGGAAGATGCGCGCCTGCAGGCTTTGCAGGTTGGGAAGAGAAACGATCAGCATGCCCCCGCTTTTCAAGAGGGCGGCGGCGCGCCGCAGGACCCGCCGCGTGTCGGGCATGTGCTCGAGCGCGTGCCAGAAGGTGAGGGCGTCGAAGGTTCCTTCGGCCAGCGGAGCGGCGTGGAGGTCGCCGGCAACGAGAACCAGATCCGGCATGCGGCTGCGGACGATCTCGAGGGCGGGCGCGGCAGGATCGATCCCCGCCCTTTCGTATCGTGCCGGATCGAGCGCCAGGAGAAATCTGGCGTCGCCGCAGCCGACATCCAAGATCCTGCCCGCGGGGACGAAGCGCTCGAGCAACCGCGCTTTTTCCATCTCGCCGCGCCAGGACCGCGTGCGCTGGAGTCGGCCCGCGAGGAAATGGTCGAGCATGCTCTCCGTGTCGCCGAGATAACCGGGCGGATAGAGCGCGCCGATATCTTCGGGTGCCGGCATGGGATCGGTCCAGCCGAAACCGCAGCGGCGGCAGCGCCGGATGCGCCAGGTTTCTCCCGCGCGGCGGCGCACGCGGTCGCCGACCTCGCAGTAGTCTTCGATTCCGTGACCGCGGCAAACGAGGCAGATCCCGTCCTGGAAGCCTTCAGCCGTGACATTCGCCATCGAGCTCATCGACCGCCGCCGCCGTAGATACTTACCACGGGCACGGCGACCGGAACAGCGCAATCGCGACGCGCCGTCGTCGCCGGTATTGTGCCCGGCAGGGGAATGCTGTAGCATGATCCCGGCGGCACGAAGGTGAAGCGATTCCCGGCGGAACGGGCGCCGCGGCGGATGCCGATCCACTCCCAGAAGGCCCGCTCGCCGCGGATGTCGCTTGTGCGCCACTGAGAGGCTGCCCTGAAGAGCATCCTCCGTTCCGGCATGCTCCCTGGCACTGCCGGCAGTTTCGTGAACCTGCTTTCATGTCGAATTCCGCCTGGACACAGGCGTGGGAGAAAATGCTTATGCGCGAGAGAAAATGGATCCCGTTGATCGCGATCTTCGCCGGCTTGCTCCTGCTGCCGGCGATGGCTGCGGCCCAGACCGCGGGCTCGGTCAACGGCAGAGTCTATGACCCATCCAAGGCTGCGATACCGGGAGCCACCATCACGGCAGTGAATGTCGCCACCGGCGAAAGCCGGGTCGTGGCCAGCGATCAGTCCGGCTATTACATATTTCCCTCGTTGCCGGTCGGCACCTATGACCTCTCGGCCGAGGCGCAGGGCTTCCGCAAGCAGGTGACCAGGGGCCTGGTGGTCAACGTCGCCGCCGCCCTCGTGGTCGACTTCAACCTGTCGCTGGGCGAGATGAGCCAGCTGATCGAGGTCGTCTCGGAGGCGCCGGTCATCGAAACCCGGAGCGCCGCCACCGGCGGCATCATGGAGAACCGCCAGCTCACCGAACTGCCGATCAACGGCAGGGACTACGCGCGCTTCAGCCTGCTGATCCCGGGCGCGCTGGCGCGCAGCAATTACATCGCCGACCTCAGCTTCAACGGCCAGCACACGGTCCACAACCAGTTCTCGATCGACGGCATCGACGCCTCGCGCGTCGACCAGCCTTACATGGCCAACGGATTCGAGCGCGGCGCGCGCCTGCTGACCGGGAGCCTCGACACGATCTCCGAGTTCCGCGTCCAGACCAATTCCTACGGCGCGCAGTACGGGCGCTCCGCGGGCAGCTTCGTCAATATCGCCAGCAAGAGCGGCACCAACGAGTTCCACGGCACGGCCTTCAACTTCTTCCGCAACGACCTGCTCGACGCGAAGAACTTCTTCGCCAAGAGCAAGCCGAAGTTCCGCTTCAACGACTTCGGCGGGAACATCGGCGGGCCGATACGCAAGGACAAGACCTTCTTCTTCGTCAACTACGAAGGCTCGCGCCAGCGCGTGGGCATCGTGGGCACGGGCACCGTTCCGAGCGCGGCGCTGCGCGCCCAGGTGCTCGCCAAGTCGCCGGCCATGAAGCCCATCCTCGACAACTACCCGCTCGGCACCTCGCCGACCTCCAATCCCCTGATCGACAGCTACACGACCTCGGCGGTCTCGCAGATCCGCGAGGATACCGGGAGCATCCGCATCGACAACAACTTCAGCAGCAGCAACTCGATGTTCGTGCGCGTCAACGTCAACGACTCGCACGTCTTCGGGCCGCTGTTCGGCGTGATCGCGAGTGCCCTCGGCGTCAACGATTTCCAGAACGTTCCGGTGCGCACGAGCAACGTTGCCATCAACGACAACCACATCTTCAGCCCGCGGCTGATCAACCAGGTGCTCATCGGCATGCAGCGCTGGGGCAGCCGCATCATCTCCAACACGCCGATCCCGCAGACTTCGGTGACCGGCCTGACCGTCGTGCCCGGGGACCGCGGCTGGACGCTGAGCAACAACACGAGCTACCAGGCCGGGGACCACGTTTCCTACGTCCGGGGACGCCACAGCATCAAGTTCGGCGGCACCGTCTACCGGGTGTTCATCAACCGGCGCAGCCTGACGCGCACGGCGATGTCCTACACCTCGATCGATGACTTCATCAACAACAGCATCGCCACGGCCAGCGTGACCGTGGGCGACCCGGGGCACTCGACGCGCGCCACTCAGGTCGGGCTCTATATCCAGGACACCTTCCAGGTCCGGCCGGGTCTGACGCTCGATTACGGGCTCCGCTGGGACGGCGCCACCCCGCCGCACGACGCCTATGACGCGACGCAGACTTTCGACACGCGTACGAATACGCTCGCTCCCCCGGGAACGCCGTACTTCAAAGCCAACTGGAGGAACTTCGCGCCGCGCTTCGCCTTCGCCTGGTCGGCCACGCAATCGCTGGTCGTGCGCGGCGGATTCGGCGTCTTCTACCAGGCCTATCCCGTAGGCTTCGGCGCCTACAGCGTGCCGCTCAACAACATCCCCGGCAATACCACGCTGTTGAGGCAGACGATTCCCGACCTGTCCTATCCCTTCGACCGCTTCGTCGGCCAGGGGACCAGGCCCCTGCCGACGGTCGCAGGCTTCGCCTGGGAGAAGCCCGATATCTACTCGAACCAGTGGAACCTGAGCGTGGGCTACCAGATGACCGAGAGCACCGGCATACTGGCGGCTTACGTCGGGAACCACGGCCTCAATCTGCGGCGCAACATGAACATCAACTTCTTCGAGCCGGCGCTCGGCAAGCGGCCCATCGACGGCTTCGCCGACGTCAACATCGAGACCGCGACCGGCCAGAACATCTACCACGGCGCCCAGTTCTCCTTCATCCGGCGCTTCGCCCGGGGGGTCTCCTACAACATCCAATACACGCTGGCGCACGCCATCGACGACGTGCAGGACCAAGGCCTGTACTCCGCGCAGCCTCAGGACAACCGCAACTGGAAGGCCGAGCGCGGCAACAGCTCCGGCGACATCCGGCAGAACCTGGCGTTCAACGTGCTCTACGACCTGCCGTTCGGCCAGGGGCGCCGCTTCGCCTCGTCGGCCAACAAGTACGTGAACCACGTGATCGGCGGCTGGCAGATCGCGGCCTTGGGGATCGTCCGTTCGGGGATCGCCAACACGGTCTACATCGGCACGAACACGTACGGCAACGGCAACCTGACCAACCAGCGGCCCAACTGGAAGGGCGGCGCGCCGCTTTACCCGGAAAAGCAGACCGTCGACAAGTTCCTGAATTCCGAGCCTTACGAGATGCCGGCGAAAGGAACCTTCGGCAACCTGGGCCGCAACACCGTCAGGGGGCCGGGATTCGCCCAGATCGACGTTTCATTCCTGAAGGTCTTCAAACTGGGCGAAGGCAAGAACCTGCAGTACCGCTGCGAGATCTTCAACCTGCCCAACCACCCCAACTTCGACCAGCCCAACACGACGTTCGGGACGGCGAATTTCGGCAAGATCTTCAACACCTTCGGGCGCACGATCGGGATCGGCACGTCGCGGCAGATCCAGATGGCGCTCAAGCTCAACTTCTAGCCTTTCGGCGGGAGCCCCGGCATCCCGGGGCTCCCCGCTTGTTGCAGGCAAACGAAGCCCTCGAACCGAGGCAGGCGCTTGCGTGCTCCGGGGGGAGATTGCGAGGAGCCGCTGCGCCCCGGCTCACCGGCCGGCGCGGGTCGGCGGTGCAGAACAAGCCCCCTCGGCTTGGACATGCGTTGCGCGCGACACGGATTGCGCCCGCTCCACGGTTGACCGACGCACGCGCCTTCGTTCTCGGCGCCGTTACCGTCAAAAATTCTGAAGGCTCGGGGAGCGCCTGATTTATGGTTGGCGCGGAATCCGCACGTCCGACGGACCGTCAACGCAGGAGGATATATGACCAGGAATGCAACCCGGAGAGAATCCGGAAAACCACCGGAGCTTATGCGTGGTCCGTTGTCTAAAGGAGGCTTCGTGACCGTGGATTCTTCCCGGCGACGACTCACGCGGCGCCGGTTCCTGGCCGCGTCCGCCGCGGCTCTCGCCGCTCCGGCAATCGGCGGGCGGGCCGGCTTCAGGCCTCCGGCGGAGCGAGCACGACCAGGGTGGCGCCGCGGTCCGGGGCGTCGCTGAAGGAAATCACCCCGGGGTGGCGCTTCAGTATCGAGCGCACGATCTCGCGCTGCACGCCCGTGCCGCGGCCGTGGATGATGCGCACCCGGCGGAATCCGCGCAGGCGCGCCTGATAAAGATACTCCTCCACGAGGTCGGCCACCTCACGCGGCCGGAACGTATGCAGGTCGATCCAATCTTCGATCGGGACTCTTACGGGATCGTCTTCCACCGGCCCGCCTCCGCGCGCGCTCGCAACCCCGTCAAATGCGCGTGCGCTCGTATTCGATGATGCCGGCCAGCATGGCGTCGAGGTTCCAGGTGTTGCGGTAGCCGACGAGCTTTCTCACCTTGGTCAGGTCCGGGACGCGGCGCTCCATGTCCTCGAAACCCTCCTCGTAGGCCTCCTCGATGGGGATATGGACCAGCGGGGAGGAGCTCCCGGTCAGCCTCTTGATGCGCGCGGCGAGCTCGTTGATCGAGATCTCCTCGTCGCCGCCGATGTTGAAGATTTCACCCGCGGCCGCCGGCTCGTCGACCAGCGCCATGATTCCGCGCACCAGATCCTCGACATAGGTGAAAGTGCGCGTCTGGTTGCCGTCGCCGTAGATCGTGAGCGGCTGGCCGCGCAGCGCCTGGCCGACGAAGCGCGGCACCACCATGCCGTAGCGCCCGGTCTGGCGCGGCCCGATGGTGTTGAAGAAGCGCCCGATGACCACCGGCAATTGCTTGTTGCGGAAGTAAGCGAGCGCCAGAAACTCGTCCATCGCCTTGGTGGCGGCGTAGCTCCAGCGCACCACGGCCGTCGAGCCGTAGATGCGGGCGTCATCCTCGGCGAGCGGCACCTTCGGATTCCTGCCGTAGACCTCCGAGGTCGAGGCGAGGAAGACCTTCTTGCGGAATTTGTTGGCCAGCTCGAGCACGATCTCCGTGCCGGCGATATTGGTGTGGATCGACTTGAGCGGCTCGTCGATGATCAGCTTGACGCCGACCGCCGCCGCAAGATGGACGACGACGTCGCAGATGCCGGTGAGCTCGAGCAGGGTCTCGCGGTTCAGGATCGTGTCGTTGACGAAATGGAAGAGCGGGTTTCCGAGCAGATGCCCGATATTGTCCCGGCTGCCCGTCGAGAGATCGTCTATGACATAGACCTCTTCGCCGCGTCCGAGGTATGCCTCGGCAAGATGGGAGCCGATGAATCCAGCCCCTCCCGTGATCAGGACTTTCACCGCGTTCCTCCCGCGTCCGCGCCGCTCAGGCGCGGGCCCTGAGGATACCACGGGGCGAGACGACGCGACAGCGACAATCGCTCCGCTCGCAGGAGAAGGTGCCGCCGGCGAGCCTCAGTTATTCAAGAGGTACTGGAGCGCACCGATCATGAGCAGCTGGCACTCGGCGCTGCGCCCGATCCACATATTCCCCTCGGAGCATACGGGCCAGCCCCTTTCCTGTGCGAACCCTGAGGATTCCAGCTCCTTGTATACGATGTACTCGGGCGCGAAGGCGAAATAGACGACCAGGCCCTTGGCCTGGCGCGTGGAAATGATCGCCGGCGACGTGGCTTTCCATTCGGGATTCTCGATCTGCAGGAAGCCGAGAACATTCGGGTGCTGCTCCGGCCGCTGGACGAGAATGTTGCCCTCGCCGCCGTAATGCAGGATGTCGTCCGTCAGCTTTCCTTTGAGCAGGGCCGTGGGCCCTTCGTAACGGGTGATCCTCACGTCCACGCCCGGATCGATCCACCATGTGCTGAAGACCTTGCCCACCGGGTCGTGCCATAACTGGTGCAGCCCGAAGGTGCCGCCCTTCTGCTCCTTCCAGCCGTCGGCTTGGCGCGGGTCGTTGGCCAGGCTCTTGTAGCCGCTGCCGAAGGTCGCGAGCAGCCTGCCCCCGCGGATCACCCACTGGTGCACGGCCTTGGTCTGGGCGTCGGACATCAGGGCCGTGTTCGAGAGTATCAGCAGCTTGTACGGCGCGAGCCCTGCGGCCGTGACATCCTTGTCGTAGATGATTTCATACGCCAGCCCCTGCTGCTCGAGCACCCACTGCCAGCCGCGGAAGTAACGCTGGTACTCGTCGGCTCCCAGATAGTAGCTTGGCGGCGACGCGCTGGGGTCGCAGGCCGGGTAGTGTGCTTCGAAAAACTTGCTGGTGTTGCCCGAATCCAGCAGAGCAATCCTGGTCTGGGCCGCGCACACCGCGGTGAATGCCGCACCGCACAGAACGGCGGCAACGATGACGATCGAAATCCTTTTCATTTTGTTCCCCCGATGGAAGATTCAGTATGGCAGAACCCCATGTGTCGAACAATACCGCGGGCGGCCGGCTGTTGCCGCCGCCCGCGCCTGTTTTTCAACCCTGCCGGCGGCGCCGTTTTTTCGTTTCGGCTCCTGCAAGCACGAAAGTGCCGGAAGCCAGCTTGCCGTGCACGATCACACCGTCGTCAACCGTGAGCACATCGGCGCCGTAGGCGGCCACCGGCGCCTCCGGCCGCCCGGCGCGCACGCCGGTATCGAGATGGAGTCGGCCGCCGGCGTGCACGACGCCGTAGAAGCGGCACCCCCGGCCGAACCGGATGTCGCCGCCTGCGATGACGTTTCCCCGGCAGACCGACCCGGCGCCGATATCGACGCTGCCGTCGGCTTTGAGGTCGGCTTCGATGAGACTGCCGGGCGGAAGCTTGCAGTCTCCCTTGACGACCATCTTGACCCTCAGCCGCAGGGGCGCCGCGGGCTTCCAGTTCCCCTGGTAGAGCCCGCCGTCGGGCCCGAGCTGCCTGAGGCGCGCGGGATCGAGGCCGAGCGCGATGCGGCGCGCGCGGCCGGCTCCGGCCGGGTCGGGCACCGGAAACTCCTGTTCCGGCTGCGGAAGCTCGGTTTCGGCCGTTTCGGGATCGTGCGCGTCGAAGGCCGTCAGCACCGTCGGGGCGAAGGCCGAGGCGACGCGCGCCCCTTTCTTCAGCCGGATCTTCGCGCCCGCCGTGGCGCGCGCGCGCACGGTGCATTGCGGGCCGATCTCCATCGTTCCGCTGCAGTCGGCCCAGCGGGCGACGCTCGTTCCGGCGCCGAGAAACAGGTCGCCGTCCGAGGCGATGGCCTGCAGGCGGCTGCCCGCGCCGATGCGCGCGACCCCGCGGGCGTGGATCTCCCGCCGGAAGAGACAGCCGGGTCCCGCACGAAAAGAGCCCTGCACCGCCAGGATCTCGTCCGAGACGCTGTAGGGCGCGAATTCCGCCGCCGCGGACACGCGGATCTTTTCGCCTTCCTTGCGCAGGACGCGGGTGCCGTCGGGCAGGGCCTGCTCGACCGGCAGCCGGAGCCATTCGGAGACGCGCATGCGGAAGGAGCGCGCGAAGTAGTCTTCCAGCCGGACGTAGTCGGGATCGATGTCGGAGGGTTCCTGCCCCTTGGTGGCATGCCAGGAGCGGTACGCGGCGGCGAAGTGGGCCGCGACCAGCGCCGAGAAGGCGGTCGCGAACAGGATGAAGGCCCAGGCGTTCAAGTGAGGTTCGCCTCCTGCCGGCACAGGTAGATCCCGTTCGGCGCGCGGATCAGGAGCCGGGCCGCCGTGCCGTTGCCGTTTTTGCGGCCGTTGCCGTTGGCGTGCCCGTTGGCGCCGTTCTTGCCGTTTCCGTTCCTGTAGCGCTTGGTCTTGTGCCAGTGGTGATTGCCGGGCCCGAAGAGCCCGCCGAGATAGAATGCCAGCAGGGCGCGGCAGATCGCGCCCGTACTGCCGAAGAAATTGAACAGGCTGAGCGGCAGCATCCGAACGCGCCGGTTGCCGTCGAGCAGCGCCGCCGTCCCCAGCTCCAGGAAAGTGGCCTGGTTGCCGAACAGCTGGTACCCCATGAAGGACAGGGCGACGACGAACGCGAGCGAGGAGTGGGCCTGCGGCAGGAAGAAGAGAACCAGCGAAGCCAGCCAGCCCAGTACCAGGATGGGAGCGGTCCAGTAGCAGGCCAGTACGAACAACCCGTCGAGTTTTTCGGCCGGGCTGAGCGTTTTCGCCCTCAGCCATGCCTTCCACAGGTCGTGCAGGCATTCGGTGTGGCCGGTGGCCCAGCGGCGGATCTGGCGGCTGCGCACCTGCCAGGTCTCGGGTGCCTCCTCGTAGCACTCGGCGCGGTTGACGTAGGCCACCTTCCACCCGTGAAGGAGCAGGCGGAAGGTCAGGTCGGTGTCCTCGGTCAGGGAGTAGGTGTTCCAGCCGCCGACGGCCTTGAGCACCGCGGCGCGCACGCCGCCCACGGTTCCGCCGAACTGGGGCGTCAGCCCGAGCGTGTGGCGCGCCTGCTGGCCGATCTGGTAGCCGGCGCCGCGCTCCAGCTCGAGCAGCCCGGCCAGCAGGCTGGCGCCGCCGTTTTCGGGCACGACGCGCCCCATGACCGCTCCCACCTCGGGGTCGCAAAAGGGAGTCACCAGGAACTTGATCATGGACCGGCCCGGGATGTAGTCGGCGTCGAACAGCAGCAGGATCTCGCCCGTGGCCTGGGCGCCGGCGAATTCGAGCGCCGCCGGCTTGCCTCCCTGCCCCTCCTTGCGGTGAATGGCCTTGACGACCGGGTATCGCGCGGCGAACTCGTCGATGATCTCTCCGGTGCGGTCCGTCGAGCGGTCGTCGATGGCGATGACCTCCAGTTTCGCCCAGTCGTAGTCGCAATCGACCAGGGCTTGCAGGACGTCGGCGGCGACATTCTCCTCGTTGTGCATGGGGACAAGGACGCTCACGCTGGGGGCGACATACCCCACGAGCTCCATCATGTCGCGCGATTTGCGCTGGCCGAGGCGGGAGAGAACGAACAGGTGGTGCCGCAGGGCGTAGGCCGTCAGCACCGCGATCGTCAGGATCAGGATGCACCTGCAGGCGATGATGAGCGCGCTCACGAGCGCCTCCTTCCGACGGCCCGGGGCAGGGAGAGGCCGAGGGCGAGAGCGTAGAAGGCGAGCAGATACACCAGGTCGAACAGCACGCCCAGGCAGAACCACAGCAGGGGGACGTAGAGAATGCCCGTGATGTGGAACACGCCCAGGCAGAAGGCCAGCCTCACGGCCGACCAGAAGAGGGCGTAGGCCTGCACGGCCAGCATCCAGGCGACTCCGTGGAAGAAGGCCGGCAGTGTGAGGACGAAAAGGAACGCCGACACCCAGGGCAGCAGCAGCCAAACCAGGAACTCGCCCTGGAGCCAGATCTTCTGGTATGTGGCGGCGTCGAAGGCGAACATCGGGTGGACGATGATCACCAGCCCGGCGGCGCAGAGCAGCACGGAGAGGAAGAGAACGAAGCTGCGCGCCAGGGGGACCAGGCGGTGGACCAGGGCCAGCGCTGCCAGGGTGGCGAAGAACAGCACCGGCGCGCGCCGCGGATTGTCGCCGTGGCGCGGTATGGGAACGCTCGCGGCCGGGACGGCTCCGGGATAGGAAAAGACCCGGACCGCCGTCGTTTCCCCGGCCGGGATGCCGGCGATTTTGAGCGTCAGGGAGGTTATCCGATGGTGAAGATCGAGCAGGGGGCCGGCGAAACGGGCCACGCCCGCCGTCAGCAAGGCGGCCAGGACGATGGCCGCAGCGGCGCGCAGGCGCGAAACGGGGAAGGCGCGCACGCTCCGGTGCGGATAAATGTACTCGCGCCTCATCTCCCCCGCCCGTACCCGCGGCGGTGCTGCCGTTGTGGCCACAGTCGATTCCCCCTCGCACTTCAATGTATTCGAGGGGACGGTTCGCCGCAACGCCGCCAGGGACCATTTACCCTGGCCGATAAGTCGCGCGACGGGACCGGCGGCGGGGGCCGGCACCGGCCGGCGCGAATGGCACAATTGTGCCGTGCTGCTTCGACGCCGTCAGGCGCGGCGGGAAGGTACGAAGGGCGGCGGCGGCGCGGCGCGTCCGGCCATGTGATCGACCGCCTGCATGATGCGCTCGCAGGCGCGGCCGTCGCCGTAAGGATTGACGGCCGTGGCCATCCGGCGGTATGCCCTGCGATCGCACAGCAGGCGTTCCGCCTCGGCTACGATTCTCTCCGTTTCCGTTCCGACCAGCCGGGCCGTGCCGGCCTCGACGGCCTCCGGGCGCTCGGTGACGTCGCGCAGCACGAGCACGGGCTTGCCTAGAGAAGGCCCTTCTTCCTGGATCCCGCCCGAATCGGTCAGGATCAGGTGGGCCGCCTTCATGAAGTGAGCCGTTTCGAAGTAACTCAGCGGTTCCATGAGGATCACCCGGTCCGCGCGCGCCAGGCGGGGCAGGACGGTGTCGCGCACCGCCGGGCTCAGGTGGACGGGAAAGACCGCGATAACGTCCGCATGCCGCGCGACCAGCTCCAGGACGGCGCGGCAGATACGTTCCATGGGCGCGCCCTGGTTCTCGCGGCGGTGCGCCGTGACCAGGATCATCCGCGCCTGCTCGGCGGCGATGCGCCTGAGAGCCGGGTGGCGGCAGGCGCGCCGCAGGGCGAGCACGTCGTGCAGGGCGTCGATCACGGTGTTCCCCGTGACCCAGATCCTGCCCGGATCGACGTTTTCGGCCAGCAGGTTGGCGCGCGCCCGCTCGGTGGGCGCGCAGTGGCCGTCGGCCAGCACCGAGGTGAGCTGCCGGTTGATCTCCTCGGGGAAGGGCTGGTACTTGTGCCGGGTGCGCAGTCCCGCTTCGACGTGGATGACCGGGATCTTGCAGTAGAAGGCCGCCAGGGCGCCGAGGAAGGTCGTCGAGGTGTCGCCCTGGACGACCACGAAGTCGGGAGACGTGCGCTTCAGGACGGCATGAAGGCCGGCGACGGCGCGCGCGGCTATGCCGGCCAGCGTCTGGCGCGGGCGGATGATGTCGAGATCGTGATCCGGCTCGATATGGAAAACCTCGAGCACCTGGTCGAGCATTTCGCGGTGCTGCGCCGTCACGATGGTGACGACCCGGAAGCGCGCCGGCTGCCGCTTCATCCTGCGGACGAGCGGCGCCAGCTTGATCGCCTCCGGGCGCGTCCCGAAAATCACCGCAACCCGCACCGGCAGTAATGGGGACGCTCCCCTATTTCTTCGAAGAATCCTCATACAATGCGATCTCATCGGCAGCGAAACAGGTGAGCGTCCCTATTTTAAATGGGGACGCTCCCCAATTTCCCCCCTATTTCAGTGAGGGAACCTCGCGCGGCGCTGAGCTCGTGGGCAGCGAAACAGGTGAGCGTCCCCATTTCAGCCAGAAGGGGAGGCCGCTGAGAATGAAAGCGAGGTCGACGAGGGAGTCGTACCAGGCGAAGATGATGCGGAAGGCGATGAAACCCGCGAGACAGGCTAGAAACAGGGCGGGCAGGACCGGATAGAAGGGCGAGCGGTAGGAGCGCTCCTCGCCGATCCCTTTCCTTCTCAAGCGAAACAAAGCCAGCGTGGCCGCACCGTAATAAATGAGATTGGCGAACACCCGACTGGCGACGATGGTCTGGAATTCCTTGCGCACGAGAATGAGAACGGCCGACCAGATGCAGTGAACCAGGATGGCGCGCGCGGGGGTCAGGAAGCGCGGGCTTACGTAATCGAGCCAGCCGAAAAGCATGCCGTCGTGCGCCATGGCATAGTAACAACGGGAAGCGGACATCACGGTTCCGTTCATGGTGCCGACTGCCGAGACGACGACCAGGGCGGCGACGACCCGCGCGCCGGTCGGACCCATGATGCGCATGGCGGTGTCCGAGTCCAGGGCCGTACTGGCGGCGATCCCCTGCATTCCCAGGACCCAGAAGTACAGGACGTTCATCAGGCAGTTGACGGCGATGACCGTCCCGATGCCGACAAAAAGGCTGAAAGGTATGGTGCGCCTGGGATCTTTCATCTCGCCGGCGACATAGCCCAGCCTGGTCCAGCCGGAGTACGAGAAAAAGATCATCATCACGGCCGCCGCCAGATTCGCCGGGGAAAGCGCGGCATGCTCCCGAGCGCCCGCGACGCCGGCGGCGTTGTCCTGCCTTCCGGCGAGAACGAGTCCGGCGACGATGAGGGCGACAATGCCGAGGACCTTGACGGCCGTGGCCGCCTTTTGGAACGTACTGGCGCGCGTCACGCCCAGCCAGTTGATCGCTCCGAGGCCGGCGACGAGCAGCAGGGCCGAGACGATGCGCCCCGCGGCCGGCAGCTTCACAAAATAGCCGAGATAGTCGGCGGCGATGAGCGCCACGCCCGCCGTGGCGCCGGTGCGGATGATGAAAAGCCGGGCCCAGCCGAACATGAATCCCGCAAACGGTCCCAGGGCCCGGCTCAGATAGACCTATTCTCCGCCCGTTTCCGGAAGGCGCGTGCCCAGTTCCGCGTAGATGAAGCAGCCGATCATGACGAACAGTCCGACGGCCAGCCAGAGCGAGATGACGAGGGGGAAGGTTCCCAGGTAACCGGCGATGATCCTGGGCGTCGCATAGATCCCGACGCCGATGCTGGTGCCGATGACGAGGGCCGCGCCGTCGGTCGCGCCGAGAACTTTAATGCCGAGCATGTCCACGTGGAGGTCGTCGACGGCCGAGGCCGCCCGTGCGCGCCCGGAGAGAAGGGAGAGATCGTCGTCACCGACCTCGACAACCATGTATTTCCCTTCATCCGCTACCGCATCGGAGATCTCGGGGTG
>CAZHQK010000023.1:0-10376 GCA_964534795.1 uncultured Acidobacteriota bacterium
CAGCAGCAGTACGACGCGGCGGTGGCCGCAGCCGACGCGGCGCGCGCGGCGCGCGACGCCGCCGCCGCCGCCGTCACCGAAGCCGAAAAGGGCGTCGCCGCTGCCGAGGCGCGACTGGACCAGGCGCGTGCCGGAATCGAGGAGGCACAGGCGGCCGTGGCCGCCACGCGCGCCGCGCCCGAACAGGTGCGCATCACCCGCTCCAACGCCGCTTCGGCCGAAGCACGCGTCCTGCAGGCGCGCGCGGCCCTCGAGCGCGCCCGCCTCGACCTCGAATACACCCGGGTGCTCGCGCCCGTCGGCGGCATCGTCAGCATGAAGAAGGTCGAGATCGGCCAGGTCGTGCAGCGCGACCAGCCGCTCATGGCCATCGTCCCGCTCGACGACGTCTGGGTGACGGCCAACTTCAAGGAGGACCAGCTGTACCACATGCGCGTGGGCCAGCAGGCGGTCGTTTCGGTCGACGCCTACGGCGGCAGGAAATACCGCGGCTACGTGCACAGCATCGCCGCCGCCACCGGCGCGCGCTTCAGTCTGCTGCCGCCGGAAAACGCCACCGGGAACTTCGTCAAGGTGGTGCAGCGCATTCCGGTCAAGATCCTGCTCGACCGCGGCCAGGACCCGGAACATATCCTGCGCCCCGGCATGTCCGTGGTCCCCACGGTGTTCATCCGCTAGCCCGGAACGGAGCCGCGCAAGCCGATGGATGGCGAACTGGAAAGGACCTTCGTCCGCGTCAATCCCTGGATCGTATCCGTCTCGGTGGTGAGCGCCACCTTCATGGAGGTGCTCGACACCACCGTGGTCAACGTGTCGCTGCCGCACATCGCCGGCAGCATGTCGGCGACCGTGGAAGAAGCCACCTGGACCCTGACGTCCTACCTGGTGGCCAACGCCATTATCCTGCCGCTGACGGGGTGGCTGGCGCGCTATTTCGGGCGCAAGCGCCTGCTCACCCTGGCGGTGGCCGGCTTCACCATCTCTTCTTTCCTGTGCGCTCTGGCCCCGAATCTGACGGCCCTGGTCGTCTTTCGCGTGATCCAGGGCGCGTCGGGCGGAACCATGCAGCCCCTCTCCCAGGCGATCATGCTCGAGTCCTTTGCCCCGGAAGACCGGGGCAAGGCGATGGCCTTCTGGGGATTGTGCATCGTGACGGCGCCGATCATCGGCCCGGTGATCGGCGGCTGGCTGACCGACACGTACAGCTGGCGCTGGGTCTTCTATATCAATATCCCCGTGGGCGTAACCGCCGCCGTCCTGATCCGCATGTTCGTCTTCGACCCGCCTTACCTGCGCAGGCCCGAGACGCGCGTCGATTACTGGGGCATCGGGATGCTGGCTCTGGGAATGGCCTGCCTGCAGATCCTACTGGACAAGGGGCAGCAGGAGGACTGGTTCTCGTCGGACACCATGTCCGCGCTCGGAGCGATCGCGGCCGCGTCGCTGGCGGCCTTCGTCGTCCACGAACTGAGAGTCCCGCACCCGGTGGTCAACCTGCGCGCTTTCCGGAACCGCACCTTCAGCACCGGCGTTTTCCTGATCACCGTTCTCGGATTCGTGCTGTACGGCAGTCTCGTGCTCCTGCCCATCATGCTCCAGACCCTGCTGGGCTACCCATCGCTGCAGGCGGGAATCGCCATGGTGCCGCGCGGCATCGCTTCGTTCATCTTTCTGCCCGTCGTCGGGACCATGCTCGGGCGCCTCGGCGCACGCAAGCTGCTCGCGTTCGGCTTCGTGGCGACGGGGATCACGCTGCTCTGGCTGGCGCGCCTGAACCTCGACCTGGGCTACTGGGATATTTTCTGGCCCCAGTTCGTCCAGGGCATGGCGATGAGCTGCCTGTTCGTGCCGCTGACCACGATCACCATGGATCCCATTCCCAAGGAGGAGATGGGCAACGCCACCAGCATCTTCAACGTCATGCGCAACATCGGCGGCAGCGTGGGGATCGCGACCTCGACCACCATCCTGGCGCGCCACCGGCAGATGTACGACAACATCCTCGGAAGCCACGTCCACCCGTACGGCTTGCGCACGCAGCAGCTGCTGGCGCAACTGCGCGCGGCCCTGGCGGCGCGGGGCACGGACATCCATACCGCACAGCGCCGCTCCTACGCCATTGTGTACTACATCGTGGAGCGGCAGTCGGCGATGCTCGCCTTCAACGATGTCTTCCGGACGCTCGGGACTCTTTTCATTCTCATCACGCCCTTCATCTGGCTGATGAGGCGCCCGCGCCTGCGCCGCGGCGGCGCTCCCGCTGCGGGACATTGAGAAAGGCCGGGGCGCGAACGGCCGCGCGATCCATGCCGACGGTGCAAGCGTGCATGGATACTTCCGTCGGTGCGGATGTGGAATCAGGCGTGATGAAACGGTTACAATCCGAAGCGGAAATCTTCAGACCGAAACCAGCGAGGTCCGGATGACTGCTCCCATTTTCCCTGTCGCCCCAAGCCCTCTCGATCCCGCGCACGACGTCCTGCACTACCAGCCGCATTCCCTTGATCCGATTTTCAAGCCGCGCAGCGTGGCGGTGATCGGCGCTACCGACAAGCAAGGCAGCGTCGGACGCACCATCCTATGGAATCTGATCCGCAGTCCGTTCGGAGGAACGGTTTTTCCCGTCAATCCGAAGCGGTCCAACGTGCTGGGCATCAAGTCCTACCCCACGATCGGCGACATCCCGGACCCCGTGGATCTGGCCGTGCTGGTCACGCCAGCGCCGACGATCCCCGACCTGATCGGCCAATGCGTGGAAGCCGGCGCCCGAGGCGCGATCGTCATCTCGGCAGGATTCAAAGAGGTCGGGCCCGAAGGAGCCGAACTGGAACGGCGGATCATGGAGCATGCCGACCGGGTCAAGATGCGCATCGTCGGGCCCAATTGCCTGGGCGTGATGAACCCGCATACCGGCATGAACACCACATTTGCTGCCGACATCGCCCTGGCCGGCAGCGTGGGTTTCGTAAGCCAGTCGGGCGCCCTGCTGACCTCCGTGCTCGACTGGTCCCTCCAGGAGAATGTGGGTTTCTCGGCCATCGTCTCGCTGGGCTCGATGCTCGATGTGGACTGGGGCGATATGATTTACTATCTGGGCAACGACCCCAACACCCGCAGCGTCGTCATTTACATGGAGACCATCGGCGACGCGCGTTCTTTCTTGTCCGCCGCGCGCGAAGTGGCCCTGGCCAAGCCCATCATCGTCATCAAGCCGGGACGCACCGAGGGGGCCGCGCGCGCCGCCGCCTCGCACACCGGTTCGCTGACCGGTTCGGACGAGGTATTCGAGGCTGCCTTCCGGCGCTGCGGCGTCCTTCGCGTCAACACCATCGGCGAATTGTTCTCCATGGCCGAAGTGCTGGCCAAGCAGCCGCGCCCAAAGGGCCCGCGCCTGACCATCCTGACCAACGCCGGCGGCCCGGGCGTGCTTTCCACCGACGCCCTGCTTTCCAACGGCGGAGAACTGGCGGAACTGCCCGTCGAGACGATGGAACGTCTGAATCAGATCCTCCCGCCCGCTTGGAGCCGCAACAACCCCGTCGACATCCTGGGCGACGCCGATCCCGCCCGCTATGCGAAAACGCTCGAAATCGTAGCCGACAACCCGCACAGCGACGGCACGCTGGTCATCCTGACGCCTCAGGCGATGACCGACCCGACCGGCACCGCCGAGGCGCTCAAAGCCTACGCCGATCGCTACGACAAACCCCTGCTGGCTTCCTGGATGGGCGGCAGGGACGTCGCTGCCGGCGTGGCCGTCCTGAACGCGACCAGTATTCCCACCTTCAACTATCCCGATGCCGCCTCACGCGCCTTCACCTATATGTGGCGTTACAGCTACAACCTGAAGGGCATCTATGAAACCCCCACAGCCTCCGCGGACTCCGGTTCAGAACCGGACAGGGATTCTGCCGCGGCCATCGTGGAACAGGCCCGGCACTCCGGGCGGACGATCCTGACGGAGGCCGAGTCCAAACTGCTGCTGGCGTCCTACGGCATTCCGACGACTCCGACGCTGATCGCCCGCGACGCAGACGAAGCCGCAGCCTGCGCCGCCGCCATCGGCTATCCGGTCGTGGTCAAACTGCACTCCGAAACTCTGACCCACAAGACGGATGTAGGCGGGGTGAAATTGAACCTGCAGGGCGCAGACGAAGTCCGGGCCGCGTTCCGCGCGATGGAAACCGCAGTGCGGGAAAAGGCCGGAGAAGGGCACTTCCTGGGAGTCACCGTCCAGCCGATGATCAGACTCGAAGGCTACGAATTGATCATCGGATCGAGCATCGACCGGCAATTCGGGCCGGTTCTGCTTTTCGGAACGGGCGGCCAACTGGTGGAGGTATACAGGGACCGTTCTCTGGCCCTGCCGCCCCTCAACAGCACGCTGGCGCGGCGCATGATGGAACAGACCCGCATCTACAGGGCCCTGCTGGGCGTGCGCGGGCGGCCTGCCGTGGACATGGATGCGCTCGAGAAACTGCTGGTTCGCTTCAGCCAGCTGGTCGTCGAACAGCGCTGGATCCGGGAAATCGACATCAACCCCCTGCTGGCGTCGCCGCACGGATTGCTCGCTCTTGATGCCCGGGTGCTGGTCTATGACCTGCAAACCAAGGAGGCGGATCTGCCGCCGCTCGCCATCCGTCCATATCCTATCCAGTACGTTGGGACATGGATCACGAAGAACGGCGAGCAGATCACCATCCGGCCGATTCGTCCGGAGGACGAGCCGCTCATGCGCCGCTTCCACGAAAGTCTTTCGGAGCAGAGCGTGACCATGCGCTATCTGGTGCCGATCGAACTGGGAGAGCGCGTGGCCCATGAACGGCTGGCGCGCATGTGCTTCATCGACTACGGCCGCGAGATTGCGCTGGTGGCGGAGCGCAAGGATCCCCGGAGCGGAGAACCTGCGATTCTCGCCGTAGCCCGCCTATCGCGCCTTCTCGGCACGGACACGGCGCATTTCACAATGCTGGTGGCCGATGCGTGGCAGGGTCAGGGGCTGGGAATGGAATTGATCCGTCGCCTGATCGGAATCTGCCGCCGGGAAAACATCGGCCGCCTTGCCTGTGCTTTTGCCAGCGACAACGGCGCGATGACCAAATTGTGCACGCGGCTGGGCTTCGACATCTCCGCACCCGAAGACAGCCTGACATATGCCCTGTTGAACCTGGAGCGCCCAGGTTGATTCCGGAATGCCGGCCTTTCCCGAAGACTCAAGCGCGCCCAAGCCCTGCAGTGCCGCAGCGAGCGCATCGGCGCGCTCGCCTTGGAACACGACGATATCGGCGGGGTGCGTCGGCGCCTCCGGCGGAAGAAAAGACCTTCGACCGCCGGCATTCTCTCGAGGAAGAAGCACCCGGGTGTCTGGAGCACGCGGTGCGCCTGCGCAGCTTATTTGCTTCCTGTTTGCTGCGGGTCGTCGGATCGGCATTGGCCTCGCCGGGCGTCGAGGCACGTCCGCAGGCGAACGGCTCCTCCGGCAGATCCGGCGGCGAGGGCGACAAGACGGCCGACGGATTGTCCCCGGTTGAACTGCAGAAGCTCCCGCCGATCGAACTCGCCTCCTTCGCGCCGCACCCCCGCGATCGACGGCAAACCAGACGATCCTGCGGAAGAATTCGGCAAGATTTCACGAGAGTGCCGTGCCCGGCCATGCCATCCTGCTGCCGCACGGAAAAACCAAACCACTATTCGATGACGACGGGCACCCGCTTGAAGAGGTTGGTGTCGGCGACGGCGTCGCGGATGTGGATCTGCAGCGTGTAGGCGGCCCTGGGGAGATCGCGCAGCGGCAGCGCCATGGCCACCGTCACCGCACCGCGCTCATCCCGGCTCCATTCCTCGATGACCTGCGGCTGCGCCTCCAGCACCTTCGTCTTCTCGCGCAGGAGCATCAGGTAGGTTTCCAGGCGCGGCTTGCGCGTCTGCGGGTCCTCCGCCGCCCCGTAGACCTGGAAATAGACGTAGAGCGTCTGGCGGTTGCGGAACACGTTGCCGATACTGGGGACGATCCTGCGCTCGCCGATCTGAAGCGGATCGCGCCGGAAGCCCGGCAATTCGAACGGCCGGCCGAAGCCCTGGTGGCGCACGCCGGCGGCACTCTCCTTGACATCGACGAGCCGGCTGCCGAGCACGATCGAGCTCGTTTCCAGGCTCTTGCCGGCTAGATCGGGCACCGTCAGGGACTGCTCGAAGCTGCCCAGCCGGCCGGTGCGGTTGTCCCGCACCAGGACCTTCATGCGGTATTCTCCCGGCCGCAGCTGGAAGCCCGTGGTGTAGAGGATCTGCCCGGAGCGGATCCTTTCAGCCGTCGCCGCCGGCAGGCGCACCTGCACGATGTCGCGCGCGACGCCCGCCACCCGGCCCTTGGGCTCGGCGACCTGAGCCAGGAACTCGAACTGGGCGACCCGCTGGTCGCCTTTCTGCTCGAACTGGATGCCGTCGCCCGCCAGCTGGATGCTGAGCGGCACCAGCTCGGCCGGCCCTTCGCCTTTGAAGTAGTCGGCCTGAAGAATGAACGGCACTTCGGAGAACGGGCGGTCCACCGTCAGCGCTTCCTCGAGCTGCCGGTCCCGTTCGGCGCGCGTCAGGCTGGTGAACTGCTTGGCCGCGAAATAACCGGGCCGGTGCTGGATCTTGAGTCCCGGGCGATCGACCACGACGCGCACCTTGCGGAACTTGCCGTCCTCTTTCTTGTTCGTGCTGTAATAGCCGAGCACGTAGTACATCTGCGTGTCGTCGAGCACCTTGGCGAATACCGGCCCGAGGTCGTTCGTGTCCTGGAAGACCGCTCCGCCCGTGTCGTGCGCCAGCGTCGTCAGGGTTTCCTGGCTGGCGGCGAGCAACTGCGTCTGTCGCTGCACGGCGCTTCCGGAAAACATGGCGCGCCCGCCGGCGCTGCCGCGCGAGGCATCGCCCCCCGGAGGCAAGGCCACGAGGCCCCGGCTGTCGACGGTATAGACGGTCATGTTGGACCGGTTGGCCGCATCGACCGTGGAGCGGATCTGGGAATCGTTCTCGATCCCGGTCGTCGTCACCCCGCTCGAAAAATAGATCAGCGACTTGCGCTCCGGGAACTCCATGTACATCTTGGCGAGCGATTCGAGGGCCGACAGGCGCCGATCGGTGTTGAAGATGTTGAACTGCACGGTATCGGGGACATAGACCTCGTCGGATGTGTCCGGCTCGCCCAGTTCCTCGGCCGCCTGGTCGCCGGCCTCGGTCGGGTTGATGCTTTTCAGGGTCGCGAGCAGCACGTCGCGGTCGTTGGTCAGATCCTGGACCAACTGGAGGCTGGTGTTGTAGACGGCGATCGCGATCAGGTCGTGCTCCGTCGTCTGCTTCGCGACGAAGGTTTGCGCGGCCTCCACCGAGCGGATCAGCTCTTCGGTCCCGAGCGAGGAAAGGTCGAAGAAAAGGATCACCAGCCGCTTGCCCTGCAGATCCTCTTTCTTGACCTCGGCGGGAGGCACGTTATGCAGGTTCACGATCGCCGGGCGCGGCGGCGCTTCCGGATTTTCGGCCACCGTCAGCGGAACGGACGTGGGGATGCGCTCGAGCGAGAAGGTGACGATCTCCTGGGGGACGTTGTCTTCGAAAACGGTGAAGTTTTCTTTTTTCAGATCGCCCACCGGGCGGCCCTGCCGATCCCGGACGGTCACGTCGATGACGACGAGGCCCGCCTGCAGCCTGTAAGTGGGGAAGCGCTGGCGCTCGCGCTCGGCGCGCTGCGCCTGCGGCGTTTGTGCCGGTGCCAGTGCCAGGCATGCAAGCAGGCACGCCGGGCAGGCCAGGCGGAGGCCCTGCACCGCACGCCCGATCCAGGTGATTGGCCGCAGATGTTGAGGCATGGCGCTCCCTCCCGGCATCGTCAGAAGTTCAGTCGCAGGTTGAACTGCATCGTGCGCATGGCGCGCGCGCCGGTGACACGCCCGAAGTTGAGCGCATTGACCGTGGTGGCCACGCCGGCATAGTTCGGATGGTTGAAGACGTTGGCGACCTGCCAGGTGAAATCCAGCCTGCGGTTGTTTTCGTCCAGGCGGAAGCTCTTGCGCAGCGTGAGGTCCATGAGATTGGAGCCCGGACCCGGGATCGTGTTCCGGCCGGCGTTGCCGAACACCCCGGGACGCGGGATGGCAAAGGCCAGCGTGTTGAAAAAGCGCGCCGTGGACCGCTCGCTGCGCGGCAGCGCGACGGGCACGCCGGTGCTGTCGGGGCGCTCGGAAAAGTTCGAACCGGTGCCGCTGTTGTTGGCGACATTGCCCATGAGCCGGGCCGTCAGGGGGTTCCCGCTCGCCAGCTGGTACCGGCCGGTGATCGTCCAGCCCGCGATGAATTTCTGCACCACGGGCCCGGCGCCCGCCCAGAAACGGCGGCGCTCGCCCAGGGGAAGGTCGAAGCTGAAGTCGGTCTCGAATCGATGCCGCTGATCGAAGCTGCTCAGGGATCGCTCGGCCCGGATGTTATGCTCGTCCTGCACCACCGTGAGGCGCCCTCCGCCGATTCCCGACGCGTTGTCGATGCTCTTCGAGAGGGTGTAGGAGGTCTGCAGGCGGAAGCCGCGCGAAAACCGCCGGTTGACGCGGATCTGCATGGCATGCAGGATCGAGTTGGCGCCCGACTCCTGGTAGACGAAGTTGCCCGCATCGCCGATGACGCGCTCCTTTTCGGTGTCGCCGGGCGAGCTGCCCGAAGGGGCGCGGTTGGGGGCGCGCAGGATGTCGAGCCGCGTGCCCTTGCTGCCGTTGTAGCCGATCTCGACCGCATAGAGGCGGAAGACCTGCGTCTGGATATTCAGGTTCCATTGCTGCACATATCCGATCCGGTAATGGGGATCGATGGCGTAGGTGTTCAGAATGGTCACGTCGGGCAGAAACGGAAAGCCGTTTTGCAGCGTCAAGGGGGCCGACGGCGTCGTCAGTATATCCTGGCTTACGGCAAAGGGAGGCTGGCCGACGAGCTGGCTCACGATCGTCGGGTAGACGGAAGGGTTGTAAAAGAGGCCGTAACCCGTGCGGAACACCCACGGCGAAGAGGCCTTGGGCTTCCAGGCGATCCCGATGCGCGGCCCGAAGTTGTTGCGATCGCTGTAAAGCAGCGATCTCGGGAAGCGCCCGCTGTAGGGCCCTTCCTGCCCGGGGAAGACCTGCGCGACGGCGGTGAATCCCGGGGCTACGTCCAGGTTCACCATGTGATCGTATTTCTCGTAGAAAGGCTGGATGTATTCGTAGCGCAGGCCGATGCTCAGGGTCAGATTGGAGCGCACTCTCCAGTTGTCCTGTACGAAAACGTTGAAGTTCTTGTTGCGCAGGTAGTTATTGCTGCTGCCGTAGCGCCTCGATGTGGAGTAGGGAAGCCCGAGCAGGAAATCGGCCAGATCGTAGCCCGTTCCGGCAACGGGACGGCCGGCGGCATCGAAAGCGCTCGTGGCGAAGCCGGTGAACTGGAAGGTGCCGCGCGCATTGGCATCCTGGACCGTGTTCCGCTGGTTCCAGGCCATGTCGGCCCCGACCTGGACGGTGTGCTTGGTCCCGATGCGGTTCAGGCCGCCGCCCAGGCCCAAGGTCTGCGACCGGTTTAACGAAGCCGCCGCCAGCTGCAGGTCGCCGTAATTGGTGAAATTGATATTCGGTATCCCGTAATTGACCGGATCCCGCGACACGCCCTGAATGCCCAATCGGCCCGCCACATCGTCCCGGAAGGCGAAAGGATTGGAGCTTTCGACACGCACCCGGTTGAATGACACCCGGAAGTTCGTCACAAGCCTCGGCCTTATCCGGTACATTCCGTTCAGGCCGAAGTTATGGGCGCGATTCGTGCGGTCACTGTCCAGCCCGGGAAATGCCTGGCTGGAAATCGAGTGGCCGCGCCGGAAGCCGTAGTTCACGCCCACGTTGCTCTTCGAGGTGAGCGGGCTGTTGATGCGCGCGGTGATCTGGTCTGAAACATTGACCAGGCCCCGCTGCATCGTGAAGTTCTGCACCGACCCGGGCAGGTTCGGGAGCGGAATATATTTCAAGAGCGCAGCCGCGATCGGATCGATGCGCGGAAGCGGAATCCTGCCGTCGGCAAACATCTCCTGGGTGGGCGAGAAAGGGTCGTAGAGCCGCACCGCCTGCCCCGCCAGGGGCCCCGAGCGCAGCATCGTCTGAGAAAAATCTCCCGCGCGTTCGAGCGCGGTCGGCACCGTCGTCAAAACGTCGAACGGGTTGCGGTTGCGGCTGCCGCCGTAACTGACGAACCACATCCCCCCAGGCCCGCCCATCCGGCCGCCCGGCCCGCCCATCCGGCTCTGCCCCCGACCTCCTGCAGCCGAGGCCGCGTTCGCGCCCCCGGGCAGCCGCCCGCCGAGCGATATCCCGAAGCTGTTCTCGATA
>CAZHQK010000024.1:0-38185 GCA_964534795.1 uncultured Acidobacteriota bacterium
AGATCATGCTGCCGGTGGAAGACTCCATCATCGCCGAGTCGGAGCTGCTGCTCGAGGGATGGCGGAGCTCGGGCAGCCATTCTGCGCTCGGTTGCCAGCATGCCCTCCACGTCGACGCCCGAGCTCCGCCATCCCTCGAGCAGCAGCTCCGACTCGGCGATGATGGAGTCTTCCACCGGCAGCATGATCTTCCAGATTCCGTCTCCATTCTCGTCCTGGAGCGCCCGGGTGTTGATGTATAGGGGGCGCGGAGCTTGTCCTTTAGCTTCTTCGGCCGGGACAGCCAGTTCTTGGTACAGCTCCCTCCGAATCCGGAGGGCTGCGTCGCAGAGGGGGGCGGTCTCGGGACCGTCCGCTTCGGCGGGGGTGGGACCCACCGGCCAGTACGGCACCAGGATGCCTGCGGAAGGCTGACCCAAGATCGTCCACATCGTACTGAGCCGCGGGTCTTCACCGGATCGAACCCCCTGGATTACCGCGAATGAGACGGAGGAGTTGCGGTTGATGCTGTGGTCGTGAGGAAAGTAGCCCGGCGGGCGACCGTCGTAGCTGCCCGTGATCGGCAAGGGGACCAGGTTCCCCTTGGCATCCCCGAAGCTCCGGATCTGGAACTTGACGATCTCTTTGAAATCGATCCCATCCGTGAGGAAAAAGCGCCGCATAAGCTCGTCCGTCTGCAGGTAGCGATCCATGCTGTAGGGCCGCACGAGCAATCCGTCGCGAGCGCCGTTGATCGCGAAGTTCGATCGGAGGATATAGCCCTTCTCGGTGTTCGCGGCGTCATAGCGCCAATACTTGTTGCCGGCGGTCTCGAAGAAGGCGGCGGCCCCGGTGGCGTCGATGACGCCGAAGTTGGTGGCCGTCTGCCTGCCGATCGCGTTGGTGGCCTTCAGCAGCTCCTCGAACTCTTCAACGGTTGCGCACTCCCGGAGCGCCCGGGCCATCAGCGTGCCGTTGCCCAGGTCGGACGGCGCCGGTTTTCCGCTCTGGTCGGACGGCGCCGGTTTCCTGCTCCGGTCGGATGCCGCCGCATCCTCGTCTGGGGGCCGGCGCTGCCCCGACCCCAGATCCGAGGACGCCGTGTTGATGATGGCGAATCCCTTTTCATTCACCCCCATCCAGGATGACGCGGGCTGCCCGGCCGTGATGACCGAGACGAAGTGATACTTGCCGGATGTATTCCAGATGACTTCATTGTTGATGGCGCCGGCGTCGCGGGTCTTCCAGAGAAGCGGCCGCCCGTCGGCCGTGGCCTTTCCGCTGGCCACACCGGCGGTGCATTCCTCGACGGCGGACTGAGCGCCAAGTCCGGCAGCGCCGCAGGCCGCGACCACTGCCATGAGAAAAGCAAGCCATATCGAGCGTCGCATCGGTTGTCTCCTTCCCGTCGTCTTCGGCGGTCTTAAGCCTTTGGATTATAACCGCAGATTCCTCTGTTCAACCACAAGCGTCGCCCTCTGAATCCCGGCTCGAGGCGGCGCATCCGGAAACGGGTCGCCGCGCGCAAAAAGCATGCAGAGCCCGCGCGATCTTTCCCGGACAACACGCTAAAACGAAAAAGTGACGCCGAGCCTCGCGATTCGCGGCGGAACGATGCCCGTGATCCGCCCGAAGTTCGCGCCGGACCGCGTGGTGACACCGGTTTCCACATTCGTGTTCGTCGCGTTATACAAGTCGAACTGGAAGGCGGCCCTTGCAGCGCCGATCCTCTGCCGCTTCTCAATCCGGACGTTGAGGAGGTTCTGCGTAGGCAGCCGGCGGGAAGCAGGATCCTCCATGAGGAGAATGATGCTGCTGGATCGTACCAGCCCGGTCGTGAAGCGCGCATCGCGCCCCCAGACCTGGCCGCTCTGACTCGTAAACGTTCCCGCGACATGAACATCGTACGGAAGGTCGTAGCCGCCGGCAAGCTTGAAGTCCCATTGCCAGTACTGCCTCTTGGGGAAAAACTCCGCCTCGTTCGGCGTCCACGGCGGGCCGCTTGTGAGGCCGTTGGCCCATTCATCCATGTGCGTCGCGAGAAACGAGGTCACCAACTGCCAGCGTCTCGACATCCGCTTCTGGCCCGCGATCTCGAAGCTGTGGTATCTGTTCCGGTAATCGGTGAAGTTGAGATCCATGTTGCGGATGAAGGCGGATCCCGCATATTCCGCACCGTACTCGTAGTAGGTGATGGGCCTGCCGTCGTCTGCCGTCCCGACCACACCGTCCGGCCCCGGATCGACGTTCGGGATCGCAATGCTGTATGCCTCCCAGGGCCGCAGGACGTTGACATTCTTGTAGCGGTCCGCTTCGCGCCGGAAGACGTAGGTCGCCCGCGCCGAAAAGTCCGCGGCGACCTGGCGTTCGACGGATGTCGTGACCTCATGCGTCCTCGGCTGCTCCAGGTCGGGGTTGATCGCGGCCGCACTCGCGCCGGTCGCCGTAACAAATGCGCCGAATTCCCCGTCATCGTAATCCCGATTCCCGTTCAGGTCGTTCCATCGATAAGTCGTGGAAGCCGCCGCATTCCTGTTGTAAGCGTCGGCATAAATCGCCTGCGTGGCGAAGTTATACCATCCGTACGAGCCCTTCAGAACCGTCCGATTGGTTGAATCGAGCGGAACCGCCAGCCCGACACGTGGTGCCCAGTTCTGCCACGTCAGTACTTCGGTGTAGGGAAAGTCGCCTCCCGGATAAAACCGTCCGGCCGGCTTGGACTGGGCCGGGATGAACACGTGGTAGCGCTCGAACCGCGCCCCGAGATTCAGCGTAACGCGTTCCCCGAAGCGCCAGGCGTCGCGCACGTACGCCGACTGCGTCGTCATCTTGTTCTTGGTATCGTAAGGATAATTGTAGACGATCACCTGGAAGGGCTGGCCGTTCTGGAACCGAAGCTGGTAGTCCCCTCCGGGTGTCGCGAGCCGGTTGAGGTATCGGTCTTCATCGGTGAACTCCGCCCCGATCTTGATGTCGTGGCTGCCGCCCCAGGCGCTCGGCACGAAGCGAGACAGGCCGACGTTGTACTGCCAGCGATGCCGGCCGACGCCGTACGGCATGCCCTGGTACCTGCCCCAGTACCGGAGCGTCACCGTATCGTAGGCCGCCGGAGCGTCGGTATAGCCCTCCCCGCTTGTGTGGTACTGCCAGTGGCCGACGAAGGCATTGAAATAGGTACGATCGGAGATCACCCAAGACCACTCCACTTTGCCTGCGAGCGGCCTGAAGATCTGGTGCCATGTCGATTCCTTGTAGCGGTAAGCGTCCGCACCACGTTCCGGGTAGTCCTTTGTGTGAGTCTGCACGAATGCGTTGAACCTGTGTTTCGGATTCAGCTGGCCGTTCAGCTTGGCCGTATAGTTCGTGAGGGTCACCCGATAGTCGCCGGGGACGTCGTCGGACGTGCCGGCGATATTGTCGGGGCCCGGAGAGGCGAGATAACCCACGACGCCTGTCTTGATGTACTGATGGCGATAGGAGCCGTAGAACCACAGCCGCTGCTTGATAATGGGGCCGCCCAGGTCGAAATTTGCGTCATGGTAGGATTTCAGTGGATTGCCCTCGCTTGCGCCGCGCGCCCGGAGTGCGTCGGTTACGTTGTTGCTCTGGAGCTTCGGCGTCTCCCATGCGAAAAAGGCCGAGCCGTGAAGCTGGTCGCCGCCCGATTTCAGGATGCCTATGAATTGCGTCCCCGGGGTGGCCATCTCGGGGTCGCTCCCCATAGCCTTGACCTGAACCTCTTCGAAGGCGCCGTAATCGAAATAGAAGCCGGCGCCGCCGGCATCCTCGCGGGTATCCACACCGTCCAGCGAGGGCTTGTTCCCCCCTGCCGACGTTCCGTAATTCGAATAGGACTGCTGTGTCCCGACCGCCGATCCGCCTATGTCGAGGCCGCTTACCCTGACTCCCGGAGCGAGGTTCAGGGCTTGCCACATGGTCCGGGAGGTGGGAAGGTCCTCGAGCGCCTCCTTGGCGAGGGTTGCGCTGACGCTCGTTGTCCTGACGTCTACGGCAGGCGACTCGGCCGTCACCGTCACCGATTCCTCAAAGCCCTTTACGCTCAGGGTCTCGTTTATCGTGGCCACAAACCCGGTGGCAAGGCGTACCTCGTGCTTGACTGTGGCGAACTGGGGAAACTCGAACGTGATCTGATATGTGCCGGCGGGAAGCGCCGCGAAGCGGTAGCGCCCTTCGGCGTCCGTGACGGTCGTGCGCGTTCCCTCGAGCATCGCCGGACTGCTCAGCGTGACGGTGACTCCGGGGAGCACGCCGCCTGCCTGATCGACGACTCTGCCTTCGATACTGGATCGGGCCGTGGTCTGGGATAGGGCGGGCGCCGCAGCGACCAACAGAATGAAAAGGCAGTGGCGGGCCGTTTGCCGGATCTCCTGGTGTCTCATGGGTTAGCCTCCCTTCCTGTCTTGGAGAGGTCTGTGTTGAAGGTTGATGATGCTTAGGGCCGGCCTGCCGGCAGCGCGAGGGACTCTCTTGATCGCACCTGCTGATCGGCAAGGCCATGAGATTACAAGGTGCATACGCTACCCTTTTTGCGCCTTGTTAGCAGATCAGTGTGATAATGTCAACTGTTTTCCGTGATACTATCAGATTTCCATGGCAGTCGTACGAATACTTCTCTTCTCGGTATGATCACGGGCTCTGCGGATATTTCCTGACAATCCGACGGCCTGTGATAGCATGGCTGAAACGCAAAGCCTCAAGGATTGCTCCGCCGCCGTCGGCGATCTTGCGATCTGCCCCGCGCAACCTCGCCGGGCACGACATCCTGTGGGTACAGCGCATCGTGAGCGAGTTTCTCCAGAGGACGCCGCAGCAGGTTTCCTTGTATCTATGCCGCCTGTAGGATCGGCTCGCGTATGACGGTGTGCTCAACCATCGGGCCTGCCAAGATCCGCTCCGGCGGCTTGGGTGCCGGCGGAGAATCCAATTGCCGCGTCCCGAGAGGGACTGCCCTCGGCGCAAGGCCGTTGAAGTTGTCGCGCACGCTTGAAACCGTACCGCGGTCGTTCTCCCTTTGCATCAATCGGGCGGTCGGAGCGCACAGCTTGCCTGCGGCTAAGCGGATCGCTTTGCAGGGCGAGCCCCCCCACGGGGCGCGCGATGAAGACACGCGCTCCCCGCCTGCTCAGTGCCGTGCGCGATCGGGAAGGAATCATCGCGACCGGCAACAGGCGGGAGAGAAAAGCGACGATATCCCTTGCGCGCTAACCCTGTTGCCCGATCCGCGTGCTCCGGTGTTCTTCGGCAGGCTTGCGGTGCCCGTAATGCTTTCTAGACGGGCAAAAGGGGAGCCGCGTTTCAATTCTTCCGGATACGAAGCGACGGCAGGGGGAGCGGCCTCCCGGCCTCACCATTGGACTACGGGTGCTTGCTTGAACCAGCAGGCCGACATAATGCCGTCCATCACCATTTTCCGCGCGCTTTCGATCTGCCGGATGGTCGATTGCGCAGCTGCTTCGGCATTTCCGGAGGCGAGCGCAACAAGCAACTCCTGGTGTTCATGCTTCATCTCATCCGACCGGTCGCGCACGGCCAGGCCGAGATGGAACAGACGTTCCGTCTCTTCGAGCAGCTGGCCCAGCACTCGAGCCAGGCGGTGGTTTCCGGTGGCGTTTGCGATGGCCACGTGGAATTCGCGATTGGCTCGCAGGAACGCGGACTCGCTCGCGCGATTGCCGGGCTCGTAGCCCGCCTTGCACAGTTCGTCCAAGTGCGAGAGAAGCTCCCTATCGATCCGCCCTGCCGCCTGGCGGGCGGCCGCGGGCTCTAGCAGCAGCCGCAATGCGAAGATCTCCTGCACGTCCTGGACCGTAACGGGCGTTATGCGATACCCGCTTCGAGGAATCGGCTGCAGCAGGCCCTCCTGCGCGAGCCTGATCAGAGCCTCGCGCAGCGGGACCTTTCCGAGGCCGAGCCGGACGGCAAGTTCTCGCGCCGTCACCTCGAATCCCGGGGGCAGCTCGCATTCGAGGATTGCGCGCTTGACCGTTTCATAGGCTTTGTCCGTGAGACCACGTCCCCTCTCTCCGGTTCGAGCTTGGTCCCGCCCGGCACCGCACTGGGAGTGGTTGCGCTTTTCGAGAGTCCGCATGGCTGTTCGATCACCTCCGGCAGGGCGACGGGCTTGCTGCCCGCCACCCTTCCTTGTCAGCTTATCATAGGATAAGTGCATCCTTGCAACCCGCCATTGGTCCGTCGGACGCCGCCATACCGGCTTGGGCAAAAGTTAGGCCCCTTGTCTTGGCTGCGTATTCCGATGATAGCGGACACTTGCTCTCGCTGCTGGCAGCGGGCGTCCGCCTTGTCGGAACGGTCGACTTGTGAACTTAGATCGCTTCGGTCGCCGACTTCAGGTGTAAAGGGGTAAAGGGGTAAAGGGACAAAGGGGAAAGAGCGCTCAGGGCCTCGGATCGATTCCGGCCTTCAGGATTCGAGCGAGAGAATCCAGCATCCTTTCCGATTCGGCGGCGGAGCCGGCGGCAATGCCGGGGAAGCGGATGTATTCGGCGGTACTTCCACGCTACAACGCAGCCACACAGGCGAATCGGTGACCTACGATCCGGAAAACCACCCCTGAAAGGCTGTCATTCACGGGGATTACTGCTGGGGTGCCATGCGCCACTGAAGACAGACTTCACGGCAACAACTTGGAACCCTTTACCCCTTGGCCCCTTGGCCCCTCAGATCAATCGCCGGGAGTTCACCTACGACCCGAGCGTGATCAAATAGTTGTGCAACTTCCGAGACGTATCGATCGACAAGGGGCGTCATTTTTCTGTTGCATCCCGCCGCCGACAGGAGTAATCGGAAGCAGGCAGGAGATCCGGTCCGTTCGCAGAATCGAGGTGTCCCGTGAGACGCGCAGCAGCTTTATGCACTCTTTTGTCGCTGTCCTGGCTCCTTCAGGCCAAGGAAGCGAAGCTCAAGCCGGAGGAACTGGTGGAAAAGCATCTGGCCGCGATCGGCGCCCCCGAGGCGCGCGCCGAGGTCAAGTCCAGGATGATGAACGGCACGGCCGAGGTCGTCTTCCGCGTCGGCAGCTTCGGCCGGCTCACCGGCGGGAGCACGTTCGCCTCGCAGGGCAACAGGCTGCGGTTAGCGCTGAAATTCCCCCACCCCGAGTATCCCGGCGAACAGCTGGCCTTCGACGGCGAGGACGTCAGCGTGGGCGTCATCCATTCCGGCAGGCGCTCGGAGCTGTCCCAGTTCGTCCACGAATACGACTCCCTTCTGAAAGAAGGGCTCCTGGGCGGCGCCACCTCGACCGCCTGGTGCCTGCTCGACATGAAATCCCGGCAACCGCGCCTCAATTACAGCGGCCTCAAGAAATTCGAAGGGCGCGAGCTGCACGAGCTGCGCTACCGGCCGCGCAAAGGGCTGGGCGACTTCGTGATCACCCTCTATTTCGAGCCCGACACCTTCCGGCACGTCTATACCACGTACGTGCTGAAGATCGCTTCGTACATGGGCGCCACGCCCGAGGAATCCGCCCGCCAGCGGGACGTCTTCTATCGCATACGCGAGGAGTTCGGAGACTTCCGCACGGTCGACGGCCTGACCCTGCCGCATTCCTACAAGCTGGCATTGACCTACGAGGGGCAGAACCAGACGCGCCTGACCCAGTGGACCGTGGCCTTCGAAGAGGTGCGCCACAATCCGGAGCTGGATCCCTCGATCTTCGCCGTACGCTAGCTAGGGCTGCGACGGAATGCCGGTCGCGCCCGGGACCTTCTTCACATACTTGTCGTACCAGGCGAGATAGCGCTTCAGGCGGTCCTGTACGTAGGTCGGCCGGCTGATGCCGTGCCACTCGTTGGGATAAATCACCAGCTGGGTGTCGATGCCCAGGCTTCTGAGCGCCTGGTACATCTGCTCGCTGCCCGCGACAGGCACGTTGAAATCGCGCTGGCCGCAGAGAAACAGCGTCGGCGTCTTGATCCGGTCGGCATGCAGGAACGGGTAGGAGATCTTGACGTAGGTCTCCCACGCCTTCGGATCCCACGGCGGGCCGATTTCGTTGTCGTACTGGATGATGTACTGGTCGGTGCCGTAAAAGGACACGGTAAAGGCCGTTCCTGCGCCGCTGGTCGCACCCTTGAAGCGGGTGTCGCTCGCGATCATGTAATCGGTCAAGATACCGCCGTAGCTCCAGCCCCCGACGCCCAGCCGTTCGGGATCGGCCACGCCCATCTTGATCACGTGATCGACGCCGGCCTGCAGGTCCATGACTTCGTAATGCCCCCAATCGGCGGCGATGGCGCGCGAGAACTTCGCGCCGCGCCCGGCGCTGCCGCGGTAGTTGACGGCCAGCACGGCGTAGCCGTTGGCGGCAAAAAACTGCCGCTCGGTATTGAACGTATGGGCGTCCTGGGAGTTCGGCCCGCCGTGGATGCGCAGCAGAAGCGGAACCTTGGTCCCTTCGACGTAGCCTATGGGCTTGGTCAGCAGCCCGTGCACTTCCGTGCCGTCCTTGCTCTTGAATCGGACCTCCTCGGTGGGCGCGATCTCGAGCTCGGCGAAGAGGGCGTCGTTCTGGCGCGTGATGCGCCTCAGGGACCTGCCCTCCACCGCATAGACCTCGTTTGGTTCCGTGTCGCTGCCGGAGATCGCGGCCGAGCAGCCGCCGGCCGAGACCCATGAGGACAGCACCACCGGCGGCGAAAGAAGCTTCTGCACCGGCCCCCCGGCCAGGTCGACGCGCGCCGGATAGACCGACATGTCGTCCGTAACCAGAAAAGTGATCGACTTTCCGTCGGCGCTGAAGCGCACGTTGGAAACCCCGCGATCGAGATCCTCGGTCGCCTTCACCCGCACGGGGGCGCTGCCGCCGTCGGCGGGCACGAGCGTGAGGTGATCCATGCTGTATGCCCCGTACTTCTTTTCATCGGTTTCGAGAAACGCGATCCACTTGCCGTCGGGACTCCACTCGGGCCGCGCCCGGGAGGCGCGGCTGGTGGGCGGCGTCACGGCTCTTTCGGTCGCTCCCGGCCTGGCATCCGCCACGAAGACCTGGAACGAAGGCTCGCGATCAGGATCCGGGTGATGGTTGCTCAGAAACGCGATGCGCGTGCCGTCGGGCGACCACGAGGGGGACACTTCGTCCCACTTCCCCGTCGTCAGGCGTTCCAGCTTCCTGCTCTCGATATCGAACAGGTAGATGTGTGTATGCCTGTCTGAAAGCAGGTATCCCTGGCCGTCCTGCTTGAACTTGTAGCGGTCGATCACGATCGGCTTCGGCGCCTTGGGCCTCTGGCCGGCCTCCCCGGAACCTTCCTCCTCGGGGTCGGGATCGCCGACCACCAGGGCCAGGCGCTTGGAATCGGGCGACCACTCGTAGCCCTGCAGGCGCCCCTTGACCTCGGTGAGCTGCATGGCTTCGCCGCCGCTGCGGTCGAGCAGCCAGACCTGGTTGCCTTTGGCCTTTCCCGGCCGGGACGAAGTGAACGACAGATACCGGCCGTCGGGACTCCACTTCGGCGAGGATTCGCTGTCCTGGCTGTAGGTCATCTGGCGCTCGCTCCTGCCGTCGAAGCTCGCCATCCAGATGTGGGAACTGCTCTTGTCCTCCTTTAGGTCTGTGGTGCCGACCACATAGGCCACCCACAAACCATCGGGCGAACACTGCGGGTCGCGCACCTGCCGTATGCGGGCGATATCCTCCGCGCGCAGCGGGTGCTTGGCAGGCTGCGCCGGAAGCGCGGCCGCCCAGGCCAGTACCAGAGCAAGTGTCCGATAGATCAGCGATCGAGACATGGCGGGCTCTCACCTCCTGAGATGCGGAATTCAGTTTGCTCTATGAAGACGAGACGGTTGGCATTCTAGTCGAGACCGGCGGCGGCATCAACGCCTTTGACGGCCGGCGCCCTTCTTGCTTTGCTTTCCCGCCCGATGATAGCGTGAAGCCTCCGACAGAAGGAGGAGAACATGCACAGGATCGAGCGCCGCGAGTTCATCCGCGATGCGGCCGCCGGGGCCTGCGCGCTATTGGCCCGCAGGCGCCCCGCCGCGTCGGCAACCATGCCGCAGCAGAGCCCGCCATCGCGTTCCGGAAAACCGGCGAGGAAGCTCGCTCCTCCGGCCTTCCGGCCGCTTCCGCTCGGCTCGATCCGCCCCCAAGGGTGGCTCGCACGCCAGCTCCGCATCCAGGCGGACGGATTGAGCGGGCATCTGGACGAGTTCTGGCCCGACGTCGCTCGCAGCCGGTGGTTCGGCGGCGACGCCGAGGGCTGGGAGCGCGCTCCCTACTGGCTCGACGGCGTCATACCGCTGGCCTGGATCCTCGACGACACGGCCCTGAAGGCACGCATCGGCCGGTATGTCGAACATATCGCCGCGCATCAGAGGCCCGACGGCTGGTTCGCGCCGTACCCGGAGGACGCCGTCTCCAAGCCCTATGACTTGTGGGCGATCCTGTTGGCCGGCAAGATGCTCGTCCAGTACCACGAAGCCACGGGCGACGACCGTATCCTGCGAGCCGTCGAGCGCAGCCTGCGCGCGCTTCACGGCGGTCTTGCCCGCACGCCGCTGTACGACTGGGGGAGGTTCCGATGGTTCGAGGGCCTCATCCCTGTCTTCTACATCTACGAAAGAACGGGGGAGCCCTGGCTCCTGGATCTCGCCCACATGCTGCGGGCACAGGGCTTCGATTATGTGGAACTTTACCGCGGCGAGGACGTCACTGTCCCCACCCCGCGGCGCGGCCTTTGGAAGTGGACCAAGCACGTGGTCAACACGGCCATGGCGGTCAAGGCGGGCGCGCTCTCCTGGCGCCTCCAGCCGAGTCGGGACGACCGAGTCTTCCCTGCCCGCATGATCGGCCTGCTCGACCGCTTCCACGGCCAGGCCACGGGCATGTTCACCGGCGACGAGTGCCTGGCCGGCAAGAATCCCGTCCAGGGAACGGAATTGTGCGCCGTGGTCGAGTTCCTCTATTCGCTCGAGACCCTCCTTTCGGTCTTCGGCGACCCGCCGTTCGGCGACCGCCTCGAGCGCGTGGCTTTCAATGCTCTGCCGGCAGCCTTTTCGCCCGACATGTGGGCGCACCAGTACGACCAGCAGGCCAACCAGGTGCAGTGCATGATCAATCCCGACCACATGTGGACCACCAACGGCCCCGAATCGAACCTCTTCGGGCTGGAGCCCAATTACGGCTGCTGCACCGCCAACATGCACCAGGGATGGCCGAAATTCGCCGCCGGTCTCTGGATGAAGACCCCGGACGAGGGTATCGCCGCCGTCGCCTATGCGCCGAGCACGGCGCGCTTCGACTCGCGCGGCACGCCGGTCACGGTTTCGCTGGCTACCGACTATCCCTTCCGCGAAATGCTGCGGATCACGGTCGAAAACGGCAGGCCCGCCCGTTTCCCCCTGCTTTTGCGCGTCCCCGCATGGACCGAAGGCGCGACCGCCCGCGTGGCGGGCCTGCCGGAGCAGAGTCTGCGCCCCGGCACCTTCCACCGCATCGAGCGGGAGTGGCCGGGGCGCGCGGAAATCGAGGTTCGCTTTCCCATGAAGGTGCGCGCCGCGCTGCGCTACAACGAGGCGGTCGCCCTCGAGCGCGGGCCGCTCGTTTTTTCGCTGAAACTGGGAGAAACGTGGACGCGCGTGCACGCCGATCTGCCGCACCGCGAGCTGCCGCACGGCGACTTCGAGGTGCGCCCCTCGACGCCCTGGAACTACGGACTTCTGATCGACACGGAGAACCCCGGAACCAGCGTGCGCCTCGAGGAAAGGCCCGTCGGCGAGAATCCCTTCTCGCCCGAGGGCGCGGGCGTGGCGGCGATCGCCGAGGGGAGGAAGCTGCCGGGCTGGAAGCTCGCGCACGGCTGGGCGGCGGAGACTCCTCCCGGCCTTCAGGAGTCGGGCGAGGACCTCGAGAAACTGACCCTCATCCCTTACGGCTGTGCGAAGCTCCGGGTGACCGAATTCCCGCGGCTCCGAAAATGAGCAAGCGGGACGGAGAAGAAAAGCGGCCGCACTCCTGTTGTTGTAGAATCAGCTGGCGTGAGGAATCCGCCGGCGGCGGCCTCGCGGCCGCCCCGCCGGGTTCGTCGTTCGATTCGCGGAGGATGAGATGAACAGGAAGAATACGGCACTGGTACTCATTCTGATCGCAGTCCTGCCCCTGGCCGCCGCTTCCCAGGCCAGGAGGCCCATGACCCTCGTCGACATGCTGGAAATCCCGCAGCTCGGCAGCCCGCAGCTGTCGCCCGACGGCAGGCAGGTGATCTTCACGCTGAGCAAGCCGGACTGGAAGGCCAACACCAGGATCACGCACATCTGGCGAATCAACACCGACGGCAGCGGCCTGATCCAGATGACCAACGGGGCCAAGGGCGAAAGCTCCCCGGCCTGGTCCCCCGACGGCCGGCTGATCGCATTCACCGCCCAGCGCGGCGCGGGCGAGGAAGCGGCCCAGAGCACGCAGATCTTCGTCATCCCCAACGCCGGGGGCGAAGCGGAGCAGCTCACCAGCCACGAAACCTCGGTTTCCGACATCGCATGGTCCCCGAAGGGGGATGCCATCTACTTCCGTGCGCCCGATCCCAAGACCGCCGAGGAAAAGCAGCGCGAAAAGGAGCGCGACGACGTCTACGCCTACGACGAGAACTTCAAGCAGATGCACCTGTGGAAGGTGACGCTCGCCGACAAGAAAGAGCAGCGCATCACGGAAGGCGACTTTTCGATCAACAGCTACAGCCTGTCGCGCGACGGCACCAAGATCGTCGTGGCGCGCGGCATCAGCCCGCTGTACGGCGACGCCGAGCATAACGAGCTCTACCTCATGGATGCCGACGGCAGGAACATGGTCCGGCTCACCGACAACCGCATCGCCGAAGGCAACGCCGAGATCTCGCCCGACAACAGCCAGGTGCTCTTCACCGCCGGCGCCAACGACCGCTTCGAGACCTATTACAACAGCAGGGTCTTTCTGGTATCGGCGCGCGGAGGCGATGCGCGCTATGCTTTCCCGAAATTCCCGCACGCCGTGGACGCGGCCCGCTGGTCCAAGGACGGCAAATCCGTCGTGGCCGTCTGCAATCTCGGCGTCCACAGCCAGCTTTTCGTCATCGACCTCGCGGACGGCTCCTACCGGCAGATAACCCGGGGCGACCACGCGATCACGCCGGGCGCCTACTGCCTTGCTCAGGATGCCGACGTATTCACCATCAGCACCCCGGCCGATCCCGGCGAGGTATACATTTTGGGAGCGGGCGCAGCGGCGCCGCGCAAGGTCACGAGCATCTATGACTACATCGCCCGCGATTTCCTGCTCCCGCGCGAGGAGAAGATCGAGTGGAAAGGCGCGGACGGAGTGACGGTGGAAGGGATTCTCACCTACCCGCTGGACTATAAGGAAGGGCAGCGCTATCCGCTGGTCGTCAATACACACGGGGGGCCGCAGTCGTCCGACAAGCTTTCCTTCAGTTCATGGAGCCACTACCGGCCCGTGCTGGCCGCCAAGGGATATGCCGTGCTGCGCCCCAACTACCGCGGAAGCACCGGTTACGGCGACGCATTCCTGCGCGACATGGTGGGCCATTATTTCCGGCAGGCGCACCTGGACGTCATGGCCGGGGTCGACTACCTGATCCAGAGGGGGATCGCCGATCCGGAGCGCCTCGCGAAAATGGGCTGGAGCGCAGGCGGCCACATGACCAACAAGATCATCACCTTCACGGACCGTTTCAAGGCAGCCTCTTCGGGGGCGGGCGCGGCCAACTGGATCTCGATGTACGGGCAGAGCGACGTGCGCACCTACCGCACCCCGTGGTTCGGCGGCACGCCGTGGCAGAAGGACGCGCCCATCGACGTCTACTGGGACAACTCGCCGCTCAAGGACGTGTGGCGCGTCAAGACGCCGACCATTTTCCTGGTAGGGGCCGAGGACGTGCGCGTGCCCATGCCGCAGTCCGTCGAGATGTACCGCGCCCTGAAGAGCAACGGCGTGCCCACGCATCTCTACGTGGCGCCGCGCGAGCCTCACGGCTGGAGAGAGCTGCGCCACCAGCTGTTCAAGATGAATATCGAGCTCGAGTGGTTCGAGAAATGGCTGACCGGGCGGCCTTACACTCGCGAAAAGCCCCCGGCCGAGGAAAAGAAGCAGTAATTGGGGACGCTCCCCTATTTTGCGGAGTCAACCCGATCAGGGGGCGCGGTCAAAATAGGTGAGCGTCCCTATTTTACGATTAGACTGCCCATCTTATTTCGACGGGCGCGGAGCCCTGCGGCGGGGTCGTGCCGGGCGGATTCTCGTTCGTCAGGTATATCCGCACCGTGTAGTATCCCTCAGCCAGCGGCCTGCCGTCGTCGTAGGCAAGCTCGACGGCACCGCCGAAGCGCCGCGCGCCGCCCGGCGGGATGGTCACTTCGGTAAAGGCTTGAATGAAAGCCTTGCCGCGCGACCATCTCGAAACCACTTTTCCGGCCTTGTCGAGAATCTCTATCTCGAAATGCTGGCCCGTTCTGAAGGTGTACGTGATAGCCTCCGTCGTGTTGTTCTGAACCGTCAGGTAGACATCGGCGGTCTGCGGCATCTTGGGGACGGGAGGCATCAGGTTCAGCCACACGACGGGGCCGGGTAACTGAGCGAGCAGCGAAAGTCCGGTGTGAAGGGGATATCGAATCCCGCCGATGTCGGCCGAGACCATCTGATAGGTCGAAAGACCGGCGATCGTGGCCGAGGTCCATTGGACGGGCCCCACGCCCCTGGCGAACCATGCGCTGGTGACTCCCGCGTCGGCGCAGCTGGGCTGGAAATCGATGCGCACAACGTCGCTGAATGTTCCCGCGGGCACCGTCAGCGCGCCCCGGCCCGCCAGGATGGCCGCACCGCGATTGCACGGCCCCAGGTCGAGAGGCGTGACGCTTCCGGCGGGCGCGTCGAAATCGGCGAACAGCTGGATCCTCCAATCCGCGCCCATCACATAGACGCGCTCGCCGCGGCCGGAGGCCGATACCCAGAGCGGCCCGAATCCGGCGAAGTTCGTGTAGTGCACCCAGATGCGTCCGCCCTGCCCCGCCATGGCATGGACTTCGGCCCCCGTCGCCTCGTTCCGGTATGTTGCGCTATCGCCCGGACTCCAGACCACATAGTGGCTTGCAAGTGCCGGTACGGCCGGCAACAAGCAGGCGACGGCGGCGGCAAAAAAGCGCAACCTGCGAGATGTTCGCATGGGCGACTCTCCTCCGTAACAGATCCGCACCGATTCCATGGTTTCTTATACTAATAAGACGCTGCGCACCCAAAGTAGGTTCAGTCGAAGAGCGCCTTCAGCTTCCGCCGTCTTCGGCGCATAGAATGGCTCATCCCGCGCTTCCAGGGATGAAAACAAGCGGTAATTCCGGAGCGGCTGGATGCATCGACTCCTGTTCGGTGCGATGCGCCGCCGTTCACGCGCCCGTCGAACCACCGCCGATCTTGATCGCCGAGACCGAGAACGTGGGGCAACCCAGGGATTGAAACCACGTCAGGTCGTTGCCGATCTTGTCGACCGAGCGCAGAAGCTCGAACAGGTTCCCCCCGATGCTGATTCCCCTCACCGGCTTCGTCAACCTTCCCCCTTCGATGAGGAATCCCGCCGCCGGGATGGAAAAATCGCCCGAGGCCGTGTTGATGCCGGCAAAGATGCCGATGGCTTCGCTCAGGTAGAATCCGCGGTGCATCCCGGCGACGATCTCTTCCGGCCGCGGGCGCCCCGGTTGCAGGTAGAAATTCGTCGGGCCGATGCCGCCGCGGCTGTCGAACCCTTCGCGCCTGCGGTTCCCTGTGGAGCGCGTCCTGCCCTTGCGGGCGCTGTAGCTGTCGTACAGGTAGTTCTTCAGGATGCCGTCGACGATCAGGGGCGTGGTCTGCTGGGGAACGCCCTCGCCGTCCACCGGGGCGGTCGAGAGTCCGCCCTTCAGGCGGCCGTCGTCGATCAGGGAAAAGGCGGGCGAGGCGACGCGCGTCCCGAGCTTCCCTGCGAACAGCGATCGCCCCTTCTGCACTTCGTCCGCGGACAGCAGGCCCGCCAGAAAGGAAAAGATCTCGGCCCCGACCTCCGGCGAAACCACCATGGGGACCTCGCAGGACGCGATGGGCCGGGCTCCCAGCATGCGCACGGCCTTTTCGGCCGCGCGGCGTCCGATACCCTCCGCATCGAAGTCCGCATAGCGCGCGAAGGCCTGGGAATAGGATCCCGACTGGTGATCGTCGCCCTCGGCGGCCGACATCTCGACACCCCCGCCGCAGCCCGAGGCGGGGAACCAGCCCGCGATGCCGTTCGAATTGGCCAGATAGATGCAGGATGCGCTGTCCTGATAGACGACCATCATGGAACCGCTGATCTTGGGGCTGAATTCCAGTCCCGCCGCCTCCATGCGCAGGGCCTTGCGGATCTTGTCCTCCACGGGCGCCTCGGCGATGGCCGGATCGTAGGTGATCAGATCCGCATAGCCGGACCACTCCTTCTCGAGCCTGCCGCTCTCCCCGCCGGGGATCGTGTTGAATTCGTCGGGCGTGTGATAGGGCAGCTTGCGCATCAGTTCCCGGGCGAGGCTCTCGACCGCATCGGGCGAAAGCTCGTTGGTGGAGCCGGATATCATTCTCTGGTCCTTGAGCAGGCGCAGGCCGATGCCTGCCTCGCGCGCGGCGTTCACCTGCTCGATCTTGCCGGCGCTGACGGTCACCTGCACCGACTCGGTGTCCGAAAGGAAGGCCTCGGCGCCGTCGGCGCCGGCGTTCTTCCCGGCCGCCACGGCATGCAAGGCAAGGTCCATGTATTCCGCTTTCTGCTTCACAGCCCCTCTCCTCTCTCCGCGTCCCATGCCTCGCCGCGGCCGCCCACCAGGATGCCGCGCACCCGGATGGTCGGCATGCCGAAGCCGACCGGGGCCGCCTGCATCTTGCCGCAGCGGCCGGCGCTGGCGAACAATTGGAGGTCGTTGCCGACCATGTCGATGGTCTTCAACGCCTGGATGCCCATGCCGGAAAGCGTGGCGCCCTTGATGGGCCGCGTGATCCTGCCGTTCTCGATCAGGTAGCCTTCGCCGACGCCCATCATGAAATTGCCGGTGATCACGTCGACCTGCCCCCCGCCGCCCACCGATGCCACGTAGATTCCCCTGCGCGTGGCGGCGACGATCTCCTCCGGCGAACGGTTGCCCCGCTCGATGAAGGTGTTCCTCATGCGCGGGATGGGCGGGAAGCGGAACGACTGCCGGCGCCCCGAGCCGGTGGACTTCAGGCCCAGCTTCTCGCCCCAGATCAGATCGCAGAGATAGTTCTTCTGGATGCCGTCCTCGATCAGAACCGTGCGCTCCGAGGGCGTGCCCTCGTCGTCGAACGCGAACGAACCCGGCATGAACGGCAACGTGCCGTCGTCGATCAGTGTGACCCCTCGCGCCGCAGTCTGCATGCCGATCTGGTCCTTGAAGTTCGAACCCTTGTAGACGAGATCGGCCTCCATGCCGTGGCCGCAGGATTCGTGAAAAAGCACGCCGTTCTCCCCCGGAGCCAGCACCACCGGGATGACGCCGCGCGGGGAATCGACGGCTTCCAGCAGTTTCCTGGCCCGCTCGACGGACTGGTCGACGATTCGCTCGAAGGAATTCTCCCCGGTGAAAAAGTCCCGGCCCGCATAGGCGCCGCGCATGGCGAATCCGTTCTGCAGGGCGCCTTCCTTGTCCTTCATGTGCGTCGAGGCGATGAACTCCGTAAGCCCTAGGGTCTGGCGGATCAGCCTGCCGGACGATGTGGCGATGTTCACCTGGCGCACGATCTCGCGCATCACCTGCATCACCTGGACCACGCGCGCATCGGCCGACCAGGCGCGTTCCCCGAGGGCCTTGAAGAGCTCGATCTTTTTCTCGACGGCCACCTCCGAGGGGCGCGGCGTGATGGGAAAGGTGAGGCCGGAAGACTGCAGCACGAGGCCGACGGCGCGCGCCGCTCCCGACCCCGCACCTTGGGCGGCGGCATCGGCGACCATGCGCGCGGTGGCGTAGATCGGCTCGGGATCGAAACTGCTGGTATATGCATAGAAGGTTTTCCCGTCCTTGACGGCCCGCAGGCCGACGCCCTTTTCCACGATCGTCGAGGTGTTGATCTTGCGATCGTCGCCCTGGACGATGTCGGCGGCCGCCCTCTCGGCGAACACGTCCGCATGGCTCGCGCCCTTGGCCATCAGCAGATCGACGGCCTTTTTCAGGATCTCCTCGGGAAGGACGACATCGGCCTGCGCGCCGCCGCCCCCCGCGCCGCAGCCCGTGCTCGAAAGCAGCACCTCGATCAAGAGCGGCGACAGGGCCAGCGTGCCGAGCCCTGCAGCGCCGCCTGCAAGAAACCGTCTCCTGGAAAGCGATTCTCCTTCGGACATGAGCCCCTCCATTTCCTGCCGCGCGGACCGGCGCACCCCGGAATCATCGCACAGAAAGCCGCGCCTGCGCCCGACAAAAACGCACCCACGGAGGATCCCCCGCCGCATGCGGCCCGGCGCTCACCGGGGCCGGCGCGGCGCCCGCAGCCGCCCGGACAGATCGCCTTCGTACTCCTTCCGCTGCGGGTTCCACCATAGCCTGGGGCAGGCAGGACAGGAATCTTCCGGGGCATCGACCTCGATCATTCGCGGGTCCCAGCCCGGCACATGGCGCGCCGCCGCCTTGGCCATCCACGGATTCAGCGGGAAGCCCGCGATCACGATCCTTTCAGGGCTGCGGCTTTTCAGTTCCTCGAGCAGAAGCGTGGTCGGCCGGGCGCGCTCCTCGAACTGGGCGTCCTTGCGCAGCCAGATATAGGAAATGTTCGCGATCACGAGAACCGCCGCCACGGCGTGCCGCAGGCCGCGGCGGCCGCACGCGGCGAGCAGGCCTGCAAGTGCCAGCGCCGATCCCATCGCCGGCACGTACGCATGGCGGCTGGGCACGTGATACTGGTAGGTGAGAAAGATGAACGGCAGCAGGGTGATGCAGCTCCATGCAGCGCCGCGCGCCAGAGCCGGGAAAGCCACGCGATGTTCCGCGAGCCATATGACCGCGACCGCGAAGACGACTCCGGGAAAAGCCAGCCGGAACATGCTGCGGGCGAAGACGATGCCGCCGTGCCAACCCAGGGCGTAGGCGCGCTCGGCGACCATGTAGTTCTCGGGCAGTGTGCCGAAGAAGACGGCGGCAAAGATCAGCAGCGGCGGCAGGAGGAGGAGATACCGCGCCCGCCAGCGCAACTTGCCCGCCTCCCAGGCGTCCGAAAGCGGAATGAGGAGGAGGAGCACGAGCACCGACTCGCTCGTGAACAGCCCGGCAAGAAAGACCAGGGCGGCGGCGACGAAGCGCTGCTTCGCCCACAAGACCAGCGCGGCAAGGATGAAAAACCCCGCCAGGGCGTACGTCATCGCCGCAAGCCACATGATCGCCTCCTGCCCGTCCTGGGAGGCGGCGAAAAGCAGCGCGGCAAGCGCCGCCGCCTGCCCTCCTCCGGCCCGCAGGCGGCAGAACCGATAGAGCAGGAAGCAGTTGGCGATATGGACCAGGATGACAAAGGCATAAAGCGGAGGCACATGGTAGCCGAAAGCCCATAGAAATGCGCGCAGTACGACGTACGTGGGAATGCGGAAAACATCGGGCGAGATGCGGAAAAGGAACGTGAAATCCGACCGCCATTGCTCGACCCAGTCGAGCATGATGAAGTCGTCGGATATGAAGCCGTTGTCGAAGGCGGGGAGGTAAGCGAGGACGCACAAGGCGGCCACGCAGGCGAGCGGCAGAGCCGCCCTCGCCCGCCCGCCCGCCGGAGGCCGGCCGGTATCGCGCGGCGGCGACGGCGGAATAGCGCCCGGGCGCTCGGTCATCGTGAACTACCCGGCCCTGCCCGGGAATGCCGCTACCACGAAAACAGTGAAACTTTCCCGCTCGACGCGAGTATTAAGTCGGTAGGGCCCGGGGCAGAGCCTGATCCGGCTTGTGCCGAACCGCGGTCGGTGCAGGATCCGTTCGGCGCAGGCAGTCCTGGGTCCTTTTGTTGTTCAGCCCTCTTTCCTCTTACATCTCCTTCGCAAATGCCAAGTTACTACGAGCTTTCCGGGATTCAAAGCGGTTTCTTCGCGCTTCACCCATCTCCCCATATGCCGGCTATGGCGCACGCGCAGTCGGGGCATCGGCCGGAGCGCAGCCGGTTATCGGTCACTATGAATCCGATGCGCCGGATGAGCACAGATCCGCACCTGGGGCAGTAGGTGTGCTCCCACGCGTGCCCGGGCACGTTGCCCGTATAGACGAACTCCAGGCCGCTCTCCTTTCCGATTTTGTAAGCGCGCTCCAGGGCGGCGAGCGGGGTCGGCGGCGCATCGAACTTGTAGGCGGGGCGGTAGGCGCTCACATGCCAGGGCACGCTGCGGCCGACGCCCGAGACGACGCGGCGGGCAATGTCGCCGAGAACCTCGTCCGAATCGTTGACGCCCGGAATCACCAGCGTGGTGACTTCCACATGAATGCCGCGGGTGCGGGCCGCACGGCACGTGTCCCAGACTTTCTCGACCTCGATGCCGCCGCAGAATCTGCGCACCGCGGCGCCGTCCCCCTTCAGATCCACGTTCATCGCGTCCAGCCCGGCTTCGATCAGCAGTTGGAGGGCCTCGGCGGTCATGTACCCGTTCGTTACGTAGGTGTTATAGAGGCCCGCGCGGCGCGCAAGACGGAAAACCTCCAGGGACCATTCGAGAGACAGGGTCGGCTCGTTGAAGGAGATCGAGGTACCGCGGCAGTCTTCCCGCCGGGCGATTTCCACGAAACGCTCGGGGGAGACGAAATCGGAGTGGCGCGGGCGGGCCGTTTTGCTGATATCCCAGTTCTGGCACCAGGGGCATGCGAAGTTGCACGACCAGCTCCCCGCGGTGAGCGTGAGCGTGCCGGGGTGAAAATGATAGAAGGGCTTCTTCTCCACGGGATTCACGGCGAGCGACGAAACGGCGCCGTAGATCAGGGTAACCAGCGATCCGGCCCGGTTCGCGCGCGTCCTGCACCAGCCCAGGCCGCCGGGAACGATCTCGCAGCGCCGCTCGCACGTCCCGCACCGGACCTTGCCGTCGGCCGGCTCCTGAAGGAGCGCTTCCCGTATGAAAGGATTCCCCTGCGGCAACAAAGTTCGCCTGCCTCCGAGGTTCGTACTTCATAAATTCGGCCCGAATCCCAGCCCTTGTCAAGCCCGGCCGCGCCCCGCCGCAGGAGCAGCAAAGGTCGCGCGATGATATTTGCTAAAACCCGGTACCGGCAGGTGCTATCGTATCCGTTCCGCGCGATCGGCGGGATTTCAGGAGGAGGTTCCGATGAATGGCAACCTGCGATCGATCGTCCGTCTGCTTCTGGCTGCTCTGGCTCTGACCGTATCCGGCGGGGCTCCGTCGGCCGGCCGCGATGAGGCACGGAAAGGCCCTGCAGAGCTGGAGCCGCTCAAATACCGGCTGCTGGGGCCCGCCTGGGGAGGGCGCGTGTCGCGCGTCGCGGGCGTGCCCGGAGATCCGAATATCTGCTATGCGGCGAGCGCCTCGGGCGGCATCTGGAAATCGACGGACGGCGGGATGAACTGGAAGCCGATCTTCGACGAGCAGGACATCTCCTCGATGGGATCGATCGCCGTGGCGCCATCGGATCCGAACGTGATCTATGCCGGTTCGGGCGAGGCCAACATCCGCGGCAACGTGGCGCCGGGCAACGGCATATACAAATCGATCGACGGAGGCAAGACCTGGGCGCACGTGTGGAAGCAGGAGGGGCAGATCGGCAAGATGGCGGTGCATCCGGCCGACCCGAACATCGCCTTCGCGGCCGTGCTGGGCCGCGCATTCGGCCCCAATCCGGAGCGCGGGGTCTACCGCACCAGAGACGGCGGCAGGACCTGGTCCCAGGTGCTCAAGAAGGACGAGAACACCGGCGCATCCGACGTCGAGCTGGATCCTTCGAATCCGAACATCGTCTTCGCCGGGCTCTGGCAGGCCCGCCGCTCGCCGTGGAATCTGCAGAGCGGGGGTCCCGGCAGCGGCCTGTACGTCTCGCGCGACGGAGGCGATACCTGGACGCGGCTGGACGGAAAGGAAAAAGGCAAGGGCCTCCCTGCAGGCATCTGGGGCAAGGTGGGCGTGGCGGTGGCGCCCTCGGACGGGCGCCGCGTCTATGCTCTGATCGAGGCCGAGGAGGGCGGATTGTTCCGTTCCGACGACGGCGGCGACACATGGCAGCGCGTGAATGCAAGCCGCCTGATCCGCCAGCGCCCGTGGTATTACTCGACCATGACCGTGCATCCGGCCAATCCCAATGAGATCTGGTTTCCCCAGGTTTCCTTCGTCAAGAGCATCGACGGCGGCAAGACCCTGACCTTCGTCAAGATCAAGGGCTGGGACAGTCACGACATCTGGATAGATCCGAAGAACCCGCGGCGCATGATCATCGGAAGCGATGCAGGAGTGGATGTCTCGACCGACGGGGGCGAGAGCTGGTACGGATGCGCTCTGCCGATCGGGCAGTTCTACCACGTGTCGGCCGACAACCGCGTGCCCTTCCACGTCGCCGGCTCGTTGCAGGACATCGGCACCGCACAAGGCCCGAGCCGGAGCCTCACGACCGCCGGCATCCGCAACGTCGACTGGCACAGTGTGGGCGGGGGCGAAGCGGGCTGGGTAGTGTCGGATCCAACGGATCCCGACATCGTGTATGCGGGGGAGTACGGCGGATACATTTCCCGTTACGACCACAGGACGGGGCAGGCACGCAACGTGAGCGTTTACCCCGAAGACCCGTCGGGCCACGGCGCCGAGGACATGAAGTATCGCTTCCAATGGACCGCGCCCATAGCGCTCTCGCCGCACGATCCGAAAGTGCTCTATCACGCAGGCAACGTGGTCTTCAAGAGCGCCGACGGGGGCCAGACCTGGACGGCGATCAGCGGCGACCTGACGCGCAACGACAAGAGCAAGCAGCAGTGGTCGGGCGGCCCGATCACGGGCGACAACACAGGCGTCGAAACCTACTGCACGGTTTTCGCGCTCGCCGAGTCGCCGGTGCAGCCCGGCCTGATCTGGGCCGGGAGCGACGACGGGCTCGTGCACGTCACGCGCGACGGAGGGAAAACCTGGAAGAACGTCACCGCCGCCATCCCGGGGATCCCCGAATGGGGGACGGTCAGCATGATCGAGCCCTCGCGCTTCGACGCCGGCACGGCCTATGTCGTCGTCGACAACCATCGCCTCGACGACATGAAGCCGTACCTCTACAAGACCTCGGATTTCGGCGAAACCTGGCAGCGACTGGACGAAACGCTGCCGCAGGATGTCTACCTGCACGCCGTAAGGGAGGACGTACGCCGGCCCGAGATCCTGTACCTGGGCACCGAACGCGGCGTCAGCTTCACGACCGACGGCGGCCGCACGTGGCGCCCGCTGAAACTGAACCTCCCCACGGTCGCGGTCCATGACCTCGTCGTGAAGGACAACAGCCTCGTCGTCGGCACCCACGGCAGGTCCATGTGGATCTTCGATCATCTGTCGGTGATCCGCGAACTCTCGCCGCAGATCACCGAGTCGCCCGTCCACCTTTTCACCGCTCCGGACGCGGTGCGCTGGCGCTTCCGTGCGGCCCCCGCAGATCGCTGGTCGGGGGAAAATCCCGCCGGGCGCGCGGTTTTTTACTACTGGCTCAAGGAAGCGCCGGAAGGCGACATCACCATCGAGATCATCGACGCCGGGGGCAAGGCGGTCGCTGCACTGAGCAGCAAGCCGAAATCCTGGCCGGGACATACGGACAACCCGGCGGAGTTCGAAGAGGCTGCCCGCAAGCAGGCGTTGTCCAAGCAGCCCGGCGTGAACGCCGCCGCCTGGGATCTCGCTTATGAAGGCGCGGAGATGATCCAGGACGCAAAGATCGATGCCGGGGACCCCACCGAAGGCCCCCTCGTTCCTCCCGGGACCTACACGCTGCGCCTGACGGCAGGCGGCAAGACCGCGACCACGACCCTGCGCGTGCTTCCCGACCCGCGCGTCCGGATCTCCGAAGCCGACCTGAAGGCCCAGATCGCGTTCGCCCTCTCGGTGCGCGACGACATAACCCGCCTGACGCGCCTGGTGCGCAGACTGCGCTCCGTGCGCCGGCAACTTGCAGAACGTAATTCCTTGCTCCGGGGCACCTTTGCGGCGGCGCAGCTGGCAGCCGACTCGGAGGCCCTCATCGGCAGGCTCGATGCCCTGGAAGCTCTGATGCACAATCCCAAAGCCGAGGTCGTCTACGATATCCTGGCGATGAAGGGAGGCGCCAGGCTGTACTCGCGGCTCTCCTCGCTTTACTCGTCCGCGCTCGAGCCCGACGGCCTGCCCACCCAGGGCATGCGGGAGGTTTACGCTGCGCAGAAACAGGAGCTCGACGGCTACGAGGCCCGGCTGAACCAGCTTTTCAGCACGGACCTGGCGGCACTGAACGAAGCGGCACGCAGGCAGAACCTGCCCTTCGTGGTCGTACCCGCAGGGGAGGTGAAACCGTGAGCTCGCCGGGCAAGCCGACCGCCGACGCGCTCTTCGACCGTATCGTCGACCGCCGCTCGTCGGACAGCATGAAATGGAACGCCTACGAGGCGGACGTGCTGCCGATGTGGGTGGCCGACATGGACTTCGCCGTGCCCGAAGCCGTGGTGCGCGCCTTGCGCCGGCGCATCGAGCACGGCATCTTCGGCTACGGCGTCCACCCGCATGCGCTCGCAGAAGCCGTCGCCCAGCGCCTGGCCCGCATGTACGGCTGGCGCGTTCCGGCCGACGCCGTCACCTTTCTTCCGGGAGTGGTGCCGGGATTCAACCTCGCCGTCCGGGTGCTGGCCAGACCCGGAGCGAGACTTCTGATCCAGACCCCCGTGTATCCGCCGATACTGAAGGCAGCCGGGAATGCAGGGCTCGGCATGGAGGTCAACCGGCTGATATGGCGCCCGGATCAGCGTTATGAAATCGACTTTTCCGATTTCGAGGCCGCTGCGGACCGGGAAGTCTGCGCCTTTCTCCTGTGCAATCCGCACAATCCGGTCGGCCGTGTGTTCCGCACGGAAGAGCTCGCCCGGATGGCCGAGATCTGCCTCAGCCGCGGCATCGGGATCATTTCGGACGAGATCCACTGCGACCTGGTATACCGCGGGTACAGCCATCGGCCGATCGCCTCGCTCGATCCGGAAATCGGCCGCCGCACCATCACGCTCATGGCCGCCACCAAGACCTTCAACATTGCGGGCCTCGAGGGCGCTTTCGCCGTCATCCCCGATCCGGACCTGCGCCGGCGCTTCGAGAAGGCGCGCGCCGGGCTCGTTCAAGGGATCAACCTGCTCGGAGCCGCGGCCGCCCTGGCGGCCTTTGAAGAAGGCGGGCCCTGGCTGGAGGCACTGCTCCGCTATCTCGAAGCCAACCGCAACCGCGTGCTGGAATTCGTCCGCAAACAGCTGCCGGCTTTGCGCATGCCCGAGCCCGAAGGCACCTACCTGGCGTGGATCGACTGCCGCGGCGCAGGTCTCGGCGACCGGCCGGCGCAGGTTTTCCTGGAGCGCGGGCGCCTGGCTTTGAATGAGGGCGAGACATTCGGACCGGGAGGCGAAGGCTTCGTGCGCCTCAACTTCGCCTGCCCCAGATCCCTTCTCGAGGAAGGCCTCCGCCGCCTTATTTCGGTGACAGGCTACTCAACCCCGAAACTCCAAGCCCGATAACACTGTCAAGCCTGCGGGAGTTTCGGGGTTGAGTAGCCTGTCACCGAAACTCTCCGCCGCCTCGGGGGAGGAATTTGCCGCGGCCGGGAACGCCCGATATCTTTCCGCGCTCCTGGATGACCGCGCCGCGCGCAATGGTGATCACGGGCCAGCCGCGCACGCGCATCCCTTCGTAAGGCGAATAGTCCATGCGGTCGTGCAGCATGAAATGCGTGATCGTAACCGCGAGCTCGGGATCCCAGATCGCAATGTCCGCGTCGGAGCCGGCCGCAATCGTGCCCTTTTTCGGGTAGAGGCCGTAGATTCGGGCGGCGTTTGCGGCGCTGAGGGCTGCAAAGTCCTGCAGGCTGATCCTGCCCCGGTTCACTCCTTCCGAAAACAGGATCGGAAGGGAGGTTTCCAGCCCCGGCAGGCCGTTGGGTATCTTGTGGAAGGGCGCATTGTCGCCGAAGAGTTTCTTGCCCTGCGGATCGTCGTAGCGGTAGGGTGCGTGGTCGGACGACCATACCTGAATGAAACCGCCGGCCAGGCCATGCCACAGGGCATCCTGGTCTGCCTTGTCGCGCAAGGGCGGGCTGCACATGAACTTGGCGCCCTCGAACCCCGGCAGGTCCATGGAATCGGCGGTCAGTACGAGGTACTGCGGGCAGGTCTCCGCGAATATGTGGAGGCCTTGTTCGCGCGCCCGGCGTATCGGTTCCAGCGCCTCGGCGCCCGACACGTGCACCACCATGATCGCTGTGCCGGCCAGGCCCGATAGGAAGACGGCGCGCTCGACCGCCTCGCGTTCCACCGCGGGCGGGCGCGCCAGGGCATGGTAGCGCGGCGCCGTCTTTCCTTCCGCCAGAAGCCGCTCCGTAAGCCAGGCGATTCCGTCATGGTGTTCGGCATGGACCATGACGAGAGCCGCCGCGCGCCGCGCCGCCTCCAGCACCTGCAGCGCCTGGCGGTCCGAAAGGCGCAGAGCGTCGTACGTGAGATAGATCTTCAGCGAGGTGTGCCCGCTGCGCACCAGGGCCGGAAGCTCCTCCTCGAGCACTTGCGGCGACGGGTCCGAAACGATCATGTGAAAGGAGTAGTCGACGAACGCCTTCCCTTCCGCCCGGCGATGGGCCGCTTCGACCGCAGCGACCAGCGACTCGCCGCGGTGCTGTGCCGCGAAGGGGATGAGCGTCGTGATCCCGCCGCAGGCCGCCGAAATCCCGCCCGAGTAGAAGTCGTCGGCAGTCGTGATTCCCATCGAGGACCGTTGATCGATGTGGCAATGGCTGTCGATTCCACCGGGCATGACGATCTTTCCGGCGGCATCGATGTCCGTCCTCCCTCGGGGCAGGGATTCGGCCAGGGCGACGATCTTCTCCCCGCTCACTCCTATGTCGCACCGCACCGCATCCGAGGCCGTCACGACCGTACCGTTCCTTACGACAAGATCGAATTCCATTTCCTCCCCCTCAACGCGCCAACGCCCTCTCCAGCCGTGCTATGAGCCCGTCGAGTTCGGCGTGATCCTCGGCCGTCAGGCTCGGCCCCGGTTTGCGGACCGCGGCAGTGCGGATGGCGCCGCGGCGGCGCAGTATCTCCTTGCGCACGGCCAGGCCGAAGCCCGGTTGCTGCTCGTGGCGGCACAGCGGCAGGTACCGGTCGAAAACGTCTTCGGCGCCCTCGGCGTCTCCGGCGACGAAGCGCTCGTAGACCTGCACGAGCGCTTCGGGATAGGCGAAGCCGGTCATGGCACCGTCCGCTCCGCGCCGCAGCTCTTGCGGGAAGTAGAGGCCGCCGTTGCCGACGAGGATGCTGATCCTGCGCATACCGTCGCGCGCCGACTCGGCGCGGAGCTGCGAAAGCTTCGCCAGGCCCGGACAGTCCTCGTGCTTCAGCATCACCAGAGACGGAAAGTCTCGGATCATCTTTTTCAAGCTCGATACCGACACGTGAACGCCGCTCGACTGCGGGTAGTCCTGGTATGCCAGCGGGACATCGTGACCGACGGCATCGATGGCAGAGGCAAAGTAGGCATAGACCTGCTCTTCGTTGCGCAGCCCCGCCGGGGGCGAGAGAAAGACGCCCGCCGCGCCGTCATCCATGATGCTGCGGCACAGACGCCGCATCCCTTCCAGCGCCAGGCCGCTGATGCCGGCGACAACAGGCACCCGGCCGGACACGCGCTTCAACACACGCCGCGCGACCTGCAGGGACTCCTCGAGCAAGAGCTTCTGGGCTTCGCCCATCATTCCCAGAACGGCGATGCCGTGAACGCCGCACCCGAGGTAAAAGTCGGTCAGGGTGTCGAGGCTGGCATAATCGATCTCGCCGGATTCGTCGAACGGTGTTGCGGAGATGACAAAAACGCCTCGTGTTTTCTCTGAAATCATCGCCATGTAGTACAATCCCGCGCCATGAATTTTTCCGTCTTGAGCGCTCTTCTGTTTCTGCCCTTCGGCTCCGCGGGCGCGGCACAGACGCCCGCCGCATCCGCACTGATTCCTCTCCGGGTTTCCAGCCCCCCGGTGATCGACGGCAAGCTGGACGACGCCGTATGGCAGCAGGCGCCCTTCGTCACCGGATTCAAGACCTTCTCACCGGATTTCGGCCGCGACATGAGCGAGCCGACCAGAGCATTTTATGCCTACGACCGCGAGAATATCTACTTCGCCTTCGAAGCCCTCGACAGCCATCCGGAATTGATCAAGGCCGCCGTTTCCAGCCGCGACAGCATCCGTCCCGACGACTGGGTCTGCATCAACCTGGATACGTTCGGAGACAGTCAGGCGCTTTACGCCTTCTATGTCAATCCCCTGGGCATCCAGGGAGACTCGCGCTATGCGGGAGGACGGGAGGACCACGGCTTCGATACCGTCTGGTACAGCGCCGGCCGCAAGACCGACAGCGGCTACACCGTCGAGATCCGGATCCCGCTCAAGAGCATCCGCTTCTCGCACGCGGATCCTGTGCGCATGGCGATCATCTTCGAGCGCCGGATCAGCCGCCACTCGGAAAACGGAACTTATCCGCCCATGAAGCCGGAGCGGGGGATGGCGTTCCTGACGCAGATGCAGCCCATCGTGTACGAAGGCGTGACACACTACACGCTTTGGGAGCTGCTGCCCGCCGTCACTTACAGCCGCCGCAGCGCGCGGCACGAAGCACGCCTGGCGACGCTGCGCAACGACCTGGATTTCAGCCTGACGGCCAAATACGGCATCACCTCGGATCTGATCGCGGACGCCACGGTGAATCCGGACTTCAGCCAGGTGGAGTCGGACGCCGGGCAGATCGACATCAACCTGCGCTCGCCCCTGTATTTTCCGGAGAAGAGGCCGTTTTTTCTGGAGGGAGCGGAGAGTTTCAACGTCGGCGGGGCCTCCCAGTACGATCCGCTGCGCACGGTGGTACATACCCGAAGCATCGTCGATCCGGCGGTCGGCGGCAAGTTGACCGGCAAGCTGTCGGCCAGGGATACGATCGCTGCGATCTATGCATTCGACCAAGCATCCGCCGGCCTCGAAGGCTCCGACGCGCATTTCGGAATCCTGCGCTACAAGCGCACCCTGCATGACGACAGCTATCTGGGCAGCTTCTTGACCGCCAGGGAATCTGCGCCGGGATACAACCGCATCTTCGGCGCCGACGGCGTCCTGCGCACCGGCAGCGCCGCCACTGTGAGCGGCTATGCCTTCCTTTCCTCGTCCCGCTGCGGCAATGATCCGGAGACCCGTGGCAGCGCTCTCAGCCTGGGTTACGATTACGGCACCCGCAATCTCGACCTCAGCTTTCGGGGCCTGGATATTTCCACGGGATTCCGGGCCGATGCCGGATATCTGACACGCAACGGGATCGGCAGCTTCAGCGCCTACTTCGGGCCCAAGTTCTATCCGCGCCGCGGCCCCCTTCGCAGGTTGCAGCCCTCGGTGCTCGTCGAACCGGCGCGCGACCATTTCAGCCGCCGCTGGGAAGCCTTCAATTTTGCCGGGCTGGACCTGCTGCTGCCGAGGGCCACCAGCATCAGCGCGCGCTACGAGAGCGCTTCGGAGATTTACGCCGGGGAGAAGTTCGACACCAGCGGTGTCCAGCTGCAGGCCAGAAGCCAGGTGACCAAGCAATTCCGCCTGGAGGGCCGATACCGCAACGGCAAAGGGATATTCTACGCTGCCGACCCATATCAGGGCCTGAAGGAGGACGCATCGGCAGCCGTTACCTGGCAGGCTTCGGAGAATTGGGAATCCAGCCTAAGCCTTACCTATTCGGATTTCCGCAGGTCCCCCGATGCCGTGCGGGTGTACGACTACGCGATCATCCGCAGCCGCAACACCTACCAGGTCAACCGCTATCTCTTCTTCCGAGGCATCGCCGAGCACAATTCCTTCCGCAAGCGATGGATCCTGGATCTGCTGGCATCCTTCACCTATATCCCCGGGACGGTCGTTCACCTCGGCTACGGTTCACTTTTCGAAAAGCTCCGCTGGGAAAACGGCGGTTACGTACCGGCCGACAGCTACCTCGAGATGGAACGCGGCCTGTTTTTCAAGGCGTCCTATCTATGGCGCAGGTAGCTCAGGGCGTGACCCGGATCATGACGATTGCGTGCGAAGGGACCACGGCGGAGAACGTGCCGCGCACGCGCCCGAGGTCCTTGCCGGCCCAAAGGTCGCACACCATAGGTTCGGCGTCGCAGGGCAGACCGATCTCCTGCCAGGAAACCGTCATCTTCTGCTCCTTGCGGCCGCCGTTGAACAAAACGACCGCATGGGCACCGCCCGCGAGCCTTTTCCCCCACACCTCGAAGTCTCCGTCATCGCGGATCTTTCGGCCCTGGATGCCGAGCGGGTCCTGGTCGACCGCGATGACCTCCCGGTTGGTCAGAATGTCGCGGATTTCGGGGGTCATCTGGCGCAGGTCGTTTCCGGCCATGAGGGGCGCGGCCAGCAGGCACCACAGCCCGAAATGCGCCCGATACTCGCCCGCCGTCATTCCGCCGTTCCCCACCTCGAGCATGTCGGGGTCGTTCCAGCCGCCGGGGCCGGCATACTTCTCCAGTCCGACCTGCAAGTCAAGCAGGCGCGTGAAACTGCGCCAGTTGTCGGCGATGTCGCCCGTTGTGCGCCAGAGATGACCGACGCCGCGCGCCCAGGTCCACGGCTGGCTGCGCCCCCACTCGCAGATGCTGAAAACGACCGGCCGCCCGGTCGCCTTCAGAGCGTCACGCATCGTCGGGTAGGCGATTTTGGGATCGACGCCGTCCGTGCTGCACCAGTCGTACTTCAGGTAATCGACGCCCCAGGCTGCATACTGCAGCGCGTCCTCGACTTCGTAGCCGTTGCTCCCCGGGCGGCCCTGGCATGTCTTCGAACCCGCGTCCGAGTAGAGCCCGAACTTGAGCCCTTTGGAATGGACGTAGTCGGCCAGCGCCTTCATTCCCGAAGGGAAACGCTGCGGATCGGGCACGATGTTGCCGCTCGCATCGCGGCTCACCTGCCAGCAGTCGTCGATGACGACATAGCGGTAGCCGGCATCCTTCATGCCGCTTGCCACCATGGCGTCGGCCATCTCTCGAATCAACGTCTCGCTGACATTGCAGCCGAACTTGTTCCAGCTGTTCCATCCCATCGGCGGAGTCGCCGCCAGCTGCATCCATGCGACGCGCCCGGCTGGAATCTCCTGCGCGCCCGCCCATGCCGCCGGCATCGCCATTACCGAGACGGTTATCGCGATGACTCCAATCCTACACGTACTCATCCTGGTCGTCCCTCCCCTGAAAGCGTGTCCTCGTCCGATAACTCTGACCAAAAGAAAGCCGAGCTCCCGCTTTCGGCCCCGAATCTATCTCGTATTGTTAGTGGCGGTATGAAAGTGGTCCACTTTGGCGGGCCGGGCGGGGCCAGGCCGCCGCGGGAGGGCGGCGGTGGATGGTACCCCTGGATTGCAGAAGCGTTGATTGTAATCGGCCGCGTTGGTTTGCGACGGTTTTTTCACGATAGTTTCCACCTCGATTTTCGATTTGGTTTGGGCGTTGATGGAGGGAGAGGCAGCGGGTGGGATAGGATACTTGTCCGCATAGGCGGGCAGATATCCTATCCCTGCGTTGCGCCCGATTGGGGCTGGGGGAAGAGGTGGGCCCCGACAGAAAGCGTCGGGGCCGGCGTCGCGTTTTGTTTTGCCGAGAGCCTCGGCTCCGAAAGCTGCCTTTGCTTGGGGGCGCGGGCGAGATGGGCGCGAAGGGGGCGGGAACCCCGCCAGACCGCAGTGGTCCGGCGGGGCGACTGAGCACGGAGTCAGCTTCCGTCGCGTCAGCCCTCGGGTCCCGCTTGACCGCGGGACGGGTTTTGCAGCCGGCGCGACCCGGCTGCAAAGTCGATGGCAATGCGGTAGCGGCCGTTGCTGCGGATGATGCGTTGCTCCCGGCAGGCCGCGGCGATGGCGATTTGAGCGGTGCGCTTGGAACAAGCGGCGGCGGCTATGATGCGCCCCCGCAGGTCGTTGTAGCCGGCCTGATTTCCGAGCGCTGCCAGGGCTCGCTCCACATCGGCTCCTTCGACTTTGCGGCGTGACCTGGCTTCAGGCGACACATCGCCCGCCGGCGCATACCAGAGAGTCCTGGGGTCCAGGGACAGCAGTTTCGGTTGTCGGGCGGCGGCGTAGCGGAACTGGAAGCGCAGTTCCACGACATTGGGAGCGGCCGAGGGGCGGGCGAGCAGCACGTAACTGTCGCCGACGGCGTTCAGGGCGCTGCTGCCGCGGAAGGCACTCCCGACCTCGTAACGGCTGACGGATTTTCTCAGGTGGTGGACGACGATCAGGGCGGCCTTGGAAGCGTCGCGCAAGCGCAACAGGGTCTGACAGAGTGCTGCCATGGCCCGCGTGTCATTTTCGTCCTGGTCGTGGGTGGAGTACAGCGGATCCAGAACAATGACCTCGGCGGCGGCGGTCTGCGCCGCAGCGATAAAGTGGTGCAGGCCCTGGGGCGTGCTGAGGAGATGGCCGGCGGCCCGAGTGTCGATGAACAGGTTGGCATCGGCTGCCGCACCCAGGGGTTGGCGCATCCGGCTCAAACGCACCGCGAACTGCTCGGTGGGAAGTTCGAACTGGCAGATCAGGACCCGGCGCGGTGCGGGGATCTCGAAACCGGTGCGCGCCGACCCTGCGGCCAGTGCCAGCGCGAGGTTGGTGACCAGGATGGATTTGCCGATCTTGGGTTCGCCGCCGCAGAACAAGATGCCCTGCGACGGGAGCAGGCCCGGCTCGATCAGGCACGGCTGGGGAACCGGGCCGGCGCGCAGCAGCTCTCCCAGAGAAACGACCGCCGGAAGTCTGCTGCTCATAGCAGGGCCTCCGGCGTAGCGTCGAGCATAATGGCCTCATCGACGACATTGCTCTTGCGGGCGGCGGCCAGGCGCAATGCCGCCAGCGCGAGACTGTTCACTTTGCGGATAATCCCTTTCGTCGCCTGATACAGCGCCTGGCAGGCGGTGTTGTCAAACAGGGGCTGTTTGACTCCGGCGGCTTTGAGCTGATGGGCGAGGTAGCCGTCCAGTTCCTCGCGGGAGAGCCCTTCGAGATGGTAATGCACCGCAACGCGCTGGCGCAGGGGCTCGTGAATCTGCAGCGACAAGGTGCGGCGCAGCAGCGGCTGCCCTACCAGAAGCAACGACAGATACGGGCAGGAGTCCATCTCGAAGTTGAGCAAAAGCGGCAGAAGCGCGAGCGACTCGTGGCTGAGGAGTTGGGATTCGTCCAAGGCGAGGATGGGGTGTTGTTTTTTCGCCTTATGGAAGCGAACGATGGCCTCCGAGATCTGGTGCCCGAGATCGGCACGGCCGTGGGCCGGTTCGAGGTCGAGGCCGCGGGCGACGAGGCGCAGCAAGTCCAGGGCCGAGCCCGCGGTCCAGTGGATGTAGATGAGTTTGTACAAATTGGGATGGAGAGCGCCGAGGATGGTACGGATGGCTGTGGACTTGCCCGAGCCGACCTCGCCGGTGATCAGGCCGACGGCGCGATGATCCACGACAAACTGGATGCGGGCCCGGACCTGGGCCCAGTGGCGTGATTCATACAGCTGCTGTGCGTCGGGATTCCGGCTGAAGGGCTCCCTTTTGAAGCCAAAGAAGGTCTCGAACATGGCTCATTGCTCCTTGTCGCGGTCCTTGTGGTCATCCTGTTGCGGCGTGCGGCCGTCGCCCTTGCCGGCGCCGCCATCTGTCCGGCGAGCGATCAGCTCGACGTAGTTGATGCCGGTCGATGGGGGCGGTTCAGCAGGGTGGGATCGGGATCGAGGCAGGCCGGCGTTGACCACGGGGTCCACGAGACGGGCCTGTCCTTCGGCGCGATCGTCGACGTAGATGTCCACGACGTCGGGATCCAGGGGATCGAACCGCGCTTCGATGCGCCGGCCGGCCAGGTGCGCCGGCGCCTCGTAGAAGCGGTTCTGCAGCAGGAAGGTCGAGTCGCGGCGCACCGTGCGGATCACACGATAGAAGAACAGGCGCCGCATGTCGGTCGCCGGCGGGACCTGACGGATCTGTTCGATATCGCGCTGCCAGCGTAGCAGCGGTGTCGTACCCAGGGAGCTGTGTACGGCGACATGGTAGCTGTTGTCGATCCAGGCCCAGAAGGAGGCATTGAGGGCTTCCACCGTGAGGGTCTGTCTGCGATCCAGATTCGCCAGGAACTGCTCGCGGACGGTTCTGAACCACCGTTCGATTTTTCCGCGCCCTTCGGGCTGATAGGGTGGGCTGTGGACGATGAGGATGCCCAGGGAGGCGGCAATGCGGGCAAGCTGCTGGGAGTGAAAGACCTTGCCGTTGTCGACGTACAGGCGGATCGGGATGCCGCGGGCCCGGACGGCTTGGCGCAGGCAATCCAGCAGACCATCGAGTCCCTCGCCCAGGTAGAACTGGGCGTGGGGGATGAGGCGGCTGGCGTCGTCGATTACGGCATAGAGGAAAGACTGGCACTTGCCGCCGCCGGGTCGCTGGACATAGGGGCCGTAGAGCATGTCGGATTGCCAGATCTGGTTGGCGTACTCGGCCTCGAACTTCTTGCGTCCGGCCGCGGGGTTGAGAAGTGCGCGCTCGGTCAGGCCCCGTTTGTGCAGGAAGCGATGCAGGCTCGAGGGGGATAGCGGCGGCGCGGTCGATGCCGACGACAGGGCCAGCTCGCGCAACAGCGTCGCGGCAGTGCGATGCGGGTTTTCCCGCTTGAGGCGCTCGATCAGCTCGGCCAGCTGAGGCGTGATGACCCGCGACAGGCCGCAGTCGGAGCGCGGCTTGGGAGCCAGGGCGGGGAAACCACCCAAGCGATAGCGGCGCGCCCAGATGAGCAACGTTTCGACGGAAACCCGAGTGCGCCCGGAATTGGGGAATTGGTACTCGTGAGCGGCAATCTCCCGGGCGCGGCGCATCATCTCGCCATGAGGCAGCACCTCGATGACCAAGGGCGCGATGAGGCCGTAGCGGAACAGGGCGATTTTTTCGGCTTTGGCATCCATAGGCTTGTTTCCTCCTGAGCGGGGAGCCTATGGCCTGTCGGGTCCGGTCTCAACGCAAGTGTTGTGTGTTGCCCCCGCGGGCCATGGGGAAGCCGCTCAAAGCGCGCAACGGCGACCATCCGGAACGAGGAAAGGGGGCCAGCCGAGCAGGTGCATGCGCAGACGGCCGAAAAGGAAGCGGTGCGCCGCGGCCCAACCGGTGGTTTCGAGCATGGCCAGGGCCCGAGCGACAAAATCCGGCGCCGCCGGCGGTCTTGTCAAAGCCGCAAGCGCGGCGCAAAGGGCCGCGGCTTGACGGCAAAAACGGCGGACCCATTGCCGGCCGCGCTGGTACGGCATGCGGCGATCGCCGGCTGCGATGGCTGCGTCCTTCAGGGTTTTGCGGTCGAGCAGCCGTGCCTTCAAAAACAGCCCGATGACTGCAATGGCAAAGCGTCCATAAGGCAACACGAACTCCGGCAGCAGCGAGATGGTGCGCCGGCAGGCGAGGCACAGATAGCGGCGCACACGAATGAGACCGTCATACCCTGTATCAGCGACGGTGCGCCAGTAACAGCCATGCGCCCGCAGCGGCTTCTTGGCTCCGCACAGCGCGCATGAACAGGGTCGATGGCTGTGATCTGCAGGTTGTTCATTGTATTGCTGGACCGAACCGGCGAAGGGATATAGGATCTGCATGGGAACCTCCAGGTTGTGCGAACCACTCGGAAGGTTTCCCTGGAGGGTGCTCAACCAACGACCGGGCACCCTCCACTGCTCTCTTCCGGCAAACCCTCCGCGTGAACGTCAAGGATACGCCCATGGCAGCCGCATCGATCCAAGTAACTTGCGGCAAAGTTCGGCGGTCGAACTCCAGGACGGGAGATTCTCAGGATGGTTTCCGCCCGGCGGGAATGTAATTTGAAAAATATGCGGGGCTAACAGAGAAAAGATCGTGACAGGCTACAATAGATCAGGGTGCGCGGTGAGCCCTGCCAATCCTCGAAGGCATGGCGGTGGCCGGTGAGGAAGCTTTCCAGGGACTGGTTGAAGAAGAACTCGAGGTAGAGGGCGCGCGAGAACGACAGGGTGGCGACAAAGCAGGAGAGGGAGCGGCGTGCGCGGCCGACCTTGACTTGGCCGAAGCAGCCCCAGTCGATTTGGGCCTGCTCTCCCGGGAAAGTGCGCAGGCAGAGGAAGGCTTCCCGGCGTGCCGGGCGGAGCCGGGCCACCAGGCGGCGCAGCTGCACGACGCTGCCGCCATAGCCGCGCGCGCGGATCATTTGGTAGATACGGGTCGCGCGCAGGCGCGGGTATTGCTCCAGGGTGAGGCGGATGAAATCGAGGTAGGGATCGGTGATCGAAGGGCGCAGCCGATGGCCGCCGTGGAAGCGAGCCGTTTCGAGGGCATGGCGGACGGCGTCCGGATGGAGGGCGAGTTGCCGGGCGATGGTGCCCACTTTCCAATGCTCGGCATAGAAGAGTTGTCGGATGCGGACGCGGGTTTCTGCGTGGATCATGGTCACCTCCGCAGGGGAAAAGGATCGACGAAGCGGCCGGTTCGTCTGCAGATGATGCAGCAGAGCAGGTGCGCGCGCCGATCCGGCATGGTTTGGTGCGCCGGCCGGTCGCATGTCGCGGAAACGACCGGCGCCGTCAATGTGCATGCCACGATGCTGCCACCGCCGGCCATGACGAAGGAACCTTGATCCGTCACGCGACTTTGGGCGCGGCGCAGGCGCCAGCGGCGCATGCGATCCCGGTGGTCCAGTTTTCCTTCGGGGCTTTGCTGGTAACGGCGATTGGCCGCCCGATGCTGTTGGCGGCGCGCGAGCCACCGGCAAGGCTGCGAGCAATAACGCTGCCCGCGATCGCACGAGCGACAAATGGCAAAGGTGATGCCGCAATTGGGACCGCGGCAAACTCTAATTCGGAAAATGACCTGCGGGCACGTCCCCATGGCCGCCGCGAGGCGGCACTGGACAAAGGAGACGGATCGTGACAGGCTATTGGCAGCTTGATTGCTGGTGCTTCTGCCAATGGCAGCAGCACGATCCGACCCCGGTCGTTCGTCCGACCGGGGTCGCTTCCACCCGCCTCAAAGCGACAGGTTAAACGATCAAGGGGATGATATGCACGCGCCTTCGGCGCCGATGATGGAGCCTTTCTCTCTCGGCAGTCTGTTCAAATAGATACGTTTTCAGATGATCGTTGACATTATTCGGGAACAACGGTGGGGTGACAAAACGACGGCTCCTTGATCAGAGTTCGGGCCACAAAAAACCTGATTTTTGTCTGGACAATGGGGTATACCTTGGCCATCATTCATGGGATATGTTCAGCGGCGTAGAGGTTAGCTAGCCACATTAACCGGAGTACTAGGCTGGGGTTGAATCATGCTCGGAAGAATCGTCTGCATCTCCTTAGCTCTGGTTTCACTAGCCAGATTCCTTTGCTCCGCCCCACAGGGCACACACCGGGCAGAAACCGCTAGGCCAGCTGGTTACGGGATGATTCGAGTTCCCGTGGTCGTGACGGATTCTTCAGGGAAACCCATTTCCGGATTGAAAGCGGAAGATTTCGTGGTGAAGCGAGGCCGGACCGAACTGCAGACGGTGGGATTCGAAGAGGTGCAGGCCTCCGCGCCCCCTGGTTCACCGGCGCTCAACCTGCCCACCTTCATCGTCCTGGACATGACGACAATAGTCTCGCCGCAATTGGGAAGAGCGAAAACAATCCTGCTGAAGTACGTGGCGGATTCGTTGGAGACGGGAGATCTGGTGGGCTTGCTTAGCTTGACCCGGACCGGCATCACGGTAACTCATAATCCAGGGACATCCGCGCCGGTGCTGGCTGCAGCCTTGGAGCAGCTTGATGCTGAGACAAAAGTGCTGAAGGGGAGATTCCAGTCAGAGCTGAGCAGGCAAGTTAGCGAGGATGCGAGGGAAGAAATCATAGCTGCGGTGGAGAGGCTGAGGCAGTTTGCCGAACCGGAAAAACCTTACGCCCGCAGCATTGATGCAGCCTTTTCC
>CAZHQK010000025.1:0-59452 GCA_964534795.1 uncultured Acidobacteriota bacterium
CCCCCTCCGAACGAGCCGCTGCGCCCGCCGTAAGAGAAGGTCCCAGGCCAGGTGCCTCGTCTTCCGATCGTCGATGAGCGCGCGCCCGCCCGCAAGAGTGCCCCGAGGATGAAGCCCAATATCCCGCCGACCAGCGCTCCGGCGGCAAGAGCCGCGAGGCTTCCTCCGAAAAGCGAAGAGGCCAGATACAGGCCGCCGGCGGCGCCGAACAACGCACCGCCCCACCTGCCGGCAGCGCTCAACATCAACAGCAGGGGGACAAGAAGAAAGAACAGCCAGTCGAGCGGTCCGCCGCCGGATTCGTTCTCCGGGGTACGCCCGCGATCCGAGGGCCGGTAGACTCCGCGCACCCCCTGGATCACGGCGCTGATCCCCCGGTCGATGCCTTCGTAGAATCGACCCTGCCTGAAGCTCGGAATTATCTCGTTTTCGATGATCCTGCGGCAGAGGGCATCCGTCAAGGTCGGTTCCAGCCCGTAGCCGACCTCGATGCGCACCTTGCGCTCCTTCATGGCAATGAGCAGCAGCGCGCCGTTGTCGCGTCCCTGAACGCCCAGGCGCCAGCTCGACGCCACCCGCTCGGAATAATCCTCGAGAGCCTCTCCCTCGAGGCTCGGGATGATCAGGATCGCGACCTGCGTGGAGTCGGATCTCTCCAGATCCGCGAGCTTGGAATCGAGAGCGGCGATCTGCTCTGCAGTGAGCAGGCCCGCCAGATCGTTTATCCGCCCCCGCAGCTTGGGGACCTCCAGCGCCGCCGCGCGAGGGGCAATGGTTGCAATGGCGAGCGCGCAAAATGCCCAGAAGTGCCTTCCGCGCATTGCCTTTGCTTCCTATCTGTTGAAATCCACCACTGGGGGGCGCTCGCTGCCCGGCGTGCTCTGGAAGTACGCGGTCTCCGTGAAGCCGAACAGGCGTGCCACCACCGCCGCGGGGAACTGCCGGATGCGCGTGTTGTAGGCCTGGGCAGCCTCGTTGAAGCGCTTGCGCTCGACGGCGATGCGATTCTCCGTGCCTTCCAGCTGGCTCTGCAGCTCGAGGAAATTCTGGTTCGCCTTCAAGTCCGGATAACGTTCCACCACCAGAAGCAGGCGCGACAGGGCACCCGAGAGGGCCGCCTGAGCCTGCTGGAACTTCTCGAATTCGGCCGGCCTGTTCAGTATATCGGGCGTGACCTTCAAGGAACCGACCTGGGCCCGCGAGGCGGTCACGGCCTCGAGTACCTCGCGCTCGTGGGCTGCGTAGCCCTTGACGGTGGCGACCAGGTTCGGCACCAGGTCGGCACGGCGCTGATAGACGTTCTCGACCTGGCCCCACTGCTGCTTCACATTTTCCTGCAGCGCCACCAGGCTGTTGTAGATCCCCAGGCCTGATAGTCCTATGATCAGCGCTGCCACGACCAGGATGCCCAGACATCCAAGGCCTGCCACCCAACCTTTCTTCATGGTTTCCTCCACGCCTGCGATAGTTTAAACGGCAGCTTCGAACCTTATTCACCGCGGGCCGGCGCGGCGGCTTTTCCGGGAAGGGGAGCGAAGCGCCGGTTCACCCTGCAAGAGGCTTGGCCGGGGGGGCGAAGCCGAGCAGGACCGCCTCGGTGATCAGCTCGATACCGAAGGTGCTGCGCACCACCGCCTGGATGTCGCGTACCAGCGCCAGGACGTCCTGGGCGCGCGCGCCGCCCCGGTTGACGAGCGCCAGCGCATGCTTGCGCGAGATCCCGACGCGCTCGTTACCGTGACCCTTGCGGAATCCGGCCCGCTCGATGAGAAATGCGGCCGAGATCTTCCAGACGCCCTCCTTGGTTTCGAAACGCGGTATATGCTCGTCGGGAGCGAGGCATCCGCGCCGGCGCGCCTGCTCTTCCGCTCGGCGCACCGTTGCCTCGCTCACGACCGGATTCTTGAAGAACGAGCCCACGCTCTTCGAGTCCGCATCGTCCGGCGAGAGAATCATGCCCTTGCTCTTCCGGATCCTCAGGACCGTGTCACGCACCTCGCGCAGCGTCGGCGGGGCCGTTCCCGCCGCAAAGCTGTTCTTCAAATCGCCGTGCGCGAGACACGGTTCGCCCCGCGGGCGCAGGTCAAAGCGAACCTTGAGAATCACGTACCTGTCTCGGTGGGTGGTGTTGAAGATGCTCGAGCGGTAGGCGAATCGGCACTCGGCTGCGCCGAGTTCCAGCGTCCTGCGCTCCTGCCGGTCCAGCACGCGGACCGAAGAGATCACATCGCCGACCTCCTGGCCGTAGGCGCCCACGTTCTGCACCGGGGTCGCGCCCACCGTCCCGGGTATGCCGCTCATGCACTCGACACCGGCCAGATCATGATCGACGCACCACTCCACGAAACGGTCCCAGTCTTCTCCGGCCGCGGCGGCGACCTTGCCGGCGGCGGCACCCGCCGGTGCCTCGATGCCGCGCAGGGCCATGCGCAACACCAGACCCTGGAATCCCGCGTCGGCCACCAGGATGTTGCTGCCGCCCCCCAGGACGAAGAGCGGCACGCGCCGGCCGGCCGCGAACTCCATGGCCTGGTATACGTGCTCTTCGGCGGTCGCTTCGGCGAAATAGCGGGCCGGGCCTCCCACGCCGAAGGTCGTGTACGGGGCGAGCGGTACGTTTTCCCGAACCTGCAGACCCGATTGCGGATCGGAGCTCACCTGTCTCATGCCCTCCTTCTCCTGCGCACAGGATATCCGCTCGGCCGTTTCATGGCAAATGTGAAATCGGCTGCTGTTGGGTCACGCAGTGCAGCGTTCCCAGCCCCCAGACCAGATCGCGGCAGTCGATGCCCACGACACGACGCCCGGGAAAGAGCGGTGCGAGGATCTCGAGCGCCGCGGCATCGGCGGGGCAGTCGAAGGCCGGGACGAGGACGACCGTATTGGCCACGTAAAAATTGGCGTAGCTGCACGGCAGGCGCTGTTCCTGCTCGTACCGCGGCGGCGGCATGGGCAGTCGCACGGTGCGGAACGGGCGGCCGCGGCAATCGCGCATCGCTTCGAGCCGCTTCAGGTTGTCGGCGAGCGCCTTGTAGTTTTCGTCCGCCGGATCCTCTTCGTGAACCGTGACGATGGTTTCCGGATCCACGAAACGCGCCAGGTCGTCGACGTGGCCGTCCGTATCGTCCCCCGCAATCCCTTCTCCCAACCACAGAATCAGGTCCACTCCCAGGTATGCCCGCAGATATTCTTCGATCTCTTCCTTGCTCAGGTGGGGGTTCCGGTTGGGATTGAGCAGGCACGACTCGGTGGTGAGCAGCATGCCGGTGCCGCTGACGTCGATCGATCCGCCTTCCATCACGATTCCCGGATGGAAGCAGGGGATGCCGAGAATCTCGGCGATGCGGGACGGAACCCGGTCATCCAGGTCATAGGGCGGATACTTGTTGCCCCAGGAATTGAAGCGCCAGTCGACCGCCGCGAGCTCGCGCTGCCGCCCGCGATCGCGTACCAGGAAGGTGGGCCCGTAGTCGCGACACCAGGCGTCGTTGGTGGGGATGCGATGGAGCCGGATCCTGCCGAGATCGACGCCCCGGCGGCGCAACAGGCTGCGCACCCGCGATTCCATTTCCTCGTCGGCGACGTTGATATGCACGGTTTCGCTTGCGCACAGCAGGCGGGCTATGTGGGCGAACACCTCGGGGATGGCCCCGAACTTGCCCGGCCAGGAGTCCTCCTTGTGCGGCCAGCTCAGCCAGGTTGCCGCGTGGGGCTCCCACTCGGCCGGCATTCGATACCCCAGGGCGCGCGGTATGAGAGTCAATCCAGATACCTCTGAATCAAACCGCCGTAAGCGTCCGTGCGGCGGTCGCGCAGGAAAGGCCAGTGCGTGCGGGCCTTCTCGACATCGTCGAGCTCGCATGGCGCAATCACCACCGTCTCCTCGCTGTGGCCGGCCGATCCGAGGATCTGTCCCCAAGGATCGCAGATGAAGCTGCCGCCCCAGAATTCGATGGCGCCGCCCTGGCCCGCTTCCATACCCACGCGGTTCGCCGCCGCCACGAATACTCCATTGGCGATGGCGTGACTCCTCTGGATTGTCTGCCAGGCATCGTGTTGCGCGGCGCCGTACTCGGCCTTTTCATGCGGCAGCCATCCAATGGCCGTAGGGTAGAAGATGATCCGTGCGCCCTTCAGTGCCGTGAGGCGCGCCGCCTCGGGGTACCACTGGTCCCAGCAGATCAGGACGCCGAGGGCGCCGGCACTCGTCTCCCATGCACAGAAACCCAGGTCGCCGGGCGTGAAGTAGAATTTCTCGTGAAACTGGGGGTCGTCGGGCACGTGCATCTTGCGGTATCGGCCGGCGAGGGAACCATCGGCTTCGATGATGACGGCCGTGTTGTGGTAGATCCCGGGCGCGCGCCGCTCGAATACCGGAACGATCAGCACCACTTTCAATTCCGCGGCCAGGGCGCGCATATGGTGCGTGGTCGGTCCCGGAATCTCTTCGGCGAGCCGGAAATGATCGTGGTTTTCCTGACGGCAGAAGTACTCGCTCATGAAAAGTTCCGGAAGGCAGACGATGCGCGCGCCGCGCGCCGCGGCATCCCGGACCGCTGCCGCGGCCTGCTGGAGATTCCGCTGCGGATTCGCGCTGCACTTCATCTGAACGACGGCGATAGGAACGGTCATGGCGACTTTCCCTGCAGCGGCCGGCTCGCGGCCGGCCGCAATCGTGTCGCGGCGGATTGTATCATGGCGCGGCGTGCCTGAAACACGCAGCCCGACAGCCCGCCGGCGCGCACGAAAGCCTGTCTGGAGGCCGGCGGCCGTGATAGCATTTTCGCGGGCCGCCGGACGAGCCGCCTCTCCCCGGCGCCGGGATGCGGCGGGATCGAACGCCCCCGCTTCGTGGCGCGCGAGGCACGGACTCGGCCGGGACGGCCGGACGGAGGATCGCATTGTCGAATACGAGGCCGACCCTGATCAGACGCGTCTCGCCGCAGCGCACCGACATCCAATGGAATGACGGGCATTCGAGCTCCTACCCGTCATGGTACCTCAGGGAGAATTGTCCCTGCGCCAGCTGCGTGGAGGAATTCACCGGCCGGCGCATCCTGCCGAAGGGGAGCATCCCTTCGAGCCTGGAGCGGCTCGGGGTGGTGACGGTCGGCAATTATGCCCTGAATTTCACCTTCAGCGACGGGCACAGCACCGGGATCTATACGTTCGATTACCTGCGCGCGCTGTGCCCCTGTCCCGAATGCCGTCCGCAAGGGTTGAAGGAACCCCCGGCGGAAGTTCCGCCGCCGGGCTCCTTCGAGGTCTGAGGAACCGCGTGCGGTTCTTTTCCAGCGGCAGGCAGTGCTCGGGTGTGCATGGCGACCGAGGCGGTTCTGGAAAAGCTCCTGGAGGAGCGGATCGTCATCCTGGACGGGGCGATGGGCACCATGCTCCAGCGCCTGGGACTGGGTGAGTCGGATTTTCGCGGAGAACGCTTCGGCGAACACCCCCGGGATCTCAAAGGGAACAACGACCTGCTTTGCCTCACGCGCCCGGCGGTCGTCGAGGCCGTCCACCTGAGCTATCTGGAAGCCGGCGCCGACATCATCGAGACCAACACCTTCAACGCCAACGCGGTCTCGATGGCCGACTACGGCCTCGAGGACCTGGTCTATGAAATCAATCGGGCCGCCGCCATGGTCGCCCGCGGCGCCATAACCCGATATTGCCGGGAAAACGGTGAGCGTCCCTGTTTTGTGGCGGGGGCGATCGGACCCACCAACAAGATGGCGTCGCTTTCATCCGAGGTCGGCGATGCGGCGGCGCGGGCCGTCGACTTCGATCGGCTGGTGGCCGCCTACAGTCCGCAGATCCGCGGCCTGCTCGACGGCGGAGCCGACCTCCTGCTTGCCGAGACGGTATTCGACACGCTCAACCTCAAGGCCGCCCTGTTCGCCATGGAGGAGGTTTTTGCCGCCGCGGGCCGCCGCCTGCCCGTGATGGTTTCCGTGACGGTCAGCGATGCCAGCGGGCGCACCCTGTCGGGCCAGACCCTGGAGGCATTCTGGTACTCGATCATGCACGCCCGGCCGCTGAGCGTCGGCCTCAACTGCTCGCTCGGGGCGCGCGCAATGCGGTTTCATCTGCAGGAGCTTGCACGCCTGGCGCCCGTCCGGCTCAGCTGCTACCCGAACGCAGGCCTGCCAAACGCCATGGGAGAGTACGAACAGACACCCGCCGAAATGGCGGGCGAACTGGCCGAATTCGCCGCCGCGGGCTGGCTCAACATCGTGGGGGGGTGCTGCGGTACCACCCCGGAGCACATTCGTGCCCTGGCGCAGGCCGTGCGCCCGTTCAGGCCGCGCGTGCCGCCGCGCCCGCAAACCTGGACGTGCCTGAGCGGGCTGGAACCGCTCGTGATCCGGCCCGAGACCAATTTCGTCAACGTGGGCGAGCGCACCAACGTATCCGGATCGGCCCGTTTCGCCCGGCTGATACGGCAGGGCGATTTCGAGGAAGCGCTCTCGATCGCCCGCGCGCAGGTCGAGGCCGGGGCCCAGGTCATCGATGTGAACATGGACGAGGCCCTGCTCGATTCCGAGGCCGCCATGACCCGTTTCCTGAGGCTGATGGCGTCGGAGCCTGCAATCAGCCGCGTCCCGGTGATGATCGACAGCTCCGCATGGCCGGTCATCGAAGCCGGCCTCAAATGCCTCCAGGGCAAGGCGATCGTAAACTCCATCAGCCTGAAGGAAGGGGAAGAGGAATTCAAGCGGCGCGCGCGCCGGGCACGGCGTTACGGGGCGGCGCTGATCGTCATGGCCTTCGACGAGGCGGGCCAGGCGGTCACGGTCGAGCGCAAGGTGGAAATATGCACGCGCGCCTACAGGATCCTCACCGAGGAGGTCGGCGTGCCGCCCCAGGATATCATTTTCGATCCCAACATCCTGGCGGTGGGCACGGGCATCGAAGAGCACAACGACTATGCGCTGAACTACGTCGAAGCCGTGCGCCGCCTCAAAGCCGCCTTCCCCTTGAGCAAGGTCAGCGGCGGGGTGAGCAACGTGTCGTTCGCGTTTCGCGGCAACAAGGCGGTGCGCGAGGCCATGCATTCGGCATTCCTGTACCGCGCCGTGCGCGCCGGCATGGACATGGGGATCGTGAATGCCGGCGAGCTGGCGGTCTATGAGGAAATACCGGCCGACCTGCGGGAACTGGTCGAAGACGTGCTGTGGAATCGCCGCCCCGATGCCACGGAGCGTCTGGCCCGCTACGGCGAGTCGATCGGCCGGCAGCCGGCGGCGCAGGCGCGCGATGAAAGCTGGCGCACCGGCACGATCGAGCAGCGTCTGGCGCATGCCCTGGTGCACGGGATCGCGGATTATGTCGAGCGCGACATCGAAGAAGCCCGCCTCCGCTACGGCGGGCCGCTGGCGGTCATCGAAGGCCCGCTGATGGCCGGCATGGAGCAGGTCGGGGACCTGTTTGCGGCGGGCAAGCTTTTTCTCCCCCAGGTCGTCAAGAGCGCCCGCGTCATGAAGAAAGCGGTCGCCTGCCTCCTGCCGTTCCTGGAGGCCGAGAAGCGGGCACAAGGTACCGGCCGCGCCAAAGGCAGAATCGTGATGGCCACCGTCAAGGGGGACGTGCACGACATCGGCAAGAACATCGTGGGTGTGGTGCTCGGGTGCAACAACTACGAAGTGATCGACCTCGGAGTCATGGTTCCCTCGGAGAAGATCCTGCAGGCCGCCCGCGAGCAACAGGCGGATCTCATCGGCCTGAGCGGCCTGATCACGCCGTCGCTGGACGAGATGGTCCATGTAGCGCGCAACATGGAGCGGGAAGGCTTCGATATTCCCCTGCTGATCGGCGGAGCGACGACCAGCGATCTGCATACCGCCGTGCGCATAGCACCGGCATACCGCCACCCGGTCGTGCGCGTCGCCGACGCCTCGCGCGCCGCCGGTGTCGCAGGCCGGCTGCTGGACCCGGCGGCACGCTCCGCTTTCGTCGAGGAGCTGCGCCGCAACCAGGAGGAATTGCGGCGCCGGCACGAGGCGGGCCGGAGCGCACAAGTATTGGTTCCCATCGAGGAGGCGCGCGCGCGCAGGCCGCGCAGCGACTGGTCGTCGTTGGATATCCCCGTCCCCGGCTTCCTGGGGGCGCAGGTGTGGGACGACTGCCCGCTCGAGCGCATCGTGCCCTACATCGACTGGACGCCCTTCTTTCATGTATGGGAGTTGCGCGGCAGCTACCCCCGGATTCTCGAAGATTCCGCGTACGGGCCGCGCGCCCGGGAACTCTTCGACGACGCGCGCCGGCTGCTCGATCGCATCGTCGGCGAGAAGCTCCTGGCGGCGCGCGCGGTCTACGGCTTCTACGCCGCCAACAGCGTCGGCGACGATATCGAGGTCTACGGCAGCCCTGCGCGCGACCGGGGGCTCGGCGTCTTCCATACGCTGCGGCAGCAGGCCCCGAAATCCGAGGGCCTGCCGCACTACGCGCTGGCGGATTTCATCGCCCCCCGCTCCACCGGGCGTGTCGATTACCTGGGAGTTTTCGCCCTGTCGACCGGATTCGGCGCCGGCGAGTTGAGCCGGCGCTTCGAAAGCGATCACGATGATTACCGCTCGATCATGACCCGGGCGCTCGCCGACCGGCTGGCGGAGGCCTTCGCCGAGCTTCTTCACCGGCAGGCGCGCGCGGATTGGGGATACGATGCGGGCGAAAACCTGACGGTCGAGGATCTGCACCGCGGTCGCTACCGCGGCATCCGGCCGGCGCCCGGCTATCCTGCCTGCCCGGACCACAGCGAGAAGGAGCTGCTGTGGCAGCTGCTGCAGGTCCGCGAAAGGACCGGCATCTCCCTGACGGAGAATTTCGTCATGGTGCCGGCGGCTTCCGTGTGCGCCCTGATGTTCGCGCACCCGGAGGCGCACTACTTTGCGGTCGGGAAGATCGGGCGCGACCAGGTGTCGGATTACGCCCGGCGCAAGGCCGTGCCGGTCGCCACCGTGGAGCGCTGGCTGGCGCCCAACCTCGGTTACGAACCGGCTGCGAGGGGGCAGGACGGCGCGGCGTAATGGGCCCGGCTGCGGGGTGCCGGTCGCAGCCGGATGGGACGGCGATCGTCAGGTCTCCCGCAGCAGGCGGCGCGCACGGCTGAAGACGCGGTGGAACATGGCCCGGGTCAGGCGGCCCGTTTGCGTGTTCTGGCGGCTCGGGTGATAGGACGACAGCAGCGTCACGCCGCCCGACAGCGGGTATTGCGCGCCGTGGCGGAAAAGCGCCGCCTCCCGGCCCTCGAAGGAGTTGCCGATCCCCGTCCAGGCGTCGCAGAAAGCCGCGAACGCGATGCGCCCCAGGACCACGACCACGTGCAGCGAACGCAGCAGGGCCAGCTCGCGCATGAGATAGCGGCGGCAGTTTTCGATCTCGGCGCGCGTCGGCTTGTTTTGCGGCGGCGGGCAGCGCACGGCCGCCGTTATGAAGCAACCCTCCAGGGCTAGGCCGTCGCGGCGGCCGACCGATGACGGCCGGTCGGCCCAGCCATAGCGGTGCAGCGCGCGAAAGAGCCAGTCGCCGCTGCTGTCGCCCGTGAACATCCGCCCCGTGCGGTTGGCGCCATGGGCGGCCGGCGCCAGCCCGACTACGAGCAAGGCGGCGTCCACGGATCCGAAGGCCGGCACGGGCCGGCCCCAGTATTCCTCGTCCCTGAATCGGCGCACCTTCGCTGCCGCAACCCGCTCGCGCCATTCGACCAGGCGCGGGCATAGACGGCAGGCGACAAGCTCCTGCCGGAGCTCTGCAAGCAGGTGCTGCCGTTCGTGCCGGGATATTGCCCTGCGCCCACGGATGCCTGTCGGATCGTGCGTGAATTCCATGGTTTCGGCCGGGACCGTTCCCCTTGCCATCATAGCAGACCTGCCGGCGGAGATCGCCGGCCGCCGGCTTTCTTGTATCGCAGGCGCGCACGCGCGTACAATGAGCGCCGCATGGCCGGATGGCACGGAAATCGAGGCGAGTCATGAAGAGAACGGTTCTGCGATCGTCTTTCCCGGCGCTGATGCTGTGGGGTGCGGCATGGGCGGCTGCGCAGATCCCCCTGGAGCGTGTACTGAGCCGCGTCACCGTTCTCTCGGAAGGCGAACTGCGCGGCCTGGTCGACACGCGGGGATTCCCGACCACCAGGATCGAAGCTTTGTATTCCGCCCTCATCGACCGGCAGGATATCTCGAAATGCCGCGTCCCATGGTGCGGCCGCTTTGCCGTGCCCTTCGGGGTGAACTTCGCCGTGCATCTGGCGCGGCAGTTGGCCGGGCGCGAGCTGGAAGGCCGGCTCCTGCGGCACAGCACGAGCCTGTCGGACCCCCGGCTGCCGCTCGAGCCTTACGGGCTCGGGCTCACCTCCGATACCAACCTGCATCACTTCGTCACCTATTTCGCGATCGGCTTCCGTTAGTTCATCCCAGGAGTTGCCATGGCCGTCACCTTCGACCACACCCTGACCATCGCGCAACTGGCGCGACTCCTGCGCGCCCGCCGGCTCTCGCCCGTGGAACTCACCCGGGCCGTGCTGGAACGTATCGAAAGGCAGCAGCCGCGGCTGAACGCCTTCATCACGGTCACCGCCGATCTGGCCTTGCGGCAGGCCGCCGCGGCGGAAAAGGAGATCATGCGCGGGCGCTGGCGCGGGGCGTTGCACGGGATCCCGGTCTGCGTCAAGGATCTCTTCCATGTCGAGGGCGTGCGGACCACGGCGGGGTCCAGGATCCTCGCCGATTTCATCGCGGGCGAGACCGCCGCCGCGGTCGAGCGCCTGCTGCATGCGGGAGCGGTGCTCGTGGGGAAGACGAATCTTCACGAGTTCGCTTACGGGCCGACGAATTTGAATCCGCATTACGGCGACGTGCGCAACCCCTGGAATCCGGAGCGCATGAGCGGCGGTTCGAGCGGCGGCAGCGCCGCCGCGGTCGCGGCCGGCCTGGCTCTCGCTGCATTGGGAACCGACACCGGCGGGTCCATCCGCATACCCGCGGCGGCCTGCGGTTGTGTCGGCCTCAAACCTACGTACGGCCGCGTGCCGCTGGGCGGCGTAATCCCGCTGGCTGCCAGCCTGGACCACGCGGGCCCGCTTTGCCGCTGCGTACAGGATGCCGCCATTGTGCTCGGCGCTATTGCCGGTGCCGACCCCGCCGACCCATGGAGTTACGGCCGCCCGGGCGAGAACTTCTCCCGCGAGCTGCGGCGCGGGCTTCGGGGAATACGGGTGGGTGTTCCGCGGCAGTATTTCTGCGAGCGCGTGCAACCGGATGTGATGCGTCGCGTGCGCGAGGCCGTGGCGGTTCTTTCGGCCGAGGGGGCCTCGGTCCGAGAAGTCGACCTTAAGATGATGGATGAAACCGCCCGGCTGGCGGCCGTGATCACTCATGCCGAGGCGATCCTCTACCATTGGCGCTGGCTGCAGACCCGCCCCCGGGATTACGGTCCGGATGTGCGCCTGCGGCTGGAGGGGGGCGGGACGAGCTCGGCGGCCGAATACCTTCAGGCCCAGGAGCGCCGCCGCGCCTATGCGCACGAAATGGACAAGGTGCTCGAGCGCGTCGACCTGCTGGCGGTGCCCACCCTGCCCGTTGCGGCTCCCCGGATCGATGAGGCTTCCGTCCGGATCGGCCGCCGCAGCGAGGATACCCGCCAGACACTGCTGCGCTTCACGCGCCCGGCCAACCTTGCAGGTCTGCCGGCCATATCGCTGCCGTGCGGGTTCACTGCCGGGAATCTGCCGGTGGGACTGCAGTTGATCGGTCGCCGCCGCCGGGAGCGGACCCTGCTGCGCGCCGCCTACGCCTTCGAGCAGGCCACTCCCTGGCACCAGATGTTCCCTCCCGACTGATTTGCGGGCGGCGCTTCGCTCCCGGCTCGGGCTTGTGCTATCCTCACGCGCCGGAGGTCCGCCATGAAGGTCGCGCTCGCGCAGATCGACACCACGGTCGGGGACATCCGCGGCAATCGCGACCTGGTGCTCCGGACCATGGAGCGCGCGCAGCAGCTGGGCGCGGATCTGGCGGTTTTCCCGGAACTCTGCCTCACCGGCTACCCTCCCTGCGACCTGCTGGGCCTGCACGGGTTCGTCGACGCCAACCTGCGCGCCCTGGAGGAAATCGCGTCGCGCTCCGGCCGCATGGCGGCGGTGATCGGGTTCGTGGACCGCAATCCCGGGAGCGCCGGCAAGGAATACTTCAACGCCGCGGCCTTCGTCCACGAAGGGCGCATTCGGGCGCGGGTGCACAAGATGCTCTTGCCCACCTACGACGTCTTCGACGAAGAGCGATACTTCGAGCGCGGCACCCGGGCGGAAGTAGTCCCGTTCCGCGGGCGCAGGCTGGGGATTTCCATATGCGAGGATGCCTGGAACGACGAGGACTTCTGGTCGAAGCGCCGCTATTGCGTCAATCCGATCCATGAGCTGTGCCGCAGCGGTGCGGACCTGCTTGTCAACATCTCGGCCTCGCCGTTCGAGATGGACAAGCCGGAGGTGCGCCGCCGCATGCTCCTGGGGCATGTGCGCAAGCACGGGATTCCCTTGATCTATGTCAACCTCGTCGGCGGCAACGACGATCTCCTGTTCGACGGCAACAGCATGGTCCTGGGCCGGTCGGGCAACCTGATCGCGCGCTCGGGGAGCTTCGTGGAGGAGCTCGCGATCGCGGATCCGGACGGCGAGAACGACCTGGGCTTCGGCGAAGAGGATCCGATGGAGAACCTTTTCCGCGCCCTGGTCATGGGCACGCGGGACTATGCGCGCAAGTGCGGCTTCCGCAGCGCCGTTCTGGGTCTCAGCGGCGGCATCGACTCCGCGGTGACCGCCTGCATCGCCGCCGCCGCGCTCGGCCCGGCCAACGTGCTCGGAGTCTACCTCCCTTCGGCATACTCGCAGCAGGCCAGCCACGACGACGCGCGGCAGCTGGCGCGCAACCTGGGCATCGGCTTCGAGGTCGTTCCCATCCAGCCGGTGTTCGACAGCATGCGTGCCGCCCTGCGGGAGCTCTTCGCCGGGCTGCCGGAGGATATCGCCGAGGAAAACCTGCAGGCGCGCATACGCGGCAACATCCTGATGGCGCTTTCGAACAAGTTCGGCCACCTGGTGCTGAGCACGGGCAACAAGTCGGAGCTGGGCGTCGGTTATTGCACCCTGTACGGCGACATGGCCGGAGGTCTGGCGGTGATCTCGGACGTGCCCAAGACCGTGGTTTATCGCCTGGCGGGCTTCATCAACCGGGAGCGGGAACTCATACCGCGGCATTCCATCGAGCGCGCCCCGACGGCCGAATTGCGCCCGGGGCAGACCGACCAGGACAGCCTGCCGCCGTACGAGATACTGGACGGCATCCTGCAGCTCGCGGTCGAGGAGCAGATGAGCGTGGACGAGATCGCCGCGCGCGGCTACGATCGGCAAACGGTGATCGACGTGGTGCGCATGGTCCACAGGAGCGAATACAAACGGCAGCAGGCCGCGCCCGGCTTGCGCGTCACGGTGCGCGCTTTCGGCAGCGGCCGGCGCATGCCGATCGCCATGCGGCTGGACTACTGACCTGCGCTGCAGATCGGCGGCGAACAGACGGAGGAACGGTGTCGTGACCGCTGAGGCGTTGCTCACGGATTTCTACGAACTGACCATGGCCGCGGGCTATTTTGCGTGCGGCAAGGCGTCCGACACGGCGACCTTCGATCTGTACTTCAGGCAGAATCCCTTCCGGGGAGGTTACGCGATCGCCGCCGGGCTGGAGGACGCCGTGCGCGCCGTTCTCGACCTGCGGTTCCACAGCCGGGATCTGGATTATCTTGCGGGCCTGCGCTCGGCGCGCGGCCGCCCGCTCTTTCCCGAGGCCTTCCTGCGCTATCTGGCGGAATTCAGGTTCCGCGGCAGCATCCGCGCGATCCCCGAGGGCACGGTCGTGTTCGCCAATGAGCCCCTGCTGGAGGTGAGCGGCGGGCTGATCGAGTGCCAGATCGTGGAGACGGTGCTGCTGTGCCATATCAATTTCCAGACGCTCATCGCCACCAAAGCCGCCCGCATATGGGAGGCCGCCGGGCGGGGAACGATCGTGGAATTCGGGCTGCGCCGCGCCCAGGGCCCAGACGGCGCCGTCAGCGCCAGCCGGGCGGCCTACATCGGAGGCGCCGCCGGGACCTCCAACGTTCTGGGGGCGGCGCGCTTCGGCATACCCCCGCGGGGCACGCAGGCGCACAGCTGGGTGCAGTCTTTCGCTTCGGAACTGGAGGCCTTCCGCGCCTATGCCCGGTGCTTCCCGGATGATTGCGTGCTGCTGGTCGACACCTACGACGTGCTGGCCAGCGGCCTGCCCAACGCCATGGTCGTTGCCCGCGAACTGCAGCAGCAGGGAGGCCGCCTGGCGGGCATCCGCATCGACAGCGGAGATCTGGCCTTTCTCAGCCGCCGCGCGCGCGAGATTCTGGACGGGGCGGGACTCGCGCACGTGCGCATCCTGGCTTCCAACGAGCTGGACGAGTACGCGATCGAGCAGATCATGGCGCAGGGCGGCAGAATCGACGGCTGGGGGGTCGGCACGAAGCTGGTGACCGGCGAGGGGATCGGCGGCAGCGCCCTGGGCGGCGTCTACAAGATGGTCGAGCATAACGGCCGGCCCAAGATCAAGAGGAGCAACAATCCCGCGAAAACCACCAACCCCGGAAGCAAGAGGGTCGTGCGCTTCTACAGCGAGGACGGAATGATGGCCGCGGATGCCGTGGGCGCCTCTTCCGAGGATCTGGCCGGCGGCGAGGTGCTGATCGTCGACCCGGCCAACCCGCTGCGCAGGAAAACCTTGACCGAAACACGGCGCGTCGAGCTCCTGCACGACATCGTCGTCGATGGACGGCTGGTCTGCGATTTCCCTTCCATGGAGGAGATCCGCGACCGGCGGGCGGCCGAACTCGACCGCCTGGATCCGAGCTACAAACGACTGCTCAATCCGCACGAGTACAAGGTCGGTCTCACTTTGAAGCTGTGGCGGCTGAAGGAAGAGCTGCTCGAACGAAAGGCCTGATCGGATGAAATCCACACGCGCGCTTCTGCATCGCGTCTTCGACTATGCCGGGCTGTTTCCGCCGGCGCAATGGAAAATGACCGAGGCCGTCGAGAAGTTCGCCGGCTATCTCGCAGGGCCCGACGCGTGGGCCCTGGGACGCTTCATCGTGCCCATGGCGCGCCTGCCCGAGTTCGAACAGGCGCTGCGCGGCCTGCCGGCCGAGAGCCTCTTCGGCGGCGGTTGGCGGCTCAGCGTCCTGGGCGGGCCCGACCTCAGGAACGAAATCCGCGCCGTCATGGATTTCAACGCTTCCTGGCCCGAGGGCGACGACCGCCGGCCGCCGCGCATCGACACGATCGAGCTCAGGATATCGACGGTGCGCGAGATCGAGCAGGCGGCCGAATTGATTCCGCCGGACCTGCGTGCGTGCTTCGAGATGCTCGTTCACACCGACCCGCGCGCGCTGGTCGAGGCCGCGGGCCGGGCGGGAGCCTGCGCCAAGGTGCGCACCGGCGGATTCTATGCCGAAATGATTCCCTCGAGCGAGGATCTGGCACGCTTCATGGAGTGCTGCCGGGATTGCCGCGTGCCCTTCAAGGCCGCCGGCGGACTCCACAACCCGCTGCGCCGCACGCACCCGCCGGCCGGCAATAACGCTTCTGCGGCCGCGCCCCTGCACGGCTTTCTGAACTTGCTCGTGGGTGCCGCGCTCTGCCGTCTCGGTGCGGAACATGGAGCGCTGGTGGCCCTGCTGGAGGAAGAGGAAGGGCGCGCCTTTCTCTTCGCCGACGAAGATGTTTCCTGGCGGGGGTGGCGCGCAACGCTGCCGCAGCTGAGGGAGGCGCGCGAGCGCCTTATGATTTCGTTCAGCTCGTGCTGGTTCGCCGAACCGCTGGCCTCCCTGAGGGCGCTGCTGTCCGGCAAGAATGGCGGCGGATCTCCGCCGCTTCAATGAGGCGGCCCCTGCTGGGCCCTGCCCGTCATGGGGACGAAACGCACGGGGATCGTCGAGCGGCGCGTGACGCCCTTTTCCCCCTTTTCGATGAGGATCAGCTCCTGCTCGTAGCGCCCGACCGGGATGATCATTCTGCCGCCGGGCTTCAGCTGGTCGATCAGCGGGTGGGGCACGTGATCGGGGGCGGCGGTAACGATCACGCCGTCGAAGGGAGCGGCCTCCGGCCACCCCTGATAGCCGTCGCCCACGCGGATCCGGACGTTGCGGTAGCCGAGCTCCTGCAGGATGCGCTGCGCGCGTTCGGCGAGTTCGGGAAGTATCTCGATGCTGTAAACCTCGGCGGCGATCTCGGCCAGCACCGCCGCCTGGTATCCCGAACCGGTGCCGATTTCCAGCACCTTCTCGCCCCCCTTCAGGGAGAGCGCCTGCGTCATGTAACCCACGATATAGGGCTGGGAGATCGTCTGGCCGAGCAAGAGCGGAAGCGCGCCGTCCTCGTATGCGGAGTCGGCCAGTTCAGGGAGCACGAACTTGTGCCGGGGAACCTTGCGCATGGCCGCCAGAACGCGCGCGTCCTTGACGTCGCGCGCCTGCAGCTGCTCGCGCACCATCCGTTCCCGGAGGCGCAGGAAACGCTCTTCTTCGGCAGCGGCCTCCTGCTGTTTGCGCTGCTGGTTCAACGCCGAAGAGTCCGTATGGCACCCCCCTTGCCGGAGCGATGCCAGCACTATAATCAAAAGGGCGGCGTGTCTCAACATGTTCGGCCCCCCGCGGCCCGCGCCGGCCGGCTGTCGGCCGCGGATCATCGCCGGGCGGGCGTCGGCCCGCGGCGCCCCCGCGCCGCCCGGCTGTCAGCGTTCCGCAATGCTCCTCAGAACACCGGATCGGCAAGCTTGGCCAGGATGGCGGCCGAGGCCTTTTCCACGTCCGCGTGCAACGAGTTTCCGTGGGCGTCCATGGTGACGATCGCCGGGAAATCCTGCACTTCGAGATGCCACATCGCTTCAGGCACGCCGTATTCGAGCAGGTGGACGTTCTTCACCCTGCGGATGCAACGCGCGTAATATTGGGCGGCGCCGCCGATGGCGTTCAGATACACCGCGCCGAACTCCTTCAAGCCCGCCAGGGTTTTGGGGCCCATTCCCCCCTTGCCGACCACGGCGCGTATGCCGTAGCGCTTGATGACTTCCGCCTGGTACGGCTCCTCCCGGATCGAGGTCGTCGGCCCGGCCGCAGTCATTTTCCACTCGCCGTCCTGCTTGAGGACGACCGGGCCGCAATGGTAGATGACCGCGCCCGTGAGGTCGACCGGAGCGGGGTTCTTCATCAGGTGCGCGTGTACGGCGTCGCGTCCCGTGTACATGTCGCCGCTGACCAGCACGATGTCGCCCACTTTCAAGCTGCGCACGGCTTCCTCGGAGACGGGCGAGGTGATGGCGATCTCCTTGCCGGTGCGCGTAAATCCCTCGCCGCGCCCCATGGGCGCAACCCGGCGGGCCTCGTCGCGGTACAGCCAGCGCCGGATGGCGCCGCTCTGCGCGTCCAGCACCGCTCCCAGGCGCCGGAAGGCCCAGCAATCGTAGGCCACCGACACGAAAAAGCTCGCAGGCAGGCGGTTCAACGCCCCGATTTTGCATCCGAGCAGGGTGCATTCGCCGCCGAAGCCCATCGTGCCGATCCCGAGCGTGTTGGCCGTCGACACGATGTATTCTTCCAGCTGCGCCAGCTTGGGGTCCGGATTGATGTCGTCCAGCGTGCGGAAGAGCTGATCCTTGGCGCACTGATATCCGCTCGTGCGATCGCCGCCGATGCAAACCCCGATGGCTCCGGGGGAGCACCCGTGGCCCTGAGCCTGCCACACGGCATGGAGGATGCACTTGCGCACGCCGTCCAGCGTGCGGTCGGCCCTGCCGAGATGCGCGAGCTCGCAGGGCAGGGAATACTGGATGTTCTTGTTCTCGCACCCTCCCCCCTTGAGCAGCAGGCGCACCTCGATCTCGCCTTCGTTTTCCCACTGCTGCCAGTGAATCACCGGCGTTCCGGCTCCCAGGTTGTCGCCGGTATTCTTGCCGGTGATGGAATCGACCGAATTCGGCCGCAGCTTTCCCTGCTTGGTGGCCTCGGCCACCGCCGCGAGGATCTCTTCGCGGATCTTCAACTGGTTCACGTGGACCGGGGTGCGTACTTCGAAAGTCGGCATGCCGGTGTCCTGGCAGATCGGGCCCCGGTCCGTATAGGCCATGTCTATGTTGGTGGCGATGACGTCGAGCGCGGTCTTGGAGCGCGTGCCGGGCGCCTCTTTGTCGATCGCCCGGGCGAGCACGGCGCGCACGTCCGGCGGCAGATTGGTCGATGTCTGCGTGATCAGTTCGAGCAAACTCGCTTTCAGCTTTTCCATGATGGCTCCTCCATGAGCGGGCGTCATTATATCATCGTCGGCTGCTGCCGAGGCGGCAGTTCTGCAACCGACGCGGCCGTGCTAGACTGTGCAGGGCGTGCGCTTCCGGTACGCACGGGGGCGAAGAGCGCGACCTTGCCGCCGGCAACATGGGAGCGAAGGGGCCGCACATGATCCTGAGCCTGGATACCTGGCTTCTGCCCGCGATCGCAGCAAGCTCCTCCTCCTATCTGGTGTCGCTCTGTTGGGAACGGTTGCGGCGCGACACGGCGCCCGGCGGCACGATGGCCGGCTTCCTGGCGGCCCTCAGCTTCATCATGGGCGGCATTTCGGCCCACTATCGGCACAGCCACTATTCCGCCAGCCCCGAGAACAACATCATCGTGATGTTCATCGTGGGGGCGAGCACGACTTTTCTCTGGCTGCGCTTCCGCAAACTGTTTTTTCGTTCCGGCAGACAAGGATCCTGACCGGAACCGGCGGTTGCAAACCGGGCTCGTGCCGGTGGGACGAATACAGGTGTTGCCCAGAAGGGCCGCGGCTTGCGCAGCGTGTTCTGGCGTGCGGGGCGCCGTGCCTCAGATGGTCCCCTCACCCGTTTCTATAACTACCGAGCGCTTCTCCACCTGCGGTTCGACGCCCCGCACACAAACGGCCGGAGCGATCGTGCTCGCGAAGTCCGGCTGTTCGGGCTGTCGCTGCTCATATCGTCCGCCGCGTGTGGATGATTAGCGCTTTCTGGCGGCGCGCTGCAGGCTGCCGTGCCCGGCTTGCGCCGAGGTCGATATCGAACGAGTCGCATCCGGCGGCGCGGCACTTTTTGTTGTCGCCATGTATTCTTGTTGGTGGGTCAGCGTGCAGCGGCAGATTGACATGCCCATGTATTTATAGTACCTAGTGCACCCTGTTCATGATATTTTGAATATCCATGAAAGGATGGTCGACATGCAGAAAGAATCTGCAAGGATATTGGAACTGGCACTGGAAAATCTCGAGTCCAAGAAGAAGCAGATCGAGCAGGAAATAGCCCAGATCGCCCGGGAGCTCAAATTGCGGATGGCGCGCCGCCCTGCCGCCGCCGCGGCCCCGCAGCCGGCCGAGGCCGCCGGGAAGAGGCGGCGTCCGCGCTTCTCCAAGGAAGAACGCGAGCGGCGCCGCCAGCGCATGAAGGCTTACTGGGAAAAATGGCACAAGGAACACGGCCGCAAGAAGTGAGGGCGGCCGTCATCGAAGCCGCCGCGCAGGCTTCGGCAGGGCCCGCCGGCGCACTGTTGCATGCATCGGGCGGGCGCCGCGAGTCCATGCTGATTCCACATAGTGCATCGGGCGCCGTGGCGCGCGGCCATAGCGCGCCCGTGCACCGGTCTCGCCTCTTTTATATCCGACCTGCCTTGTGAGTCCCGATCTGCAGGGAATGCAGCTCCTCGGCGAGGTCAGCGTCGAGCTGACATCGATCCTGGAGCCCGGGCCTTTGCTCGACAAGATCGCCCAGATCGTGCGCCGATTCATCGACTACGATCTGTTTGCCGTGCTGCTGATCGATGAAAACCGGCAGGAGTTCGTGTGCCATTCCGCCGTGGGATTTCACGATGAATCCCTGGAGGAACTGCGCCGACTCAAACTCCACGAAGGCCTGATCGGGCGCGCGGTACGGGCGCGCGCCCCGGTGCTCGTCGACGACGTGCAGAGGGAAAGCGACTACAAGCCGGTGCGCACCTGGAAGGGGCAAAGCCCGCTTTCGGAACTGGTCCTGCCTCTCGTGCTCAAGGACAGGGTGACCGGCGTGATGGTTCTCTACAGCGTGCGCCGGGCATTCTTCCGCGAGGAACATCTCCGGCTGTTGCAGCTCCTGGCCGCGCAGATTGCGGTCGCGATCGACAACGCCCGGCTGTATGAGGAAAAGACGCGGCACGCCCTCACCCGGCAGGTCCTGGCCGAAGTCGCCAAGGAGATGACCGCCATCCTGGAGCTCGATGAGCTGCTCTCCCGCATCGCCGCCCTCATCCGCCGGGTGGTGGAATACGAGATCCTGGGCATCTTTCTCTACCGGCCGGAGAGCCGGGTCATGGAACTCAAGGTGGCCGTGGGCTACGCCGAGGAGACCGTCGAGCGCTGGCGCCATGTGCCCGTCGGCATGGGATTGCTCGGGCATGCGGCGCAGGAGCGCACGACGCTGATTTCGCGCGATCTGCTCCACGATGCGCGCGCCATTCCGGCCAGGACCGCCGACGGTCGCTGGACGCAGTCGGAAGTGGCGATCCCGCTGATTTCGCGCGAGCGCCTGCTCGGCGGCCTGGTCGTCGAGAGTTGCGACCCGCACTATTTCGACCCGGCCCGTGTCGAGATTCTGGAAACCCTGGGTCGCCAGATGGCGGTCAGCATCGACAACGCCCAGATGTTCGAGCAGCTGCTGGCCAAGGAGCAGAAGCTGGAGGCGGACTTCATGCTGGCGCGCGACCTGCAGGCCAGCATGCTGCCGGCGTCCGTTCCCGGCCTTCCAGGCATGCAAGTGGCGGCGCTCTACCGCCCCGCGGAAAGCCTGGGAGGTGATTATTACGACTTCATGTGGCTGGCCGAAGGGCACCTGGGACTGGCGATCGGCGATGTGTCGGGCAAGGGTGTCGCGGCCGCCATGACGATGGCGGCCACGCGCAGCGCGCTGCGCTTCGCGGCACGCCAGGGCCATTCGCCTTCGCAGGTTCTCTATCAGGTCAACCGCAGGTTGTTTCGCGATCTGAAGAGGCGGAATTACGTGACTCTGTTTTATGGAATTCTGGATGTGGGGTCGCGCGTGCTGCGCTGGTCCAATGCAGGCCACCTGCCGCCGCTGCTCCTGCGCGCCTCCGGCACTCAGGAGGAACTGGCCAAGGGGGGGCTGCCCGTGGCCATGTTCGACAGCGCGCGCTATGCTTCGGGACAGGTGCGGCTTCGTCGCGGCGATCTCGTCTTCTTTTACACCGACGGCATGACGGAAGCCGTCAATGCGGCGGGCGAGGAATTCGGCAAGGAGCGCCTCGTGGCCGTCCTCAGGCGCTATGCGGCCGGGTCGGCCCGGGAGATTGTACACCGGGCGAGCACCGCACTCGCAAAGCATACCGGCGGATTGCCGCAACTCGACGACATCACGGCGCTCGCCCTCAAGGCAATGCACTAGCGGCCGGGAAAACACGCACGGCCGCCGTTCGCCTACTTCTTGTTATAGACCTGCTTGAAAACCTGTTCGCCCTGCGGTCCGCTGCGCGTGGTGGCGATGGTCAGTACTTTCCCGTCCTCCGACAGCGAATAGACTTCCTTCATGGGCATTTCGCCCCGCTGCGTGACGCGGGTTCCCGAGATGACCAGATTGTCGCCGTCCCAGGCGGCCTTGTACTTGAGTTCGCCCCCGCGCCCGGAACTCTGCGTGTGTTCGGCGCCGTCCAGGATGTACTTGGTTTCCATGGGGTTGCCCTGGAAGGTGCGGGTTATGGTGAGCTCATTGCCGCTGTGCGCGATCACGATCTCCACCGGACCGCCGGGCGCGCCGCCGCCGCGTCCGCCCATCATCTGATCGCTCTTGGACGGGTCGAGTACCCAGGTGCCGCTGAAGTCCTTGGCCGCCAGCGCCCACACCGCCATGCAGGCCGCCAGGACGAATACTGTGATCAGAACCCACTTGCTCTTCATGTTGCCTCCCTATAGGTTTGCCTAACCTGCTTGCATACTCCTTTAGTTCAATTACGAGTCTTGCGCCCCGGTGTTTCGACAAATTCGCATTACGGTCTCCGGGCCAGGGCCGAGGCGATCTCTTCGACGATGCGGTCGGCGGCGGCCGCCGGGTCGGGCGCCCTCAGGATCGGCCTGCCCACGACGATGAAGTCGGCTCCTGCGAGGATGGCCTGGCCCGGCTCGGCGGCACGCGCCTGATCTTCTGCCGACGCTCCTGCGGGGCGGATCCCGGGGGTAACGTACCGCAGGCCGGAGCCGAATCGCCCGTGCAGCAAGGGCAGCTCCAGGGGCGAGGCCACCACCCCCGGAATGCCGGAGGCCGATGCCAGTTCGGCCAGCCGCAAGGCCCACTCCCCGATTTGCTGGGAGATGCCGATGCTGCGCCCGTCGTCGTCCGACAGGCTGGTCAGGGCGGTTACGGCCAGAAGCAACGGCGGCCTGTCGCTCCCGCACGCCGCGTCGCGGGCGGCCTCCATCATCCTGCGCCCGCCGGCGGCGTGGAGCGTCATCATGTCGACGCCCAGGCGGCAGGCGGAGCGCACGGCCCCGGCGACTGTGTTCGGGATATCATGCAGCTTCAGATCCAGGAACACCTTCTCTCCCGCCCCGCGGATTTCCTCCACCAGGCCGGGTCCCTCGCGCACGAAGATCTCGAGCCCGACCTTGAAGCATCCGACATGCCCGGCGAGGCGGCGCACCATGCTCATGGCTGCGGCGCGCTCGGGCACGTCCAGGGCGACTATCAGGCAGGAGCGCGCATCGGTCATGTTTGCAGGCTCCCGACCAGCTCGTTGATGTCGGCGATACGATGGGAGCGGCAGTATTCCTCTAGGCCGGCGGCCACCTGCTGGGAGACGGCCGGATTGTAGAAGTTGGCCGTCCCGATCTGCACCGCGCGCGCTCCCGCGATGAGGAATTCCAGGGCGTCCGCCGTGGTGGCGATACCGCCGATGCCGATCACCGGAATCTTGACGTTGCGGCAGGCTTCCCAAACCATGCGCAGCGCCACCGGCTTGATGGCCGGGCCCGACAATCCGCCGGTGACGTAGCGCAGCCGCGGGCGCCGGGTTTCCGTATCGATCGCCATGCCCACCAGGGTGTTGATCAGGGAGAGCGCATCGGCCCCGGCTTCCTCGCAGGCGCGGGCAAACTCGCCGATGTCGGTTACGTTGGGCGACAGCTTGACCCACAACGGCAGCCGCGGCGAGGCCTGCTTGGCCTTGGAAGTCACGCGGAAGGCGTCGCGCGGATCCTTGTTGAAGTGGAATCCGCCCTGCTGCACGTTCGGGCAGGAGATGTTCAGCTCGAGCGCCGCAATCCCCGGGCAATCGTTCAGGAAGCGGGTCACCTCGAGATAATCCTCCAGGGAGAAGCCGACCACATTCACCACGACCCGTGTGTCGTACTTCCGCAGGGCGGGCAGCTTCTTGGCGGCGAACTCCGCCGCGCCGATATTCTGCCAGCCGATCGCGTTCAGCATTCCGGAGGCCGTCTCATAGATGCGCGGCGGCGGGTTGCCGCGGATCGGCTTCATGGAGATCCCTTTGACCACCACGCCCCCGATGGCATTGAGATCCACCAGGTGGGCGAACTCGATGCCGTAGGCGAACGTGCCGCTCGCCGTCAGCACGGGATTCTTGAAGCGGACGCCGGCGATCTCCACCGCCATGTGCGGCGGCCGGACCGGCGTTTTCCCCCTGGCATCCTCGGTTGACTTGGCCATGGCAGTTCAGATAGGAGGCGTTTCCCAGTCCACGATGCGGCTGTCCATGACCGGACCCTCCTGGCATACGCGCAGGTACACTTCTTCGCCCTGATCCTTGCGGGCCCGAACGACGCATCCCATGCATGCGCCCAGGGAGCATCCCATGCGGGCTTCCAGGCTCACCTCGCAGGGAATGTCGTAGCGGCGCGCGAGCGCGTCCGCCGCCTTCATCATCCCCCACGGACCGCAGGCGTACAGCCGGAGTCCCTGGCGCGCGTGCTTCCTCAGAAATTCCTCCACGGGAGCGGTCACCACCCCGCGCTCGCCGAACGATCCGTCTTCGGTGGTGTAATGGCACTCCACGCCCAGCTCTTCGAAGCGCTCGCGCAGGACCAGATCCTCCAGGCTTCTCCCGCCGTAAAAGAGCACGGGCGTGAGCTCCAGGGCCGTGAGCCTGCGCGCGAGCAACAGGAAGGCCGCGATCCCCACGCCCCCGGCCGCCAGGCAGGCGAAGCGCACGCGGTGGCGCATTTCCGGATGGAGGCCGAACGGCCGACCCTGCGGCCCGAGCACCCACAATGCTTCGCCCGGGCGCAGCAGGCTCAGTTTGTGCGTGCCGGCGCCCACGTCCTTCACCAGCAGGTCCAGCCCCGTCGGCCGGCCGGTGCGGGCGTGCGGCCGGGTGTCCAGCACGGTGAAGGGCCGGCGCAGCAAGGGATTCTGGTTCAGTTCGGCGGCGCACTTCACCATCACGAACTGTCCCGGCTGCACCAGGCGGGCCTGTTCGGGCGCGTCGAGGGCCAGCAGATAATTCCGGCCGCCCAACTTCCGGACAGCCTTGACCTTGACCTTCCTGTCGAGCATGCGCCATCAGTATAGGGTGGGGTGGGCGCTTTGCAACGCCTTTTTGGCTGTGCTATGATCGCGCCGCTTTTGTGCAGGCGCGCGGGCGCGCCTCGACGGTTTCTCCGATGGCCAGGAAGCCTGCAGGTAAACTGGTGATGGATTCCGCCGGGATCGACCTGGCGCTGGCGCGCATGGCGGCGCAGATCGTCGAGAAGCTGACCCCTGCCGAAGACTTCGCTCTCATCGGCATCCGGCGGCGGGGCGTCCACCTGGCCGAGCGCCTCGGGCGCAAACTCGAAACCGTGCTGCGGCGGCCCGTGCAGCGCGGCATACTGGATATCACCCTGTATCGTGACGATCTCACCACCGTCGGCAACCGGCCGCTGCTGCGCGAGACTCTGATCGATTTCGACATCAACGGCCGCACCGTGGTGCTCGTCGACGACGTTCTCTTCACCGGGCGCACCGTGCGTGCCGCCCTGGACGGGCTGATGGATCTGGGGAGGCCGAAGCGCGTCCAGCTTGCGGTACTGGTCGATCGGGGGCGCCGCGAACTTCCCATCCAGGCCGATTACGTGGGGAAGTACGTGGAGACAGGGGAGCGGGAGATGGTCGAAGTGCGCCTCTCCGAAGAGGACGGGGAAGAGCGCGTGGTGATCGTGAAAATGCCGTAACCCGGGCAGAGCGATATCATGGCCTCGTTGCGTTCCAAAGATCTGCTGGGCATCGCCCAGCTTTCCGTCGAGGAGATCGAACTCATCCTCAACACCGCCGACGCGCTGAAGCAGGTGGCCGAGCGCCCGGTCAAAAAGGTGCCGGCGCTGCGCGGCAAGACCGCGATCAACCTTTTCGTGGAGCCCTCGACACGGACCCGTTCCTCCTTCGAGCTTGCGGAAAAGAGGCTGAGCGCCGACATCCTCAACTTTACGGCCTCCACCAGCAGCCTGACCAAGGGCGAGTCGCTGATGGACACGGCGCGCAACCTCGAGTCCATGGCGCCGGATTTCATCGTGATCCGCCATTCCGCCGCCGGCGCGCCGCACCTGCTCAGCCGCGTGTGCCGTTCGTCGGTCATCAACGCCGGCGACGGCATGCATGAGCACCCGACGCAGGCGCTCCTCGACGCCCTGACGGTGCGGGAGAAAAAGAAGCGCATCGAGGGGCTCAAGATCGCCATTATCGGCGACATAGCCCACAGCCGGGTGGCGCGCTCGGGCACCCTGCTCTTTCACAAGATGGGCGCGGATGTCTGGGTTTGCGGGCCGCCCACCCTGGTACCCTGGGAATACCACCGCCTGGGGGCGAAAATCACCTATTGCATCGACGAGGCGCTCCGGGGCGCCGACGTCGTCATGATGCTGCGCATCCAGCACGAACGCCAGAACGAGGCCTTCCTGCCCTCGACGCGCGAGTACTTCAACCTCTACGGGCTTACCCGGGAGCGCATGCGCCTGGCCAAGCCCGATGCCATCATCATGCATCCGGGCCCGATGAACCGCGGAGTGGAGATCGAGTCGGAGGTTGCCGACGGCCCTGCCTCGGTGATCCTCGAGCAGGTGAGCAACGGAGTGGCCGCGCGCATGGCGGTGCTCTATCTCCTCTCCGGCGGTGCCGGCCTCAAACCCGAAAAATTGCGGCGCTGACCCATGCATCTGATCATTCGCCAAGGCAGGATCGTCGACCCCACGCAGAGGATGAACCGTATCGCCGACCTGGGCATCGAGGACGGCCGGGTGGCCGAGATCGCCGGCCGCATCCGCACCAGGGGGCGCACCGAAATCGACGCCCGCGGCCTGATCGTCGCCCCGGGCTTCGTCGACATGCACGTGCACCTGCGCGAGCCGGGGAGGGAGGACGCCGAGACCATCGAAAGCGGCACGCGTGCGGCGGCGCGCGGCGGATTCACCGGGGTGGCCTGCATGCCCAACACCCAGCCGGTCAACGATTGCCGCGCCGTCACCGCCTTCATCCTGGAGCGCGCGCGCGAGGTTTCCCGCATCCACGTCTACCCCGTGGGGGCCATCACCAAGGGAAGCCGGGGAGAAACGCTCGCCGAGATCGGCGAGATGTACCGTGCCGGCATCGTCGCCGTCAGCGACGACGGCCATCCGGTGCAGAACAGCCAGGTGATGCGCCGCGCGCTCGAATACACGCGCATCTTCGACCTGCCCGTCATCGACCACTGCGAGGACAAAGACCTCGCCGCCGGCGGCTGCATGAACGAAGGGTATTATTCCACGCTCCTGGGCATGCGAGGGATCAACCCGGCGGCCGAGGAGGTTCAGGTGGTGCGCGACACCATCCTCGCCCGCCAGACCGGAGCGCGCCTGCACATCGCCCATCTCTCGACCCGGGGTTCACTCGAGGCCGTGACCCGCGCCAAGAAAGCCGGCATCGCCGTCACCTGCGAGGTCACCCCCCACCACCTGTTCCTGACCGACGCCGACGTCGCCGGATTCGACACCAACACCAAGGTCAATCCGCCGCTGCGCAGCCAGGAGGACGTGCAGGCGCTGCTGAAGGGCCTGGCTTCGGGCAAGATCGACGTGCTGGCCACGGACCACGCGCCGCATACGCTCGAGGACAAAATGCAGGAGTTCGACCGCGCGCCCTTCGGCATCGCCGGTCTGGAAACGGCCGTCAGCCTCGTCATGGACCGGCTGGTCGCAAAAGGCGTCATCAGCCTCGAGCGCATGGTGCAGCTCTTTTCCGTGAATCCCTGCCGCATCCTCAGGCTTGCCGACAAGGGCAGCCTGAAGCCGGGTTCCTGGGGGGATGTGACGCTCATCGATCCCGAGCTCAGGGTCGAGGTGCGCAGCGCGGAGTTCCTTTCACGCAGCCGCAACACCCCGTTCGAGGGCTGGCGGTTGCAGGGCGGTCCCGTCAGGACGGTGGTTCGCGGCAAGACTGTCTGGAGCCTGTAGCCGTTGTGAGCGCTCAGCGGGGGACGCGCGCGGCGGGCGATTGCGGGATTTCCTGGATCAGCTCGTCGTCGCGCGCAAATCCCTGCTTGCGCAGATACTCCTCGAGCACCGCCGGGTCGTTCTTGAGCGATTCGATCAGCTGCATCTGCTCGGCGATGGCCCGCTGCAGCCTTTCCACGCGCGCGCGCTGCTCGGCCAGCCTCTGCTCGGCTTTGCGCATCTCCAGATAGCCGCCGGGCCCGATCACTCCGAAAAGGAAGACGAGCAGGGCAGCAGCGAAACCGAGTATGTAGCAGATCTCCCTGGTGTGCGAGATGACCCTCTTGCCGTGTGGCATAGCCCGGCCGCGGCGGCCTCCGGTTGACTCTGAAGTTCGTGCCGATCATACTGGGCGCACATCTGCGAACGCAACGGTTTTTTGCTCATTGGAGGCCGGCGATGAACGAAATCCTGGTGCTGACAACGGTGGGTTCCGCGGAACTGGCGGGCACGATCGCCCGCGAGCTGGTCGAAGGCCGCCTGGCCGCCTGCGTCAATATCCTGCCCGGCGTGCGCTCCATCTACCGCTGGCAGGGCAGTGTCTGCGACGAGGCGGAACTGCTTCTGATCATCAAGTCCGCAGGGGAGCACTTCGAAAAGGTGCGCGCCAAGGTCCGCGCCCTGCACTCCTACGAGCTTCCGGAAATCATCGCCGTAGACATCACGCACGGCGATGCCGCCTATCTGGACTGGCTGCGCGCGCAGGTCGCCGAGCCGCGCTCGTGACCGCGCCCGTGTTGCGGGCTCGGGCGAAATAGAAGGTCGTCCGGCGAAACTATCCGATGGGCCGGGATGTTCTCGATAGGGCGGCCGGGTGCTTTCGTGTCCCGGAATCGCGGAGAATCGGACGCGCATACCCGCAAGTGCCTGGAATTCCTGCACTGGCTGGGCAAAGACCACGCGGATGCCGCACTGGTTGCCGGGGGCATGCAGCTGGGGACCTGGGGCCGGGTCGTTGCCGGCTGGTATCGGGCGGGATCGGTCATCTATCTGCGCCTGAACCTCGACGGTTGCAGTCGCTTACGGCGTGTCGTTGCGGTGCGCTCCGCACCCTGGGGCGCGACTGTCGAAACCGCCGGTTCCCCTTGCGCCCGAAGGGCGATTCGTGTCGTCTGGCGCGATACCGGCGCGGAAAGCGCGGAAGTCGGCGAGGAGATTGCCGCCGAGCTCTGGAACTGGGCGCGCGGGCGATGGCCCGGCTGCCGCCTTCTTTTGTGCACCCGGCGCACGGACCGGCAGTTTACGATTTCCGGTCGCTGCGTGCGCCTGCTTGTCGCGCGCGGGGACTGCGGCTGGCTGCTTCTCGCTCCCGCCCGGTACCCGTGCCCGGAAGACTCCCGCACCCTCCTGACCCAGGCATTGCTGTGGCATTCGCGATTGCGCTGGAGCGGACGTCTGCCCGCCCGCGCACGGGTTTTTCTCTTCGCTCCCGCCGGGGAAGCGGATGTGCTCAGCCACAGGGCGGCTTGCATCGATCCGGCGGCAGTCGGCCTGGAGGTCTGGGAGCTGCACAGGGATACGGCCGGCCGATGGTCGGCCGCCAGAGGGGGCGACCCGGCCGCGCCGCAGGAGGGCCGGGATTATCGATGGCCCGCCCATGGTTGTGACCGCAGCGGCAGGGAGCTTTCCCGAGTGCTCGCCCTGGCGCCTTCGGCCATCCGACTGCACTGCCGCCTCCATGAATACGACTCGCTCAGGCTGCTCGGCCTGGAATTCGCGCGCGCCTACGGGGAAGAAAGGGATCATATCGAGTTCGGCGTGGGGCCGGAGCGCGTGACCCTCGACGAAAGCAACTTCGGCGAGCTGCGCCGCCTGGTCGACGAAATCCTGTATTACCGGCGCCCGGACGGCCCCGACCGGCGCCATCCATACTATCGCCTGCAGGCGGAGCGCTGGCTCGAAAGCCTCATTCTGGACGACCGGCAGCGACTGTTCCCGGAGCTGGCGCACGAGCACGTCTATCCTCAGACTCCGGTGTATCTCGGGGATCTGCAGGGGAGAGTCGATATCCTGGCCGCCGATCGCGACGGGGTTCTCGTGGTCATGGAGCTGAAGACCGCGGCCGATCCCGAGCTGCCGCTTCAATGCATCGATTACTGGGGAAGGGTGCTCCGCCACAATCGCGCCGGCGATTTTCAGCGGCGCGGGTATTTCCCCGGAATGACGCTCAAGGATCGCGACCCCAAGATTTATCTCGTGGCTCCCATCTTCTCCTTTCACGACTCGACCGAGAGGCTGCTCCGGTATTTCCGCTCGGGACTCGAGATATGGAAGATCGCCGTGAACGAAGAATGGCGCGCAGGCGTCGACATCCTGCGGCGCAGCAGGTGCCCCAGCGGGCCGCCGTTGGAGGCGTGAGCGCCCGTCGGCGATCTTCCGCGGGCCGTAGTCCCCTTGCGGGCAGGAGGTCGACAACGATAGAGCACGACTCCGGTTGCCGCCGCCCTCGGCTGCCGGCCTCCCTCGACGGGAGGGCGATGACCGGGAGCCGATCACCCGGAGCCGACGGCACCACGAATTGGAACAAGACTGCCGGACGGATGCTGGCCTACTCGGGTTCCGGCTGGTCCGGGTTGGGAGAGGGAAATGGCGCCGGCTCTGAGGGCGGAGCAGTATCGGAGTTCTGCGCCGGGATGTCGCAGGGGGGGTCAGTTCTTTTCGACTTTGCTGTTCTTTTCCGGATCTTCCTGGCCGCTCCTCATGGCCGACTTGAAGTTCCGGATTCCTTCTCCGAGTCCTTTGCCCAACTGAGGAATCTTGTTGACCCCGAAGATCAGGATCACGATGAGAAGAATGATGAGTAGCTCCGGCATTCCCAGAGATCCGAACATAGGCCACCTCCCGGCGCGCTCAGATATTCGCATTCAGAGTACTGTACCGGGCGCGCACAAGTCAATCGCCGCCCCCGGATTTCTGAGACTGCAAGCCTCCAGGAGCCGCCGGCGATAAGGGTCGACAGGCGCCGATCCCCGTCAAGGCCGGCTACAGCAGCACGCGGTCGTTGCCTTCGCGGCGCGTGAATCTTTCCCGGTCGAGATACTCCAGGAGGGGTATGGCGTGCTTGCGCGTAAGGTCGAAGAGCTCCTTGAAAGCCGGTACTCCGAACCGGGAGCCGGGCTTCAAGTGCTTGCGGATCCTGGCCTTGATTTCCTCGAGCGTGTCCCGGTGGTAGGCGAGATCCTCCGTGATGCGGATCAATATCCTTTCCTTGAGCATCCAGTGATAGATCTTGCGCACCTCTTCCGCGTCTCCGCCCAGGCCGGCCAGAATCTCCTGGAAAAACGGAGGCTGATAGCCCGAACGGCGGAAGATCTCCTCGATCCTCTTCTGCAGCTCGAGTTCCCGGGCGGAAAGACGCACTTCGCGGCCGAATGCGGACACGGTGTCTTCCTGCAGCGCGACCATCTTTCTTGCGGCCAGATCCTCGAGGCAGAAGCGGAAGACCTCCGGCGGCATTCGGTCGAACACCCTCTTGCGCAATTCCTCGCGCGAGATTCCACGGAGCAAGGGAAACTCCTTGTGGAAATCCGCGATCCGGGCGAGTGTTTCCCGTTCGAGGGCTTCGATGACGGTCCGGGCGGCCAGGATGGGCGAAGGACCCGGAATCGCGCAGATCGTCTTGGCGGCGGCCAGGCGCGTGCACGCCTGCTGAAGATCCCCTTCAGGAAAGTCCACGTAGGAACGCAGCTCCTGCAGGGTCAGGGCCGACGCCGGATGGGCCGCAATCAAGGCGGGGATGATACGGGGCAGGTCGTCTCCGTCCAGCTCCTGCAGGATCTGCACGGCCGCCGTGTCGCGCGTGCGGTGCTTCACGGGGTGCGGATTCAGAATCCTCCCGCCGCCGATGGTCACCGTGGGGGAAAACTGCCGGATGATGAAGGCATCGCCGTGGAGGCAGAAGACCTCGCTGTCCAGGCGGAGCTGGGCATAGGCCGTTTCGCCCGGTGCCAGCGCTTCCTTGCCCAGGAGCACCACGCGGGCGAGAACCTCCGAGGTTCCCTGGTGGAACCTGACCTTGGCGAGGTTCTTGAGGCTGCGCGCGCCGGGAAGAAGCGTCATGCGGGCGTCGACGATGCGCGTGGCGCGGTAGACGCGGGGAACGGTCATGACCATGCCGCGCTTCACCTGCGCAAGCTCCACGCCCTGCAGGTTGACCGCCGTGCGCTGGCCGGCGACCGCCGAATCGGCCGGCCGGCCGTGCACCTGGATGCCGCGCACCCTGGTCGCCAGATCGCCCGGGATCAGTTCCACCTCGCTCTCCTTGCGCAGGCTGCCGGCAATCAAGGTTCCGGTGACAACGGTCCCGAAGCCCTTTATGGTGAAGCTCCTGTCGATGGGCAGGCGGAAGACGCGGTCCGCCGGACGCTGCGGGACCGAAGCGCCGATCTGCCGCAGCGCCTGCTTGAGCCGCTCCAGGCCCTCGCCCGTTCTGGCGCTCACGGCGACCGTGGGGGCGTTTTCCAGGAACGACCCGCGAAAGGCTTCCCGGATCTCGTCGCGTACGAGTTCCACCAGATCGGGCTCGACCGTGTCGATCTTGGTGATCGCCACGATTCCGGCGCGCACGCCCAGCAGGCGGCAGATGTCGAAGTGCTCCCTGGTCTGGGGCATCACCGACTCGTCGGCGGCCACCACCATCAGGACCACATCGATTCCCCCGACGCCCGCCAGCATGTTCTTGACGAACTTCTCGTGGCCGGGGACATCGACAAAGCCGATCTGCATTCCGTCGATTTCCAAATGAGCGAAACCGAGGTCGATGGTGATTCCGCGTTCCTTTTCTTCCTTGAGCCGATCGGGGTCGATACCGGTGAGAGCCTTCACGAGCGCCGACTTGCCGTGGTCGATATGTCCGGCCGTACCTACGATGATATGCCTCATGGGAACCGAACCAGCGGAATTCGCGCCGCCGGCACACCGGCGCCGAAAGCACTTGACTGGCATGCGTGCCGCCGGTAGCTTAATGGCCTTCGCCATCGGCGGCTTGGCGCCCCGCAAGATGGATAATATTATTGCAAGAGCCCTGCATAAGCCAGAGCAACACGGACGGCACCATGCTGGACAGCCTTTCCAACAAGCTGCAGAAGATCCTCAAGGACCTGCGCGGTCAGGGGCGCGTCTCGGAACGTCATCTGGAGCAGACTGCGCGCGAGATCCGCAACGCCCTGCTTGATGCCGATGTCAACGTCAGAACCGCCAAGGATTTCGTCGAAAGGGTCAAGGCGCGCGCTCTCGGCCAAGAGGTGATGGAATCGCTCACGCCCGTTCAGCAGGTCATCAAGGTGGTGCGCGACGAGCTGGTCGAGCTTCTGGGCGGCCGGCAAGCGGCTCTGGAATTCTCCAAGCAGCCCCCCAGCGTCTATCTCATGGTCGGATTGCAGGGATCGGGCAAAACCACGACGGCTGCCAAACTCGGCCTCTGGCTGAGCCGCAACAACCATACGCCCCTGTTGATATCGGTGGACGTCTACAGGCCGGCGGCCATGGAGCAGCTCAAAATCCTGTGCGCCGGCCACCGCCTGGCATATTACGAGCCTCAGAGCGTGCAGGATCCCGTAGCCCTCGCCGAGATGGGGCTGAGGCACGCGCGCAACGGCGGTTACGACGTCCTGATCGTCGATACCGCCGGGCGGCTCCATGTCGATGACGAAATGATGGCCGAGCTGGAGCAGATCAAACGGGTGATTCCCCCGACCGAGATCCTGCTGGTCGCCGACGCCATGACGGGCCAGGATGCGGTGCGCAGCGCCAGGGAATTCAACGACCGGCTCGGCCTGACCGGGGTATTGCTCACCAAGATGGATGGGGATGCCCGGGGCGGCGCGGCCCTTTCCATCAAGAGCGTCACCGGGCGGTGCATCAAGTTCATCGGAACCGGGGAGAAAGTCGAGGCGCTGGAGCCGTTCCACCCCGACCGCATGGCGGGCCGCATCCTGGGTATGGGCGACGTTCTGTCTCTGATCGAGAAAGCCGAGCAGGCGGTCGACCAGGAAGAAGCCCTGGAGATGGCGGAAAAGCTCCGCAAGGACGAATTCACCCTGGAGGATTTCCGGGATCAGTTGCGCCAGGTCCGCAAGCTCGGGCCGCTCGAGCAGATACTCGGCATGCTGCCCAACATGGGCCCGACGCGCGGCATTCAAGGCCTGCAGGTCGACGAAAAGGAGCTGGTGCACATCGAGGCCATCATCAATTCCATGACCCCGCAGGAGCGGCGCTACCATCACATCATCAACGGCAGCCGCCGCAAGCGCATCGCCCGCGGCAGCGGGCGGCCGGTACAGGAGATCAACCGCCTGCTCAAGCAGTACGTGGAAGCCCGGAAGATGATGAAGAGCCTGAGCCGCGGCGTCGTTCCCCGACTGATGAAAGGCTTCCGCTTCCCCGGATGACACCGGGCGCGAGGGGTGGTTGCATCCCGCACGCGGGTGTGCAAAAATTACTTAGAAATTGATCCTTATGATTTAGGGAGGAGATTTGTTAAGGATACGCCTGACACGGATGGGTGCCAAGAAAAAGCCCTTTTACAGAGTTGTCGTTACGGAGCGAAGCCAGGCTCGCGACGGAAGTTTTCTCGAGATTGTAGGCCATTACAATCCTGTGACAAACCCTCCTGCGATCGAGCTTAACATGGAACGGGTCAGACACTGGATCGAGCGCGGCGCACAGCCGTCCGAGACGGTTTCCTCCTTGATGAGGAAGGTGACCACACCCCCGCCGGCGGCCGGTTGAGGCCGCTGTTCCATTCTGGCTTCATGGTCCGGCTGAGCTCCCGAACGCGGTAGCCATCGTCCGAATTCCCAGGGGAGGCGGTTATGAAGGAGCTGGTCGAAATGATTGCCAAAGCCCTCGTGGACAATCCCGATCAGGTGGTCGTGACGGAAGTGGAGGGCGAGCAAACCACGGTGTTGGAGCTGCGCGTCGCTCCTTCCGATCTGGGGAAGGTGATCGGGAAGCAAGGGAGGACCGCACGGTGCATCCGGACACTCCTGGGCGCTGCCGGGATGAAGCTGCACAAGCGCTTCGTTCTGGAAATTCTGGAATAGTGGAGCCAGGCACTCGTCCCGATTCCTTCGTCATCGCGCGCATCGTCAGGGCACGCGGAAATCGCGGCGAAGTTCTCGCCGAACTCCATACCGACTTTCCGGATCGTTTCGCGGACTTGAGGGAAGTCCTCATCGAGTTTGCCGACGGGCGCCGGCAGACCCTCACCCTCGACGGCTCGTGGGAATACCGCGGGATGCGGGTCCTGAAGTTCGCCGGCATCGACACGATCGATGCCGCCCAGGCGCTGGCCGGAGCCTGGGTGGGGCTGGAAGCGGGCCGCCGGTTGCCCCTGCCCGCGGGGAGCTACTACGACGACGATCTCGTCGGCTGCTCCGTAAGAGATACGGCAGGCGGATTCCTGGGAGTGGTTGCCGATGTCCTTCATTATTCGGGAAACGACCTGTTGGAGGTGCGGGGGCCGGGCGGCGACTTTCTGGTCCCCGCCGTCGCCGCCATCGTCCGCGAGGTGTCGATCGCGCGCAAGGAGATCCTCGTTTCGCTGCCGGCAGGGCTTGTGGACCTGAACCGATGAGATTTGATATCATCACGATTTTTCCGGAGCTCTTCGACAGCCTGCTGGAGTGCGGCATCCTGCGCAAGGCGAGGCGAAGCCGACTGGTGGACGTGCGTATCGTCAACCTGCGGGACTTCGCCGAGGACCGGCACCGCTCGGTCGACGACCGGCCTTACGGGGGCGGCGAAGGCATGGTTCTGATGCCCGGACCGCTTTTTGCGGCCGTGGAATTCTGCCGCGGTGCGGAAGCTTTTCCGCAGTGCCAGGTAGTGCTGCTCACGCCGCAGGGGAATACCTGGAATCAGAAGATGGCTCTGGAATTCGCAGCGGTCCCGCACACGATCCTCATATGCGGTCGTTATGAGGGCGTCGATCAGCGCGTGATCGATTGCCTGGTGGACCGGGAAATATCCATCGGCGATTACGTCCTGGCCGGGGGCGAAATCCCCGCGATGGTGATCCTCGAGTCGGTGGTCCGCCTCGTTCCCGGTGTACTGGGCAATGAGGCCTCGGCCGTCAACGAGAGTTTTTGCACCGGCTTGCTGGATTACCCGCAGTACACCCGACCCTCGGTGTTCCGCGGCATGGCGGTGCCCGAAGTGCTGCTTTCCGGCGACCACGCGCGGATCGAGCGCTGGCGACGGGAGAAAGCGAGCGAAAGGACCAGACAGCGCAGGCCCGAGATGGTCGAGAACTGAGCCGCCGCGGTCCCGGCCGGCTTCCCGGTGCGCGCAACCGGAACCAAAGTATGCCCGGAGAAAAAACGCTCCGGCACCCAAGGAGTTTGTTATGAACTCGCTGCAAGCGGTCGATAATTCACAGTTGAGGAAGGATATCCCGAACTTTCGATCCGGGGATACGGTGCGAGTGCACGTAAAGATAAGAGAAGGCGATAAATACAGGATCCAGATCTTCGAGGGGGTGGTCCTGGCCCTCAAGCGCCACGGCGCTTCGTCGACCTTCACCGTGCGCAAGGTGTCTTCCGGCTACGGTGTCGAACGTATTTTCCCGCTGCACTCGCCCGTGATCGCCAAGCTGGAAGTGGTCAAACGCGGCCGGGTGCGCCGCGCCCGGTTGTATTACCTGAGAGAGCGCCGCGGCAAGGCCGCACGCCTCAAGGAAACGGGGAAATACGAAACCAAGGGCGACCAGGAAACTCAGGTCACGTCCGAATAGCGCCTGCAGGGCTCGATGTGGGACCGGGGCTATTTCGAGAGAACCTTGCGCGAGCATGGATTCCGGTGCGTGGCCGGAGTCGATGAGGTCGGGCGGGGGGCGCTGGCGGGCCCGGTGGTGGCTGCGGCCGTGATCCTCGACGGCGAGGGCGACTATGAGGAGTACCGGGACTCGAAGACGCTCACCCCGTCGTGCCGGGAGCGCCTGGCGGCGCGCATCCGCCGCGAAGCCAGGGCGTTCGCGATCGGAATGGTTTCGGAGAAGGTCATCGACAGGATCGACATACTGCGGGCCACCCAGCGCGCCATGCGCCTGGCCGTCCGCAGACTGCCCGTGCGCCCCGACATGGTGCTGGTCGACGGCTTCTGGCTGCCGGGACTGCCGGTCCCCTGCATCGGAATCGTCGGCGGCGACGCACGATCATATTCCATTGCCGCGGCCTCGATCGTCGCCAAGGTGACGCGCGATGGCCTGATGAGAACTATGGCCGCTTCATACCCGCAATACGGCTTCGACAGGAACATGGGCTACGGCACGCCCCGGCATCTCGAGGCGCTCGCCCGCTTCGGCCCCTGCCGCCGCCACCGGCTCAGCTTCCGCGGAGTTCCGGGAACGGCGGAATCCGGAGGATGCCATGGCCGGTGACACCAAGACACGGCTCCTGCGGGAGGCCGAGAAGTATGTTCTGCAGGGCAAGATCTCGCAGGCGATCGGCGAGTATCTCAAGATCGTCAAGAGCGATCCGGACGACGTCCTCATCCTGAACACGGTCGGCGATCTCTACCTGCGCCAGGGCAGGATCGGCGAAGCCAACAAGCTCTTCTACCAGGTCGCGGAAAACTACATCCGCAACAACTTCCTCCTCAAGGCGATCGCCGTCCTCAAGAAAATCCTGGCTTCGGACCCCGCCAACCTCGAGCTCAACACCAAGATCGCAGCCCTCTACGCGCGCCAGGGCATGAATGTCGATGCCCGCATCCAGTATCTGCACGTCGCCGAAATGTGCTCCAAGCAGGGCAAGATGGACGAGTGCCTCGAGGCCTACGAGAAGGTGGTCGAGCTCGATCCCATGAACGCCGCCGTGCAGCTGAAGCTGGCCGATGCCTACATTGCGCAGGGAAACAAGTCCAGGGCGCATTTCCATCTGGCGGGCGCCGCGCGCGCCCAGGCCAAGGCCGGGGATCTGCAGGGCGCCGTGCGCTCCTACCAGCGCGCCCTGGAATTCGATCCCTGCGACGCCGAGATTCTCAGGGGACTGCTCGATGCGGCCACGCAACTGGGCGACGTCGCTCCGGTGCTCGACCAGTTGAGCCACGCCGTGAGCCGGGCTCCTGCCAGCACGGAGCTGCGCGAGCTGCTCGGCCGGGCTTTCCTTGCCGCCCGCGACGTCGACGGCGCCCTGGGGCACTTCGAGATCGTCCTGGCGGCGGATCAATCGCGCTACGAGAATTTCCTGCTCGCCAGCAGGATGCTGATCGAAGCCAACGATCCGGACAGGGCCGCGGAATGCCTCGAGCCGGTCCTTCCGATTCTGATCGGGCGGCGCGAGGAAGACAAGATCGTCGAAGCCTATCACGCCATACTGCAACTGAACCCCGCGCACGTACCCTCGCTCAAGAAGCTGGCCGACATCTTCGCGGCGGTCAACGATCAGGTGCGCTACATCAACACCCTGGACAAGCTCGCCGACCATTACGCGGCCGGCGATACGCCCGCCGAAGCCCTGCCCTACCTGGCGCGCATCCTGGAGGCCAATCCCGACAGCGCGGAACATCTGAAGATGCACCGCGAGATATTCACCGCCGTCCACCCGGAAGTCCCGTACGTGCCCCCGGTCGCGGTCGTGGCCGAGCCCTCCCGCGAGGTGCTCGGTTCACTGGAAATCCCCGCTGCGGCCGGCGAGGGCGGGTCGGCCGGATCGGCCTTGATCGAAATCGACCTGCTGCTCAATTACGGATTGAAGGACAAGGCGCTGCAGCACCTGCTCGAACTTGAAGCCCAGGATCCTGCGGACAAGCAAGTCCGGTCGAGGCTCGCCGCCCTGTACAAGGACATGGAAAACCACCGGGAGGCGGCACGGCAATGCCTGCTGATCGCCGCGCTCGAAAGAAAGGCGGGCAGGGAGGAAGCGGCGGAGAAGCTGGTGGCCGAGGCGCGGAAACTTTCCCCCGAGACCGTGGAGGAGCCTTTCGACCTGGACGCCTATGCCGAAAAGAACGGCATATCGATGGGCCAGGGCAAAGCGCACGGGCGCGCTGTTCCGGCCGCAGGCATGGAACTCGACCTGTCGGCGGATCTTTCGGAGATTTTCTTCCGCGACGGCGCCAACACGATCGAGCTGGAGGAAATAGAAGCCGAATCGATCGACGAGGGAGGTCCACCCGAGGATCTTTCCGCCGCACTCCCCAAAGTGCCGCCCTCGGTGAGCGAGCAGTTGCAGGAAGTCGACTTCTACATCCGCCTGGGTTTCCTCGAAGAAGCCAGGATAAAGCTCGCCGAGATAGCCAGGGAGCATCCCGGGCACCCCGAACTGGCATCGCGCTATCGCATGCTGGGCGAGGAGGAAGCCGAATCGCGCCCGGCCGCCGCCGCGGAGGCGGCAGCCCCCGAACTCGACGCGCTGCTCGAGCGTGACGCATCCCATCTCGAGGTCGAATCATTCGCGCCGGAGGAGAACGCAGTCTCGGCTGCCGCACCGCCGGAGGGCAGCCCGGCCGAAACGGTTCAGGAGACGCCGTCGGCTCCGGAACCCTCGCCGCCCGGCCTCGAGGAGATTTGCGAGGAGCCTGCCGTCAACGAAATGTTCGCCGACCTCATCGACGAGGTGAACGCCCTGACGGACCAGGAAATCGCCCGCGAGGATTTCGAGACCCACTTCAGCCTGGGGATCGCTTACCGCGAGATGAACCTCATCGACGACGCCATCAAGGAATTCCAGGGAGCCATCAAGTCGCTCGACCCGTCGAAATCGCCGCGCGAGACGATCCAGTGTTGCGGAATGCTGAGCACCTGTTTCCTCGACAAGGGCATGCCGCGCTCCGCGATCCGCTGGTGCCAGACGGCGCTCGGCCTCCCGGATATTTCTTCACACGAGAAGATGGCGCTGCAGTATGATATGGGCGTGGCGCACGCCCTTGCCGGTGAGAGCGAGCGGGCGCTGGAGTGCTTCAATGAGATTTTCACCATCGACCCGACCTATCGGGACGTCGCCCAGAGAATCGATGACCTGAAAGCCGGTCATGCCCAGCACGCCTCTCCCGATCTCACACAGTCCAGATGATGCGGCCGCCGGAGCGCCGCGCAGCCGGCGAAGGCTCTTGCCGGGGGCGAGCTGGTTCGGGCATGTTCTTTACATCCTGTACTGCCTCGAGGTCGGGGTGTTCCTCATATTCCTCCCCTGGCTGGATATCTGGGACAACAACTACGTTCTCAGCCGCTGGCCCCTGATGCAGCCCCTGGTGGCCAATCCGTTCTTCAAGGGCGCCGTGCTCGGCCTCGGCATCGTGAATGTCTTGATCGGAATAGGCGAAATTGCGCAGATCCGCAAAGGCTCGAAGGGGTTCTTTTCCCGATAAACGCCCCCTTTTGTATTACATCACCGACCGCCGCCAGCTTTCGGGCATGACGCTGATGGAATGCGTGCGCCGCGCCGTGCGCTGGGGCGTCGATTTCGTCCAGATCAGGGAAAAGGATCTCGGCGACCGGGAGTTGTTCGACCTCACGGCGCGTATCGTGCGAACGGCCGCGGGAACGCCGTGTCGGGTTCTGGTCAACGGCAGGGCGGATGTGGCGCTGGCGGCCGGCGCCCACGGCGTGCACCTTCCGGGCAACGGGATCGATCCGGTTCTGCTGCGCCCCTTGCTGCCGCCGGGATTCCTGATGGGCGTGTCGACCCATTCGATGCGCGAGGTCCGGCGCGCATCGGCCGCCGGGGTCGACTATGTGCTCTTCGGGCCCGTGTTCCCGACGGCCTCGAAGGCCCGCTACGGGCCGCCGCTCGGGCTGGCGCGCCTGCGCCGCGCCTGCGCCGCGGCCGCCGTACCCGTCATCGCACTCGGCGGCATGCGCTTCGATCGGCTGCCCCAGGTGCTCGAGTCGGGTGCATCGGGCATCGCCGGCATCACCATGTTTCAGCAGGATCCGACACGGAGCCGCCCGCGACCCCCGCTCGAGGATCCGGGCGGCCGCCGGCCTTGCGGGCGGCGATGAAGGCGCTGCCGGCGCTCAGCGGGGCTTGCGCGCCTTGGCTTTCTCCTCCGGATAGCGCGACAGACCCAGCTCGGCGCCCTCGCGCGCGCCCTGCGTGATGTCGATGGCCTGATTCACCAGGTTCCAGGCCTTCTCGAGCCGCTTTTCCTCGGCCAGCTTCTTGAGTATCTCGAGATTCTTGGCCGCCTTTTCCATGCTCTCGCGGAGGTCCTTCAAGGCTTTTTTCAGCCTTTCGGGCGCCGTGCGCGGGTTTTGCGCGGCGTCGTCGAGATTGATCATGACGCTGCGCAGGCAGCGGTAGTAGCCGTCCAGCATCTCCTCGACGGAAAAGAACTCCAGCGGGTCGCCCGTCCGGGATTCCTTGCCGGTGAGCCGTTCCTCCGCCGTCTTGATGCGCAAGGCGGCGGCTTCGAGATAGATCTTGACCCGCTCGTCGATTTCCTGGGCGTCCTGGATCCGCTGGATTTCCTTCGGGGTGAGAAACTCCCGCGCCTGTGCGCCGGGGGCGGCCGCCGCTGCCAGCGCCAGCAACCGGACAACCAGGCTCACAATGGCCGGCATCGTCGTTCCCTCCTCCCCGCCGCTACATCATGATCGGCACGTCGAAACCGAGCAGTTCGAGGGCCTTTTTCAACTGCCTGCGCAAGAGATCCACGACCAGCAGCAGGTGCGCCCTGTGCACGGGATCGGGATCGGAGAGGATGTGGTATTTGTGGTAGAAGATGTTGAATTTCTGCGCCAGCTGGAAGGCGTACTTGGCCAGCATCGAGATTTCCAGCGCATCCGTCGCCTGGCGCACCACCTCCGGCAGGCGCGCCGAATCGTGGACGAGTTCCCAGATGTCGTCGTGGGCCCACAAAAATTCGCCCAACCGCTCGGGGTCGATGGCACGCGCGTCGGGAGCGCTTCCGATCCCGGTCTCCTCGAGTTTGCGGAATATGTTGTCGGCGCGCACCGCGGCGTATTGCACGTAAGGGCCGGTCTCCCCGTCGAAGCTGAGCGCCTCCTTGAAGTCGAAGGCGATCACCGTATTGCGCGCGAAACGTTCGAGGAAGTAGCGCAGGGCGCCGACCGCGATCGTGTGTGCGATCTCCTGCGCCTGTGCCGCCGGCAGGGCATGGCGCGCTTGCACCTCGGCGAGCGCCTTGCGTTCGAGCGCATCGAGCAGGTCGTCGGCCTTCACCCCCAGGCCGCGGCGCCCGGCGACCTCGATGTACGGGCGGCACCTTTCCTCTTCGGACAGAACGAAGCCGAGTTCCTCGCAGCACGAGGGAGTGAGCGCGACCATCTCGTAGGAGAAATGGACGGAGTTGCGCGCCTGTTCCTCGAAGCCCAGCGCCCGCAGGCCCTGGACCACGATTGACTGCAGGTAGGATTGCCGCGTGTCGATCACGTTGTAGACGCGTTCCGCCCCGCCGAACGAGGGCGGCTGAATACCCGGCACCGCCTCGCATGTCGTGATCCACAAGGACGGCCCGAATCCCGGATCGAACGGGCGATAATGGAAATCCAGGCCCAGCAGGCCGAACTTCCAGAGCTGGTAGGCGATGTCCTTGCCCACGTAGGTGACCGTGCCGTCGGAGCGTACGATGATCTTCTCGTCCTCTTCGCCGCGCCCGCTTTCGTCCGGCTCACGGCCGGCATCGGCGGTTTTCATCACCCAGCAGCCCCGGTTCTTGCCGTCCCGGGCCAGATATACGGCCTGCTTTTCCCTGAGGAGCGCGAAGGCCTTGTCCCAGAAGCGCAGGTGCAGGATCTCGCTCTCCCTGGGAAGCAGGTCGTAGGTGACGTTGATGCGCGCCATGGTGGCCAGGTGGGCGCGCACGATGCGCGTGGCCACATGTTCGGCGATGGCGGCGGAGGGGTCGACGCCCTTCTCGATGGCCTGGAGCGTCCTGCTGCGCCACTGCAGGTTCTCCTCGGCCCGACGGTAGAACTCGGCGACGCGGGCGTAGACATCCCAGCAGTAATGGTCGAACTTGCCGTCGATGCGGGCGATCTCCTCGAGATTCAGCCCCAGCATTCTCTCGAGGCCGACGACGACATCGGCGACCTGGACGCCGGTGTTGTCGATGTAGTTCTGGACTTCGACGCGGTGCCCCAGGAAGCGCAGGCAGCGAACGAAGGAGTCCCCCAGGGCGGCATTGCGCAGGTGCCCGATGTGGGCGGCCTTGTTGGGATTGATGTTCGTGTGCTCGACGATGATCTTGCCGGCTGCCGGGGGAGCGGGCTCCCTGCCGAATTCTCCGCGCGCGATGCTCTCGGCCAGTGCCAGCGCCAGCCGCGCCCGATCGAGACGGAAATTCAGGTAGCCGCCGCCGGCCACCTCGACGCGGCTCACTCCGGGGACGCGCCGCGCGCGCTCGGCCAGATCCGAAGCGATCGCCGCAGGCGGGCGGCGCAGTTTGCGTGCGAGGTCGAACGCCAGCGGCAGGGCCAGCTCGCCCAGTTCGATGCGCGGCGGCACGGTGAAGTTGAGCGGCGGGTATTCGATCCCGTACTCGCTGCGGATGGCCTCCCGGATCGCTTCTTCGATTGTTCGTCTCAGACCGGCAAGCATATCTCGTCCTCGCCTGTGGAAAGTACCAGATCGCCGGGCGCGGGCGCAACCCGATTGTGCCGCGGCACGCAGCGGCCTTTCGACTTGATTTGCCGCTCCTCCCGCGGTACAAGATCCGCGGGGCAGGAATTCCGGCAGTTCCCGAATCGGAGGGCGGGGCGAGATGCTGCCGCCGGTTCCATCGGCCGAGGCAGGTTTGCATGGAAGAAAACCCGGAAGACGTATATCGGCGTGCGGAGCACCTGGCCCGCTCGGGCATGCTGGCCGAAGCCGCAGCGCTTTACGAATCCCTGCTGGCCCGCAAGGCCGATCTCGCCCCGGAATTGCTGGCGAGCGTATGGAACGATCTGGCCGTCGTTTCGCTGAACCAGGGGGACATGGACAAGGCTTCGGCATGCCTCGCCAGGGCGATCGATAGTTTTCCCTATCACCGGCAGGCCTGGGGCAATTTCCTGGAGCTCGAGGAACTCGCAGGGCGCAGGCCGCGCCGCCGGGACATGCTCGATTATCTGAGAAAGTTCTTTGCCTCCGATGCGCATGCCATGTCGTATATCTCCGTCCATTTGCGGCGCTTCAGCGAGATGCTGGCGGTCGTGGGCCGTGGCCGCGAGGACCTCAAGCTTCTCGAGCTGGGTGCGAACACTTATTTCTCGATGCTGTTGCGGCATTTCACGCAGTACGACGTCACCCATACCGATCTGTGGCAGGGCGAGCGCGAAAAAAGCGTAGTCGTCGGCAATATCGACACCGGCGAGCAGGTCGCGATGAGGCTCCATAATTTCAATGTGGAGAAGGACCGTTTCCCCTTCGATGACGGGACGTTCGACTTTGTCGTCGCCGCGGAGATCGTCGAGCATCTCCCGAACGACCCGATGTTCATGATGCACGAAATCAACCGCGTCCTGAAAGCGGGCGGTCGCCTTTTCCTGACTACACCCAACATAACGAGCCTGCGCAGCGTGCACGCGATCCTGCACGGATATCCGCCCTATCTTTACAACAAGTTCTCCTCCAGAGACGGCGGGCGCCATTGCAAGGAATACGCCCCGCGCGAAATCGCCCTGATGTTCGAGCGCAGCGGCTTTGCCGTCGACAAACTGGAAACCCTCGATGTCTGGATCGAGTCCGAGCCGGTGACGCAATACTGGGAGGTTTACAAGCAAACTTACAATCTCCTGAAAAGCCTGGGTGCGTCCGTCGCGCTGCGGGGGGAAGACATCTTCGCTGTCGGGCACAAGGTGTCGGCCCCCGCCGAGCGTTATCCCATCGAGCTGTACGATTGAGGCCCTTGATGCGGCTGGCCTTTTTTTCGCCGGTCAATCCGGTCGAATCCGGAATCTCCGACTACAGCGAATCCTTGTTGCGGGCATTGGCCCCGCGCTGCACGGTCGACCTTTTCGTCGACGGCTACCGGCCGTCGGACCCCTGGATCACGGAAAACCTCCGCATCGTCGATTGCCGGCGCGGCGACGCGCGCGGGCTTCTGGCCGGCTATGATGGGGTCCTGTACCAGATGGGCGGTACTCCGGGCCATCATAAATATATGTACGACATCATGCTCGAGCATCCGGGCGTGGTGATGCTCCACGATCTCATATACCAGGGTTTCTTCGGCGACTTGTGGCTGAAAACGGGCAGGCCGGATCTCTTCATAGCCGAGATGCGGCGCAGTTACGGAGCCGCCGGCGAGGAAGTCGCCCGGAACCTGGCCGCCGGCAGGCAGGTGCCTTTCGAAACCATCAAGAAATACCCGATGAACAAGCGCATGATCGACTCCGCGCTGGGAGTTGCGGTTCATTCCCGATCCGCGCTGCGCCAGGTCGTCGAGGTCCGGCCCCAGGTGCGCTGCCAGCTCATTCCCCACCATGATTTCGGCTGGTCTGCATGGGCGCAACAGGGCTACGATCCCGCCGCCGCCAATCTGTCGGCCAAGCAGAAGCTCTCCATCGCGCCCGGCACAAAGGTACTGGCATGCTTCGGCTTCATCGTGGCCACCAAGCGCCCCGACGTTGTCCTGCGCGCCTATGCGCGCCTGCGGCAGGATATCCCGGATTCGTGCCTGATCTTCGTCGGCGAGGAGAAATACCGCGTGTCCGAGTACCTGCGCTTTCTCGAGCTGGATACCAGCGTGCGTATCACCGGCTACACGACGTCCGAAGAATTCCGCACCTACCTGGAAGCCGCCGACGTTTGCATCAATCTGCGCTACCCTTCGCAGGGGGAGACGTCCGGTGCGGTGCTGCGCATGTTGGCCTTGGGCAAGCCCGTGATCGTCACGAACCACGCATGGTTTGCTGAGCTTCCGGATTCGGCGTGCGCCAAGGTCGATGCCGACCGGTACGAAGAGGATCTTCTCTACGGGTTCTGCAAGGCTTTGCTGACGGACGCGGACTATCGCCTGGCCATGGGCCGCAATGCCCATGAATACGCCCAACGCCACTGCGCTCTGGACATGGTGGCCGGGCAATACCTCGATTTCCTGGCCGAGTGTGCCAAAGGAGGCGACCGGTGAAGCCGGGGGAGGTCGAAAGAAAGAACGCCCGCATCATCCGGCAATACCGATCCGCGCGGACCGGACGACAGAGCGTGGACGTGCTCTTTTGCGCCCGCGCCAACCTCTTCCAGCAGCCGGGAGGCGACACCGAGGTCGTCATCAACCTCAAGCGCGCCTTGACCCGCCTGGGCTTTCGCGTGGACTTCCGGCCCTCGCCTTCGGCCGACGTCCATTGCGAGCTGGTTCACATATTCAATTGCGACACGCCGATCGCCATTCAGAGCGCGCTTCTGGGCAAACCCTACGTGGTCACCCCGATGTACGAGGATATAAACCGCTATTACATACGTTCCATGCGGGCCGTCAGCTATTTCCGGGATTACCTCGACAGCGGGGACTGGCTCCTTCTGGAGAGCCGGTTGTCGTCCCTGCAGCGCGAAGACGAGCGGCCGGTCGCCATGGACTGGAAATTCCCCTTGTGCAACGCCGCGGCCATCTGCGCGACCGGGGCTGCGGAAGCCGACACCATCCGGCGCCAGATTCCCGAGGTCGGCGCGGTCGAAATAGTCCGCATCGGATTCAACCGCCCCGTCGAAGCCGAACAGGTTTCCGCGGACCTTTTCGTCGACGAATACGGCGCCCGTGACTTCGTGCTCTGCGTCGGCAGGCTGGAAAGCCGCAAGAACCAGCTGATGCTGCTTTACAGCCTGCAGGACGACGATATTCCTCTCGTATTCATCAACAGCCGCACCGTCCAGCCGGGTTACGAAGACCTGTGCAAGAGGTTCCGGCGAAGAGGGAAGACAGTTTTCACCGGGCGCGTGAAGCCGGAAATGCTCTGGTCCGCCTATAAGGCCGCCAGGGTGCATGCCTTGCCCAGCTGGTACGAGCTGCCGGGGCTGGCCAGCCTGGAAGCTGCATGGTTCGGCTGCAGCGTGGTGGCCGCCGACTGGGGCACGCTGCCGGATTACCTGCGCGATTCGGTCTTCTATTGCAGCCCCTACGATCCCGTGTCGGTTCGGGAAGCTGTACGGAAGGCATTGGAAGCGCCGCGCAGCGATATCGGGCGCCGGCTGCTCGCGGAATGCCGTTGGGAAAGCGAGGCGGAGAGGCTCGCCCATATCTACCGGCGCCTCCTGGACGAGCGGGAGACGCAAGCGGCCGTCTCCCGGCTCGAGCGCGCCGCCGAGAACGCGCGCGCGGAGCAGTCCTATCACCAGCGACGCGGCCGCACCCTTGAGCTGATGCGCACGGATATTGCCCGGGGACTCCCGCTCATGGATCGGCTGATCGCCGAGCGCCCCGACGACCCCCTCAATTACCTCTTTCGCGGTGAGGCCCGTCTCAAGCTGGGAAGGGTGAGCCAGGCCGAAGAGGACTTGAGAGCCTCGATCGCGATCAAAAAAGTCTTCCAGGAGGTAACGCACCTGTATCTTGCCTTGGCGCTGATACAACAAAAGAAATTGCATGAGGCGAGAGAAGCACTGCTGGAGGCTCTGGAGATTTACCCGTTCATGAACGAGGGGTCGAAAGCGATTGTGGCGGATTATCTGGCCCGTTGTGACGCCGCGATGCAGAGCGAAACCGGCGATACGACCTCGGAATGAAAAAACCAGCGACGACGCACGATCCGTGAGGTCGTTTTCGAAGGGCCGCGGCTTGACTTATCGGCATGCGGCCCATAGACTCACCCCGTCATGAAGGGCGACGTGCAAGCATCGGCAAAAATCATTTTCATCGAACCCTTTGCCGGAATCAGCGGCGACATGTTCCTCGGCGCCTTCCTCGACCTGGGACTGAGCTTGGAAACGCTCGAGAATCGCCTCGGCCTGCTCCCCTTGACCGGCTACCGGCTGGCCGCACGCCGGGTGGCAAAAAGCGGCATCAGCGCGACCAAGTTCGAGGTCCTGAGCGAGACGCACGACCATGAGGCACACCCGGGTCACGCCCACCACGATCACGCCCACCACGAAAGGACCTTCCGCGAGATACGGCGTATGATCGGCGAAAGCTCTCTTTCGCCCTGGGTCAAGGAAAAGGCCACCGCCGCCTTCGCCAAACTGGCCGCCGCCGAAGGGCGGATCCACGACCGGGACCCGGAAGAGGTTCACTTCCACGAAATCGGCGCTCTGGATTCCATCGTCGACATCGTGGGCGCCATGATCGCCGTCGAAGAGCAACTGCCGGCTGCCATCGTCTGCGCTCCGGTCAATGTCGGGCAGGGCACGCTCGAATGCCGGCACGGGGTCTACCCCGCGCCCGCGCCCGCCGCACTCGAGTTGCTGCGCGACATCCCGATTTACTCGAATGCCTTGCGCGGCGAGCTGACCACGCCCACGGGGGCGGCATTGCTCGCCACGCTCGTGGACCGCTTCGGGGAGCGCCCCCTGATGAAGGTCCGGGCCGTGGGCTACGGCGCCGGGACGCGCGATCTCCCGCACGCGGCCAACGTGCTGCGCGTGACCGTGGGAGAAGCGCCGCTGCCTGCCGAAGCCCGGACCGCCGAAGCGGTCACCGTCATCGAAGCCGCCGTCGACGACATGAATCCCCAGTTGTGCGGGCACCTTTTCGATCGGCTGCTCGCCGCCGGCGCCCTCGATCTCTACCTGACTCCCGTGCAGATGAAGAAAAACCGGCCGGGAGTGGAACTCACGGTCCTGTGTGCCTCGGAAAAGGCCCACGACCTGGGCCGCCTGATCCTGGCCGAGACGACGACACTGGGGATCCGCTACCGGCCGGAGCGGCGCTGGACTCTGGAGAGGCACTTCGAAACCGTCGCCACTCCGTTCGGGCAGATTCGCATCAAGATCGGGCTTCTCGACGGCGAGCGTGTGAACTTCGCTCCCGAGTACGAAGACTGCAGGCGCCTGGCGGCCGAAAGCGGCAGGCCGCTCAAGGAGATCATGAGCGCAGCCGCCGCCGCCTTCCTCGCGCGCGAGCGCCCGGGAGCGGCCGAAGCGCGCCCAGGCCCGGGAAGCGGATAATCTGTACACCCGAGGGGAAAATGCCATGAACGAGCGACAAGATCTGACAGGCGCGGGAACCCGCATCGGCATCGAGGATTTCGCCAGGATCGAGATGCGCGTCGGCCAGGTGCTGGAAGCGGAAAAGGTCGCCGGCTCGCGCAAGTTGATGCGCATGAAAGTGGATATCGGCAGCGAGGTCCGCCAGGTGGTCGCGGGCATCGCCGACGCCTACGAGCCCGGCAGCCTGCTCGGCCGCAAGGTGGTCATCGTGGCGAACCTGAAGCCGGCGAGACTGATGGGAATCGAATCCGACGGCATGATCGTGGCCGCGACCGCCGGGGATCGGCCGGTTCTGGTCACATTCACCGAGGACGTACCCAACGGCGCACTGCTCAAGTAATGAAAGGGAGCTCCGGTGAAATCCCCGCGGGAACGAGGGCGCAGGAAGGGATTCCCGGCGTGGGTGATATGCTATATCGTAAATGTCTACGGCTCTCGGCCGCGGCGCAATGGACCGGCGGCGGGTCGAGCATGCGCGGCGGGTGACGATTGAATCCGCGGGAAGTCTACAGACTGGTCGAAGATGACCTCTCGCAGGTCGAGCTGGAACTGGCTCGCCAGACGGCTTCCGACATCCCCCTGATCGAACGTATCGGGCAATATATCCGCAACAGCGGCGGCAAGAGGATCCGGCCGGGGCTGGTTCTCCTCAGTGCGCGCCTTTTCGGGCGCCGCGACCCCATGTGCCTGAGGTTCGCCGCCATCGTGGAACTCGTCCATTCGGCGACCCTGCTCCATGACGACATCATCGACGACGCCAAGGTGCGGCGCGGGCGCCCCTCGGTCAATGCGCGCTGGGGCAACGAAATCACGGTCCTCATGGGCGACTGGCTTTACATGACCTCTTTCTCGCTCGCATTGACCAAACGGGATTTTCGAGTCCTGAACATCCTCGCGGACGTGACCCGGAAAATGGTCGAGGGAGAATTGCTTCAACTGAGCCTGAACGGAAGCCTCGACATCACCGAAGAGCAGCACCTGGACATTTCGACGCGCAAGACCGCGATCCTGTTTTCCGCCTGCACTCAGATCGGCGCCATCCTGGGATCCGCGTCCGAAGATCAGGAAGAGCGCCTGAGGCAGTACGGCCTCGATGTCGGGATAGCATTCCAGCTTGTGGACGACATCCTGGATCTCACGTCCACGGAAAGCAAACTGGGCAAGCCGGTGGGCAGCGACCTGAGCGAGGGCAAGCTGACCCTCCCGCTGATCTATCTCGTGCGCGATGGGAGGGCCGAACATCGCGAGCTGGTGGCCACCATCCTCCGCGAGCGCGGCTTCCGCAGCGTGCCGCGCGAGACCATCCTGCAGCTGCTGCGCCGTCATGGGGCCCTGGATCGCGTGCTGGAAAAGGCGCGCGACCACGCGCGCCGCGCCAAGGAGCAGCTTGCCGCGTTCCCGCCGGGCGATGCGCGGGCGGCGCTTTCGCTGCTGCCCGACTATATCGTCGAACGCGACTGGTGACCGGCAGCCGGACCTCCCGCTGCATGCCATCGAGCCAGCATGCGCGCCGTCGCGCCCGCGCGCTTCTCGGTTTCCTCGAGCAGCGGGCAGAGTTCGTACTGGATCGTGTCCGCAAGCAAGATCCAGTCGCGGTTCTCCAGGGCCGAAACCATGGCCGCGAGCCCTTCGCCGGCATGGTCCCAGGCTGAGAACGGATTCGCCTCGATCCCCAGGCAGTGCAGGCCCTTGCGCAACTCGCGGACGAGGTCGGTCATGAGCGTGAGGTTCTCCAGGGCTTGCGTGAAGCGCGCCATCGCCTGTCCCTGCCCCGGCCCGCCCAGACGGATCTCGTCGACGGATCGCAGCAACGAATCCCTGAGCTCCGCAGCCACGCCCGCCCCTTCGGCGAGCCCCTTTTCTACGGCATCCAGCAACTCCGATTCCCGTGTGGTTTTGTCATTGTCCATGGCATTCCCGGTATTGCGTATCGACGGCTGCAGCCTGAGCGACGCCCGCCGCGGCGCCCGGCCGGCCGTACCTTGCTTTCATGTGCGCGATCATGCTCGCGAGCCTGTGCGCATAGGTGTGCTCGCGCAGCACCCTCTCGCGGGCGCGGCGCACCACGGCCGCAGCCGCTTCAGGCTTGTCCAGATAGAAGCGGATGAGATCGGGGATTTCGCCGGCGTCGCGATAACTGACGCTCTCGCGGCCGGGCTCGAAGAGCTCGTCGAGCGACTCCCGGCGGTCGGTCAGCAGGAAGGCCCCGCATGCCGCACAGTCGAATACGCGCTGGTTGACCGCGCTTTCCATCTGCAGGCTGGTGGCGTTCAGGTTGACTTTGCAGGCGTTGTAGAAGCGCGGGAGTTCGGTGTAGTAGTTGAGCTGCCGGTGGATCCTGAAGCCGTCGCCCAGCAGGCTCTTCCAGCCTTCGTCGCCGCAGATCCGGTGGCGGAAGCGGCCGAGTTGCCGGACGCACGAAAGCCGGTACAGGAGCGTCGCGCGCCACAGCACCGCCCCTTCGAAATCGAGCCATTCCGCAGCGGTCGCCTGTGCCGGCCCGGCCCGATCGCGGGCGGAGGTCAGCACCTGCGCGAGAGAGTCGCGCCTGCGGCTCAGGGCCTCGGCCGCCTCTTCCACCAGCGGGCGCAGCCGGCCGCCGACCTTCTCCAGCCAGTCGCGCGCGGGCCCGACCATGGAATTGCCCACGAATCCCGCATCGGCGCCCAGCTGCTCGGCCTCCTTCCTGCTCAGGCGCAGCGGGCGGAAGACCTCTTCGTCGGTGGCGAGCGGCAGATACACGACGTGCTCGAAGCCCATGGCGCGCATGTCCGCCATGTAGCCCCGGTCCCAGACGAAGACGGAAACGAACGGGGAAACATTGGCGTCGAACGCCTTGACGATCAGATTGGGGTTGTCCACGTACCAGACGGCCGCCGGCAACTCGATCGACTTCAGAAACGACGTCAGCATGCCGGCTTTGTCGAATCCCAGATGATTGATGGTGAGCAGGAAGTCGAGGCGGCACTCGGCCAGTTGCGCGATGAGTATGCGCACCGCCTCCTCGCCCTCCTGTCCCTTCCGGATCGGGATCCTGATCACGCTGTGGCCCGATCTCTCCGCGGCCCGGGCCACTTCGTTCGTCAGATAGTAGCCGTAATCGATGAGCCCGACATGGACCGGATCGCCGGCGAACCTGGGGTACTTGAGCCGGTCCCAGAGCCTGAGCCGGGCGGCGGCTTCGAGAGAAGAACGGATCTTGCCGTAATAGTTGGGAAAGGCCGCGAGCGCCGGAGGCAGGGAAAACACCGCCAGGGGCGCGAAGCCGGATCGAAGCTGCAGCCGTGTTACTTCGCGCACGGCCCGCTCCGGCTCGAGGCCGACCAGGCAACGGACCCGCTCGCCCAGCTGCGGTCCGTGGAGTTTGTGCAACCGGAAGATCTCGCGATGGGCCTCGACGACGACGATCTCGGCGCCGGGAAATCTCTCGGCCAGCTCGGCCACGTGATAGCCCAGCCCGAGTCCGAGCACCACCAGCATGCCGCTGCCGTCGAAGCGAAAGCGACCCACGATGCTTGCGGCTTCGGCCCGCGGATCGTACAGGCTGTGCAGCGCCTTGATCGAACCGTCTTCGGCGCTTACCTGCAGCGTGCTGTCGCCGCTGCGGGCCGCCATCAGACGAACCGCAGGTCCCGCCGCCGCAACCGCCTCCCCTCCGATTTCGAGCGCCATCGAATTTGAATCGGATCCGCCGCCTGTTCTCTCCGGCTTGGATGCCCTTGCGGCCGGACTTGGAATCGAACTCCTTTCCGCATGACAATTAGCAACATTCATGCCAGCCGTTCGACTTTGGTGTCGCAAAGTAAGACGATTCATATCAATGATTTATGGTGTTTTCGGGCTGCCCTGCCGGGTTTGGAATGTCAAAATATTGAACCTTTGGCCGGGGCCGTTGACACAGTGGGTTGTTAACTTCAGGGGCAAAGGGGTAAAGAGGCAAAGGGGTAAAGGGGTAAAGGGGTAAAGGAACAAGGGGGAAGGAGTCCGTGTGCCCGCGCCGCAAATGGATTCGACCACTGGTGTTCGAGACGGCCCGGAAGATTATCGCATGCCGGACACCGGCATTGGGCTGTCACGTCTACCAGCGTCCGAATGTCGAATGATCGAAGTCGTTCCTCATTGGACTTCGGCGAGCTGCGATCCGGATAACCACCCCTGAAAGAGTGTCATTCACGAGCACTACTGCTCTGGTGCCATGCGCTGCTGCAAATAGAAGTCACAGGAACAACTTGGAGCCCTTTACCCCTCTGCCCCTTGACCCCTTGAAACAATTGCCGGGAGTTCTACTACAACCCATGCGTGGTCTAACAGAGGTGCAATTTCCGCGACGTTATCTGGGGATTTTGCGCGGGGCAGGGCTGGGAAGATTCTCGATGATCAGCTTCTTTGCGGGGGGGACCGTTTCAGGCCCGGCATGGAGATCTTCCGTGGTGATCTCGACTGCCGGGAAATTCTCGACCGGCGTGCCCTTGAGGATTTCCTTCATGTAATCGATCCAGATAGGCAGTGCCGCCACGGCTCCCGACTCCTTGTTCCCCAGGGACTTCTTGGAGTCGAACCCGACCCAGACGGCGGTAGTGAGCGACGGGGTAAAGCCGACGAACCAGGCATCGGTGAAATCGTTAGTCGTCCCTGTTTTCCCGCCCAGAGGCCTGCCCAGGGATTTTGCAGCCTGCGCCGTTCCTGTCTGCACCACGCCCTCGAGCATCCTGAGCATCTTTTCGGCGATGTCCGGCTTCAGGACGCTCTCGGTCTGCGGGGTGGTTTCTTCGAGAACGGTGCGGTTGTAATCCTCGATCTTTCTGATGAAATACGGCTTGGCGCGAAAACCCAGGTTGGGGAAGACGGTGAAAGCCGAGGCCATTTCGAGCGGGGTGGCCTCGCTCGCTCCGAGTGCCAGCGGCAGATACGGATCCATGGGTCCCGACAGCCCGAAGCGCCGGGCCATGACGAGCACCTTTTCGATGCCGATCTGGTCGGCGATCTTGACCGCGGGCACGTTGCGCGATTCGGCGAGCGCCTGTCGTACGGTGATCCTTCCTTTGAACTCTCCGTCGTAATTGCCCGGCTGGTACAGGCGGCCGAGGCCGTCCCGGTAGCTTACGGGCGCGTCGACGATTTGGCTGTCCGGTTCCCATCCCTGCTCGAGAGCGGCGGAGTAGACGAAAGGCTTGAAACTCGAGCCCACCTGGCGCATGGCCTGCGTAGCCCGGTTGAACTGGCTGGTCTCGAAATCGTAGCCGCCCACCATGGCCTTGATCTCGCCCGTGGCGTTCTCGACAGTGATGAGCGCACCCTGCACCCGGGGTATCTGATCGAGAAGCACTTCGGCCTTGCGCTCTTCTTCGTCGAGGGCGACGATCTCGATGCTGGCGAGATCTCCCGGTTTGAGGATGCTGTCGGGCGATTTGGCCCCGGTCCACGCCATCTGCTTGGGGCCGAGCACGGCGCGGTACTTGCCGATGCGTACGACGGCCTGCCGGCTGTCGGCGCTCACGACCAGGCCCGTGACGGTGCTCCCGGGGCGCACGGGCTGTTTCCAGTCGGGGTGCTGATAGCTCTCCAGGTTGACGTAGGGATCCTTGAGCACGTTGTCCAAGGGGCCGCGCCAGCCGTGCTTCTTGTCGTATCTTCGCAGGCCTTCGCGCACGGCCCGGTTGGCCGCCTTCTGCATGCCGATGTTGAGCGTGGTGTAGATTCTCAGGCCCCGGCGCCAGATGTCCTCGGTCGTGTAACGCTCCGCCAGCGACTGCCGCACCCATTCGAGGAAGTACGGGGCCAGCTGGCCCGTGCGCGGCCTCGGATTGAGGCGGAGGGGTCTGGCCTTGGCCTCCGCAGCCTCCGCGGCGGAGATCATCCCCTCGGCCGCCATCCGGTCCAGGACGTAGTTGCGCCGCGCCAGAGCGGCTTCGGGACGCAGGATCGGGGAGTAGCGCGCCGGGCTGCGCGGGAGAGCCGCGATCATGGCACACTCGTCGAGCGTGAGTTCCTTGAGCTGCTTGCCGAAGTAGGTGTCGGCGGCCGCCGCCACGCCGTAAGCCCCGTGGCCGAAGTAGTGCTGGTTGCAGTACAGCGTGAAGATCTGGCGCTTGGAGTAACGCTTCTCGATCTTGCGGGCGATCAGCAATTCCTTGATCTTGCGATCGAAGGTCTTTTCCATGTTTCCCATCAGCAGCCTGGCGAGCTGCTGCGTGATGGTGCTCGCCCCTTCGGCGCGCCTCATCTTGACGATGTCCTTGTATGCGGCACGCGGCACGGAGAAATAGTTGACGCCGGAATGGTTGTAGAACTGGTCGTCCTCGGCCGCCAGGATCGCCAGGTGCAGGTAGGCCGGAATGTCCTCGAAGTTGACGATGATGCGCCGTTCGACCGCGAATTCGCCGATGACCTTCTCGTCGTCGGAGTAGACGTCGGTGATGACGTCCGGGCGGTAATCCTCCAGTTGCTGGATGGGCGGTAGATTGTATTCGTAGCCGAGCAGGATTCCGCCGGCCGCTCCTGCTACCACGGCTGCTGCGAAAAACAGCGCGTACAAGGCCCACAGCCAGCGACGGGCCCGGCGGGCCGCTTCCGCCGATCGGGAGTTGCTCGCCTTCGTCATCGTCTGACCCGCGCCGTCCGCTCTTTCATCGCAAACCGCCCGTCGCCGCCGGTCGATCCCGGCCGCCGGCGGCGCCGCCGGCCGTTATTATAGCACCCCTCGGGACATGGCGCGGTCGGGGCGCCGATTGCAGCGCGGCTGCGGCGCGCGGCAGCGATCGCCTCCGCTCCGCAAGCGGGACGCCGCGATTCACTGCCCCTCTTCCTCGTCGCCGTCGACGGCGGCCGGCCGGCCGTCTCCGCCTTTCGAGTCGAGGAAGGTTACGCGCGCGGCAACCACCTCGGTCGCATAGTGCTTTTCCCCGGGCGGCTTTTCCCAGGAGCGCGTCTGCAGGGAACCCTCCACGCAAACCAGGCGGCCCTTGCGCAGGTAGCGCACGCACTGGTCCGCCACCTTGCCGTAGGTCACGATGCGGTGCCATTCCGTAACCCGTTGTGCGTTGCCGGCTCCGCCGCGAAAGTGGTCCGTCGCCATGCGAAAGCAGGATACGTGCGTTCCGCCCCCGGTGAGGCGCTCCTCGGGGTCCGCCCCGAGCCTTCCGATCAGGATTACCTTGTTGAGGCTGCCCATACTTGGTGCTCCTTGGCGATTCACGATTGCCGGTCGGCCATCCCCCCTGGTATCTTTTAACGGGTGCCCGCCGTCGTGAGCGAAGAATTCCTCCGCGACGGCAGCGAGGTTTTCTGCGACTCAGACACGGGCAGCCGGGCGTGAGCCGAAGGCGAAGGCAGGCAGATCAAGCGAGTAGGTCCTGCGCGCCGCGCGGGACCGGTGACTTGAAGCAATAAGCCGGCGGTCCGGCACGGCGTGCCGGACCAGGGGTACGCCATACCTCTGCCGGTGCCTGAATCGCCGCGGCGGACTTTCTCGATTCTTGACAGGGACTTGTCGCTTTGTTATATTCGCTCGGTTTTTTATATCACCGGGCGCGCCGCGGAGAAGCGTGCGCGGGCCGGTGGAAGAAGTTATAAGGAGAGTTGAGATTGCCGACCTTCAATCAGTTGGTTCGATCTGGGCGAAGGAAGATACGCTATAAGACGAAGAGTCCGGCTTTGCAGGGGTGTCCGCAGCGCAGGGGGGTATGCACGAGGGTGTATACGTCCACCCCGAAGAAACCCAATTCTGCGCTTCGCAAGGTGGCCCGTGTCCGCCTCACCAACGGAATCGAGGTGACGACCTACATTCCGGGGATCGGCCACAATCTGCAGGAGCACTCCATCGTGCTCATCCGCGGTGGACGTGTCAAGGACCTCCCTGGGGTTCGCTACCATGTGGTGCGGGGCACGCTTGACTCCGTGGGCGTTGCGGATCGCAAGAAGTCCCGCTCCAAGTATGGCGCAAAGCGGCCCAAAAGCTAATCACTCCTTACTTCTTTAAAGTCACGCAGAGTGCTCAGGGCGAGGTTTTCTCCCCCGGGCGAAACTCGAAACCGCCCCCGGCGGCGGTGGGAACCCTGGATCGGCGGGCGTCTCTCCCCGCGCGCAGGCTGCGGTTTCGGAAGCCGGTTGGAGATTTTGTCGGTATGCCGAGGCGAAGAGAAGTACCAAGACGCGAGACCATGCCGGACCCGCTGTTCGGCAGCACGCTGATCACGAAGTTTATCAACTGCATGATGCTGCGCGGGAAGAAGAGCGTCGCGGAAAGCATCTTCTACGGAGCCTTGGATACCATCAAGGAGCGCACCAAGGACGATCCGGTCAAGGTTTTCAAGAAGGCCCTGGAAGCGGTCAAGCCGGTGCTCGAGGTCAAATCGCGCCGCGTCGGCGGCGCCACCTACCAGGTGCCGGTGGAAGTGCCCCCGGATCGCCGGACCTCGCTCGCCATCCGCTGGATCATCGCCAACGCGCGGGCGCGCTCGGAAAAGACCATGCGCGAGAAACTGGCGGGCGAGATCCTGGACGCGTCCAACAATCGCGGCGGCGCCATCAAGAAGAAGGAAGACACGCACCGCATGGCCGAAGCCAACAAGGCCTTCGCCCATTATCGGTGGTAACGGAGAACGCTCAGGTGGTTCGTCAGGTACCTCTGGAGAAGACGAGGAACATCGGCATCATGGCGCACATCGATGCCGGCAAGACGACGACTACCGAGCGCATCCTCTACTACACGGGGATAACCCACAAGCTGGGCGAGGTCGACGAGGGTACCGCCACCATGGATTGGATGGAGCAGGAACAGGAGCGGGGGATCACGATCACCTCGGCGGCCACCACCTGCTTCTGGGGCGATCACCGCATCAATATCATCGACACCCCCGGCCATGTGGATTTCACCGCCGAGGTCGAGCGCAGCCTGCGCGTCCTGGACGGCGCCGTGGCACTGTTCGGCGCCGTCGAGGGCGTCGAGCCCCAGTCGGAAACCGTCTGGCGCCAGGCCGACAAATATCGCGTGCCGCGCATCGGCTTTGTCAACAAAATGGACCGCCCCGGGGCCGATTTCCCGCGCGTGCTCGAGATGATCCGCGAGCGCCTGCACGCCGTGCCGGTCGCCCTGCAGCTGCCGCTGGGCACGGAGCACGCCTTCCGCGGCATCATCGACCTGATCGCCCGCAAGGCCGTGGTCTACAAGGAGGAAACGCTCGGCGCCGAGTTCGAGATCGAGGAGATTCCCGAGGAATACCGGGACGAGGCCGCCTGCTACCGCGACAAGATGCTCGAGACCATCGCCGAGGTCGACGACCGCCTGCTGGAAAAATACGTCGCGGGCGGCGAGTTCACCGCCGCGGAAATCAAGGCCGCCATCCGCAAGGGCACCGTCTCGTTCCGCTTCGTTCCCATGCTGTGCGGCGCGGCCTTCAAGAACAAGGGCATCCAGCCGCTGCTGGACGCCATCGTCGACTACCTGCCGTCGCCGCTCGACATCCCGCCGGTCACCGGCCTGTCGCCGGACGGCAAGAAGGAACTGGTGCGCCGCGCCGCCGACGACGAGCCCTTTTCCGCGCTCGTGTTCAAGATCATGACCGATCCCTTCGTCGGGCAGCTCGCCTTCTTCCGCGTCTACTCCGGCCGCCTGCAGAGCGGTGCGTCGGTCCTCAACGCGGTCCAGGGCAAGTCGGAGCGCATCGGCCGCCTCCTCAAGATGCACGCCAACAAGCGCGAGGAAATCGATGAGGTCTACTGCGGCGACATCGCCGCCGCCGTCGGCCTGCGCACCGTGCGCACCGGCGACACCATCTGCGACAAACGCCACCCCATCATTCTGGAAGCGATCGAGTTTCCCGCACCCGTCATGTCGGTCGCCATCGAACCGAAGACCAAGAGCGACCAGGACCGCCTGGCAGTCTCGCTCGACAAGCTGATCCGCGAAGACCCGACCTTCAAGGTGCACGTGGATCAGGATACCGGGCAGACCATCATCTCGGGCATGGGCGAACTCCACCTGGAAATCCTGGTCGATCGCATGGTGCGCGAGTTCGGCGTCAGCGCCAGCGTCGGCAAGCCCCAGGTGGCCTACCGCGAGACCATCCGCCGCCCGGCCGAGGCCGAGGGGAGATTCATCCGCCAGACCGGAGGGCGCGGCCAGTACGGACACGTCAAGATTCTCCTCGAGCCGCTGCCGCAGGGGAAGGGGTTCGAGTTCGTCAACCAGATCGTGGGCGGCGCCATACCGCGCGAATTCATCCCCGCCGTCGAGCAGGGCGTGCGCGAGGCCCTCGATACCGGCGTGCTGGCCGGATTCGAGATCGTCGACGTCAAGGTGACGCTCCTGGACGGCTCCTACCACGAGGTCGACTCCTCGGAGCTGGCCTTCAAGATCGCGGGCTCGCTGGCACTCAAGGAAGCCGTGCGGCGCGCCTCGCCCGTCCTGCTGGAGCCGGTGATGAAAGTGGAGGTGGTCGCCCCCGAGGAGTTCATGGGCGCCGTCACCGGAGATCTGCACGCGCGCCGGGGACGCGTCGAAGCCACCGAAACGCGGCTGAGCTCGACCGTCATCCGCTGCAACGTGCCGCTCGCGGAAATGTTCGGCTATACCACCGACCTGAGATCCATGACCCAGGGGCGGGCGACCTATACCATGCACTTTTCCCATTACGAGGAGGCCCCCAAGGCCGTCAGCGAAGAGGTCATCGCCAGGATACGGGGCAAGCTCATCAACCGTTAGCCGGGATCAGGGAGGACGCCAATGGCCAAGGAGAAATTCGATCGCAGCAAGCCGCACGTGAACATCGGGACGATCGGGCACATTGATCACGGGAAGACGACGTTGACGTCGGCGATCACGATGGTGCTGCACAAGCGGGATCCGAAGGTGATGATCCGGACG
>CAZHQK010000026.1:0-17392 GCA_964534795.1 uncultured Acidobacteriota bacterium
CGAGGATATCGAGAGGATCGAAATCCTGAGCGGCCCCGGGTCCGCCCTGTACGGCGCCGATGCTTTCGGCGGAACCATCAATATCATTACCGCGCGCGACGGCAGCGGCTTTCGCGCCTCGGGCCTCGCCGGGCAGTTCGGGACCTTCGAGGGCAGCGCCCGGCTGTCGGTCGGGCGGGGCGGCTTCAGGCAGTCGCTCTCGATCTTCGGCTCGAGGTCTGCGGGCTTCATGTTCGACCGCGATTATCGAACGGCCGGCTTCCATGCGCGCACCGATGTCGGCGGCCGTACTTCCCTTCTTGCGGCCTATGCCGACAAGGAATTCGGGGCCAACGGCTTTTACGGTCCGTCGCCTTCGCGGGAATGGACCAATCAAGCGCTGCTCTCGGCCGAGCGCAAGATGCATGCATCCGCCCGCTGGCAGGCTGCGCTGCAGGCGTCCTATCGCACTCACGGCGACCGCTTCCTCTGGGACACGCGGCGCCCCGGCCTGTACGAAAACCGCCACCGCACGCACGCGTTCGGGCTGTCGCTCAAGGCCCGGCGCGTCCTTTCGCAGAGGCTCACGCTCAACGTCGGCGGGGAAGCGGGCGGGGACCGGATCGCTTCCAGCAACCTCGGCGATCACTCGTACGCCCGAGCCAGCGCCTTTGCGGAGCTGCAGCTCAAGCTGGGCAACACGGCGAACCTCTATCAGGGATTGCGCTACGACCGCTATTCCGTCTTCGGCGCAGCCACCAGTCCTTCCCTGAGTCTGAGCTGGTGGGCAAGGCCGCGCATCCGCCTTCGCGCGTCCGCAGGCCACGCATTCCGCATACCCACCTTCACGGAGCTGTACTACCGCGACCCTAACAACGAAGGGACCCCGGCACTGAAACCGGAAAAGGCATGGGCCTGCGAGATCGGCACCGACATCTTCCCGGCGGCACGCTGGCTGGCCGCCGCCACGGTGTTCGCGCGCCGCGACACGGACGCCATCGACTGGATCCGCCGCTCGCCGGCGGAAAAGTGGCGCTCGGCCAACATCGGCCGGTTCACCTCGGCGGGCGCCGAGTTGCGCCTGCAAAGAACCTTCGACGAAGCCCGCCGCGTGCTCGAGCTCGAGTATTCCTATATTGACGGCGATGCCGGCGCCGCCGACTACCTTTCCAAGTACGTACTCGACTATGTGCGGCACTCGGCGGGCTTCCGGCTGGCCGCCGCGCTGCCCGCCGCCTTTACCTTCGGCCAGGGAGCCGGCTACCGCAGGCATCGGGACGGCCGAGACTATCTGGTTGTCGATGCGCGCCTGGCGCGTTCCTTCGGGCAGGCGACCCTGATGCTGGAAGGCTCGAACATCCTGGGCGTCCGCTACCAGGAAATCGTCGGGGTCGACATGCCGGGGCGCCGGCTTGCCCTGCGTCTGGAATGGTCTCCGGGCCCGTGAGCCGCCGCGGCCCGCCGGCCGCGGCGCGCCCGCCGTCAGGGGACCGGCGCGCCGGGCTGCGGGCGGTCGAGGTGGCGGTAGTAGCCGAGGTCCGCTCCCGTGAAGTGCTTGGTGGCGTAAATTATCTGGCCGGCGTGCTGCGCGAAGTGTTCCACGACGAGGTAGATTGCTTCCAGGACGGTAAGGTCGTATCCCTGGATGCAAACCCGGCGGCGAAGCCGCTCATCGGGCAATTCGCCCAGGATGCGGCGGGCCTCGGCGACCCCGGCCTGCAGTTGCGCCGCCAGTTCCCCGGCCGCCGGGCCGCCGCGCGCCGCAAACTCGCGCGCGCGGTCGCGCACGTCGGCCGCCCCGCCGATCCCGCCGACGATCCACTGGCGCACGTTGCCGCAGAGGTGCAGGACCAGATTGCCCACGGCGTTCTCGTTTTCGCCCGCACGGGCCCAGATCTGCGCCGGCTCGAGGCGCCCGAGACAGTCCACGATCCGCCCGGCAAGCTCATCGAGCTTCGCCGCCGAATAATCGAGAAAGATGCGTTCGCTGCTCTTTTCCATCGGTTTCCCCCCGGCCGGGCATCCCGGACCGAAGTCAGCCGCCCGGGTGAAACGGCGAACCGCCCGACGCGGTGAGCATACAGCGGCCCCGCCGGCGCTGCCAAGGATTGTCCTCCGCTGATCGGGGCGCCGCTTCCGCCGTTTGTATTGTCGGCGACGCAATCTTATATATTCAAACGGACAGGCACCGGAGCGCGGTGTATCGATTGAAGCGCGCCGGTCCGAAGCAGCATCATGGGCAGGCATGTCAAGAGCGAGAGCCTTCCGGTACTGCCGCTGAGGAACAGCGTGCTGTTCCCCCGGCTGGCCATGCCCCTTTCGGTGGGCCGTCCGGCGTCCATAGCGGCCGTTCAGGCGGCGCTCGCGTCCGAGGGAAAAGAAATCCTGATCGTTTCGCAGCGTGATCCCTCGGCCGACTCGCCGGGGCAGGAAGACCTTTACGGCGTCGGGACCAAGGCTCTCATCAAGCAGATCACGCGCAGCGGCGACGACCAGATGGAAGTGCTGGTCGTCGGCGTGGAGCGCGTCGAAATCCAGTCGCTCGAGCAGAGCGAGCCGTATCTCAAGGCGCAGGTGCGCCCGCTGCCCCCGCCCGACGACCAGGGTCCCGAGGTCGAAGCACTGCACCGCGCCGTCCTCGACCTGGCCGCCAAGGCGTGGTCGCTCGTGCGCCCGGGCACTCCCGAAGAGCTCAGGAAGTTTCTCGTGGTGGACGAAGATCCTACGCTGCTGGCTTACGCGCTCGGCTCCATGCTGAGTCTGGACGTCGCCAAAGCCCAGGCGCTCCTGGAGGCCCGGACACGCAAGGAGGCGCTCAAGCTGATCCATTCCTACCTGAGCTACGAGGTCCAGATCCTGGAACTGCGCAGCAAGATCCAGCACGAGGCGCAGGCCGAGCTGAGCAAGGAGCAGCGCGAGTACTTCCTGCGCCAGCAGTTGCGCACCATCCAGCAGGAGCTGGGCGACAAGAATCCCGAGCAGGCGGAAAAGGACATGCTGCTCGAACGGGTGGAAAAAGCCGATCTCCCCGAGGAGGTGCGCCGCGAGCTGCGGCGCGAGGTATCGCGGCTGGAGAGGCTTCCCGCGAGCGCCCCGGATTACCACGTGACGCGCACCTATCTGGAGTTCGCGCTCGAGCTTCCCTGGCGCGTCTCGACCCAGGACAACCTCGATATCGCACGCGCCCGGCAGGTGCTCGACGAAGACCATTTCGACCTCAAGGAGGTCAAGGAGCGCATCCTGGAGCATCTGGCGGTGCTCAAGCTCAATCCCCAGGCCAAGGCTCCCATCCTGTGCTTCGTCGGGCCGCCGGGCGTGGGCAAGACCTCGCTGGGGCAATCGATCGCCCGGGCGCTGGGACGCAAGTTCGAGCGCTTCAGCCTGGGCGGCCTGCACGATGAAGCCGAGCTCCGGGGGCACCGGCGCACATACATCGGCGCCATGCCGGGGCGCATCCTGCAGGCGATCCGCCGTTCCGGGGCGAACAATCCGGTTCTGATGCTGGACGAAGTGGACAAGCTGGGGCGCGACTTCCGCGGCGACCCCGCGGCAGCGCTGCTCGAAATCCTCGATCCGGAGCAGAACTCGTCCTTCAGGGACAACTACCTCGACCTGCCGTTCGACCTGAGCAAGGTGCTCTTCATCACCACCGCCAACACGGTCGATTCCATCCAGCGCCCGCTGCTCGACCGCATGGAAGTGCTGCGCCTCGCAGGGTACAGCATGGAGGAAAAGCTCGAGATCGCGCGCCGCTACCTGATCCCGCGCCAGATCAAGGAAAACGGCCTGTCGGACGGGCAGTGCGCCATCAGCGACGAAGCCTTGAGGGAAATCGTCTCGAGCTATACGCGCGAAGCGGGTCTGCGGCAGCTGGAGCGCATGATCGCGCGTGTGATCCGCAAGCTGGCGCTCCGGCACGCAGAGGGACGGGCCGAGCCGGTAACCGTCCGGCCCGAGGACCTACCCGACCTGCTCGGCCCAAAGCCCTTCTTTCCGGAGCATCTCCGGGCCGAGCTGCAACCCGGCGTGGCCACCGGGCTCGCCTGGACCGAAAGCGGCGGCGAGGTGCTGTATGTCGAGGCCGCGCTGCTGCCCGAGGGCAAAGGCCTGACGCTGACCGGCCAGCTGGGCGACGTGATGAAGGAATCGGCACAGGCCGCGCAGAGCTACGTCTGGTCCCATTCCCATGAGCTGGGCATCGACCGCAGCCTGTTCCTGAAATCGGGCATCCACATCCATGTGCCCGCCGGGGCCATCCCCAAGGACGGCCCGTCGGCCGGAGTTACGATCGCCGCCGCGCTCGCCTCGCTATGTACCGGCGTGCCCGCGCGCAGCGACACCGCCATGACCGGGGAGATCACGCTCACCGGCCTGGTTCTCCCGGTGGGCGGCGTCAAGGAAAAAGTCCTGGCGGCCCGACGCGCCGGGATCCGGCGCATCATACTGCCGAGGGAAAACCGCAAGGATCTCGCCGACCTGCCCGAGCATGTACGCGACGAGACGGAGTTCATTTTCGCCGATCACGTTTCGGACGTGCTCGCCGCGGCCCTTGCACACTCGGGCTTTGCCGTTGCGGCCGCGCCCTCCCCCGCACCGAGTCCCTCCGAGGAGGTCGTGCCTGCCTGAGACACAAGGGGGAGGCGCGCCGCTCAGACGCGCACGATACCGAGCAGCCAGCCGGCGATCCCCATCAGCACGGCCGTCGTCAGGAACCAGCCGACGACCTCCACGACGATGCCGGCCCGCACCATCTGCGGCAGGCGAACGTAGCCGGTGGCATAGACCAGAGCATTCGGCGGCGTCGCCACCGGCAAGATGAAGGCGAGTGATGCCGCCAGGGCCGCCGCGATCGCCAGCCCCACCGGATCGAGTCCCACGCGCTCGGCCACGGAGATCACCACCGGCACCATCATGGTGGTCACCGCCGTGTTGGACGTGATCTCCGTCAGAAGGCCGTTCAACGCCACGATCACGAAAACCATCAAGGGCATCGAGGGGGAACCGAAGAGCGAAACGAACGAGGAGGCCACCCAGACCGCCAGTCCGCTCTTGAACATCGCTTCCGACAGCGCGATCCCTCCCCCGAAAAGGATCAGCACGCCCCACTCCACCGATTTGGCGTCGCTCCACTCCAGGAGGAATCGGCCCTCGCGGAAGCTCACGGGAATGAGAAAGAGCAGAACGCCGGCGAATATGCCGATCCAGTACTCGTCGAGAGAGGCCAGCGCGCGCGCCGCCGCCGGCGGGAGGATGTTCTCGCGGAAGGGCGTCGACAGCCAGAGCGCGGCGGCGAGCAGAAAGACGCCGATGGTGCGCTTCTCGGCGCCCGAAAGCGGTCCCATGGCCGACAGCTCCGAGCGCAGGCGCTCCCGGGCACCGGCCGAGCGCACTTCCTCCAGAGGAAAGAGCCGGACCAGTATCGCCCATGCCAGCGGAAGCAAGAGCAGCACGTACGGCACGGCAAAAGACATCCAGTCGAGGAATCCGATCGGCCGGATCCTTTCGCCCGCACGGGCGGCGGCGTTGATGATCCCGGCGGCGATGCCGTTCGGCGGGGTGCCGATCAGCGTCCCCATGCCGCCGATCGAGGCCGACCATGCGATACCCAGCATCATCGCCGTGCCGAAGTGCGACTGCCCGGGCCGGCACCCGAAAGAGGCCAGAATCCCCGTGCCCAACGGCAGCATCATCGCCGCCGTCGCGGTATTGGAGATCCACATGGAAAGGAAAGCGGTGACGGCCATGACGCCCAGCAGGACCGTGCGCGGACCTTCGGCGATGCGCCCGCGCGAAAGCAGCCACAGCGTGAGCCTGCGGTCGAGGTGCCATTTCTGCATCGCCGCCGCCAGGAGAAAGCCCCCCAGGAAGAGAAAGATCACGGGACTGGCATAGCTCGCCGATACGGCCGCAAGGGTGAAATCCATCCGTGCGCCGCGCTGCAGCCCGAACAGGCCGAGCACCGGCAGCAGCGCGGCAGGGAGCAGGGCCGTGGCCGCCATGGGTACGGCCTCGGTGAACCACCACACGACCATGAGAGACATGAGCGCGAGCACGCCGCGCATGGAAGAGGCGAGCTCGTGCGGGGCGACGGCGGCCTGTTCTTTGGCGATCACCTCCCGGGCCACGCCGAGAAAGGAACCCGGAGGGGGGAGCAGCAGAATGGCGACAAAGATAACCAAACCGGCCGCGAAGCCGATCCGACGACGCATGGGGGCCTCCGTTCCGATCTGCGCGGCCTCTGCCGTCGCGGCTGAAGTCCGCGAATCTTCCCCAGGCGACCCCGGGGACGATTCGCCCGAGGCACCGAAAAGCCGAAAGCGCATTCTACCCTTCACCGGCGCACGATCCAGAGTTTTCTGCAAGCCCGCGAAAAGCCGCTGGACGGCCGGGCGCAGGCCTCGTGCTATAATGCCGCGCCCGCCCGACCCATCGAGCGGGCGGAGCGGAGGAACAGATGAAGAAAGCTGGATCAATCGTCGCGGTCGTCGCAGCTTTGGCCTTGGGATCGTTACTGGCGGCTGCCGCCTTCAAGCCCTATCCGGGAGCCCGTCTGGACGAGCGGGCGACGCGGGACGCCAATGCGGCCGCCAAGGAAGCCGGGATGGGTTCGGTCGCCACGGTTTACACCACCGGCGATCCGTTTGCCAAGGTAGCCGCGTTTTACAAGGGTATCGCAGCGGAGTACTCCATGCCGCGGGCTTCGGGCGCTGCGGGCAAGCCCAAGAAGTATCCCGGGTATGACCTGTACGAAGCCTATTTCATCTTCGACGGCGCGCCCGATCTCTCCCAGTCCAGGCTCTGGGTCAAGGTGCAGCGGCCGGCGATTGCGCTTTACGCCGAAGGCCCGGAGAGCGAGGAAGTCAAGGACGTCACCGTGATCCTCGTCAGCGAGAAGAAGTAGCGACAAGTCCGGGACGATATCCCGACCGCGGGCCTCAATCCTCCGCCCGTGTATGCAGCGGACGCCGGCAAGCCCCGGAGGTCGTGTGCATGAGGCCTTCCCGGTGCCCGGGCAATCAAAACGCGCTTGGCATGAAAGCCGCGCCGGAGTAGTCTCTGCCCATGCAGCGGAGGTCCCATGAGAATCGCACTCTGCAGCCTCCTGGTCGACGACCAGGAAAAAGCGCTCGACTTCTATACGCACAAGCTGGGCTTCATCAAGAAGAACGACATCCCGGCAGGAGAATTCCGCTGGCTGACCGTCGTTTCTCCCGAAGGGCCCGGCGACGTCGAGCTGGTCCTGGAGCCAAACGCCAATCCGGCCGCCAAGGCCTACCAGGCGGCGCTGTTCGAGCAGGGCATCCCTCTGACCGCCTTCGCCGTCAAGGACATCCACGCCGAATACGCGCGCCTCAAGGAGCGCGGCGTTGTCTTCCGCTGCGAGCCCTTCGCCGTCGGGCCGACGACGATCGCCCTCTTCGAAGATACCTGCGGCAATCTCATTCAGATCTACCAGGAATGATCCCGACCCGGCCCGCGGCATCGCACTGCGGCTGCCGACGGCGGCCGTCCCGCCCGGATCGGGATCGACCGCTGCGCTGCGACAGGAGGAAGACCATGCGACCCATCGTCACGATCGCCGTGATTCTGATTGCCGTTTCCCCCGGCTTCGGCCAGGCGCCGCCCGAGATGCCCAAGGCTCTGGAGACGCCCCTGCCCGGCTCGATCTTGAATCTGCTTGCCGATGAGATCTCCGGCCAGATGGCATACAACAACCTGGTACGCCTCGCCGGCGCCCCGTGGCTCAGGGATCCCGCTGAGTTCACCGCGACGCTCTACGAGGCTGCGGAGATCCACCGCCTGGCGCGCGGTTACGGCATCGAAACCACGCGCCTGGAACGCCACCCGGGGAGCGGCAAATTCGACTATCCCAGGGAGGCCGAGCTGTGGGCATGGGAGCCGGAGCGGAAGCTGCTGGCACGCCTGGCGGCGGATCCGGCCCTGATCGCCCGCGGATCGCAGAGCGCCGAAGTGCAGGGCGAGCTGGTCTACATTCCCCCGCTCGACGAGCCGGCCCGCAAGAAGATGCTCGAGCCGGAAGCGCGGGAGCGCTACCGCGGCAAGCTGGCGCTCATGTGGTCCCATGCCGGCAGCGAGGTCGCGCAGGCGCTCGACGCGGCCGGCATCCAGGCCGTGATCTCCTTCAACGCCCGCGAACGCTATTTCGATCCCGGCCAGGTCGTCTACTCCTCGGGAGCCTACGACAAGGGGCAGCACCTGAAGCTGGGGATGACGGTCTCCTGGCGCCAGTGGTCCGAGCTGCTGGAAGACCTGCAGGCCGGCAAGAAGATCGTCATGAAAGCCCGGGCGGTGATCGAGCAGCACGACGACAAATTCGAGACCGTGTACAGCTGGATCCCGGGCACCGAGCCGGAGCGCAAGGGCGTCGTTTTCACCGCCCACCTGTTCGAGGGCTACACCAAGCGCGGGGCCAACGACAACATGAGCGGGTGCGTCGTGCAGCTCGAGATCCTGCGCGCCCTGTCGAAGCTGATCGCCGCCGGGCATCTTCCGCGCCCGCGCCGCACCATACACTTCATCTGGCCCAACGAGATCTCGGGCACGTACGAGTTCATCAAGCAGCATCCGGGGTTCCCGGACTCGCTCAGCATCAACATCAACATGGACATGGTGGGTGAGGGACTGCGCAAGAACAACTCGCTCTTCACCATGAGCGAATGTCCCGGGCATCTCCCCTCGTACCTCGACGGCCTGGCAAGGTCGGTCATGAACTATGTCTGGCGCACCAACGACATCGTCTATCTGCCGGATGCGCCGCGCGGCCGCCCCGGGGGCCAGTATTTTCCGCGCCCGCTGTGGGAAAAGAACGGCTCGCTGGACGCATTCCGTTTCTTCATCCACCGGGCCACCGGAGGGAGCGACCATATCTGCTTCAACAACCCGTCCGTGGCGGTGCCGGGCATAGAATTCTTTACCTGGCCCGACCAGTGGTATCACGCCGACACGGACACACCGGATAAGGCGGATCCGACGCAGTTGAAACGGGTCGCTTTCATAGGCGCCGCCTGCGCCTGGGCGGCGGCCGACTGCACGGACGAGATGCTGCCCCGGCTCCTGGATGCGGTATCGGCCCACGGGCTGGCCCGCATGGCCGAACGGGAGATCCCGAGCGCCCTGAACCGGCTGGCCCGTTCCGGCGCCGATCGCCTGGCGGCCGATCTGGCCGCGGCGCTCAACCTGGTCGACTTCGGCGCACGCAGGGAAATCCGCGCCCTGCAGTCGGTGCGCGAGATCGCGACGGGCTCGCCTGCATCTTCGTCGGCCATCGACGGCCGGATCGGACAGTGGGAAGCCTACCGCGGCGCGCTGCGCTCGATGGTGCTCGAGGCCGGCAGGGCCCGCGCGCAACGGTTGGGGGTACCTTTCCGCGAACCGTCGGCCGGCGCGGAGCGGACGAAGTATCAGGCCGTGATCCCGGCCATCGCCCCGGCCATACGAGGCAAGGAGTTCAACCTTGCCAGAAACCCGGACTATGCCCGTTACATGAAGGAGCATCCCGACGCCTGGAAGGAGCTCGGCCTGACCGCCCAGCAGGCCCAGGCGGTCTTGAACTATGTCAACGGCAGGAGATCCATCGCCGAGATCCGCGACGATGCGGCGGCCGAGACAGACGAAGACGTCGGACTTGCCGCCGTCGCCGCTTACCTTGCCCTGCTGAAGGAATTCGGCTGGGTGACCTACTGACCTCGGCCCGGCCGGCCGAATCGTGCGGGGGCGCGGCCGCGACGGGTGAGCGGCCCTCTTCCTGCAGAATCGCCGCATATCCTGGTCGCCGGACCTGCGCGCGCCTTCATGCCGGCGCGAAAGTCAACGATCCCCGACGTGCGCCTGTCAGTGCCGGCGCGAGCGGCTCGATGAGATTTTCATCCGCCCGGGCTTGCGCAGCTCTGCGAGCCAAGGGATAATCGCAGATAAAGGTTCGGCGCCCGGCCGGAATCCGGGGAGGTGCAGCGGGAAGTGCCGTCTCGATTGCCGCGGCCTCGGGGATCGGCCCGAGCGCAATGGGCTGGTACACTGAAACGCGGGTGCGGTTTTCCGGGAGGCGACATCCTATGGCAGAACGAATATACAGTCGGTATGGGCTGGAACGGCACGGCATCACCAATGTGCGCAAGGTGCACTGGAATCACAACACGCCGCATCTTTACGAGGACGCCATCAAAGGCGGCGAGGCGCATCTCGTGCACCTCGGGCCGCTGGTGGTGAGAACCGGCCAGCACACGGGCCGGGCGGCGAAGGACAAGTTCATCGTAGAGGAGCCGGAGACCAGGGAGATGATCTGGTGGGGGGAGGTCAACCGGCCGGCGTCGCAGGGGATGTTCGAGAACATGTTCCGGCGCATGCAGGCCTATCTGCAGGACCGCGACGTATGGGTGCAGGACTGCTTTGCGGGAGCCGATCCGCGCTATCGCCTGCCGATTCGCGTCGTCACCGTGACCGCCTGGCATTCCCTGTTCGCGCGCAACATGTTCATCCAGGCGAAGCCCGAGGAACTCCGCGATCACGTTCCCGAATTCACGATCCTGCACGCACCGTCGTTCCAGGCGATACCCGAGGTCGACGGCACCAACTCCGAAACATTCATTCTCGTCAGCCTTGCGCGCAGGCTGGTCTTGATCGGCGGCACCGGCTATGCCGGAGAGATCAAGAAGTCGGTCTTCACGGTGCTGAACTACCTGCTGCCGCAGGAGAACGTCCTCTCGATGCACTGCAGCGCGAACGTAGGCAGCGACGGGGACGTAGCGATATTCTTCGGCCTGTCCGGGACGGGCAAGACGACCCTCTCGGCGGATCCCGAGCGGCGGTTGATCGGCGATGACGAGCACGGCTGGAGCGACGAGGGTATCTTCAATTTCGAAGGCGGTTGCTACGCCAAGGTGATCCATCTGTCGCGGGAGTCGGAGCCCGAAATCTACGAGACCACGCGGCGTTTCGGAACCATACTGGAGAATGTGGCGTACGATCCGGTCACGCGGCGTATCGATCTGAATGACGCCGGGCTGACCGAAAACACCCGGGCGGCCTATCCCCTGACCCACATTCCGAACATCCAGCCCGGGGGCATGGCCGGACACCCCCGCAACATCATCATGCTCACCGCCGACGCATTCGGTCTGCTGCCCCCGATAGCCAGGCTGACACCCGAAGGGGCGATGTATCATTTCATTTCCGGCTACACCGCGAAGGTTGCCGGCACCGAGACGGGGGTGAAAGAACCTTCGGCCACCTTCTCCGCCTGTTTCGGCGCGCCTTTCATGGTGCTTCATCCCGCCAGGTATGCCGAACTGCTGGCCGCGAAGATCCGCAGGCACAAGGCGGCCTGCTGGCTGGTCAACACGGGCTGGACGGGAGGTCCGTACGGTGTCGGGAAAAGACTATCGATCGAGCAAACGCGGAAGCTGCTGAAGGCCGCCCTGGACGGTTCTCTTCAGGATGCGGAGTTCAGAAAAGACCCCAATTTCAATGTGCTCGTCCCCAAGATGTGCCCCGGGGTGCCGCAGGAAATCCTGGAGCCGAGGAATACCTGGAGCGACAAGTCGGCCTATGATGCGAAGGCCAGGGAGCTGGCCGCCTTGTTCCGCAGGAACATCGAGCCCTACATGCGGGATTTATCCGCGGAGGTGATCGCCGCCGGCCCGACGGCATCCTGAGCGGTGGCGAGGCGGGGATACTGTTCGTTGCCGGCTCGCCCGGTGCGCTCCCGAGACACGATGCCGCGCACCGGTGTCACGCCGTGGCGGCGGCCGCCAGCGCTTCCTTGACGGCGCTGCCGTCCAGGGTTTCCTGCTTCAACAGCCGTTGCGCCAGGGTTTCGAGCGCCGCCCGGTGCTCGCGCAGGAGAGCCTGCGCGCGTTCGTACTGCTCGGTCACCATCGCCTGCACTTCGCTGTCGATCAGCTGGCGCGTCTGCGGGCTGATCTGGCTGTCGTCCTGCACGCTCCGCCCGAGGTACTGCAACTGCGGTCCGGCATAGCGGACCGAGCCGAGCTTGTCGCTCATGCCGAACTCGGTGATCATGCGGCGCGCCAGCTCGGTGGCGCGCATGATGTCGTCGCCGGCTCCCGTGCTGATGGTCCCGAAGACCACCTTCTCGGCGGCGCGCCCGGCGAGCATCACGGCGATGCGATCCTTCAGTTCCTCCACGGTGAGCAGGTAGCGGTCTTCGGCGGGCATCTGCATGGTGTAGCCGAGCGCGCCGCGGCTGCGCGGCACGATGCTGATCTTGCTCACCGGGTCGCCGTGCGGCACGAGCTCGGCCACGAGCGCGTGGCCCGACTCGTGGTAAGCGACCGCCTTGCGTTCCTGCTCGTTCATCAGGCGCGTTTTCTTCTCCAGGCCCGCCACGACCCGTTCGATGGCACTCTGGAAGTCGTCGAGGGTCACCGCATCGGCCCGGCGGCGCGCCGCGAGCAGGGCGGCTTCGTTGACCACGTTGGCAAGGTCGGCGCCGCTGAAGCCGGGCGTGATGCGCGCCGCGCGCTCGAGGTCGAAATCGGGGGCGAGCTTGATCCTGCGCGTGTGAATCCTCAGGATCTGCAGCCGGCCGGTCAGATCGGGATTGCCCACGGCGATGTGGCGGTCGAAGCGTCCGGCGCGCAGCAGGGCGGGGTCGAGCACCTCCGGCCGGTTGGTGGCCGCCATCAGAATTACGGGCTTGCCGGTCTCGGTCTTGAAGCCGTCGATCTCCGCCAGCAGCTGGTTGAGCGTCTGCTCGCGTTCGTCGTTCGAACCCAGGCGGATCGCACCCGCGCGGCTCTGGCCTATGGCGTCGATCTCGTCGATGAACACGATCGCCGGCGCTGCCTGGCGGGCCTGTTCGAACAGGTCGCGCACCCTGGCGGCGCCCACGCCCACGAACATCTCGACGAACTCCGAGCCGCTGGTCTCGAAGAAGGATACATTGGCTTCGCCGGCGGTCGCCTTGGCCAGCAGGGTCTTGCCGGTGCCCGGCGGGCCGATCAGGAGCACGCCCTTGGGGATGCGCCCGCCCAGCTGGGCGAACTGCTCCGGAGCTTTCAGAAACTGGATGATCTCCTGCAGCTCGGCGATCGCTTCGTCGGCGCCGCCGACGTCCTTGAAGGTGACGCCGACTTCTTCGGGCCGCACGACCGTGGCCTTGCTTTTGCCCACGCGGAAGATGCCGCCCGGCCCGGCGCCGCCGCCCATGCGCTGGTAGGCCATGTACCACAGGCCGCCGATCAGGGCCAGCGGCAAAAGCCAGGAAAGCAGGAATGTGCCGACGGGGCTGGGGGGGCGCCGGAAGCGATACGGCACGCCCGCCTTTTCGAGATCCTCGACCAGTTTGGGGTCGCTCGAGGGCACGTACACGGTGTCGAAGGGCACCGTGGCGCCTCCTTTGTCGCCCTGCTTGGGGTCTTTCATCTTGCCCATGATGTCGGTTTCGCCGATCAGCACCTCGACGATCTGGCCGGAAGCGAGCTTCTGCTTGAACTCGCTGTAGGGGACCTCGGTGGCCCGGATGGCGAGCGGCGTGAGGATGAATTCCTGGAAAAGCCACATGGCGATCAGGGCCGTGACGAGGTATCCTGCGCTGAAGCGCACTTGCCGCTGCAGCCGCCCGCGGCGCCTGCTTTCGTCGTCCTGTTGGGGCTTTTCGGTCCCGGGTCTCTTGTTGTTCACGATCCACTCCTTGTCGGGGGGCGATCTGGTGGGCCCAGCAGGACTCGAACCTGCGACCCGCTGATTATGAGTTGCAAAAACTGGCCTTTCTCACTCCCTGTGAAAGCGCGCTACTGAGCGCTACAACCCGCTACTGGCGCGGGTTTCACGATGTCCTGCCGTTTGCCCATCCGCTACCGAATGTGACTGAAAGCTTGCCCCGGTTGACCACGTGAGGGCACAAAAATGGGCACAATGCTCTTGTCCTGCCCATTCGGCGTGCGCCGCGTTTCTCCCTTGGGAAATCCGATCATATCCGACCCTCGCCCTGCAGGACTCAGGATATGTTGGAATCGGCCTCGCCCGGGCTATGGAACTACCAATTGGACACCGCGCTTGCAAATGCTATCACAGCAACCGCCTTGATCGGGAGACCTTGAGCCGATGCCAGGCCCTCAAGGTACGGGAATCCAACTCCTGTGGTTTTCGCCGGGAGAACGGTGAGCTTCACCTTCAGGCTTCTTGCCGGGCCGGCCATTTTCTTCGCGGGCTTCCTTGCCTCTGCGAACCTGTGTGTCCTGCTCGAAAGCTGGTTCAGAACGGCCCAGGATCGACGATTATTGCGGGGGCCAGGGGCGCGAGCCGCATCGTCAGGCGAGGCGGCTCTTGCGGTTCTCCAAGGCCCGAGCCGGGGCCGAGGGATTGCCACCGACGTCGGAGCAAATCGGAAAGCGACAGTCGGCGATCTCCCAGTAGGTGCAGGGGGGAGAAAGTTGCAATCTCCAACCGTTGGAGTACACTTTGTCAATTGCCCTCCGGCCCCGGCCGAACCCGAGCTCCGACCCCACCCGGGCAGGGGTCGAAATATGGGACCCAATTGCAATATGTGCAGCCCCGTCGAAAACACGCTGTATATTCCGCGTTCACGGCGGCCAGGCGGATCGAGAACGCTGAGCTTCTGCGATGCCGCCACCGATAGGACCCAGCGTCGGTCGGGGGCTGAAAAGGTCTTTATCCGGTTGCCGGTTCGACGGCTCACTGCTTCTTCCGTCTCAAGAAATCCGACCAGTCTTCCTTTCCTTCACAACCCATGAACCCTGCTCCCGGCAGACCCGATAGAAACTCTCTGCACTGTTGTGTCCATCGTAATAGTACCCGCCGCAAACCGACACCTCGTCCGCACTGATCCAGGTTATGCGGCCCACGCCGATGATTACACCCCGCTCGCGCGACTTCACATGCCGGACTCCCTCATACGGCGACTGCACGGCTTGCGAAATCTTTCTTACCCGAAAATCCCCTCGGAGCCGGCTCATAAACTCATCGGTGGGATTACGACCTTCTGTGACCGACAAAAAGAAGACCGTCGCACGGGCGCCTGGTCCCCATGGTTTGTTCAGGATTTCATATCGGAAGACGGCCTCGCAGATGTCGTCCTGGTCAGCATTCCGACGGGCTTCCTCCGCTCGCAGCATATCCGGGAATCCGACCTCTGGCTCGAAGCAGTAGTAATGGCCGGCAGGAAAGGGCAGGTGCCTCTGAGGGGTTTGTCTTGACGAAGAGCAGGACGATTGCGGGATCGGGGTGCATATTTCCTTCCCGGCTTGACTCCCCTGGATGGGTCTCAGCCGGTTTGCAGCGACTCGCTCCCCATTGTCGAGCTGAATCCAGCATCCTGCGATCCCCGATCGCGGCAGTGCCGAGCCACGCGACGGATTCGCTTTCGTACCGAGGATCGTACCTTGAACGATCCTGTCGCCGGCAACGCCTGCGACTCGGTCACCTACGGCGGGGTTCCAGTCGGGTGGTGCGTGTTTACTCAACAGGTTGTCCGCCTTGCGGGAAGGCGCTGGAAGGTCTCGGCTGAAAAGCTTGGGCAAGCGCGGCAATCGCCGATCTTCGGGCCGGCTCGGCGGCTGGAAGGCCACCACGGATCCGCTATGCCGGGCCGTCTGGTCCTGCTTGTCGGGACTGGTATCAGGGGATGGGCCCTGCGGGATTGTGTCGTCCATCGATGTGCGTCCTCTCCGGCTTCAGAGTCACGCACCAGGAGGCGGAAAAGAAAAACCGCCTGAAGCATCAGGCGGTCGCCAGTTTCCGTTGGAGACTTTGCTTCGGAACCCCTGTTCCGCGCATCGGGCGGTCAATCCGCCCAAGGCACCTTGGCTCTCCTACCAGGTTGCCGGGCCCGAGGATACTCCCGGGCCACTCCTGATGCTTGTAAATATTATCGCCCGAAACCTCGTAGAAATCAATTGCCGGGAAGCTCCGCGAACCCGAATATGCGGGTGCCAACCAGGACGAAAGCCAGATCGGCGGCGGAAAAAGGCATTGTGCGCGTTGACTCAGGATATCGTGCCGGCGAGGGCGCCACCTGGCCCTCGGCTGCCCCGCACCAGGAGGCATACTTCGGCCGCACGAGGCCGGCTGGAACCCGGTCGATCTTCTCGGTGACTTCCTCGCCAATGCACTTCATAGGCCGGTCTCCCGTTGCCCGATCGGAAGACGCCGGCCTCGAGCCGATCGTCGCTATTGAATTCCGATGGTGGCTATGGTATATATGATATTGCATCAGGAGTGATCCGGAAGCGTTTTCCGGGTCCGGCAACCGGCAGGAGGCAGCACGGTGCCTTGAGCGCCTCGGCGCTCGATGCGCAGAACCGGGCGGTTCTGAAAAGATGCCTCCCGAAAAGGGCCGCGCTGATGCGCGGTTTTTCTTTTTCCGGCTCCTGATGCATGCGACCCGATGACGGAAAGGAGCATGCATCGATGAGCACCGACCAGGCCTTTCGCTCGAACCCCTTCCCACAGAGGCTACCGGCATCGCAGGGCTTCCGCCGCTTTTCGAAAGGAGGCCGCCATGAGTGATGCGGGTATCGCCGTCGTCGATTACATATACAACGTCATGTCGATAGATGCGCAGTGGGCCGTGCGCGAGCCGCGGGGCTTCACGTGGTGGGGCAAGGACTTCGCCCAGCGTGTCTGGGCCGAACCCCCGATCGAGGACAGGGGATTCATCATCAGCCGCATCCACGCGCGGACCGACGTGCTGCGCGACTTTTCGGCGAGCTGGAGCAATCTGGCCAAGCTTGCGATCTTCAACGCGAAGGCTTCGCTCAGCGCGCTCGTCTGGAATCTCGCGGAACCGAACCGCTTGCGCCTGGCGGCCAGCATGTACGCCCACGATCGGAACCTCCCGATGGTCGAGCGTCTTTTTTCGCTCGCCGTGGCGTTGCAGGCAGCCGACGCCCAAGCCATGGCAGAGCTTCTGGCCGCGTCGCTCGAAGGCAATTGCGATTCGAGCGCGCACCCGTCCTCCGGTGCCCGATCCGATTGCGATGACATGCTCAACGTCATCGAAAACCTGGTCGCGCCTCTGGGCCGGCACCCTTCCTTCTGGGCCGGGAAGGAGATGGAGCAGGCAGTCTCGTCTCTCCAGCAACCTCCCTGCGTCCTCTGCACCGGGGACGCGGCCGGCCTGGCGGCGGAGTTCCCGCTGTTCGATCGCACGATGCTTGTGAGGATGGAGACCGGCGAGAAACACCCGCGGCTGGGAAACGGCCTGCTGGTGCGGCTGTCGCTCCCCTTCATCGGTTCCTTCGCCGATAACGTGAGGGTCGCCGCGGCCCTCAACGTGCTGGAGTTGGAGAAGCTTACCCGCGTCCCCTTCCTCGGAAGCTGGTGTTGTCTCGAAGGCGGAATCGACTTCGTGGGTTTCTATCCCAACAGCGCCCACGTTCCCGGGATGCTGCAGAATATCGTCTTGCAGATG
>CAZHQK010000027.1:0-4445 GCA_964534795.1 uncultured Acidobacteriota bacterium
GGCGGGCCCGGCCGAAAGATTCGGCATCGTCAAGTTCGCCTGCCCGCCCGAGATCGGCTTTGCGCGTGAGGTCGCCGGCATGGCGGAGACATGCTCCCTGGCCGATCCGGCGACGCCGGTGGCCGCGCCGCCACCGGCGCGCGTCACCACGATGATGGCCGAGGCGCGCCATATCCTGGGGCTGACGCGCGCGATGAGCGAAAGCTGCGGGCACGACACCGTGATCGCCGTGCTCGATTCCGGCCTCGATTTCACGCACCCGGCCTTCCGCCGCGTCTCGCGCTCGGATTACCGCAATTTCACCTCGGCGGGAGACGAGGATCTGGACGGCCACGGCACGCACGTGGCGTCGATCGCCGCCGGAGCCGACACCGTCGGCGAAGGGCGCTACCAGGGCGTGGCCCCGCGCGCACGACTCGTTTTCGGCAAGGTGATCGCGCGCGGCGGCGTGGGCGACCTCGAGTCGGTGCTCCACGGGATGGCCTGGGCCGTGTTCGAAAAGCAGGCCGACGTCCTCAGCCTGTCGATGGGAGACGCCGACACGCCGGCCAACGGCCGTTCCATGTGGACGCGCGCCTGCGAGGAGGCTTTCCGCCACGGCACCGTGGTGTGCGTGGCGGCGGGCAACCGCGAGGATGCGGCCCCGGAAACGGTTGTCGTCCCCGGCGATGCCCGCTCGGTCGTGACCGTGGGAGCGATCGACAAGGAACGGCACCTGGCCTCCTTTTCGGCGCAGGGGAGCACCAATGCGGCATCGCCGCTTTACGGCAAGCCGAACTGTGTCGGGCCCGGGGTCGACATCATCGGAGCACGCTCGTCGCAGGCATCCTATCTGCCGGAACAGCTCGTGGATCGCCTCCATGTATGCCTGTCGGGCACGAGCATGGCCGCCCCGGCCGTCGCCGGGTGCCTCGCCCTGCTCAAGTCGCGGGCGCGGGCGCTCGGCTGGGAGGTTTCTGCCGCGGAACTGGTCGATGCCTTCTACGCGGCCTGCCGGCCGCTGCCCAATCCCTCGGGCGGCCAGTATCGCCGGGATATCGAAATCGGCCACGGCCTGATCGACATGGGCGCCGCATTCGAGGAGATCGCGCGCCGCGCCGCCGGCCGCGCCTTTGCGAAGGCGGCGGGACCCGTGCCGTCGCAGCCGCAAGAGCAGCCCGTGCCCGCGGAATTCGTCATCGCAGCGCCTGCCGCCGCGCCCGCCCCGGCCGGCGCCTTCGAAGAAGGCTTGTGCTATCGGTGCGGCAGGCGCTACCGCTCCAAGGCCGGCGGCTTTTCGCCCGTATGGGCCTGCCGCGCATGCGGCGCGCCCATTTGCGTGGTATGCTGGCAGGCCGGGGACCGGGAATGCAACAGACACGACAGAAGCAGCGGGCCCGGCGCGCCGCCGGGCGCCGGCGCACGCGAGACCGCCCCGGCCGGCGCGGCCCGGGCCGCTTCCGAGGAGCCACCCATGACCATCCCAAACGCTTCATCGCCGGATCCGGCAACTGACCCGGCGGCCGATTGGGGGACGACGTTCCTGAACCGTTTCGACTTCAAGGTGCGCCGCGCCGGGCGCGTCGTCCATCCGGTGAGCGGCGAGCACTTCGAAATCGGGGCGGACGTGCGCTCGCAGACCTTCCGCAGGAGCTTCGGCGAGGTCGTGCTCTTCCCTCTGGTCTCCGGTCTCATCCGCCGCAGCCGCCTCCATCTCGCAGCGGTCAGCCTCGCAGGGACCGGCGGCGCCGCCCAGCCCGCGGCGGATTTTTTCAAGCAGATCGCCGGGCCGGAAGGTCTCGACTTCCAGGACGACGCTTTCTATGCCGTCGGCATCTTTTCTCCGGGCGGCTGGCCCGAGGAGAGGCTGCAACGCTCGGAGATCCGAGGCAACGCGGCCTTCTACCTGGTGCACAAACTGGAGGGCACGCGCTGGGGGGTGCTCGGACCGGAAGGCCCGTTGCGCCACCTGTTCGATCCCGAGATATTGGACGAAAAGAGGGCCCGGGCGCGCAGCGCGCTCGATCGCCATCCCAGACTGGTGCTGCCGGGCGACCAGCTCGCGCTCGAGCAGCTCCTGGAACAGGAACACCTGGATGCCGTCACCGTCCGCCATGTCGTGGAAGCCTCGGACGGCCTTTTCCGGATCATCGACCACAAAGGCAAGACCTACGTCCAGCGGTGCACGCGCTAGGAGGAAAAGCATGTCCGTCATGGAAAAGCTGAAAAACCTGTTTCAGAGTGCAGACCTGCCCGAAGAGACGCGCCAGATATACAATCGGGCGGCCAGCCCGAGGGAGTTGCTCAAGGAGCTGGAAGCGCTGCGCGGGCGCAACGAGATCGACCTGCGCGAGTGCGAGGAGCAGCTGCTGGGCGTGGAAAAGGCCATCGCTTTGGAAGAGCAGGCGGTGCGGCGCGGGGGGCTCACGCCGACCGAAGAAACCATCGCGCTGCGCCGCATCGAACGCCTGCAGAAGCACCGCGCCAACAGCGAGCGCCAGGCGATCATCTACAACGAGAACGTCAACCTGCACATGAACCTCATCGCCAAGATCCAGGAGCTCGAGGCGATGCGCTCGCGCGGAGTCGCCGAGGAGGAGATCGACCGCCTGATCGAGGAGGTCGAAACAAGCGTCACGCAATACAAGCGCGTCGGCATCGCCGCCGAAAGCGGCGCGGCGGCCTCGTCGGCCGTCGACGAGTCGGCCGAGCGGCGGCGCCTCGAGGAGCTCAAGCGCCGCATCCTGGGGGGAGGCGAGGGGGAACGGGCCGAACCGGCGCGCGCTCCGAAGGACAGGAGCATGGAATGAAGCGCGCCGGAGAGCCTTTTTCCGGGCGGGGGAAGGTCGCGCGCCACGTGCGGGACCGGCGGCTCGGAGCCGCAAGCTGCCGGCTCGGCGAGCCGGACCACTCGCCAGCCCGAGCTGCCGTGGAACGCCCCATATCCATCATGAACACGAACTCCGAGGAGAACGAATCATGAACCTGTTGGAGAAACTCTTCGCCAAGTCGCCGACGGCCCAGGATCTGCGAGTTCAGCTCAAGGAGATCGAACGCGACCAGAAAAAGAAGCGGCGCGACCTGGACATGCTCGAGCAGCGCAAGCAGGAGAAGGTGCGCGAGGCGGTGGCCGCCAAGAAAGCGGGACGGCAGGAGGTGCTGCGCGACATCTTCCGGGAAATGCGCCAGATGGAAATCGACAACAGCTACATCAACGCCGATCTGCGCCGGCTGTCGCTGGCCAAGACGGCCCTCACCTCCTTCCTGCGCAAGATGGAGCTGCTCGAGAAGAAAAAAGACCGCAAGAGCCTGCAGAACCTGGTCGTGCGCTTCCGCGAAAGCAGCATCCAGAAGGCGATCGACAGCGCCGAGGTCGACGACGACACCTTCAACGATATGCTCGAGGAGATCCTGGGCGAGGAGGAACTGGCGGCGACCGGTACGCGCGTGAAGGAAGATGCGGGCTTCGCCGACTTCGACCGGGCGATCGGCGAGATGGCGCGGGCCGAGGAAGCGGGATCCGACGAGGAGGAACTGGCGCGCTACCAGGAAGAGATCGACAAGGCGATCAAGGTTGAAAAAGTACGCGATGAATAGGAGCCGCCGGTCATGGCTGTCGACTTGAGCGGGCCGCTGAAGGTGTCGCTGGACAAGGCACTGGCGGAGGCGCGCGCCTTGGAGGCGCAGGGGCGCGCCGGCGACGCCGCGGCGGCCTACGTCAAGGTTTCGCGCCTCATGAAAAGTTACGCCGAGTATGCCCTGACGCGCGAGGACCAGTACCGGCGCCACGAGAAAGCGCGGCAGTATCTCGAGCGCGCCGAGGCGCTCAAGTCCGGCCGGCTCAAGCCCGACGTGCCGCAGCGAACCGCGTCCCCGCGGGCCGAGCGCGTGGGCGAGGCCGCCTCGGAAGACGCCGCCCAGTACGCGCGCGACATCGCCGCGCTCATCCATCGCAGCAAGGTCACCTGGGACAAGATCGGCGGCCTGGAAGAGACCAAGCGCGAAATCAAGTTCGCCTACGGCCTGGCGCTCGCGCAGAAGCCCGAGGGAATGAGGCTCTCCGGCTGGCGGAGCATGCTCTTCTACGGCCCTCCGGGAACGGGCAAGACGCTGCTGGCGGCGGCGACGAGCAACGGGCTGGGGGCGACCTTCTTCAACGTCAAGGCGAGCAGCCTGCTGTCGAAATACTTCGGCGAATCCTCCAAGCTGGTAACCGCGCTCTTCCAGGCGGCGCGCAGCGAGGCCGACGAGGGCTTCGCCGTGGTCTTCATCGACGAGGTCGATGCCCTCTGCCTGCCTCGGGGCGAAGGCTCCGAAAGTGGTGCCGAAAGGAGGATGCTTGCGACCATCCTGTCGGAGCTCGACGGGCTGTCCGACAAGGGCGAGGACCGGTTCGTCCTGACGATCGCGGCCACCAACGCCCCCTGGGACCTCGACCAAGCGGTGCTGAGCCGCTTCCAGAAACG
>CAZHQK010000028.1:0-1550 GCA_964534795.1 uncultured Acidobacteriota bacterium
GAGCTGGGAGCTGCAGCCGTTCGTGGAACTCTACCGGGCCGTGGGAGCGCGTGCCGGACGCGAGGCGGCCCTGGCCGTGGCCAGGCAGGCGATCGTCCGGTCGGCGATCGCCGGCTTCGCCAGCGAAGACGACGCCCTGCGCCGCGAGGTGGCCGGCGGGGGGCGGCCGGCCCAGCCCCGGCTCAACCTGACCGGCCCGCCCCCGCCGGGGTTCCGCGCCGCCGCCGAGGAGCTGGGACGGCGCTTTGCGGCCTCCATGCGGTTCTTCTCTTGTGAGGGGGAACTGGTGGAGTATACGCCCGGTCGGGTTCGGTTCTACATCACGCATTGCAACTGGGTGCGGGCCATGCAGCAGGCCGGCGCGCCGGAGCTGGCGCCGTTCTTCTGCGAGAGCGACGAGCGTTTCATGGACGGTCACCCCACGCACCGGCTGGAGCGGCCCACCGCCATCGGGTTGGGGGACGCCCGCTGTGAGTTCCGATTCGTTCCCAGGGGTGACGCAGACGCGGCATCGGGAGGGACGATTGACCATGACGGACGATGAGACGCCCACGCGCCTGACGCGACGCGACCTCCTACAGCGGACGGCGATGCTGGCCGGAACGGGTCTGGCGCTGGGGCGCCTGGCCGGCACGGTCCAGACGGCCCTGGCCGGCGCGCCCCAGCCGGTCGGCAACCTGTTGATCGTCCAGGGCGTGGACGCGGAGTCGCTGGACCCGCATGTGACCACCTCCGGCGCGTCCAAGGGCATGATGTGGGCCATGTACGACAAGCTGCTGGAGCGCTCGCCGGACATGAAACTGATCCCGTGGCTGGCGACCACCTACCGGGTGGTCAACGACACGACCTGGGAGTTCAGGCTGCGCGACCACGTGTACTTCCACAACGGCGAGAAGTTCGGCGCGGAGCACGTTCGGGACACCATCGCGCGGTTCAAGCACCCGGCGATCCGCAACGTCTACGCCGGGCAACTCCGGCCGGTCAAGGACGTCGAGATCGTCAATCCCCTGACCGTCCGCATCCACACCGACGGGCCGTTTGCCCTGCTGGCCGAGGTGCTCTCCCTCTACTGCGAGATCCTACCCAGGGCCATCACGAGCGGTGAGGTGGATCCCACCAAGCGCGCCATCGGCACCGGCCCCTACCGGTTCACCGAGTGGAATCCCGGCCAGCGTATGGTCATGGACTTCGCCGAGCGGCCCCACTTCAGCGGCCAGCCCAGGCTGCGGCGGATCGTCTGGCGGCCGGTGGCGGAGTCCGCGACGCGGCTGGTCGAGCTCAAGACCGGGGCGGCCCACCTCATCACGCCGGTGGACCCCATCCAGATTCCCGAACTGGAGGCCACCAAGAACGTGGAGGTGATCACGTTCCGTCAGCTCTCATCGCAGATCGTGGTGCTCAACGCCCTGAGGGTGCGCGCCTTCCAGGACGTCCGGGTGCGGCAGGCGATGAACTACGCCACCGACGTGGACACGCTGATCCGCACGGTGATGCGCGGGGCCGCCTACCGCCTGGCCAGCGCGTTCGGGCCCGGGATCCCGGGCTACGAC
>CAZHQK010000029.1:0-2805 GCA_964534795.1 uncultured Acidobacteriota bacterium
GGGTAAAGGGGTAAAGGGGTAAAGGGGCAAAGGGGAAAAGACCGCTCAGCGCCTCGGATCGATTCCGGTCTTCAGGCTTCGAAAGCATGCAAGGCCGGGAATGCTTCAGCCGTGTTTCCCTCGAGATAACCGAGGCGACCGGCAGGCAGGATCCGGGTTTCCGATTCGGCGGCGGAGCCGGCGGCGATGCCACGGAACCGGATGTATTCGGCGGTACTTCCACGCTGTATCGCAGCCACACAGGCGAATCGGTGACCTACGACCCGGAAAACCACCCCGTAAAGGCTTTCATTCACGAGGATTACTGCCGAGGTGCCATGCGCTACCGAAAATATACATCACGAGAACAACCTGCAACCCTTTACCCCTCGGCCCCTCAGCCCCTCGGAACAACTGCCGGGAATTCACCTACAACCCACGCGTGGTCAAATAGTTGTGCAATTCGCGAGACGAAATATCGTCCCTAATAGATATCCAGGTCGCGGGCCGATACCACCCGGCCCGCGTATGTCCGGCACACTTCCGCGACCAGCTCCTCGTCGCTCACACCCCAATGGAGCTGATGATAGAGGATCAGCAGCCCGGGCTTGCACTTGTTGGCGATCTCCGCCAGCTCGCGGCTCGATGTGTGCGCGGCCGCATGGTAGCGCTGCCATTCCTTGGGGCGCTGCAGGAAGCCCTTCTGCGAATAGACCTCGTGGACGAGCACGTCGCAGCCCGCACAGTGGGCGATGACGCCTGCGCTCGGGGCCGTGTCGCCGGAAATGACGATGTTCCGGTCGGGCGTCTGGAAGCGGTAGCCGTAGGCCAGCGGCCACGATCCATGGTTGACCGGGAAGGCCGTGACCGCGACGTTCGAGTCCCGGTAGACGATCCCCGGTTCGATCTCGTGCACGTTGACCCGATAGCCCGTCTTGTTTGCGGGTTGGCTGCCGTCGAGGCGCACGGCGATATCTTCCTTGTAGGCCTCCAGAAGACTCGCGGTCATCGATGCGATCCCCCGGGGGCCGTAAACCTCGAGCGGCTCGCTGCGCTCGAGAACCCAGGGCGTGAGAATCAGGTCGGGATATCCCAAGGTATGGTCCGAATGAAGGTGGGTGATGAAGAGCCGGTTGAGCTTGCGGACGGTCAGGGCGCCGACGCCTTTGGCCGCCGCCGCTGCCGCCCGGCGCACAACCCCCGGGCCGCAGTCGACCAGATAGGCAGAATCGCCGACTACAACGGCGACCGACGGCCCGGAGCGGTCGGGCTCGGCGTTGGGAGTGCCCGTGCCGAGCATCACGACGAGGGTGGCGCTGCGCGGCGCCTCCTGCAGCGCGAAGGCCGGCAGGGCGAGGATCCACAGCACCCACAAGAGGTATCTCATTGTCATCCTCCAGCAGCCTCCGGCGCCGTATCATAACAGCAACGGCGGCCCGTGTCTCCCGGGGGCGGCGCGGCATTTTTCGCTGCGCCCGCGCGGCGCCATGGGATACAATGCTTCTCGTGGTTCCCAGTCTTTCCCCTCGATACCGTATCCAGAACAGGGAGTCGAACCGATGCCGGATTCCCAGCAGTGGTACATGGCGATCGGGGGCCACCAGATCGGCCCCCTGAGCGCGGAAGAAATCGTCGCCAACATCGTCAACGGCAGCATGCAACCCGAGACGCTGGTCTTCACCCCGGGAATGACCGACTGGACCCCGGTTTCCAAAGTCGAAGCCTTCGCCCGACATTTCCGGCCGGTTTCCCGGCCGCTCGAGATTCCCAAGGCTCCCGGCCGACTCGCGCACGAGATCGACTTCAAGATTTTCGGCACCGAGCTTCAGTTCGTCGAGGTGGAACTCGACCCCGGCGAGAGCGCCGTGGCGGAGGCCGGCGCCATGATGTATATGAGCCAGGGGATTGAAATGCGGACGGTGTTCGGCGACGGCTCGGAGCGCAGCGTGGCGGGCGGCATCCTGGACAAGCTGATAGGAGCGGGAAAAAGGCTGCTCACGGGAGAGAGCCTGTTCATGACGATCTTCACGAACACCGGCCCGGGAAAGCAGCACGTGGCTTTCGCCGCTCCCTACGCGGGGAAGATCATCCCGATGGACCTCGCGTCTCTGGGCGGCGCCCTCATCTGCCAGAAGGATTCGTTCCTTTGTGCGGCCAAGGGGGTCTCCATCAGCATCGCCTTCCAGAAAAGGATCGGTGTCGGCCTGTTCGGCGGCGAAGGATTCATCATGCAGAAGCTGGAGGGCGACGGCCTCTGCTTCGTGCATGCCGGGGGCACCATCCATCAGTTCGAGCTGGCCCCGGGCCGGAACCTGCGCGTGGATACGGGGTGCCTGGTGGCGCTCCAGCCCTCCGTCCATTACGACATCCAGTTCGTCGGCGGGATCAAGACCGCCCTCTTCGGCGGCGAGGGCCTCTTTTTCGCGACACTGACGGGGCCCGGCAGGGTTTGGCTCCAATCGTTGCCTCTGAGCCGCCTTGCGGACCGCATTTACAAAGCCATGCCCTCCGTCGGGCGCGGCCGGACCGAGGAAGGAAGTGTTCTGGACGGTTTCGGTCTCGGCAACATCATAGGGGGCAGGTAGCAAGGGATTGCGGCACAGCCGCACGCAACGAAGGTCAGGCCAGGATATCCAGAATCGGGCGGCGTACCGGGTGCGGATCGTAAGGAACGCTTTTTTTGCGCGCGAGCACCAGGGTTCCGGGGCGTTCTTCTTCCGCGAGGGGATTCGCGGCCGCGCGGCCGCCGACGCGCCTGTCCCGTTCGTCCCTGTCGTAGAGACTGTGAAGGGCATCGCCCGGTGCGATGCTTGCATGGGTACGGAT
>CAZHQK010000030.1:0-11223 GCA_964534795.1 uncultured Acidobacteriota bacterium
TGCGCCACCTCGGAACGGCGCAGAAACTCATGCGGCTGCTGGCCGAGAGCCGGGGCCGGGCCCTGTGGGCCGAAGAGCGCGAGTTCGGCGCCACGGCGGCACTGTGGCGTCTGGCCGACAGGCTCCGGCTGGTCGAAATCATCGACCGCCATGCCCGCAAGCGCCGCCAGGGAGCCTCCGTGGGGGAATACATGCTGCTGGCGACCATCAACCGGGCGGTCGACCCCAAGAGCAAGGCCGGGCTGGCCGAGTGGTACCGCCAGACCATCCTGCCGCGGCTTCTGCCGCTGCCGCCCGAGGCTTTGTGCAGCCAGCGTTTCTGGGACCACATGCAGTATCTGGACGAAGCCGCCCTGGCGGCGATCGAGGCCGACGTGACCCGGCGCCTGGTCGAAGACTTCCATGTGGACCTGCGCGCGCTGTTTTACGACACCACCAATTTCGACACCTTCCTCTGCTCGGAGAGCCCAAGCCGGCTGGCGCGCCGGGGGCATGCCAAGTCGAAACGGACCGATCTGCGTATCGTGGGCCTGGCGCTGATGGTTTCCTGGGATTTCCACGTGCCGCTGTTCTCGCGGGTCTACGAGGGCAATCCGCCGGACTCGGTCACCTTCAGCAAGGTACTGGACGACCTGGTGGCGCGCTACCAGATGTTCCAGGAGCGCTGCGCGCGCATCACGCTCGTCTTCGACAAGGGGAACAACTCCGGGGACAACATCGAGGTGCTCGACCGATCGCCCTACCACGTCATCGGCTCGCTCGTGCCCGCGCAGCATCAGGATCTGCTGGATATCCCCCTGTGCAAGTTTCGCTCTCTCGAAGGGCCGCTCTTTGAAGGAATGCGGGTCGTGCGCACCGAGAAGGAGGTCTTCGGGCGCAGGCGCGTCATCCTGGTCACGCGCAGTCAGGCTCTCTTGCGCGGCCAAGTGCGCGGCATACGGCAACACCTCACCAAGAAGCTGCGCGCCCTGCGGGACCTGCAACGACGGCTCCAGCGGAGCTACCAGCCGGGCTGGCCCGGCAAGCCCTTCACGCGAGAGGGATTGGAAAAGCAGCTTGCTTCGCTGACGGCCGGCCAGTACACGAGCGAGTTCCTCTGGGCCCGTGTCCGGGAATCCGACGGTCGCCTGGCCATTGAGTTCGGTACGGACCACCGTGCCTACCGGCGCCTCAAGAGCCGCGTCCTGGGCAAGAGGGTGCTGTTCACGACCAATCCCAACCTCACGGACGACGAGATTGTCTTCGGCTATCGCGGCCGGCACCATGTCGAGCGGGCCTTCCGGGAGATGAAAGATCCCTGCTTTATCCGTTTCTCCCCGGCCTTTCACCGCACCGATGCGATGATCCGCGTTCACGCCCTGCACTGTGTTCTCGCCCTGACGCTGATGTCGCTCCTGCACCGCGAGGTGGTCACGGCCGGTGTCGCGATTTCCCAGCGCCGGTTGCTCGAAGAGCTCAAGCGCATCAGGGAAATCACCAACTATTATCCTGCACATTCGGAGGAAGATGCCGGCCTGGGCGGCAGGCCGCGGGCGGAACGTGTCCTGACACGACTTTCGCCGCAGCAGGAGCAGCTCTTTCGTATTCTTGAACTGGGCCAATTTGAGGCCAGTTAGTATATACAGGCATTCCGAAGCTCGAACCCAAGGAATCCATTGATAACACGCGACTTGCACCACTTTATCGCATTGGCCCTTGTGATAACCCGGAAACTCGCGCTAGGGGATTCCAGGGGCCGGATGGACCATGAGCGCCCGACGCCCGGAAAGGCGATCCGCTCTCCTTCCACCTCTCCGTCCACCCGCCACGAATCCATGACGGATCGGATGGCAATCGGCCTCGATCTCTCCTTTGCATGGCCCCGACGGGCGCCGACTAGGGTATCTTTACAACGGCTGCCACCTTGTCGCGAATCCGCTGATCTTGAATCTTGGGCAACATCGCGCGGAGAAGAGAGCGTGCGTATTGTGCCGAAGCCACATCATTGCTTTCTGCAGCTCGAATCATAGCTTCCATGGCCCTATCGCTGCCGATCCGCATCAACCCATTTATTGCGTAATAGTCTTCACCCTCGTCAACCAGGGCTTGAAGATATGGAATGGCCACGGGATCCTTGATATAGCTCAACTCTCTGGCCATCGCTGATCTCCGTGCCAACCACTTTTCCCCTTTCAAGCTGTTCAAGAGCATCCTGCATCGCCTTTCCAACACAGCCTCGTCTCGTGGAAGTATTTCAAATTCCAACACATTCTCCTTTGATATGACGGCGGAAAGGCGGGAATCCGCTTGTACAGGAAGAGTCAATCGTATTTCCACTCTGTAGCTGCCGGGACAGTCGAATTCATACCATTCATTGAGAATCATGCGCTGTGTATATGTTCTTTTCGGTTCCAATCGCACTAATCCCCCGCCGTCGATACCTTCCTCCTTGACGGGGCCGAGCGTGATCCTATGGCCGGCGGGATCGATGACCGTGAATTGAAACGCTTTCTTGCGATTGAATCCCAAGTCAAACAGAAGCGATTCATCGCCCACATTCACAATGCTGACATGGACGATGACGGGTTCGTGCAATGTAATTGGTGAAGCAAGGCGATACGATACGCTGAATTCGTCTAAGATATTCTGTTGGGAGAGCGCTAGGGCGCTATTAGATGCCAGGATAGCGATGTATATTGCTGAGATAGCCGCATGTAATGCCATGATTTCCTCCTAGGGCAGTATGTAAACAGATCGTGGCTCAGCATATTTTGTCTGAATGCACCGCCATGAAGCATCCTCATAAATTATGGAGCGCGTCAGGCGGCATGGACCTTCGATGGTTGTCCATTGGCCATTGTTGTAACAAGGGCATCTGAACTGGTACTATTGATCACCCCAGTAGGTGGAGGCTCGGTATGGCTTTACGAATGATCCCGCGTTATAGTTATCGGTAAAGTAGTAGTTGGTAATGAAAATGGCGTCGCCAATTAGTGGATTGGGAGACGGGCTGGAGCCCCAGGGCGGCATGGGGGCAGGATACTCACCGCCCCAAGCGATCCACTCGCGAAATTGGCAGTTCCTCAAACTCTGCCAGTTGCCGGTGCTTGAGGTCCAGACATAGTTGATCTGGAGCCAGCCGTTGCCTCCGTCGTGCCAGTTTGCGGGTGCAAGGCCTGTAGGATATGCGCAGGGAACCCGGACCTGAGCGTAAATCACACCGATCCCAGCCAAAACGAGATCGTCGAGGCATATGGGATCAAAGGGTTCCCAGATGCCGGCGTCCGGGGAGTAAAGGGGATTGGAGACGTACCAGTAATATCCCAGGTCATACCACCAGGGATAGCAGATGTCATGGAAGTAAATCTTCAAATCGCAAATGCCGAAGAACTCATAGAGGGTGCCGTAATCGCCCTGCACGGAGACGTAGGCCGTCGCGCCTTCGCAGGACCAGCCTTCGTAGTCCGAATCGATGAGCTGGCCGTTCGCATACAGAAACCCTGAGATGGCAAAGTCAAAATAGTACTGTTCCTGATAGGAGCCCGAGATGTGCGTGGCGCCGTAGACGTCGATCTGCTCGGGATACTCGTCATACTGGATCCAGGTGTATGCCCAGACGGAGGCATAGAGACTGCCGGGCAACAGAAGGATCCCGAGGAGGAAAAGGCAAGGGAGCAAGCGTTTCACGGCGCATCGGCTGACAGAGGAATAGGAAGCGGGCGGTTTGGCAACGAGAGTCATGGGCTACCTCCGAATGGGCTGCCGGGAAGTCTCGGTCAGATAATCCTTGACGAGCGTGTCGAACGAAGCGAAGCGCGCTTCGCCGAAAGCATTCTTCAACGCCTCCCGCGCACGGAGGATGGCGTCATCCCTTTCGGCTTGCAGCGATGCCAGTATGGGTGGCGGCGTGGGGCGTCCGGAGACTGCAGTGTTCGCGCCCCCGGGAAACTTCGCGCGCTCCTGCTGAATTATTTCCCTGGCGCGAGCGTCGAGGCGGTTGACCTCTTTGAGGCAGCCGAAGGCGGCCTCGTGTACGATCCGGTCTTCATCCGGGTCGAGGCCGAGCCTGTTTGCAACGTAGAACCGCAGCCGGGTGCCGTCCTGGCCTTTTTGCTCGCGCGCGAGAGCCCTCTCTTGAAGATAGGCCACCCGTCTGAAAAAGATCTCGTAGTATTGAATGTCGGAGAGTTGCAGGCCGCCCTGGGATTGCCGCACGGCGACCGCCCCGGCGATGCCGCCGGGCGGCGTGCGGCCGCCTGCGGAAAAAGCGAGCAGCGAGGCGAGAACGGTAAATGCGACCGCGGTCCTTGTTTTCAATCTCATGGCTTTATCCTTGGCAGTACATCACTGCAAATCGATGCCCGGATTGCGAGAAGGCGCAACGCGGCCCGTGATCCCCAAAGGGAAGCGAGGGGAAGCCTCCATAGGATCAACCGGCATGATGATCGCTCCTTGCCGATTTCGGCGACCCGCGATTATACCGGGCGTCGTTCATGGCGTGCGGCTTCGATACAGGTGGCGGACCGTGACGGGTCTTGCTGCCGTGCGCCAGCCAATCCGAATCACTCTTCCAGCAAGAAGTCAGCTCCAGCCCGTCTTGAGCTTGATGTTAACGGCATCAGAAAAGCGCAATCAAGGAAAAAAGGCATGCAGAACGTGCCAAAACGATGCAGAATGTGCCAAAAGTTTGCATTATGGGACATGGGATCCGCGAGGGCGCCTGAACTTGGAGGGGCACGCGCCTGCTTTGGATCGGGATGAATCTCGCAAAGTCCGCCGATGACGAGTAGCCCAGGGACAAGGCGATCTCTTTGATGGTCACGTTCTTATCATGCCGCAGGCGCTCCAGCGCGATCCGCAGAAGGACGGATTGCTGATAGGAACGATACGACATGTTCCTGGTCATCCTGAGCAGCCTCTCTATGGTGCGGCGGCTGACGCCAAGCTCTTGCGCCATGTGGGATAGCGGAATACGCGGCGACGCCGTCAGGCGGGTATCCATTGCCTCGAGAAGTTTTTCGGCGCTGTAAACCATTGAGGCGGGTTCCCGGCTTTCGATCACCGCGCGGCGGCACCGGGAGGCGACGGCCGGTGCGGCAACGTACCGCCTCCGGCCGTCAGTGAACCATGCGGGAGACCTCCGGCTCCGCGGCAAGGCCTAAAAGATCCAGGAAGTTGGAAGTCCTTTCCTTGCACGCAGGGCAAGCTTCGAGATGGGCAAGGAAAAGCATCTCCATTTCCGGACTCAGGTTGCCCCGGATCATCTCGTGGCAGAGCATGTCCAGCATGATCTCCAGGCAATCGCCATTCTCCGCGTTCGACATGGTTGCCTCCCGGACGTCAGGCCGACGCCAACGGCTATCGCACCTCGAACCCCTGCCCCGAAGCTGCCGGAGCCCGGCGGAACTGAACGGTCACGAGAATCGCGCCGTCGGTGAGCACGAACCGGTCCATCGACTCGAAGACCGCCGGTGCGATCCGGAGCCGGGGAATCCTGTAGGTGCGCCGGATCTCGATCGTGACCGAACCTTCAGGATCGCTCAGCCTGCCGCGAGCGTCACCCACGAGCTCGGGATTGACGAGATCCGTGCTCGTGATGAGCACGTCGACGCTCCGGCCCGGGAAGAATCCCGATACCAGTCTGTCGACGAACTCGCTGCGGGTAAGCCCCAGTAAGCCCAGCGTGTCGTCGGTCACAGAGACCAGGATGCCCGATTCTTCCGTTCCGGTTATGGGCAAAGCGCTTGGCGCTCCCGGCGCTACGGAGCCCTCCTCTGTGCAGCAGGGGGGAGGCGGCGGCGGAGGACCGGTGCCCTGCGCTCTGGCAAGCGAAACCGTAACTGTAAGCATAACCAGCACAATTAGGAGATAGCTGACTCTCTTCATCTTCCACTCCGATCATGAGTCCTCGGAGCGGTTGCCGGGGAAGGAGGCCGCAGGTAGAATTCCTGCCGACGGTCAGACCTTCCTCTCAGCCCTCCGTCCGAGGGGATGCGTTGATCCGATGGCGCCCCGACTGCTGCCACAGTCCGGGCGCCGACCATTTTTTGCGGCCTACGCGGCCGCTGCACATGTACAAGAACGTAAAAAATCGGAAAGTGCCCACCGAAAATTTTCAGGGGGGCAGGAATTCGGGCAATCCGAGGAAGGATTCAGTGCCTGACGGGGGCCTGTCGAGGGGGCGGAACCGAAACGTGCCGGCTCCGGCAGCCGGCGTGCCGCGCCGGGCGGGTCGGATCTACCGGGGATCGCCGATCAGGATGAAGGGGAGCCACGCTATCGGCTCGAACGTCCCGCGGGAGCGCATCTCGGAGATCAGCGCCGACTGGACCTTCTGCAGGGCACGGGCCTTCGGCATCGCCCCTTCGACCAGCAAATCATAGAAGCGCCTGTTCAGTTCCCGCGTAGCGCGGTCATCGACCGGCATGAGGCTCACCATCAGGGCCGGGGCGCCTGCGTTCAGGAATGCGGGGGCGAGACCCCAGGGCATGTCGGCGCTGCCGGGAGCGCCGGCACCGGTACTGCATGCCGAAAGGTTCACGAAACGGCTCCTCTCCAGGCGCCACGTAGTCACCTGGGCGGCATCCACGTAGGTCGCGTTGCGGCCGGGGCTCAGCGAGAGCACGGGCTTGCCGCCCGCTGAAAAGGCGTGGCCCGCAAAATGCAGTATCTCGGCCTGGGCCGCCTGCCGGTTCGTCGGCAGGCGCGAATCCGGAAACATGGCGTTGGCGCCGTAGAGGCTGGAGATGTAGGCCAGCTCGCTCCGCGCGCCGGGCAGCGAACCGCCGCCGTCGACAAGCAGAACCGACCGGGCGCGCGAGCCCGCATCGCCGCGAGCGAGCGAGAGGCAGTATTCGAAAACGCTGCGTGCCGGGGCATACGAAATCGCATGGCGCTCGGCCAGATACATACCGCGCCCGTCCTGCAATCCGGCAAACGGCAGCCGGTAGAGCGGCCCGTCGGGACAGATCACCAGCGCGTCCTCGGCTCCCGGACCGAGCTGCGCCAGGGCGGGCTCGACCAGGGCGCGGCCGAGCTCGCGCGCCAGGCTCTCGAAGGCGGCCCGGTCGCCGCTTTCGGCACTCTCGAGGAAGCGGTCGACCCTGTCGGCTACGAATTCCTGCCGAACGCCGAGCCTGAGCGCGCCGCTCGCGTCCCCTTTCGAAACGAAGACGACCAGCCCGTCGGGGATGAAGAAGTATTCCAGAAGCGCGTGGCCGGGCGGCAGGGCATGCGAGGTCGCACGGAAGGCTTCGGGCTTTCCTTCTTGCGCTCCGGCGCGCTGCAGCGCAAGCCAATCGCGCAGGACCATCGCCTTGGCCCGGTCGGCGTAATAGCGGGCACGCTCTCTTCCTCCCGGCAGCCGGATCAGCAACGCGACGATTTCACGGTAGGGATCCATGCGGCGCGCAACGAAGGAATAGCGCAATTCGCCCGCCGGCACCCCTTGGGAGATCTTTTCCAGCGCCGCGGTCGCTTTCTCCAGGGACTCCAGAGCCGCATCCGCTCTTCCTTCACGTTCGAGCAGCCTGGCCTCGAGCGCGCGTGCGCGCCAGACGATGTCGGCGAAGCCGCCTGCTTCGGCGCTCGCGAGCGACGCGGACGTGAGCTGTTTGGCGGCGTCCGGCTTTTCCTGCGCCAGCCTTACCGCAGCGAGGCCCAGGCGGCCCCTGCACGCGAGTTCCGGCATTTGTGCACCAGCCCCTTCGACGACGGTGGAATACGAGTGCTCGGCGGCAGCGAGATCGCCCAGGCGCAACGACAGATCGGCATGCTTGGCCAGCAGGTTCAGGCGGCGCGTTTCCGAGGCCGCCCGGCCATGCGCCGATTTTTCGTGGGAGAAGGACTCGAGCTCCGCCAAAGCAAGGTCGTAATATCGGCGTGCATCTTCCAACCGGTGCGAGTTGTCAAGAATGAGACCCAGGTTTTCGAGCGTATTGACCAGTAGCCCCTCATCGCGCAGGCGGTAAGCGGGAAGCAGAGCCTCGAGGTAACATTGCATGCTTTCCTTTAGCCGGCCCAGGAGGAGATAGTTATTCCCAAGATTTCTGGAGGCATAGGCCGACCAGTACTCCATGCGGCGTGCCTGCGCCAGATCCCTCAATTCGGCATTGCATGCCAGGTCATCGTCCAGCCGGCGCTCTTCGCAGAGAACCCCATCGAGACCCGCGAGCGATCTCGCGAGCAGGTCGAGCGAGCCGGTCTGCCTGGCCAGTTTCATCGTCTCCCGGTACGCGCCCTCGGCCTCCTTGAACCGGGCCAGGTAATACAGGCAATTGCCTTTCAGATAGTGCGCCGCCGCAAGCTGCCACGTGTCGCCCAGCTTTCTATATCCGTCCTCGAGCGCCGCGATCGAGTCCAGCACGGGGCGCACCTCGCCCGCGCGGTATCGGTCGGCAAGGTCCTTGAGCCGGGCATCGAGCGAGCGCTTCGCCGCACGCAGGCCGGCAGGCAGGCTCCTGTAGAAAGCGACCTGCCGGGCGTAGCCCTCGTCCCCGGTCGCGTCCGCATATGATGCGGCCAGCGTTTCGGCCGCCCACAGGAAGTCAGCGGTCGAGGGAGATCCCCGGTACGCAGGATCGCCTTCTTTTTCGAGTCCGAGGCGAAGGGCGTGCTGGATGGTTCCGGGGATTCGGTCGGGCACGAGCCGCACCATGGCTTCGAGACCGGCACGGTCGCGGGCGGCTGCGGCTCGATCGGCTGCTTCTTCGGCGGCCTCCGGGCGCGCAAGCTCGATACGAAGCTTCAGGTCGCGCATGCGCGTGGCCCACAAGGACGAGCCGTCCATTTCGAGGTAGCTTGCGATTTCAGCCAGCGCCTCCCGGTGCCGGCCCGTGTCGTACAGGACCCGGATCCTGTTGTAGCGGGCCTCGGGCGAGCGGCCGCTTCGGGCGAGCACGGCGTCGAAGTCGGCAAGCGCCTGCCGCATGAGCGCAACGCGTTCGGCCGGATCGCCGGCCGCCAGAGCTTCCTCGTAGCCGGCCACCCCTCGGCCCAGCAATGCCTGCAGGTCGCCGGCATTTGCCCGCAGCAGCTTGTCGAACTCGTCGCGGGCACGGCCGAATTCCGATTTGGCGAGATAGACGGCGCCGAGTCCCAGGCGCGCCTCGCGCGATCCCTCGCGCAGCGCGAGTGCCTGGTAGAACAGATTCCGGCTGCGCTCCAGAGCGTCCCCGTGCCCGGCGGTTCTTTTCGTTGCACTCGGGCGGAAAGGCAGGTCGAGGCGCAGGCCGGAGGGAGTCGTGTCTTCGAATGCCGGCTCGAGTTCCGCGATTGCGGCCGAGACGAATCTCTGCGCGCCCTTGCGGGAACGCAGATACTCCCAGCCCAGCGCTCCCGCGGCCAGCCCGATCAGGAGCACTGCCGCGGCTGCGGCCCAGGTGAAGGCGGCCGGCCGGCGGCCGATGCGGGCATTGGAAATACCTTCCTCCAGCGCCACCCGGCGGACGAGCTCGTAGCTTTCCGCAATCTCCGCCTCGGAGGGTTCGGGCGGCTGTTCGGGCGCGGCATCTTCTTCGGGATAGAGCAGGCGCGCCACCCCGGCAAGCTCCCCGCGGCAGCGCTCGCAGTCGGCAAGATGAGACTGCATGCCTTCCAGCTTGTCCTCCGGCACGATCCCCGCGATGAAGCGCGAAAGTTCTTCTTCATCGAGACAACGCCGGGATGGATTGCGGTAAAACCGGAGCATTCTGCCCATTCTCGGCTCCGCCGGGCGCGGCGTCGCGGGATGCCGCGGTGCGACTGCCCGATCGGCCTCGCCGGGGCTTTCTCGAGGCCGCCCCTGTGCAATGTCATACTATCTCATCGCACCGCGGCCGGGAAAGCAGCAGACTAATTGTGCGTTTCCCCCAGCCCTTCCTTCGATGCCGTCGCGGAGGCCGCGCCGCCATGCCGGAGAGGAGATCGCCCGGCGCAACGGACTTTTCCAGCAAAGTCGGCCGTCGTATCAGAGCCTTATTGTGCGGACGGGCGACCGGTGCCCGACGTTTCGCCGTCGGCCAGGTTGTGTTGGAGCTCGAATCGAGCGGCGGGTCTAACGCATCAGGACAAACTCGCAAAGGGCGGTTATGTCCTCCACGTGCAGGTGCAGGCCTCCCTCGACCGGATGGATCCAGAAGCCCGCGCCCTTGTCCGGCGCCCTGATCCCCTCCGGGCCTGCCACCGTAATGGGCGCTTTTCCCGGCGCTCGCGACAGGCCCATCCTGAAAAGAAATTCGTTTCCCTCGACTCCGTCCAGAAGCTTCCCGATATGCACGTGCGCATGGCATTGGCTGCGGGCCAGCTCGCCGTTGACGGCCAAGCCCCATTGCCTGCCCCACAGTTCCTCTCCCTTCCGGATGGCCGCCGCCCAGAATCCGGCTGCATCGAAGTCGGTCAGGTCGGCAAGGTTCTGCATTCCCTTGTCGTGAGCCCTCGGCAGGATCAGCCATCGGTTCGGCTTTGAAGGATTGATGTCCTTGACGAAGAAAAAGGGCTCATGCGGAGGGTGGAATTCGCTTTCGAGACAGAGGCTGCACTGGGGATACGCCAGAAGAGTCTCGGCGATCGAATGGTCGCACGGGCAGCGCGACTCGTAGTCCGGCTTGAAGACAGGTTTCGGCGCTTGAGGAGCGGGCCCGGCCGACAGGAAGCCCGCGAGGGCCGCCAGGAATGCCGGGGATAGGAGCCGCACGATACGATTTGTCATCTTTTCCATCCTGACTGTGCCGGGTGCCTGAAAGGTCCTTCCCGCGCGCGGCCCCGGGTTTCCCCCGATGTCGTCGCAAGGTCAGCGCCGCCGATCCGGCGGCCTGGAGGATCTCGAAACCCTTTTCGCCGAGGATAGGGTTCTTGCAGCGGGCAGTTGGGAACAGCCGGATCTATTCTATCCTCCATGCTCACCTAATTCGTCCAAGCGGGGCGCAGCGCCCTCCGGCGTCTGTCGGGTGCGAAATCGTGTCCGGATGTACTCTCGAGTGCTTTCCGGAGGCAGGCAGACGCTGCCCGGGCCGCTGCGAACGTAGAAGTCGCCGTCTGGGTTCTGCTCCATTCCGCTCCACCTCAGGAAAACCGGTTCCGGACTGCGCTGGCACGTCACCAGACAGACTGTCTTTCCGTCGACCACCTGGGTACGCGGATCGATGCAGGTGCTGGCTCGATCCCCGAGGCCGTTCCGTACAATCTGGGCCAGGTGCAGCATGAACCGGTCGTCGCTCTCGAACCCGTCCGCCTCGATTCCCACGATCGTGCGATCGTCAGCAACCC
>CAZHQK010000031.1:0-29523 GCA_964534795.1 uncultured Acidobacteriota bacterium
CGCCCGCAGACTTCAGGGGTCAAGGGGCAAAGGGGTCAAGGGGCAAAGGGGTCAAGGGGCAAAGGGGAACGGCTGTCGTTCACGAGGATTACTGCCGAGGTGCCATGCGCTGCTGAAAACAGACGTCACAACAACTCGGAACCCTTTACCCCCCCCGTTCCCTTTGCCCCTTGGAACAATTGCCAGGAATTCGGCTACTGCGCGCGTGGTCGAATAGTTGTGCAATTTCCGAGAGGTTTGGCGGGGATCCCGACAGCGGGTCCCGCTTGTCGGTCTTGGGAGTATGATGGCCTCGCAGGATACGAGTGTCGGTGGCGGTCACAAAATGGTCCACTTTGGCGGGCCGGGCGGGGCCACGAGTCCGGTTGAGGTCCGGCCGTGACGGGGTGAAAGGACCTCGGGCGGGATCTTTACTGCCGGATGCCGATCATGAAGAGGGCTTGGCTCCGTTTCGTTTTTGGTGGGCGCGGTAGGAATCTCCCTTGATCTTGATGATGATCGCGCCCTCGACCAGCCTGTCCAGGAAAGCCATCGCCAACGGGCCGTCGGCCAGGTAGTCACCCCAGCGGTCAAAGTCGATGTTGGAGACGAGCGCGGTCGAGCATTGCTGGTTGCGCGCCGCGATGACCTTGTAGAGCAGGTGGGCGGCCTGGGGCGATTCCAATCGTTCGACGCGGTCAAAACCCCACTCATCGATGATCAGTAATTGAGGGCGGTTGTAGACACGCAGACTCTCGGCCAGGGACTTGTCGGCCAGGGAAGCCGTCAAATGGCTGATGAGCTGGGCCGAGGTGCGATAGAGCACGCGGTAGCCGAGCGCACAGGCCTTCAGCCCTATGGCCTGAACGAGATGGCTCTTGCCGACTCCGGACTGACCGACGACGATCAAATTCGTGCGGCGTTCGATGAACTCCCCGGTCGCCAGTTGCTCGATCTGTCGGCGGTCGATCGCCTTGCGATTGAAGTCCCAGTCGAAGGCCTCCAGGGTCTTATGTTCGGCGAAGTGAGCCTCGCGGATGCGACGCTCGATCGAGCGTTGCCGGCGCTGGGCCGCCTGCTCTCCCAGGACCGCGTCGAGGAAGCTCAAGGGTGACAGAGCCTCCCGCTCGGCGCGCAGCAGGGCCGCATCCAAGGCCGGCGGCGCGATCGGGATGCCCAGGATCGCAAAATGCTCCAGGCAGCGCTCACGCATCGTCGTCGGGGTCGTGACTTTCCTCTTGGTGGTTCCCCTCATCAGGGTGCGTCTCCTCAGGTGGCAGCAGCTTCTGATACTCGGCCATCGAACGCGGCGGCACCGAGGGGCCGCCGATCCGGCACAGCTGCTGTCGGCTTTCCGCTTGCAGCGCATCGAGGGCCGGGCGCGGCACGGCTTGGACGGCCAGGATGCGCTCGACCACGGAGAACGCAAACGCCCGGTACCGGGCAGCGCGCTCCAGTGCGGCTCCCAGATCCTCGCGACGGTAGGTCGACAGCAACGCCAGAATGCGCTGGGCCTCGTCGCGGCCATAGCGGCGCGCCCGGACCAGTTCCTCAAAGAAGAACACGCCTTGGGGTCCGAACTCCTCGAAGCGCTGCCTGAGCAGCTCATGTCTGTGCCGGGCATCGGACCCGGGCAGGTGGCCCTTGTCGGTGCGCCTCTGCCCGACGGCGCCGCTCGGAATCAACTCATGGCGGGCGATCTCGCGAATGTCGGGGCCGTAAACGATCACTTCGTTTTCCGTGACCCGTACCGCCAGCGCGTCTCCGATGCGCTCCCAGGGAACGGAATAGAAGTTCTGGCGATAGGCGATGTAGCCCTCGACATTGACGACCCGGTAAAGCACCTCGGCGCTATCGTAGGGGTTGGCGGGCAGCGGCAGGAGAAACGGGAGCTCTTCCCGGTGCAGGTCGATGGGCCGCCTTCTGGTCTCGCGGTGCCCGTGCACGTCGGACACGTTCGCCAGCCACCAGGCGGTGACCTCGTTGAGGTGGTCGCGCGATGTGAAGGTGCGCGCGTTGAGCAGGTTGGACTCCACGAATCCGAAAGGCCTCTCGATCTTACCCTTCGTCTGAGGCCGGTAGCGCCGGCACGCCCAGGGGCGGAAGTTGTAATGCGTAGCGAAGGCCAGAAAGCGTGTGTTGTAGATCGGCTGCTCGCCGTCCCAGGTGCGCACCACGACTTTCATGTTGTCGTACAGGCACGTGAGCGCCACGCCCCCGAGATGGCTGAAGGCTCGTTGATGCTCCCGGATGGTGGTGATCAGGTCCTGCCGCTCGACGAAGTGCAGATACTGGCGGCGCGAATACGCCAGGATGTAGCTGAAGGCGTATACGCGGCGGCGTCCTTCGGCGGTGAAGTCGATATCGTAGCAGGCATAATCCATCTGGGCCTGAATCCCGGGCCCGGTCTCTACGCGCACGACGGGCGCCCGGCGCGGTTGCGGCCTTATGGCCCGCAGTTTCTCTTTGACGATCGTGTAGCCGCCTCGGAAGCCGAGGCGGGCCAACTCCTCGTGCAGGCGCACGGCCGTGATGTCCGGATAGCGTTCGATCAGGTGCGCCATGTCCTGCTGATAGGCATCGAGCAGGCTGGGGCGGCGCGCGGCCATCCCGGCGCCGGCGCCTTCCCTCGCCCGGTCGTGCTCGGCGATCACCTTGGCGGCCGTCTTGCGATTGATGCCCAGCATCCTGGCGATGCGCCGGCACGAGGCGCCGCCCTGCCGCAGGTGAATGATCTCGTTGCGCGTCCGCTGGTTCATGCAAGCTCCGGTTCAGAAACCATGTCCCGGCTGAGGGCGGCCACGGCCGCCGCGTCCCGGGCGAGCCTGTCGAATCGGGGTCGCAGCATGCTGTAGTCTCCCGCAGTGATCGCCGTGCGCCCCCGGGTGGTCAGCCAGACTTCCATCTTGGCCAGCATCTCGATCAATGCCGCCAGGCGCCTGGAGACCTCGTTGCCGGCGGCACTCAGCCGCGGATCACGGGACCAGACGGCCACAAAGCCCTTCTTCTGCGCCAATGCCTCCCGGGGGTTGCCGAGCACGAACTCCTGTTGCCGGCGGCCGGGACACTCCAGCAACAGATCCACCGTGGCCGCCAGCTCGACGGTCGACAGCGCCTCGCGCCGGATCAACTCGAGCACCTCCGCCTGGTTGCCTTCGGGCAACCGCACGATCTGCCGTGCCGCCGTCGGGCACAGCAGGCCGACGCGCAGCTCGTCCCTGGCCTGCGGCCCCAGGCGCTCGATCAGGGCCAGCCGCCGGCATACCCAGCTTTTGTGCCGGCCAAGCAGCTCGGCGACCTCGACCTGCGTCAGGCGATCTTCCCGCACCAGGGCATGCACGATCCAGGCCTCCTCCAGCTCCCGGGTCCGGCCGCCCGCCCGGTTCAGCCCATAGATGGCTGCCTTGGCCCCACGTTCATCGACCAGAATCACCCGCACCGCCACCCGGCTCATGCCGGCAATCAGGCGCGCTGCCGCCAGACGCTTGAAGCCGTCGATCAGTTCGTAATGCCCCTGGCGCAAACAGACCACCATCGGGGAGATCTGGCCGTAGCGCTCCAGCGAGCGCGCCATGGCGCGTTCAGCCTCGGGAAGATGCAGGCGATAACGCCCGTAGTGCTCCCCGATCTCCTCGATGCCCAGTTCCCGGATCCCATCTTGCGCCCAGCGCAGCATCGCGTGCCCCATGCCCCAAGATGAGAAGAAGAGAGAGCGCAGCGCAGCACATTGGGGATGGTCGCGCTCCCCCTTCCTCTGCTTGTGGGCAACGGCAAACTAATCGAGAAGGCACACCGGGCGCAATATGCCCGGACTAACGGCCGCGCGCAGCGTGCGCTTGCCCGCCGTCAGGGCGAGCGCGCGTTTCCGCGCAGCCGGGGCGGGGAAGGCGGCGGCCGGCGGCCCCCGCGCCGGCGCCGTTCCCGCTCCAGGACACGTTCGAGCGCCCGCCGGCACTCATGGGAACAGAAGCGCTGCAGGGGAGAACGGCGCGTGCGCACGAAACCGGCGTAACAGCCCGGCCGGTCGCAGGAGCGGCCGAAAAAATTTTGCTGTGATTACCCACGCAGGCCGGTTAACGGCTGATCCCCAACGCTTTCTTGTGCGCATTCGTTCTCGATGGCGGCGGCTTTGCGCCCGGCGCATCCGCTTGCCTGCTGCTGTGGCGCGATATCGCATCTGCGCCTTCCACCGCGCCCATCGCCGTGCCCGGCTCCGGCAATCACCGCCGCAATAGCGGCACCAGGGGCGCTCGGGCCGGAACCTCCGTTGGCAGCCCTTCAACAGACAGCGGCGCAAACGCGCCCGGCGCGTCCGCCTCGGGCTCGGCGCGAGATTTTGCTCTTGCTTTGCGTGGGGTTTCGGAGGATGTTGGGTGGGGCCCATGGGAGGTGCTGCTCCCAGCGGCTCAAGTCCCGGAGGAATCCTCTCCTCCGGGGCGCCTTATCATGGCGCTTCCGCTGCCTTATTAGTTTACACCCCTTGCCCCCCGAATGAACACGGCATCGTCCTATGGGGATCAGACCCGGCAGGCCCGCACGCTGGGGCGATCTGATGTGCGGCGGAGATCAACGCTTCTGCAATCCAGGGGTACCACCCAGCGCCGCCCTCCCGCGGCGGCCTGGCCCCGCCCGGCCCGCCAAAGTGGACCATTTTCATACCGCCACTAACACCTTGCCTCGCGCAGCGGCACGATTGTCTAGAGGAACGCAGAAAGGGTCCTCCGGATCAGCCCTTTGTTTTCACCATGGAGATCAGCGTCTCCTTGATGAGCTGCTCGGTCTGCATGTTCACCCGGGGATTCTGGATCGTGATGTCCACATCGCTCTTTTTGAACATCGCACTTTCCTTGCGCTCGCCCATGAACTCCATGCCCCCATCTTTCTTGGGACTGGCGCTCTTCTCGCCGCAGACTTTGCAGAGGCGCCGCTCCGCATCCTCCAGTTCCTCCAGCGTTCCCTTGGAAGCTCCTTCCAGCTCCCGTATGGGATCGACCATACAGAACATGCTTCCCAGTTCCTGGCAGACATTGCGCGCCGCCGACCTTGCCGTATGCGCCGCCTTGGCAAGTCCCGCAACCGTAGGCTCCAAATGCTGAACGGTAGCGTCGAAGGTTACCCCGCTCACCGGTTCGGTGGGCAGGTATTTGTCCGGGCCGCGCTTCACGCCCCGCCAGATGTCGCGACATGCGCCTTCGTAAAAATCGATCTCGCGGCCGTAAGTGAAAATCTCGACGGGTCCCGGGACGCTTGCGGCCCGTGTGCCGGGCCCCGGGCATGCCCGGGCGCCGTCGGGGACGCGGCAACCCCTCGCCCTCTTTGACCGAGGGCGGCGAAAAGGCTATTATAGCTATATGAAGATAGCCACCATATCCGAAACGAAGAACCGGCTCAGCTCGCTGATCGATCGGGTGCGTCACGGGGAGTCCGTGATCATCGTGGACCGCAATCGCCCCGTCGCGCGCCTGGAACCCGTCGTCGCCAACGAAAAGGCGGACCCGGACGGCCGCTTGATGCGCCTGGAGCGGGCCGGCTTCCTGCGCCGCGGGCGGGCTTCCGCGGCACGCCGCAACAGGATTCTGCGCATGCCTCCGCCCAAGCCCCTGAAGGGCGGCGACATCCTGAAGGCATTGCTGGCGGATCGGGAGGAAAGCCGTTGAGATTCTGGGACAGCTCGGCGGTCGTGCCGCTTCTCGTCCGGCAGGAAGCCTCGGAGCGCATGATGCGCCTGTTTTCCGGGGACGGCGCCGTGACGGTCTGGTGGGGGACCAGGGTCGAATGCGATTCGGCGATCGTGCGCTTGGAGCGGGATGGTTTCTTGTCGGCGGGAGCGGTGCAAAAGGCTTTCAGCCGCCTGGATGACCTGGCGGCCCTGTGGCATGAGATCCAGCCCGTCGATATCCTGCGCGAAACGGCGCGGCGGATACTTCGCCTCCACAATCTGAGAGCCGCGGACGCGCTTCAACTCGCAGCGGCTCATCTCGCCGCCGAGCAACGCTCCTCGACCCTCGAGTTCGTCTGCCTCGACGAGCGCCTGGCCCTGGCCGCGGCGCGGGAGGGATTCGTCGTCGTGAGCGGCTGAAAAACGATCGGACGCGCGCCGGACCGCTACGGCGCACTATCGCGTGCGGGACTTGGCTCGCCGGCATCCGGTCCTGATCCGGTCACCTGCGGTTGCATACGAGCGTGCGCGTGGAGTCGGCGAAGCGAACCGTGATCTTGTGCGGCGGGATGAAGGACTGAACGCAACCCAGGCCGAAAACCGCGTGCTCGATCCAATCGCCTTCGGCGTAGCTTCCCGACATGCTGTAGACCTTGCGGGGCCTGGCGGAAGCTTCCTGCATCGCGTCCGCCCAGTTCTGGCGGGTCTTCTTGGCTGCCGCCGCCGTCTTGGCGGCCTTGGGGGTCTTGGCGGCCGGCGCTTTCGGCTGGGGCTTGCTCGGCCGGTAGTTGTGCTCCCCGCCGCAGGTGTTGCATTTGACGCGGCGCGGCTTATGCCCCTCGAGCGCCACCAGGGTGTGGGCCAGAACCGCCTTGCATTTGGTACAGTACGCGTCAATATCCGAACCGACCGCAATCTTTTTCATATGAGTCCCCCGCGCCTAGCCATTATTAACCCGTCATTTTAGCACACACAGGCCGGTCGACGCCGGTAAAATCGGGGTGCAGGCAGGGTAGAACCGCGCCCACGCAATGGCGCGCATGGCGTGTCAGTGTGCCGCGGAATCTTGGAAAATGCCGGTGCTATAGCTTCTGGTGGAGGGCGACCATGAAGCGGCGGATTTCGTCGAGGCTTTCCCGGATCACCTGCACGTCGGAGTTCGAAAGACTCTCGCTCGGGCCGGGAGCGGCTTTCCCGGCAGCTTCCATTTTCGATTCCAGGACACGCAGGCGTTTTTCGATCTGCCGCCAGTCCTTCTGCAGCAAGGACAGGGCTTCCTTGAGATCCGCGATCTTGCCCGCAGCGCCGTCGCCGCCCGAGGAATCGCCGGCGCGCTGGAAGCGCTGTTCGACCCGCTGGATCTGCCCTGCAAGGCTCTGAACTCTCTCTGCAAGGCCCGAGAGGGGTACGAGGCTTTCGTTGAGCTTCGACTCCAGCGCGCCGAGAGCCAGGCGCATCTTTTCGCTTTCGTCGCTGCGGATCTTGTGCAGCTCCGCCAGCTCCGCCCTGAGCGGCTGGACATCCGGGATCTGGCGCGCGGGCGCTGCCTGCAGGGCTTCGGCGCGGGAGATGGCCTGCCGCACTTCGGCACGGAGAGCCGCGACTTCCTTCTCCATGTCCGAAACCCTGCCGGCCAGCCCCTGGAAGGCTGCCTGGCCTGTGGATTTGTGGCTTTGCTCGAGCGCTTCCAGCCGGCTCAGGAGCACGAGATGGTTCTTCTTCAGCTCGCCGATCTCCGAGTAGCGCAGCGTCACGCTTTCGAGCGAGGCGCGCAGCTCCTCGATCGCCTTGAGAGCCGGCCTGATGCGCACCGTAGTGCCCGGTTCGTCCTGCCCGTTGCCGCCCGCGAGCAATTCGGCGAATCGGGCCTCCAGCTCGGCCTGCCTGGCATCCAGCCTGCGGATCGCTTCGAGGAGGCGCGGGTCGGCAAGGGCCGCCACCTCGCTCTGAAGGTGCCCCAGCCTCTCCTCGATCTGGGCCGCGGCACGCACGATCGGATCGATGCGCCGGCTCTCCAGCTCGGCCTTGAGATCCTCCAGATCCTTCCGTGCCGCAGTTTCCTCCAGCCGCCGCTCGCAGCCTCCGAGGCCGGCGGCCAGGCGCCCCAGGCCTTCCTCGATCTTCTGATCCAGTGCGCGTATTTCGCTGCGCAGGCGGTTCCTTTCGACGCGTTCGAAATCGAGCTCGTTGAAGCGCCGCACCAGATCGCGCACCGACTGGCGCAATTGATCGATTTCCGAAGGATGGGGGCCGGGCACCGGCGGCGGAGAAGCTTCCGGGGCGGCGTATGTGTCCGCAGGCACGGGGCCGTCCAGGGAATGCAGTGCATAGAACTTGGCGAACACCACGCCGCACTTCAAGCAGTCTTCCCGATCCTCCTGCACAAAGCCACACTTGGGACAGTTCACGGCGACGGACTCCGGATCTCTCCAAAATAAGTCGGGCTCAACCAGTTATAGAATCGGCCGGCAGGCGCGCTTACTTGAGCAGATTCTTGTTCGTGTACCAGAGAATGCCGAGGATGGTCTTGCCGTCGGCGATCTCGCCGGCGGCGACCTTCTGGAAGCACTCCGCGAGCGTGACGGCCTGCACCGTGATGTGCTCGCCCTCCTCGAGGCGCTGCCGCGCCTTTGTCAGGCCGCGGGCGACGAAAAGGTGGATGATCTCATCGCTGAATCCGGGCGAGGTGTAAAAGGAACACTGGTATGTCATCTCGGACGCCACATACCCGGTTTCCTCCTCGAGCTCCCGCAGCATGGTGTCGAGCGGGCTCTGCCGGCTGTCGAGTTTCCCGGCCGGAAACTCGAGGATGTACTTCTGAAGCGGATAGCGGTACTGGCGGAGCAGCAGGAGCTTGCCGTCGTCCATGACGGGCACCGCCACGACCCCTCCCGGGTGCTGCACCACCTCCCGGATCGCAGTGCGCCCGCTCGGCAGCAGGATGGTGTCCACGAGCAGATTCACCACCTTGCCGCGATACACTTCTTCTCTCCGGACCACCAATGTCTCAGGATTCTCTTCTTTTCTCATGCGGTTCGTCGCTCCTATGGCGCCCTTCTGCCCCATGCCGCCCATGCTCGATCATGATGCAGCGGTCCATGACCACCCACATCCCCGCGCGCCGCGTTCTCTCGGCCGATGCCTCGTCGGCCGGCCCGCTCTGCATCCAGAAGGCTCTGGCCCCGATCCGGATGGCTTCGTCCACGGTCCCGGGTATGTGCTCGGCACGGCGGAAGACGTCGACCAGATCCACCGGGCCGGGGACGGCAATCAGGGCGGGGTAACAGCGCCCGTCCGAAATCTCCTGCGCCTGCGGGTTGACCGGAATCACGTCGTATCCGTGTTCGAGCAGGCAGCGGGCGACGCGGTGGCTGGGGCGCCAGGGTCTGTCGGAGAGGCCGACGACGGCGATGCGCGGGCATTCCCGGAGGATGCGCCGGATCGTCTCATCCATTGCGCGCCCCCCTTCGTGGTACAATCCTCCATCGCCCGCTATCGAACCCGTTCGCAGCAGGCCCGGAAGGAAGAATCGATGACGCGCAAACGCCTCTTTCTCATCGACGGCATGTCGCATATCTACCGCGCATACTATGCCATACGCAACCTGAGCAATTCCAAAGGTCTTCCTACCAACGCGGTTTACGGCTTCACCATGATGCTGCGCAAACTCATCGCCGAACAGAAGCCCGACTACATCGCCGTAGCCCTCGACCCGGAGGGACCGACCGAGCGCCGCGAGAAATTCGACGCCTACAAAGCCACGCGCAAACCGATGCCCGAGGATCTCGTGGTGCAGCTGCCCTATATCCGCCGGGTGTGCGCGGCCCTGCGCCTCGCAACCGTCACCGTGCCCGGCCACGAGGCCGACGACGTCATCGGCACGCTGGCGCGCAAGGCGAAGGAACACGGCCTGACGGCGGTGCTGGTATCGAGCGACAAGGATATCCTGCAGCTCGTCTCCGACGACGTGTTCGTTCTCGATCCCATGAAAAACAACCTGCTGATCGACGAACGCAAGGTGGTCGAACGGATGGGGGTCATGCCGCGGCAGATCCCCGATCTGCTGGGATTGTGGGGGGACAGTTCCGACAACATTCCCGGAGCTCCGGGGATAGGCGAAAAGGGGGCCCGCGAGCTGATCCAGACTTACGGCACGGTGGAAAACTGCCTGGCCCATTGGGAGCAGGTCAAGAAGCAGTCCTACCGCGAAAGCCTGCGCGACAACGCCGATCTGATCCGGACCAGCAAGGAGCTGGCCACCATCCGGCAGGACCTGCCGATCGATCTCGACCCGGATGCGCTGCAGTTGCGCGAGCCCGATCGCGAAGCCGCCGTCGAGCTCTTCGCGGAACTCGGATTCCAGACGCTCCTCCAGGAAATGGTCCAGGTGGAGGTCGGCGCGCGCCGTGAGGCGTGCTGGGTCGGCGCGGCCGACCTGCGCGCGCAGATGGACCGCTGGGCGCCGGGGTCGAGGGTCTATCTGGGCCTGGACTTCGCGCCCGGAGGCGCGCCGCGCAGAAACGCGCGCGCGGCCTGCATCGCCGACGAGTCCGGGGCTTTCCTCCTGCTGGACCTGCGCGACGCCGCCGTCATGGAATCGTGGAAACAGCTGCTCGCCGCCCCATCGGTGAGCAAGATCGTCTGGGATGCCAAACCCGTACACCTCGCCTTCGCGGAAGGCGTGCGCGTGCCGGATTGCAGGATCGATGACGCCATGCTGATGGCGTTCCTCACGGCACCCCACGTGGGAGACTATTCGCTGCGGCGCTGGGCCCTGGAGCGGCTGCACGTGTCGCTCCCCGAGCAGGGCGGCGAGGCCGCCGGGCTGCTCGAGGAGGCGGCGCGCGCGACGATCGCCGGAAGGCTGCAGGCCGAAGTCGATGCCCTCAGGAACCTGCATGCCCTGCTGGCACCCCAAATCGACGCCATGGACCTGCGCACCGTCTATGAGCAGATCGAGCTGCCCCTGGTGCCTGTCCTTGCGGAGATGGAGCTGGCAGGCATCAGGATCCGGAGCGAAACGCTCCGGGAGCTGTCTTCCAGAATGGAAAGAGAGCTGGAGGAATTGACCCGCAGGATCTACGAGCAGGCGGGTACGGAATTCAACATCAACTCGCCCAAACAGCTCGGCGAGGTGCTCTTCGAGAAACTGAACCTGCCCACTTCCAAGAAAACCAAGAAAACCAAGGGCTACAGCACGGATCAGGCCGTACTGGAGGAGCTGGCGCTCTCCTATGAGCTGCCGCGCCTCATCCTCGATTACCGCCAGATCGCCAAGCTCAAGTCGACGTACGCCGACGCACTCCCCAGGCTGGTCCATCCCGAGACCGGCAGGCTCCACACCAGCTTCAATCAGACGGGAACGGCCACGGGCAGGCTTTCCAGCTCCGAGCCCAACCTGCAGAACATACCCGTGCGCACCGAGATCGGGCGCAGCATCCGGGGCGCTTTCGTCCCGGAAGAGGGCAGTCTCCTCGTGTCGGCCGACTACTCGCAGGTCGAACTCCGTGTTCTGGCCCACCTGTCCCGGGATCCGGTGCTGCTCGACGCCTTCCGCAACGACCAGGACGTGCACGAACGGACCGCCCTGGAGGTCTTCGGCCGCGAGGCCATGAGCGACCGGGCGGAGTGGCGCAGGCGCGCCAAGGTCATCAATTTCGGGATCGTCTACGGGCTGTCGGCCTTCGGGCTGGCCCAGCGCCTGGGCATCCCCAAGGAAGAGGCGCAATCCTTCATCGATTCCTACTTCCAGCGCTACCAGGGCGTCAGAGCCTGGCTGGATAAGACCATAGAGGAAGCGCGCCGGTCGGGCTTCGTGCGCACCCTGTTCGGCCGCATCCGGCCGATACCCGACATCAACAGCAAGGACTACAACGTGCGGCAGTTTGCCGAACGTACGGCGGTCAACACGCCGATCCAGGGAACGGCGGCCGATATCATCAAGATCGCCATGATCAGAATTCGAAAGTCTTTACAGGAGAATCACTTATCGTCTAGACTCTTGTTACAGGTCCACGACGAGCTGGTGCTCGAGTGCCCCATGGCGGAGGTCGAAACCGTGCGGCAGTCGTTGCGCAGGGAGATGGAGGGAGCGGCGGACCTTTCGATCCCGTTGCGCGTGGATATGAGCGTGGCCGACAACTGGAAGGACATGAAATAATCGGGAACCTTCGGCCGGCGCGGACGTGTATGCGATTGCGGTGGAACAAAGCGGGTAGCGGGAAAGGGATGGCTCATATCGACGGGCAGACGCTTGCGCTCGAGGAACTCGGGCTTCGCCGGCCGGCGGCGAACGTGGACAACGAACTGGTAAGGGAGTTCATCTCCGGCAACGATGCCGCGTTCACCCAGCTGGTCACAAAGTACAAGGACCAGCTGACGAACTACCTGAGTCTCCTGGTAGGCGATTACGACACGGCGGTCGATCTTTCTCAGGAAACATTCTTCCGCGTCTACAAAAATATCGGCCGCTACAGCAATGTCTACCAGTTCTCGACCTGGATCTACCGCATCGCGACGAACCTGGCCATAGACGAAATGCGCTACCGGAGGCGCCGGGGCCAGGTCTTCTACAACAACGTCTGGGGCCGGAAGCCTTCGGCCGATCCGGACACGCCCGAGTTCCAGTTGTCCGATACGCGCAGGGGACCGGGCGAGGAAGTGCTGCGCAAGGAAAGCAGCCAGGTGCTGGCCGACGCCATCCGCTCGCTGCCCCGCAAGTACCGCACCGCATTCATCATGAAGGAGGTGCAGGAGCTGCCGTACGAAGAGGTCGCGCGCATCCTGAAGTGCTCCCCGGGGACCATCAAGTCCCGCCTGCACCGGGCGCGGGAGCTGCTGCAGAGAAAACTGGAACACTACGTGTGAGCGGGCTATGGACTGCCGGACATTTCGCAAGAAACTGGAAGATTACCTGCAAGGGGAGATGGATTTCCCCGCGCGCTTCGGCATGGAACGCCACGCACAGCAGTGCTATGCCTGCGGCAAGGAGATGAAGGAAGCGCTCCGGCTCCGGGAGATGGCGAAAACGCTCGTGCGGGTCAAGGCACCGGCCGATTTCGAGGCGGCGCTCCTCGCGCGGCTGCAGAATGCCGGCGCGCGCCGCAGGAATTCGATGCCGTGGCGGCTCCTAACGCTCGGCCTGGACAGGATTCCCTGGCGGCTGCTGGCCGCCGGCGCCGCGGCGGCGGTGGTCGCGATCGCCGGCATCCATCTCTTCATCGGCGCGCAGAGGGAGAACGCGGCTCTCGTTTCCGAGAGCGACGCTCTCACGCCCGCGCCGCCGTTCGAGGCCGGCGGCGCCCCCGCCGATGATGGCGCCGTCGCGGTTCTCAGCCCGAGGATCGTGCCGCTGGGAGATCCGAAGGCGAGGTTTTTGCCGGCCGAGGATTGGAGCGAAAAGTACCTGGATCCGGCGGACCTGGGGTACTTCGAATATGCGTTGCCGGGGCCCGGGGATCGCCGCATGATCATGCGGCTTCCCAAGAGCATCCTGCTGCGCTACGGCATGCCTTCGGAGGACTATTTCATCCGCAACGTGAGCCATTGATGGCGGCCATGAGGGCATTGGCATATCTGCGAAGAACGGGGAGGATCCTCGGGGCGCTGCTGACGCTGCAGCCGGCCGTGGCTCAGGTGCGGGAGGCACAGCCGGGCGGGCCGCCCGGCGAAGGGGCGCCGGCGCTGGTGCGGGTCACCTTCATCACCGAAACCCGCGGGGCGCCCGGCTTCTTCGTTTTCGACCACAAGCTCATCCCGGACTACCGCCCCAAGATATATGGGTTCTTTCCGGCGACGGGCATCGTCCTCGACGAGAAGGACCATGTGCTCTCCTTCCTCGGCTATCGCTGGGTCGATATCCACGGATCCAACCTGCGCACGGAAGTCACGACCCTCGAGGGCAGGAAGCATCCGGCGAGGCTGGTGGGGATCGACCAGAGCCTCGGGGTGGCCGTCGTCCACGCCGACGGAGCCGGCCTGAAAAGAACACCGCTATGCGCGAATTGCGAGATCCGGCCCGATGAAATCGTGGTGATTCCCGTGTTCGAGAGAATGGGCAGCCCCGCCGAGTTCCAGCGCGCCAGGATCGTCGGTGTCGCCGCAGGGGAGCGTGCCGGACGCGGAGCGCGCCGGATCACGCTCAGCAATCCGCTGCGGGGTTTCGGCGAGCCGTTGCTCAATCGCGCGCGCCAGGTCCTGGGGTTCATCGCCGACGGGGATCTGTTCTTCCCGATCTCGCAGTTGCTGACTTCGGCGGAGAAAGTCTTGCAGGCCGGCGGCGACATCCGCACCGGCTGGCTGGGCGTCTACGTGGAGGTCGAGGACCCCGAACTGCGCGCCGAGGGCGGCGTCAAGATCAAGAGTGTCGAAAACGGCAGCCCGGCGCACAAGGCAGGCCTTCTTCCGGGCGACATACTCAGGACCTGGAACGGCAGGGAAATCGGCGATGCGCGCGAGTTCATCCGCACGGTCCAGGAAACCCCGGTCGGTTCGCAGGCCTCGGTCGGCATCCTGCGGCAGGGGGCGCGCATGACCCTGACCACCCTGATCGAAGCGCGCAGGCCGCAGCCGCAGCCGGAGAGATTCGTGTTCAGCTTCCCGGATCCGGCCGGGTTGCAGGGTACGGCGGCGACCGGCGAGGCGGGCGCGGCCGCGCAAACCATGCTGGGGATCGAAACCGTGTCGTTGACCCCGAGGCTGGCCGAGATCCTCAACATGCGGGCGCAGCGCGGGCTCCTGGTGACCGATGTCGAGTTTCAGAGAATGTTCGGCCGGGCGGGCGTCGAGGTGGGCGATGTGATCACCGCAGTGGACGGTCGGCCCATAGCAAGCCCGGCGGCATTCATTTCCCACCTGCAGACCCGCGGGCCGGGGGCAAAGGTCGTACTGAAGCTTCTCCGCGGCGGCGCAGAACGAACCATCATAGTCCAGCTAAAATAGGGACGCTCACCATTTTTCACGCTCGCAGGCATCAAGCGCTCGGATTTCATGCTTGAAATGGGTGAAAATAGGTGAGCGTCCCTGGTTTTGCCGTCAGCGAATTGGGTGAGCGTCCCTGGTTTGGGGTGTATTATTTGGCGGGGGGGGACACCATGAAAAACCGGGGAAGCCGCCGGGCGCACCGGAGCGCGAGCACTCTCGGGCTGCCGCGCACGGCGGCCTGGTGGGCGCTCGTCGTCATCACGGCAACCGGCATCGCATGGGCCCAGCGCACGGCGCTGAAGCCCGGAATCAACCTCTTCTCTCCGGAACAGGACGTGGAGATCGGCCGGGAAACGGCCAAACAGGCCGAGCAGGAGCTGGTCATGCTCCGGGACCCCAGGGTGGAAGGATACCTGGCCAGGCTGGGCGGTCTGCTGGCCGCCAAGGCGCCGGGAGAAAAGTTCCCGTACGAATTCCATGCCGTCAACGACCCGTCCATCAACGCCTTCGCTCTTCCGGGTGGATTCCTCTTCATCAACCGCGGCACCATCGAGGCCGCCGATGACGAGGCCCAGCTTGCGGGCGTCATCGGCCACGAGATCGGGCATGTGGCCCTGCGGCACGGCACAAACCAGGCCACCAAGGCCTACCTGGCCCAGGCACCCCTGGCGCTGCTCGGCGGGGTGGTGGGAAACAAGGGCGCCTTGGGGATCATCGCGCAGCTGGGGGCGGGCTTCGGCGCCAATTCCATTCTGCTGAAGTACTCGCGCGACGCCGAGCGGCAGGCCGACATCGTGGGCACGCAGATCCTTTACGACACCGGGTACGACCCGCGCGCCATGGCGCAATTCTTCGAAAAGCTGGCGGCCGAAGGCGGCAAGCGCGCCCCCCAGTTCTTCAGCAGCCACCCGCACCCGGAAAACCGCTCCGCCGCCGTCGATGCCGAGGTCCGCAGGCTGGGGGGCTTCTCACGCGGCATGAAGACGGACAGCGCCGAATTCCAGTCGATCAAGAGATACCTGCAGTCCCTTCCGCCGCCTCCCAAGAGCCCATCCAAGGGGGCCGGCACGCGCACGGTCGAAAAGCCGCAGCCGCCTTCCTCCCGCTACCTCTCCTACAGCAACACCCTGCTGCAGCTGCAGCGCCCGGAGAACTGGCGGATCCATGAAACGGAATCGTCGGTCACCCTGGCGCCTCAGGCCGGATGGGTCGACAGCGGCGGCGGAAGCCCGAGCCTGGCCTACGGCATGATGATCGCCGTCTTCCAGCCGCAGGGCGGCGGCCGCCGCCCGGTCGAACTGGCCGCAGCCAACGACCAGCTGATCGCGAGCCTGGCGCGCAACAATCCCAGGCTCCGGGTCGTGCAGCGTGCCGTGCGCACGCGCCTCGACGGAGAGGAAGCCCTGTCGACGCTGCTCGCCAACGAATCGGCGCTCGACGGCCAGGAAACGATATGGCTGGTGAGCGTCCTGCGCGCCGAGGGCCTGGTCCACTTCATCGCCGTGGCGCCCGAGCAGGAGTATGAAGGCTATCGCCGGGCGTTCGAGAACGTGCTGCGCTCGGTGCGTTTCGCGCGCCGCTGAAAGCCGCTGCGGCGGAGCGCGACCCGCCTACGGACCGCCGGCTCCCGAGTCGGAGAATATGATGTGGGGGTGCACGCGCACCCAGCAGGCCGGCTGGGCCATCGGCGAGGCGAAGGTTTGCAATCGGCGCGCCAGTGCGACCAGGTTGCCCTCTTCGTCCAGCAGCCGGTACTCCGCGGCATCGCGCGCGCCGGTCAGCAGGTTCAGGTCCATCCCGTGGACGACCCGCGCGCGGTCGCCCCGCGAAATCACGATGGCGGGCAGCTCGGCCAGCAGCCTGCCCATCGGGATGATGCGCTCCAGGAAATACTCGCGCGGATAGTAGCCTTCTTCGTTGCGCAGGGGAGTGGCGGCCTCGATCGGGAATTCGCCGCTGCGGGTCCTGACGAGCCGCACCAGGTGGGCGCCGCACCCGTAATCCCGCCCGATGTCATGAGCCACGCTGCGGACATAGGTTCCCGCCGCGCAGCCCATCTCGAACTCGACCTCGCAGCCCTCGACGCGGATCACGTTGAGAAAGTGGATCGTGACCTGCTTGCTGGTTTCCGCCATCTTCACGCCCCGGCGGGCGTACTCGTACATCGGCTTGCCGTGGATCTTCTTGGCGGAATAGGGAGGCACGGTTTGCCGCACGGTACCGACGTAGCGGGCTGCGATCTCCGCCACGCGCGCCGGATCCAGGTTCGGCGAGGATATCTCTCCCAGGGGTTCGCCGTCGACGTCGAAGGTGGTGGTGGCGAAGCCGAAGCGCATCACCCCGCGGTAGACCTTGTCGGAATTGAGAAAATAGCTGGTCAGGCGCGTGGCCTTGCCGGTCGTCAGGGGAAGCACGCCGGTGGCGAAGGGATCCAGGGTGCCGGTATGGCCGACTTTCTTGATCTTGGTGAGGTTGCGTATCTTGGCCACGACGTCGTGCGACGTCCATCCCGCGGGCTTGTCGATGACGAGGACGCCGTCCGTGCAGGTCACGCTACTGCTCCTTGAGCCCTTCCAGGAGATGGTCGATCCGCTCGCCGTGCTGCCGCGAGGTGTCGGCGCGGAATTCGATCTCCGGGAGAAAGCGGATGCGGATACGCTGCCCCAGTTCGTGGCGGATCCACCCGGAAGCGTGCCGCAGGGTTTCCAGGGCCTGCGCCTGTTCCTTTTCGCTCCCCAGCGCCGAGACGAAGATCCGGGCGTAGCGCAGATCCGGGCTGAGGTCGACGCCGGTTACGGTGACGAAGCCGACCCGCTGATCCCTCATGGTGCGCGTCACGATCAGGCTGACTTCGTGCTGGATCTGGAGCGCCATCCTCTGCGCCCGGCGTTTGGGTTGCATGGGATTTCAGGGTTCGATGTAGGAAACCTGGCAATCGATCAGGAGGTCTTCCAGTATGTGTTCCGCCTCGCGCACGAACTCCTGCGTGACGCGCTCCAGGACCGTGTGGTCGGGGCCCACGGTGACGGCGGCGAGCTTGGCGCGCTGCCACAGATCCTGGTAGGCGATCTCGGAGATCGAGAAATTGGAGCGCGCGCGCAGGCGATCCTGGGCCTTGCGCAGCACCATGCGCTTCTCCTTGAGCGACTGCGCGTAGGGCAGGTACAGTTCCAGGGTGCAGTATGCGATCGGCATAGCGCCTCGGCGTCCGGCCGCCTCCGAATCACAGGGTCGTCGGCTGGATCTTTTCGATCACGTAGGCCTCGATGATGTCCCCCACCTTGATGTCCGAGAAGCCCTCGAAGCCGATGCCGCATTCGTATCCCGACTTGACCTCGGCGACATCGTCCTTGAAGCGGCGCAGCGAGACGATCTTCCCTTCGTATATCACCACGTTGTCGCGCAGCAGGCGCGCTTCGGCGTTGCGGCGGATCACGCCGTCCAGGATATAGGACCCGGCGACGAAGCCGAACTTGGGCACGCGGAAGGTGTCGCGCACCTCGGCGCGCCCGAGGTACTTTTCCTTCGTGGTGTACTCGAGCATCCCGATCATCGCGCTCCGGATATCGTTGGCGACGTCGTAGATGACGGTGTAGCTGCGGATCTCGACGCCCTCGACGTCCGCCAGTTCCTGCGCCTTGCGCTCGGGACGCACGTTGAATCCGATGATGATGGCGTTGGAGGCGGAAGCCAGCAGGACATCGGTTTCGGTGACGGCGCCCGCGCCGCTGTGCAGGATCTTGACCTTCGCCTTCTCGGTGCTCAGCTTGTTCAGGACGTCGAGCAGGGCCTCGACCGAGCCCTGGACATCGGCCTTCACGATCAGAGGCAGCTCCTTGACCTTGCCTTCCTTCAGCTGCTCGTAGAGCGCCTGCAGCGACAGACGGGAGCTCGCGCGCAGCGATTTCTCGCGCAGCTTCATCTGGCGATACTCGGCGACGGCGCGCGCCTTGGCGGCATCCTCGAAGACCTGGAAAGTGTCGCCCGCCTGCGGCAGGTCCTGCAGCCCCAGGATTTCCACGGGCACGGAAGGCTCCGCCTTTTCGATCTGGACGCCGCGATCGTTGGTCAGCGCGCGCACCCGCCCGTGCACGGCTCCGGCGACGAAGGAATCCCCGACGTACAGGGTGCCGTTCTGCACGAGAACCGTGGCCACGCAGCCTCGGCCCTTGTCCACCTTGGCCTCGAGCACCACTCCCGAGGCGCGCCGCTTGGGATTGGCCCGCAGGTCCTTGAGGTCGGCCACCAGCAGGATCATCTCGAGCAGCAGGTCCAGGTTGGTCTTCTGCTTGGCGGACACGGGCACCATGACCACGTCGCCGCCGTACTCCTCGGCGAGCAGGCCCTGTTCGGCGAGCGCCTGCTTCACGCGCTCCGGCTGCGCCCCGGGCTTGTCGATTTTGTTGATGGCCACCACGATGGGCACGTTCGCCGCCTTGGCGTGATGGATGGCTTCGACCGTCTGGGGCATGACCCCGTCGTCGGCGGCCACGACCAGCACGACGATGTCGGTGACCTGGGCGCCGCGGGCGCGCATCAGAGTGAAGGCTTCATGGCCGGGCGTGTCGAGGAACGTGATCCTGCGCCCCGAGATCTGCACCTGGTAGGCGCCGATATGCTGCGTGATCCCGCCGGCCTCCGTGACGGCCACCTTGGTTTCGCGGATGGCGTCCAGCAGCGAGGTCTTGCCGTGGTCGACGTGACCCATGATGGTCACGACCGGCGGGCGGTGCACATAGTCCTCGGGGGAATCGGCGGCGGCCTGTTTCGCCTCGATCTCCTGCTCGAAGCTGACGACCTGCGCGCGGAAGCCGAATTCCTCGCAGACTTCCCTGGCGACGTCGACGTCGAGAGACTGGTTGATCGAGGCGAGGATTCCCTTGGAGATCAGCTTCTGGATGATGTACTTGGACTTGACCTCCATCTTTTCCGCCAGTTCCTTCAGGGTGACCCCCTCGGTGATAGTGATCGGCCGCAGCTGCTCCGGCGCCACGACCGGGCGCGGCATCTCGATCACACGGGCCGCGCGTTCGGCGGGCGCGCCCTTTTCGATCTTCCTCCTCTTGGGAAGCTTGGCGGGCGCGACGGCACGGGGCACCAGGGAGGCATCGCGCGGCAGGCCGCGGAAGATCCGCTCGGGCGCGATGGGCGTGACCACCTTTTCGGCGGTGGTGCGCATCAGCACCTGGCTCTTGGGTTTCCGTACGACGATCTTCTTGGCCGTGACTGCGGGCGCGGCTTCGACCGGCTGGGCTTCCGCGACTTCGGGTGCGGCCGGGGGAACCGCTTCCGGTGCGGCGGCCGCCGCCTCCGGCTGCATGGGCGCCGCCTCGGCGGCCGGCTCGATCACTTCCGGCGGCGGGACCTCGGGCGGTGCCGCAGCCACTTCGGGCACGACCTCGGCCGGCGGTGCCTCCACCACCAGGGGCGGCGCGGGTGGGGGCGCCTCGACGACCTCGGTCACGACGTGGAAATGCTTGCGTCCCTTGCGCGGGGCCAGCGACGGCTTGGGTATGACCTCGGCTTCCTTGACCGGCTCCGGCGCCTTGGCGGCCTTCTTGGCGGGCGCTTTTGCCGCCTTGCGCGGCGCGGCTTCTTCGGCCCGGGCCGAGGGCGCGGCCTCCGCGGCTGCAGGTTCGGCCTTGGCGGCTGCGCGCTTGCCCTTCTTGACGGTCTTGACCTCCGCCTCGGCTTCTGCCGGCGCTGCAGCGGCCGCCTTCTTTTCCGCCTTGCGCGCGGCCTCGGCCTTGCGGGCGGCCTCGAGATCCTTCTTCTTTTCAGCCTCGACAAGCTTGGCGGCTTCCGCCTCCCTCTGCGCCAGGATCTTCTTGCGTATGGTTTCGGCGAAGCCGGGATCGATGGTGGCGGTCGGCGAAAAGACGTACAGGCCCAGCCTTTTCAGTTCGGCAAGGATATCCTTGCTTGGCACCGAGCATTCCGTCGCCAGTTGGGCGACCGTGATCTTTTCCATGGTTGTCAAACACCCAAGCCGATCCGCCTTCCCTGCATGCGAAGGCCCGAAAAGTGATCTTAGATCAAAGCAAACCCGCTTTTCAACCGCGCCCGCCGCGTGCTAGCCCTCTTTCCCGGGTTCGCCCTCGCCGCCTTCCGGCCCGGAACCTGCATCCGGCGCCGGGGACTCCTTCGCGGGCGCGGCGGGAGCCTCCGAGGGTTCCCCGCCGCCCGCCGGTTCACCGGAGCTCTGGTCCGGAGGCGCCGGCGCGGCCCCGGATCCCGGCTGCGCCGGCGGCTCTATGGCGGTCGGCAGCTCGATCCCTTCAGGCACCTCGATCTCCACTTCCTCGAAGAGGTCGCGTGCGGCCTCCATGATCTTTGCGGCCGTCTTGTCGCCGATTCCCGGGATCTCCTTGAGCTTTTCCTCGCCCATTTCGAGAATCCGCTCGACGTTCTCGATGCCCGCTTCGGCCATCTTCTGGATGATGCGCTCGCTGATGCCTTCCAGTTCGCTCAGCGGCGTCGAGGACGAAGCCAGGGATTCCATCACGCTCAGCACTTCCTGCTTCTTCTGCTCCTCGCTCTTGACGTCGATCTGCCAGCCGATCAGCTTGGAGGCCAGCCTGACATTCTGCCCCTTCTTGCCGATGGCCAGCGACTGCTGCTTTTCCTCGACGATCACCTCCATGCGCTTCTCCACCGGGTCGAGGATCAGGACCTTGGAGATCTTTGCCGGGCTGAGCGCATTGGCGGCATACTGGGCGGGATCCTCGGACCACTGGACGATGTCGATCTTCTCGCCGCGCAGCTCGCGGATGATCGAGTTGATGCGCGTCCCCTTCATGCCGACGCAGGCCCCCACCGGATCGACGTCGCGGTCCAGGGAAGCCACGGCCACCTTGGCACGGTCGCCGGGCTCGTGCACCGCGTTCTTGATGACGATAGTGCCGTCGTAGATCTCGGGAATTTCCATTTCGAACAGGCGCACGAGCAGCTGCGGATCGGCGCGCGACAGGATCACCTGCGGCCCCTTGGCGACCGGCAGAACCTTGACGATGACCGCGCGGATGCGATCTCCCTGCTTGTAGGTTTCCGCCCTGGACTGTTCGCGGTAGGGCAGGATCGCTTCGGTCTTGCCGAGATCGACGATGATGTCCGGGCCTTCGAAGCGCTTGACGATGCCGTTGATCATCTGGCCGACCCGCTGCGAATATTCCTCGTAAATGTTCTGGCGTTCGGCCTCGCGCACCTTTTGCAGGATCACCTGCTTGGCCGTCTGGGCGGCGATCCGCCCCAGCACGTCGGTGGGCTTGGGCAGCTCCACGGTGTCGTCGACCACCAGGGTTTCGTCGATCTGCTTGGCTTCTTCGAGCGAGATCTCCAGATTGGGATCCTGTACCTTTTCCACGACGCGCTTGACGGCGAAGATCTCCACCATCCCGGTTTCGCGGTCGAAGCGCGCGTTGATGTCCTCGTCGGTCTTGTAGAACTTGCGGGCCGCCGCCACCATGGCGTCTTCCAGGGCGCTGATGATGACCTCGGGGTCGATGTTTTTTTCCTTGCTGATCTGGTCGATGGTCTGGGTGATGATGTTCGCCATGGCTCGAGTACCTCCTGGACGATCCGCGTTAGATCTCGATCACCAGGTTCGCTCTCTCAATCTCCGCTACGGCTACCTCCACCTGATCGCCCGACGGCAGCTCGAATCGGACACGGCCGCGATCCGCGCCCAGGATCTTCCCCTGCAGGTTCTTCCGTCCCCCGGCGGCGGAGCGCAGCCGGAGCTTTGCTTCCCTGCCGGCAAAGCGCCGGAAATCCTCCTCGCGGGTCAGCGGCCGGTCGAGACCGGGCGAGGAAACTTCGAGCACGTAGCTGAAGGGGAGAAAATCCTCCACGTCCAGCATGACCGACAGGCGCTTGCTGAAGCGCTCGCAGTCGGCCAGCGACACGCCGCCCGGCCGGTCGATAAACACGCGCACCACGGAGCGGCCGCCGACCTTCAGCTCGACGAGCACCACTTCCGTCCCCGTCGCAGCGGCGACGCGCTCGGCCAGCGATGCAATCTGCGATTTCCATGTCCGCTCTTCACCCGCGTCCGGCCGCGTCATCGGGCACCCCAAAAACAAAAAAGTGGGCAAAGCCGCCCACTTCTATAAGCCAGGCGCAATCATAGTAACCGATCCGCCGCGCAAGATCAAGTTTTCCGCACCCGCCGCGGCGGACCGCTGGCTTATTGCTTCAAGTCACCGGTTACGCGCGGCGCGCGGGACATTCCCGCTCCGGAGGGACGGAAGCTGGTAGCTCCAGGTGAGCGGAGCGAACCTGGAGAAAGGGGAGGACATGCGACAAGCCCCGAAGGGCCGGCAGAAGCATATATCAGAAATCCCGGTCTGCCGGCCCTCCGGGGCTCGCCTGATCGATACGCCCCTTTCCGGGGGTTCGCCTGCGGCTCACCCCCGGCTACCGGCCCGGGGCCCCTGCGGGGCCCTATGGTAGGTCCGCCACGCCGTGCCGGACCGCAAGCTCATTGCTTCAAGTTACCGGTCCCGCGCGGCGCGCGGGCCGCTATTGCTTGGGCGCTTGCGCCGGCGGGGGCTCGATGAAGTCCTCCTCTTCTTTGTTCAGCTTCTCCAGGATATCCTTGGCCACCAGCTTGATGGACGACTCGCCCTTGACCAGGGCGTAGACGCCGTCCTTGGTCTGGTTGCCGAATGAACAGTCGACCTTCTCCTGCCCCTTCTGCTTGAGGACCACGCGGAAGGCGGGTTTGTCGAGCCCGTAGGCTTCCGGCGGACGCCCCTCCTCCACGAACTGCTGCACCTGCTTCTCGAGGGCGTCGAGCACGCCGTTGACCGCCTCCCATTTCGCCTTTTTCTTTTCCGCCCCCACCAGCCAGTCGCCGCCCGCATCGGACTTGGCGAGGGTCACCGTGCCCCGGGCATTGGTGAGCTCGATGCCGTCGATGTCCCAGCGCTGGAAAACGGCCAGCGCCTTGCTGCGGAAGTCGGCGGGCGATTTGAGGAACTTGTCCACGAATTCCTGATCCACGAAGAAGAGCTCGCTGCGGGATTCGTCGCGCGCGAGGTAAAGCCTGGGAGTGGAGTCCGCCGGCTTGGCGCCGGGCGCGGGCCGGGAACCCTTCTTGACCAGTGCCGACTTCTCGGCGCCGACCAGCAGGTGCTTGATCGCCTTGTCTTTTCCGACGGTGACGCGGATGTCCAGCATCGGCTTGTCCAGGCCCAGATTCGCGTAATCATCGGGATTGTCGTCGAAGAACTCCTTCAGGCGCCCGTTGGCCAGCGAACTCAGGACGCTGTTGACCTCCGACGAGTCGGCCGACCACTTCTGCTTGCCCTGGACCCACCAACGGTCCTCCTCCTTGGCCAGGCGCACCTCGCCCTTGGGATTGCGGATATCGAGGGACTGGGCCTCGTACTGGTCGAAGGCCAGCACGGTGTGATTCCTGAGATCGTCGAGCTTCTTGCGCAGGTTGCTCGCCGTATAGGAGGCCACGAGAAAGACTTCGCGGCTCCCCTCCAGGGCGGCGTAGGTGGAGTATCCCGTGGGGTTGTTGTTGCCGAAGCGGATCGCGTACTCGCGGCCGTCCTTGGTCTTGAGCCGGACGCTCTGCTGCGGCGGTTCGAGGCCGTACTTCGCCAGATCGGCCGCATCGGCCTCGACCACGCTCTCCCGGTTGATGGCGGCGGCGGAGCCCGCCAGGCGATTCAACTCGTCGGAATCGGCCTCCACGGCGCGCGGCGCCGTGATCTTCCATGTCTTGTCGTCCACCCGCGCGGCGACGATGCGCTCGGACTCGGCGGCCAGCTCGAGCTGCTGCACGTCGCCGCTCTCGAGCTTCCACACCTGATTGGCCGCCTCCTTCTCCTTGGAGCGCCGTTCGCCCCCCTTGATCTCGTAAAAATAGAGAAAAGCGCCCAGTGCCAGGCACAGAATCAAAAGGATCAGAGTGCCCCGGAATCGCATGCTACTTCCTCCGACGCGCCCACACCACGATGCCGACCAGGAGCACCGCGCCCGGGATCACGAACAGAACCACGAGCCGCACCGTATTCTGCTGGCTGCGGCTGAGGATGACGCGCCGATCCTCGGGCGACTTGGGGCGGATCGAGATGAGATCCTCTTCCTCGCCCAACCAGCTGACCGTGTTCAGGAACAGGTTGCCGTTCCCTTGGACGCCGAAATAGGGGTTGGCGGCGAAGTCCGAGTCGCCGATCACCACCAGGCGCGCGCGTACGGCCTTCTGCTCGCCCGCAGCGGGCTTGACTTCCTTGGTGGCGGCCACGGCGAGCGGCAGGGGCCCGGCAAGATCCGTCTTCGAATCGTAGCTCGCCTCGGGATTCCTGAGGTCGGTCTCCCCCCAGCTGTTGGGATTGCTCTTGAAGAGCGTTTCGACGGTGACGCCCGCTGCGCTCTCCTTCGCAGGCTGCACCGAGCGGACGTAGGGGAAAAAGGTCATGTTGCGGAAACGGTCCGTGATGCGGTGCTGCTCGTACTGCAGGACCAGCGGAATCTGCGGTCCCGCCCCCATCAGACGGCCCGCCCCGCTGACGTCGAGCACGACATCGTTGTCCGCCGTGATCCCCCACTGCTTGAGAAACGACTCCATGGAGGCTGCGGGCGGCGGATCCAGCAGCAGGAGGACGCTGCCGCCGGCGTTGAGGAAGTCCTGGACGAAGTCCAGCTCCTGCGAGAACGGCTCCGTGGTGGGTCCTGCAAAGATCAGCACCTTGGCGTCGGGCGGAGCCTTGCCTTCCCGGGCCAGGTTCACGGTCTCGACCTTGAAGTTCTGATCCTCGAGCGCCTTCTTGGCGACCGAGTAGCCCTGCCGTTCCGTGTCCGCGGGATCCTTTTCCCCGTGTCCCTGGACGAAATAGACCTTCTTCGCCTCGGGGCGCTGGATCTTGATGATGGCGTTCGTCAGATCCTCCTCGCGCACCTCCTCGGAGCGCTTCTCGATCTTCTCCTGGCGGTCGCCGTAAAGCAGGATGAGCGTCCCGTATTTCAACTGCGTGCCAGTGAAGGGGTTGGAGAAGGTGCCGTAGACGGTCACCCCGTATTGCTTGGCCTGGTCGGGCTGCTTGTCGGGATCGATGAACTCGTAGCTCACGCGGCGGCTGCGGGCCCGGTATTCGGTCAGCAGCTCCTCGAGGCGCGGGTAGGTGCCGCCGGGGAAGAACGCCTTGATCTGCAGCTGCCGATCCAGCTTGTCGAGGACTTGCGTGGTCTGCGGGGCGAGCGTGTACTGGCCGACGGCGGTCAGATCGAAGCGCTTGACGTGCCTGCGGCCCATGAAATTTAGGCCGGATACCAGGGCGATCACCAGGATGACCGAGACTACGTAGTTGGCGGCGTACTTGGTGGAGCGCCTGCCCAGGGTGGTCATGATCTGCCGGTAATTGGCGATCGTGCCGCCGACGAGCAGCACCGCGCCCGCGGCCAGAAGGCCCACGGCCCATTTGTCCCAGACATCCGTCACCGAGTAGTAGAGGGCTCCTGCGATCAGCAGGACGAGCCCCAGAGTGTCGAGCTTCTGCAGATACTTGATCATCAGCTTTTCCACCGCATGGACTCAAGCGAACGATAGGTCAAGAAAAGGCCGAAGAAAGCGAAGGTCAGGTAAAAGATGACATGCGAGGTGTCGATCACCCCTTTGATGAAGTCGTCGAGATGGCCGATGACCGAAAGGTAGCTGAGCACGTCGCGGGTCAACCCGATGGCGCTCGAGGAAAACGAGTCGATCAGCCACAGCGCCAGGATGACGCCGAAGGTGAGCACCACGGCCACGATCTGGTTTTCGGTCAGGGTGGAAATGAACAACCCGATGGAAAGCAGCGCGGCGCCGTAAAGAAACAGGCCCAGATACCCCCCGAGAATCGGCTTGAGCTCGGGATTGCCGTAGAGAAAGAGGACCCCGATGGTGAGCACCGTGCCGAGCAGCATGATGACCAGAAAGGTCAGGCTGGCCAGGTACTTGCCCATCATGGCCTGGAAGTTGCCCACGGGAGTGGTGAGCAGCAGTTCGATGGTGCCGCGCCGTTTCTCTTCGGCGAACAGTCCCATGGTGAGCATGGGGATCATGAAGAGCAGCACCACGCTGGTCGTGCCGAAGAAGCTGCGGCTGACCATGCCGGGCACGTCCATGGGCTGCGGGGCGCTGAACTGCCCCTGCATCATGCTCGCCTGGATGGCGTAATTGAGCATGGAGTAGAAGAAGAAACCCGACAGCAGCAGAAACACCGTCAGGACGGCGTAGGCGATGGGGGAGACGAAGTACGCCCTCATCTCGCGCCGCCAGATGGCCAAGATGTTGTGCATGGCACCACCCTCCAAGAAGCCGGAGATCGGCGCGCGCCGATCCGGCTACTCCTGGGTCACGAGGTTGATGAACACATCCTCGAGGCTGAGCGAGACGCCGCGCAGCTCGAGCAATCCCCAGCCCTGGGACACGATCGTCTGGGCGATGAGCTTGCGCAGGTCGGTCTGCAGCTTGCACTCGACCGTGAAGGCCACGGGACGGCCGCCGTCGCCCCCCTCGGCCTGCACCTGCAAGACGCCGTCGATCGCCTGCAGTTTTTCGCGCACCGCCTCGCGCGGGCCCTCGACGAGCAACGCGATGCGCTCCGCCCCTTTCATCTGGTTGGTCAGCCCTTCGGGCGTATCCATGGCCACCAGCCGGCCGTTGTTGATGATCACGACGCGGCTGCAGGTCATGCTGACTTCGGGGAGGATGTGGGTGGAAAGAATGACGGTGTGCTCGCCGGCCAGACCCTTGATCAGCGTGCGCACCTCGTAGATCTGTTTGGGATCCAGCCCGATGGTGGGCTCGTCGAGTATCAGGACCTCGGGATTGTTGAGCAGGGCCTGCGCGAGCCCCACGCGCTGTTTGTAGCCTTTCGAAAGTCTGGCGATGATGCGGTCGCGCACGTCGCCGATGCTGCACTTCTGCATGACGTCGTCGATCTGAGCCCTGCGGCGGGACGCGGGCACGCCCTTGATGCTGGCCACAAAATTAAGATAGGACTTGACCGACATTTCATGGTATAATGGTGGGTTTTCGGGAAGATATCCGATTCGCTTTCTGACCTCGAGGCTCTCCTCGAAAACGTCGTAACCGGCGACGCGTGCCGTTCCCTCGGTGGCCGGCATGTAACAGGTGAGAATGCGCATCGTCGTGGTCTTGCCGGCGCCGTTGGGGCCGAGAAACCCGAGGATTTCGCCCTTTTCCACCTTGAAGGTGATATCGTCGACGGCCTTGCGCTGGTTGTAAACCTTGGAAAGATGTTCGACCTCGATCACGCTCGATCCCTCCGGGGATTGACGGCAGAAACGAAAATATTATTGAAACACCCTGCGCGTGTCAACGACCGGGGCAGCTGCCTGCAAGCCTGTGCGCACGCCGCATTCGATTCGGCAAATCCCGTAGAATCAAGATATTGGCCCATCATCCAGCCTGTCCGCCGGCGCCCGGTGTGAAAGGCGGGAAAATTCCCTCAACAAGAGGAGATTCCTGGAAGAAAACGCAAGGCTGCTGCGTCCAATAAGCGACACGCGAAAAAGAGCGAGGAATCGGAACGAAAGCCGGAGGGCCTCGTACAAGAATGTGCAAGGCGACGGAGGCGGGAAAAACAGTGCATCGAGCGCCAAAGCCCGGGGCGCAGGCGGAATTTCAATGCCGGCACTGAAACTCAGCTCCTCCGCTGCCATCTAATAAGTACGGGCTTCGGGGTAGGTAAGCGGTCGGGCCGGGCCAAAAAAGCCGATAAGTGCTTGTATCGCAAAATATTAGGTTAACACTATTCGACTGTTTCAGGGTCAGGATAAACAAGCCCATGATTCAATTCGACGAAGACGAGATCATTGCAGAGGACCTGTACGACCGGGAAGAGGGTGAAGAGCTCGATATCACCTCGGACGAGTACCGCGAGCTCTCGGCCGACGACTATGTGGCCAGGGTTCGTTTTCCGCGCCCGAGCGTCGACGAGGCGGCTTCGACTGCCGCCGACAGCCCGGCCTCGACGGATCCGCTCTTTATCTACTACCGCAGCATGAGCAAGATACCCCTTCTCAAGCGCGAGGAGGAGGTATATCTGGCCAAGCAGATCGAGACGGGCAGGAACAACATCCTGCGGCTGCTTTCGCGCACGGCCATCGCTTCGCAGAAGATCGAGCAGATGGCCGACAAGCTCCACCCGGCATCCCGGAGCGATGCCGCAGCGGCTCCCGACGCGGAGGGATCCCAGCTCCCCGCCGCGCAGGAAGGAGTGTCGCCCGAGGAGAAGTCGCTGCTGCGCGAGCGCCGGATCCGCAGGATCCTGGGGCGCATCGGCAGGCTGGAAGTCAGGTATCGGGAGCTCAAGGCCGAGCTCAAGAAGAGCCCGGTTCGCGACGGGTCGCGCCAGAAGGTCCTGGCACGAATCCAGAAATGCCGTGACGGCATCTACCGCGCGTTGTGCGAGATCGACTTCAGCGAAGACCAGCTCGCCGAGCTGATCCGCGCCGTCGAGGAGAGGCTGCGCGAGATGGAGATGAACGAGAAGGCGATGCTCCGCCTTGAGCGCAGCCTGAAGTCCGACCACCGCGCGTTGCGCGAGGCGCGGGCGCGCCGCCGCAGGCTGGAGTCCGAATGCCTGATCGAGGCGGCCGAGCTGCGGCGCATCGTGAACCTGATCCATGAAAACCAGGCGACCATGGCGCGCGCCAAGGACGAGTTCGTACGTTCCAACCTGAGGCTGGTGCTGAGCATCGCCAAGAATTACTCCTATCCCGGGCTGGACCTGCTCGATCTCGTCCAGGAAGGAAACATCGGGCTCATGAAGGCGGTCGACAAGTTCAACTACCGCCTGGGGCACAAGTTCTCCACCTACGCCACCTGGTGGATCCGGCAGAGCATCACCCGGGCGATCGCCGACCAGGGCCGGACGATCCGCATCCCGGTGCACATGGTGGAGGCCATGAACCGGGTGCTCAAGACCTCCAACGAACTGGCC
>CAZHQK010000032.1:0-2186 GCA_964534795.1 uncultured Acidobacteriota bacterium
TTCTCTTATCGCTGGCTGGGGGAAAACGTTGACGGAAATTCTCCAGTCGGTGCAGCGTCGGACGGGCCGCGCGGCGATTCCCGAAGCGCAACGAGTCCTTCGGCAGCGGATCCTGCGGGGGATCGAAGCAGAAACCGACCGGCCGGGCGGTCCTGGCCGGCTATTGCGGGGAAGGAGCCGCAAGAGAGGGCTCCATGTCGATCTCGAAGAAAATGAGAGAACTGCCGTCGTCCCGGCGCCGCAAGCCGGGGATGTATACCCGGGAGCCGCGCACGAGTTCGCGCAGGTCGCCCGCGGGTGCCGCAAGATACAGGAATCCCGCTTCCTTGCCGCCGCCGGCAACCGTGCGCTTTCCCAGGAATTTCTGGCGGAAGTCATCGAGAGCGCGCTGGTCGATCTTTGCGGCACCCGGAATCCTGGGGGTGGGCAGCCTGGGCACCAGCACGTTTCGTTTGCCTTTTTGCAGGCAGATCATCGCCGCCTGCTCGGGCGCGAGCGTGCGCACGTGCCGGCCTTCGCTGATCCACTCGATCGTATCGCCCTCGACCTCCACCGGGAAGGCGTTGTCGTTGAAAACGACGACGGCAAGCGGCATAATGCCGCGGGTTACCATGTCGTCGACGTCGAACACGGACGCCGCCATACGGTCGGTGTACATGGCCTGGACGGCGATCGTCACCCCCTGGCTCGTGAGCCTGGCGGGATAGCTTTCGCGCGCGCCCGCTTCCCAGCGGCGGGGCTTGTAGTCGGGCTCCGGCGAAAAGCGCGCCGCCGTAAGTCCCAGGGCGAAACAGAAGATGATCGACGGGGAGCGACGAAGAATCATGCCGGAAAGCAATTGCTTCATAAGGGCGCGCTATACGTTGAGATTCTACCATCCGGCTGCGGTGTAGCGAATTGGAATCCTTCGCGGTATATCTGCTGTCGCGCTTCTCGCTCGGGCTTCTGCGAGTGCTTCCCCGGCCGGCGGCGGCCGCCCTGCTCGACTTTCTGGCCACGCTCTATTTCCACCTCGGTTCGCGCCACCGCCACATCGCCCGCGTCAACCTGACGATCGCCTTCCCGGATCTCAGCGCTCGCGAAAGGGACCGCATCGCGCTGCTCAGCTTCCGCAACACCGCGCGCAATCTTCTCGAGCTCAGCCGCATGCCCTCGCTGACGCCGGCGACGATCCGCTCGCTCGTCGAGTACGATCCCGTGTGCGGCCTGAACAACTACGAGGCGGCGCGGGCGCGCGGCAAGGGAATCCTTTACCTTACGGGGCATTTCAGCGCCTGGGAGCTGCTGCCGACGGCTCACGCCCTGTACGGTCACCCGCTGGCCTTCGTAACCCGCCCGCTCGACAACACGCGCCTCGAGCGGCACCTGCAGCGCCTGCGCGAGCTTGCGGGCAACAGCGCCATCCCCAAGAAGAACGCGGCGCGCGGAATTCTCGAAATCCTCAAGGCCGGGGGAGCCGTCGGCATCCTCATGGATCAGAACACGTCCCTGCAGGAGGGAGTCTTTGCGGATCTGTTCGGCGTCCCCGCGGCCACCACGACCAGCCTGGCGCTTCTGGCCCTGCGCACGGACGCCGCCGTCCTCCCCGGCTATCTCACGCCCATGAGGAACGGCAAGTACACGATCAAGTTTCTGCCTCCCCTGGAGCTTGTCCGCAGCGGCGACATGAGCCGCGACGTGGTCGACAACACGGCGCGTTTCAACCGCGTCATCGAAGGCATCATCCGCGAGCAGCCCGAGTCATGGCTCTGGGGGCACAAGCGGTGGAAAAACCAGCCCGCGGGCAATCCGCAGGATCTTTATTCGCTGTCGCGCCGCGAGCTGCTGGACTTCGTGCGCAGCCGCCGGTAGGTTCGGCTCGAAAGTAGCTACGGCACGCCGTGCCGGACGCCGGCCCATTGCTCCACCGTCCCGGAGGGACGGCAGATGGATACACCAGGAAGCCCCGTCTGTCGGCCCTCCAGGGCTCGCCTGATCGATGCGTGCCTTTCCGGGGGTTCGCCTCCGGCTCACCCCCGGCTACCGGCTCAAGGCCCCTGCCGGGGCCATGTCCGTCCCGGAGGGACGGAAGCTGGTAGCTCCAGGTGAGCGGAAGCGAACCTGGAGAAAAGCGACGGCATGCGACAAGCCCCGAAGGGCCGGCAGAGGGATAAATCAGAAACGTCGGTCTGTCGGCCCTCCGGGGC
>CAZHQK010000033.1:0-6880 GCA_964534795.1 uncultured Acidobacteriota bacterium
AAGTTATGATACACGCGCACTCGGCCGGCACCCCTCGGCAATCGCCGGGGGTTGAAACCTCACGAATCGGCACGGAGCGGCGATGGGCATCAAACTCGGCAATGGCCCGGAACAGATAGAGATCCTGCAATGGCACGAGAAGCACGCGGCTGGCAGCTCCCTCGAATTCAGCGATCGGCAGCAGGCATTCAGGCTCCTGCAACGATACGCCGGAGATGCGGCGGCGATGCGCTTGCTGAGAAACATGCTCGCCGACCTTCCCGGCGGCAGCGGTCTGCACCGGCTGCGGAACGTCGCCGTACTCCAGCGGTTGAGCCGGGAACTTACGGCCGGCAGGCTCAAGATCGCTGCGGCCGCCCCGGTCGAGTGGACCGCGAGAGGCGGAGCGGTAGCGCCTGCGGAGCCGGCCGAAACGAAGAAATCCCCCCCACCGCCGCCGCCCAAGGGCGGCTTCATCGTCTTCAAAGTGGTGGATAACGACACGGGCAAGCCGCTGGCAGGCGTGAAACTCAAGATCAAGCTGACCAACGGCCAGGTCGCGGAATTCACGACCGACTGGAGCGGGATGGTCGATATCCGCGGCATTCCTTCGGGATCCTGCGATATCCAGAGCATGTCCTGCGAGGATGTGCTGGAGGTCGTCGAGGTCGGCTGAAACTCGGACATGCCGCGCCCGGCAGGTTCCGGCGCGGCTCAGGTACCGGCGAAATGGTTTTCGACCAGCGATCCAAGGCCAAGAAGTACACGCCCAGAGACGGAGACACGCTCGAGAAGATCGCCGAGCGGGAGCGCGCCGCCGGCAACCCGGTGAGCGCCTCCGAGATCGCCCGCTTCAACTGGGGCACGGACGATCCGACGGTGATCGACGAGCATTTGCGCGACGATCTCGGCTGCTACAAGCGCGGGGCAGACAAGCACTTCGTCATTTCGGCCGACGTACGGCCGCGCCGCGACCTCTTGATTCCGCAGCCGTTCGCCAAGACGGGCCTGGCGACCGAGGAAACACACGTCATCCGCGTGGTGCGCAGGGACAAGCCTCCACAGCAGTTCGCCGCATGCGCCAAGGTGCGCGGCATATGCTTCGAGTTCGACAAGTCCTTCATCCGCCCCATCGTGGCCGACGACCTCAAGATACTCAACCAGCTGGCGCGCAAGTATCCCGACAGCAAGATCATGATCTTCGGCCACACCGACAAGGTGGGAACGGACAGCTACAACAAGGCCCTGAGCGAGCGCCGCGCGCGCAGCGTCTACGCTTTCATCACCAACGACGCCGATGCCTGGGAAAAGCTCTACCGCGACGAGAACTGGGGCATCCGGGCGGTCCAGGCCATCCTGAACGACATCGGCGCCGAATTCGACCCCGGGCCGGTCGACGGCGTGGAAGGGCCGCGCACGAAGGAGGCCGTCAAGAGATACCAGGAGGCCCGAGGCCTCGAGGCCGACGGCATTGCCGGGCCCGAGACGCGCAAGCGCCTGTTCGCCGAGTACATGACCAGCAAGCACGACGTGGAACTCGACCCCGACCGCTTCATGGACCCGAAGTGCATGGGCTGCGGCGAGTTCAACCCGGTCGTGGTCACCGACAAGCGCTGCGAGCCCAACCGGCGCGTCACCTTTTTCTTCTTCCACAAGGACCGGCTCCCCAATCTCCCGTGCAAGGCAGGCAACCTGGCCCCGTGCAAGAAGCAGAGCGCCGAACCGCTGCCGCGCCATACCGATTCCTTCCGCTGCAGCTTCTACGACAGCCTGGCGCACTATTGCCCCCAGGAAGCCGGCGCGGCCGAGCTGACCGAGCCGCCGGGAATCGACATCGAGTTCCTGGACAAGTGGTTCATCCCCGGCCTCCCCGAGGAGGGCGGCGAGGCGTGCCGCATCCGCTACTCCCTGATGGGGCGCAGGGAAAAGGCCGACAAGGTCGTGCTGGAAGTCTATGCCAGCAACTACTGCGGCGCCGAAATGCAGGCCGACGGCACCCTGAATTTCACCGCGCTCGCCGAGGTGAAGCCCGTCTATGCGCGCGAGCTCGAGCAGGAGCGGGCCGTGCCCGGCCAGGAACACGAGATCGCGGACTGGTACGGAGAGAGCAGCGCCGAGGAGGGCATGCTGAAACCGCGCGCGGGGCAGCAGCGCTTCATCAACGCCGCTTTCTCACCCTATACGGTCATGCTCCGGTACCTCGAGAAGGGCGCCGCGGACACCGGGGCGCGCATCCGCCTCGAGGACTTCTGGCCGCAATGGGACCTGCGCAACGGCACGGCCGTGCTCAACGCCGATTCGCTGAAGATACGCTGGCACATCGAGAACACCGACAGGTTGAAAGTCGGCAGGCTCCTCATCATCGACAACGGCGGCGATGTGGTCTGGGAGCGCACCTTGGACGAAGCGGAGCTGGCCGCCGGCGAGTTCGCCTGGGACGGCAAGCTCTTGAGCGGTGCAGAGGCGGATCCTACCCATATGCCCTACCGCGTGCAGCTTCAGGCGCGCACCGGCGACGAGGAAGACAGCGGCCTGGCCCTGGCCGCCATGCATACCGAGGTCCGGCTCTTCGTCCATCCCGCAACGCACACGGCCGTTGAAGAAGACTACGATCCCGCAGAAGATCCGCAATCGCTCGAGATCCGGCTCGCCCCGCTGGTGCCGCAGGAATCGGCCCCGACGCGCGACCGGGGCACGATCTGGTGCCAGTATCGGCTGGCGCGCGCCGGCTTCCATCCCGGCCCGGTCGACGGCAGCGCGCGCGCCGAGTACACGCTGGCCCTCACCGAGTTCCAGCGCTCCGTCCCGAAGCGCAGGACCAACCCCGCGGATCCTTACCAGCGCCTCACGCCGGATGGGAACGAGAATCCCGACACGCTCGACGCGCTCGAGGGCCTGCCCGAACAGCCCCTGCGGCCCTGGTTCGGCGAAGCCGGCGCGGCGCGCGGCGACCTGAGCGCCGAGGACGCCGAGGAGGTGCTGAAAGACAAGGGGCGCGAGCTGATCGTATGGGTCGACGACCGCCACGCCTACACGCACTCGAACGACGCCGAGATCGCAGGCCATGTTTCCTACATGAACGACTACCACGGGGACATGAGTATCGGCGACCAGCGGGCGGACCGGGATGCCCAGTCGATCGCCCGGCCCTGGCTCCCCCTGAAGGTCGGCCTCGAAGTGCTGGGGCGGGACGCCGGGCTGGACGGAACGGAACTGCCGGAGCCGTGCGAGGCTGCACGCAAAGCTGTAGGCCCGGTGCGCGTCGACTGGACCTTCGACGAGATCGGGCCCGACGTTTCGGTGATCGATTCGAGCAAGTACAACAAGAACCTCACCCGTACGCGCCGGTATGTGGAGTGGCTCCTCGACCGGCTCAAGGCGAGCTATCGGCGCAAGGACACGCCCCGCGACGTGGTATATACGAACTGCCCCGAGGAGAACGGCGGCATCCGCCCGAACACGGGCGACCTGAATCAGTATTTCAAGCGGGCTTTCGGATTCGAGGAGCGCAGCCTGCAGCCCTGGCGCGCCCTGCCGGACAGCGAGACCGAATCGATCGCGACCGTGGTGCACGACGATTACGGGCAGGCGGAGGACTCGTTGTTCCCGCACCTCATCGGCCAGGCGGGCGTCTATTTCCATCCTTCGCGCATCGCGGGCGACGGCTACCGCGTCCGGGCGCAGGTGCGGTTCAAGAACTGCACGGGATATCAGTTCCCGAATTCCGAGGCGCTCCGGCGCCGCTACCCCCGGCTGCCCCAGGCGCACACGGCCGCGATGCGCCTGTGGCGCAAGTCCTCCATCCGCGGTTACGTCCGCTGGGCGCCCGCCGCCACCGGCCACTGGGACAGCCACATGACGAGGTTCCGCGAGTTTTACGCCGCGGCGCACGTCCATTTCGTGTACGAACCGGATCCCTACACCGCTCCGCCCGGCAGCCCGACCGAATACAGCCTGACGGATCTCTTCGATCCGGCGAAGGCCGCAGATGTGGCCGCTTTCCGCGACATCATCCGCAACCGCGTGACGCAGGATTATCACAAGAACAACCCGAATCACATCCGACTGGATGCCGGGTATGCTTTCCCCTGGTATCATCTGGCGCACTTCGACTGGCCGTGGGCGGCTCCCGCAAATACAGCAGTGGGCGACCTGTACAAAGTCTTTTACAACCAGATATTCAACGCAACCTGGCGCGTCTACCGAAACCGGCTGCTCAACGAAATGCTGCGCAGGGTCGAGGCCAGAAGCGGCAAGCTTCGGGGGCATTTCCTGGTGGAGTTCCTGAGCACGCCCCGCTACTGGGTGGAAGAATACGAGTGCGACCGCTGCGGCAACGATTACTGGTGGATCGAAACCGCCGCCGGCGGCGGCTCCGCCGCGGGCAAGGATTGTCCGGACTGCAGCGGGCACATGAGGCGCAAGACACCGCCGGCGGTCTATGATCCCGGCTACAACGAGTTTCCCCTGCCCGCCGCCGGCATGCCCCTGGCGGCCACATGGCTTTTTACCAACAGCACCGAGGAGACCTGGGTGCACGAGGTCGGCCACCATCGCCACCTGGAGCACGCAGCCTCGGCCCCCTTGGGCGGGCGGGCGGCTTTCCGGACAAAGCTCCACGATGCCGAGGAGAACACTCATGCGGCCTGGCCGGCAGGCACCGGCGCACTCGACAAAGGATGGGACCGTTGCTGCATCATGAGCTATACGAGCGAGACCGAGAGGCTGTATTTTTGCGGCAAGTGCATCCTGAGAATGCGGGGCTGGAAGGTGGAGGGGCTCGGCCAGCCGGGTGGCAACGAGCATGACCCGTAAGGCCTGCACCCCAGGCCCGGGAGGGATCATGAAAGAACGCGGCTTCCGACCGGAAGCGGCCGAGCGGCCGTTGCGGGTGCGCGCCCGCAGTGTCTTCCGCATGCTCGCATGGGCTCCGGTCGCGCTGAGCCTGGCATGTCATGCCCGTCCGGCGCCCAAGGCGGAAGAAACGGGCGGCTCCACTTCCGGGAAAGGAGTAATCCCCATGGCGCAGCTGGAATTGAATGTCACATTGAAGCGCCCCGAGGTGATCGCCGGAGAGTCGATCCCCGTGGCGGTAACCCTCCGCAACGGGGGGAGCCGGACCGTCCGAGTGCACAGCCCGCAGTCGCGCTCTCCGTTCGTCTTCCAGATGCTTTCCGCCAAGGACGGTACCGTCGTCCACACGTGGAGCGCGGCACAGCACGAATTGCAGTTGACCGGCGGCGATCCGCTGCCGCCCTACACGCCGCCCATGACCGATCTGGCGCCCGGCAAGGAGGTCGTGCACGAAAACGACATGGCTTCGTACGCCACGGAGCCGATCCTGCCGGGCCGGTACCGGGTCGTCGTTCACTATGCGTACGAGGAGCAGCAGCTCTCGTCCCGGCCGGCGGAGCTCACCGTCGCCGTGCCCCGGCCGGAGGCGGTCGCGGAAACGGCAGATTCCGGTACGGACACCCTGGCCGCGATCTTCACCCACCGTTGGGCGAACGGTGCGCTCTCGCTGTTCCAGCGCGACAGCTCGCCGGGCAGGCCGGATCTGGGGACCTTCCTTCGCTGCCTGGACCGCGGCCCGGAGGCGCAGATCGGCGGCGTGGCCCTGGCGGTCGTCGCGGGCGAAGCCCGCGGGCGCCGCTGGTACGCCTGGCTGGAAGGCGACCGCGTGGGCGCGGCTTTCGCCGCGATGAAGCAGCGGCCGGGCTCGCTCGACTACGGCCCGCTCGCCTTGAGCGATGCGCGCCTGCTGCCGGTCGGGCGCAAGCACGACGACGGCCGCGCCGTTTTTCTGGTTGCGGGAAACGACAAGGGCAAGGCGCGCGTGAAGGAAATCACCTTCACCATGGATAAGGCTCCCGCCGTCCGGACGCTCGATCCGGGCTCGGGCGCGATGCCGGCGCGGATGCTGGCCTGCTATCAGGCCGAGGGCGGCGACGCGACCGTAACCCTGATCTGGCCCGAGGTCGACCGAGACCGGGTGCGCATCTACCGGTATGCGGTGCCGCCCGGCAAGGGCGCCGGCAAGGGAGAGCGCAAGCTGCTGCTGGAACGTACGGGAGCGCTTCTGGCCTTCGAGGCGCCGCCCCTCGGCCGGCATGCCGACGTGCTCTTCGGGCCGGCCGGCGGGCAGAACGCTTGCACCTATCTGCGCCTGTCGCTCGAAGACGGCAACATCCTGGCCGAACACCCCGTGCCGCTTCCCGCGCAAAAGGTGGACCTCTGGGCGATCGCAGCCGGCCCGGCGGAAGCCTTCGCCGCCCTGGCCAAGACCGGCGACCTGCTGTTCCGCTACAAGGCCGGCGACTGGAGCATCCTGACCCCCGGGGTGCGCGAGGCGCGCCATTTGCGGCTGCACGTGCTGCGCGGCGGCCGCCTGTGGGCCACCTGGGCGGATCCGCAAGCCGGATTCCGGTACCGGCGCATCGAATAGGATGCCCGTGCAGGCGCGCCGGCATCCCCGAATGCGCTTGACCGCGCCCGGAGGCGCTCCTTACAATCTGCCCGGCGTGCAGTGAGTCGCATAAACTTCAACCATCCCTTCTCCTTCGGCAAGCCATGAAAAGAGCATTCGTACCGACACTGGCGTTCCTGATTTTCGCGGTCCCGGCGGCCGCGCAGAACAATCCCAACTGGCTGCGCTACCCCGCGATCTCGCCCGACGGCAAGACCATCGTATTCACCTACAAGGGCGATCTTTACCGCGTTCCGAGCGGCGGGGGCGCTGCGACGCCGCTCACGGCCCACGCGGCGCACGATTTCATGCCGGTGTGGAGCCACGACGGCAGGTACATCGCCTTCGCCAGCGACCGGTACGGCAACTTCGACATCTTCGTCGTGGCCGCGGAGGGTGGAGAGCCCAGGAGAGTCACCTTCCATTCCGCTCACG
>CAZHQK010000034.1:0-5821 GCA_964534795.1 uncultured Acidobacteriota bacterium
CCCGGCGCGTCGAGGATTACGCCACCAAGGTCGAGGTCTCCGACGTCGAGGGCTTCTTCAAGAAAGGCCTCATCGTCGAGGCCGGCACGCGCGCGATCTTCTTCGTCAACGGAGCCTACGCCGGCATCCTGGAGCCCGGCCGCTACGAGATGGGCGGGCTCGTCGAACGCATCAAGAATCTCTTCAGCGCCAAGAGCACGACGGCGGTCCTGGTCGACACCGGCGACGTGGAGCTCGAGTTCTCGCTGAGCGACATACTCACGCGCGATCCTTTGAGGCTGGCGGCCGAGTGCCGCCTGGTCGTGCAGATGGACAACCCGACCCTGTTCTTCGAAAACCTGATGAAGGGCCGCCAGAACTACCCCCTGTCGGAGCTGCGCGGCTATCTGGAGCAGGAACTTCACAATTGCCTGCAGGAGCTCGTGGGCGGCAAGTCGGTCACGGAACTCTCCTCCAACATCGCCTTCAAGCAGGAGATCGAACAGCAGGTCGCGCAGCACCTGGCCAGGACTTTCGGCCGCAAGGGCTTGTCGTTCATCCAGGCGCGCGTCTTCGACTTCCGCCACCCGCGCCTCAACGCCCTCACCAACCGGAAGGAAGAATACTGGCTTTACAGCCAGGAGCTCGAGAACGCCCTCGCCACCGGCGCCGCCATGGGGCTGGAGCGCAGGGTGATGGACCAGGAGACCGCCAAGAGCCTGATGCAGGTCGAGGTCTTCGAGGAGCGCGCCAAGGTCTTCGAGCGCATGCGCAAGGCGACGGCGTCGGCGGAGATGGACAAGATCACCGCGGCCGACGAGATGGAGCGCTTCCTGCAGGAGATCGACAAGGGCAAGCTGCTGCGCAAGGAGGAAATGGATCTCTTGGTCCGGGCCTTCGCCGAGAAAAAGGAGGACCACGCTCTGGCGCGCAGCCACACCATCCAGCGGCTGAAGCTGGAGCAGGAACTGGAACTGGCGCGCGCCCAGGCGATGTTGTCGATCGCCGTCGACCGCACGCGCTCCGACGCCGAACGCCAGGAGGAGATGGCCAAGCTCGAGCACCAGCTGGCCGCGCGGCGCAAGCTGCTCGAAATCCAGCAGGAGGAAGAGTGGGCGGCGGCCCGGCACATGGTCGACAAGAAGCGCTACGAAATCGAGACCCAGATCGACCTGGCCAAGAAGAAGAAGCTGACCGAAATCGAGCTGGAGGAGTTGGAAGATCAGGCCGATATGCGCACCGCCCAGGTGTCGCTCGACCTGTTGAAGAAGCAGAAGGAGATCAAGCTCGAGGAGGCCGAACGGGCCGCCGAACGCGAGCTGCGCATCAAGAAGACCTTGTCGGAGATCGAGATGGCCGAGGCGGCGCGCCGGCACCAGCTCGAACTGGAAAAGATCCAGGCCCTGTCGGCGCTCTCCACCGAGGCCCTCATCGCGGCCGCTCCCGCCGATCGCGCCTCGATGCTGGCCGAGCTCAAGCGCACCGAAAGCCTGCGCGGCTTCTCCGAGGAGCAGATCCTGGCCATGGCCGCCGAAAAGAGCTCGGAAATCGCCAAGGCATTCCAGGAAAAGTTCCGCAGCGCTTCGGCCGCCGACGTGCAGCGTGCCTACGACAAGATGATGGCCATGAAGGACCAGAGCATGGCCGAGATGCGGGAAATGAGCCGCGAGTACGCGCGCATGATGCAGGAGATGTACATCAAGGGCATGGAAACGCAGCGCGATACCGCCACCCGGGCGGCCGCTCCCGGCATGACCGTCATCGCGCCCGGTCCGGGGGGAGCCAGCGTCATACAGGCCGAACCCGGCGGCGGCCCGAAGCGGCGCATGGTCGTATGCCCGAAATGTCACCTGGAGACGGCCGAGGGGAACAAGTTCTGCGAGAATTGCGGGCACCAGTTCTTCGGCCAGTAGGCTGGGCGCGATGTGCGGGGCCGGAGACTCGGAGCCGCGAGTCGGCGGTCCGGCACTTTGCAACGAGAGGAGGCTGCCGTGGCAACTTGGCGTTGCAAGCGTTGTCGTTCAGAAAACCGCGCCGATGCCGCATTCTGCCCCGCCTGCGGCGCGAAACGCCCCGAAGTCGGCGCCGATGCGGGGGCGCCGTCCGGCTTGTCCCTGCGCCGCCGGAGCCGCAGCATCCTGGACGGTATCAAGAAGGAATTGGCCGACGCCATGGGTGAAGACGCGGGCGTCCTCGAGGGCGTGACCGCCGAGATGCCCGATCTTTCGGCCATCGACATCGGGATGCCGCGCCTGGAAACCCCGGCCCGATCGCGGGCGCCGCTTGCGCCCGAGCCTTTGTTCCAGCGGGTGACGACGCGCGACCTCCGGGTCGAGGTCGACGCATACCCGCGCCTGAACTACGCCCTGGTGCACTGCGGTCTGCCGCTCATAGAAACGCTGCGCATCCACAACACTTCCGCCGAGCCGGCCAACGACGTCATGGTCAAGGCCTGGCTGGCGACCGATTACGGCGAGGCATGGCAGAAGACGATTCCGACGATCCCGGCCGGCGCGGCGCACGAGGAAACGGGAATCGTGGTGCCGCTGCGCAAGTCGCGCCTGCAGGAAGTGCGCGAGGCGGAAAAGGCGAACCTGCGGGTCGACGTCTTCACCGAGGGTGAGGTGCAGTTCTCGGAAACCTACCCCATGGAGGTGCTTGCCTACAACGAGTGGTACTACAACGCCGCCATCGCCGGCTTGCTCGCCTGCTTCGTGCAGCCCAACTCGGAGCCGGTGGAAAAGATCGTCACGCTCATGCGCGACCGATTGCGCCGCGAGTTCAAGGCGACCGACCTCAGCGGCTATCAGAGCGGCAGCCGCGAAAAGGTCGTCGAGATGCTCGAGGCGCTTTACGGGACGCTGCAGCAGGACCTGAGGATTTCCTATATCAACCCGCCGCCGAGCTTCGAGCGCGGGCAGCGCATGCCCGACGGAAGCGTGACTCTGTCGCAGAAGGTCTTCTTCCCGGAGCAGATCTACGAGCATCGCCGCGGGACCTGCCTCGATCTCACCCTGCTGTGCGCCGCATGCGTCGAAAGAATGGGGTTGCATCCGGTGTGCTTCATCATCAGGGGGCACGCATTTTTCGGCGCCTGGCTCGAGGATTACAGCGACCCGGCAGTTTCCCAGAGCATTACCGGCCCCGTCATCAGGCAGTGGGAACTCGTGCGGGAACTCGTGACGCAGGAACTGATCCTGCCGATGAACTCGGTCACCTTCACCATGGGCGGCCGCAAGGGCTTCGACGTGTGCACGGAGGAGGGGCGGCAGTATCTCGAGTCCGAGGAGATCTTCTGGTGCATGGTCGACGTCGCCCTGGCGCACCGCACGGGCTTCAAGCCGATTCCGCCGCTGGTCGCGGACCGCTGAGCCGCGCGCGGCGCGGCCCGCTCTTTGACTCTTTTCCGGCACCTGCGTAGAATGCCGGCCGTATGAACCCGATCCCCTGCCTCGAGCACCGCTGCGGTGATCTCGATCCCGACGGTCGGAATTGCCGTCTGATCGCGCGGCTGCCGGCGAGCGCGGGCGAGCTGCTTTACGAACGCCCCTGCCGCTTCCGCATCCTGATCGAAAGGGCCGCGGCGCGCTTTCACGGGCAGGGGTCCTATGAAGGCAGGCACGAGGAAGCGGTCGCGCGCGTCATCGAGGCCGTGATCGCCGGGCGCATCCGCCCGGCCGCGCCGACCTACCGCGATCTGCGCAACTATCTGATCGTCGCGGTGCGCAATGCCTGCGTCGTCGCCTACCGCTGCGAGCACTGCTGGTATTACTCGCGCAGGCACTGCGAGTTCACGGGCCGCGCGGTCGCCCCCAAGGACAGGAAAACCGCCTGCGGGGGCGAAGGATTCGCCTTCGCCCGCGAGCGGCGTTTCCCGCTCCACCCGGCGGCGGAGCCGCGATCGGCGGCCGATCCCGACCGGGCGCTTTACGCCGGAGAATGCGTCGAATTCCTGCGCCGCTTCGATCCCGAGGCCGCCGAAATCCTGAGCCTGCTCATCGCCCTCGTGCCCAAGAAGGAAATCCTCGAGCGCTTCGGCGGGCGCGACGCTTCCTGGCTGTCGAAGAAAATCCACGGCCGTACGGACGTCATCGGCGGGCGCAGGGTCTTTTCGCCCGGAATCCGCCAGAAGGTGCGCGCCTTCGGCGCCGAGCTGCTCAGGGTGCCCGACGAACCCGGCGCGGCGGCCTCCGAGCTCGAGACCGTGCGCCGCTGGAGCGAGCGCTGGAACATGGCGGCCGAGGAGTTCTACCGCCGGGCGCTCGCGCTCTGCATCGCCGTGGATTACCGGCGCGGAGCGCGCTCCCTGGCCGAGCTTGTGCGCGCCGAGCCGGCGCGCGCGGATCTGATCCTGGACCTGTACGAGGCGGGCAATGCCGTCCTGTACGGCGCAACGTGACACAGCGAACGTGGGAGTCGGACGATGAACAGCGAGCCGCATGACGAGCTGCGCCGCCGCGCGCGCCGCGCGGAACACCCGGCCTACGATACGCTCATCCGCTACGCGGAGGGCTCCCTGGCGGGTTCCGCCGAGGCGACCGCCGTGGAGCGCCACCTTGCGGCGTGCCCGCTGTGTCTCCAGGAGTTTCTCTTCCTGTCGCAGGAACTGCTGCCCGATCTCGCGCGCCCGGCTTCGTTGAGCGAGCGCGCCCGCTGCCTGTTGCGCGGCCTGGTCGCGCGCTTCGAGGAGCAGTGCCGCACCGCGGCTGCGCTCGCGCCGCTTTTCCGAGGGCGCGGCGGACTGCACCGCGACCCGCGGCACCCGTACGTCACGATTCTCGTGGAAGACCGCCGCGGCGAAATCGCCATCCTCGAAACCGCGCGCACCTGGCTCAACGTCGAGACGGCACGCGCGCCGGCCGTCGAAGATTTCCCCGCGGCCGAGCCCGCCACGCTCGTGGCCGTCTACACCGCCGCGCCCGTTCCCGCAGCCGGCGCCGCGGAATTCCTCGAGTCGCTCGAGAAACACAAGATCCCGTTCCGCCTGGCCGCAGCGCCGCTCGCACCCTGAGCGCAGCCCGCTTTCGTCCGTCCCGTCCTCCAAGCCGGAAACCTCCCCGACGGCCGCCGGGCCGTGCTTCGGCAGGTCGTAGCAAACTGAACGAGGTCATGTCATGAAACGTCGCAATATGGAGCTGGTACTTCTTCTGGCCGGGGCTTTCTGGGCCGTAAAGGCCGAGTCGATCCTGGCCGCCCGCGCCGGCGCGGCAGGCACGTCGCGCTGCCTGGGGCCCGATTGCCTCGGCCTTTTTATCGCGGCCTTCCTCGCCGCGCATCTCGTGCTGCGGGCCCGCAGCCCGCGCGCGGGGCAGCTTTACCTGCCGGCGGCCATGCTCCTGTGCGGCGTGTCTGCGTTCATGCTCGCCGGCTTCCCCGGAGCGCTGCACCGGCAGTTCGTCTACGGCGTCGCCCTGGGCTGTGCGGCATTCGCCGCAGCCGCCGGCTTCGTGCGCCCCGGCGCGCTCGCGAACTACCGCTACCTGCCCGGGCTCGGAGCGCTGGCTCTTTCGCTGCTCCTGGTTCTTGCGGGTTCCGGCCCCGAGGGGAGCGATGCCCGGATCAACCTCTTCGGCCTGTTCCAGCCGGTCGAGGCGATCAAGCTGCTCACGATTCTCTTCCTCGCATCCTGCTTCGCCGGGCGCGATATCGAGCTGCGCCGCCTCGATTCCTGGCGCTGGGGCTGCCTTTCCCTGCCTCGATTGCGCGACGTGCGGCAGGTGGCCCTTGTGCTCGCGGCTTCGATCGCCCTCTTCTTCCTGCAGAAGGACCTCGGCCCCGCCCTGCTGATCTATCTCGCCTTCCTGGCCTTGTTCGTGACGGCGAGCCGGCGGGTCGTGCTCGG
>CAZHQK010000035.1:0-6888 GCA_964534795.1 uncultured Acidobacteriota bacterium
GTCGTGTTCGGCGATGTCGGGCGGTCGGCGTTTTCGTCGGCTTTGCCGCTCGTGGCGAGTCTTCAGAATTCGCTGGTTTTCGGCCACCTGGCGTCGAACGATACCTATTTCACCGGCCTGGCGATGGTGAACCCGAATCAGGTCGACGTCTCGGCCACGCTCAGCCTGTACAGCGCTCAGGGCATTCTTGAGGATTACGTTCCCGTGACGATCCCTGCAGGCGGCAGGCTGTCGAAACTATTGACGGAGTATTTCCCGCAGCTGGCTGGACAAAATCTGGCTTCGGGTTACATAAGGGTGTCGGCCAATGGCGGGCTGGCGAGCTTTGCGCTTTTCGGCACGCACAACCTGTCGGTGCTCTCGGCGATTCCGGCGCAAGGCGCGCCGTAGGACTTCTCAAAGGGAAGTCATGGGGGTGGTGCCGAAGGGGGGACTCGAACCCCCACGAGCTTAAGCTCACTAGACCCTGAACCTAGCGCGTCTGCCAGTTCCGCCACTTCGGCACTTGGCGAGCTAATGTTATGTATCTCGCGCCCTCGATGTCAAGCCAAGCCCCGGACGGCCGACTGAAAAACCGCACGCAATCGAATTCTGCCGCCCCTACGGGGCTTGGTTGATCGATGCCCGCCTTTCCGGGGGTTCGCCTGCGGCTCACCCCCGGCTACCAGCTCAGGGCCCCTCCGGGGCCGCATTGATGATTCACGCCCCGTCTACAATCTTCGGGCCCTTACCGGGGCCGCATCCGTCCCGGACGGCCGACTGAAAAACCGCACGCAATCGAATTCTGCCGCCCCTCCGGGGCTTGGCTGATCCATGTCCGCCTCCCGGGGGTTCGCCTTCGGCTCACCCCCGTCTATTTTCTTTTGGCCCCTCCGGGGCCGCATGCGTGCCGGAGGCACGCAAAGACAGTAGCTCCGGGTGAGCCGAAGGCAAACCCGGAGAAAGCCGAACCCGCCATTGCCGAGCCCCGAAGGGCCGACAGACGCCAGAACCCGCGCGCCGCTATCGATGTTTCCAGGTCTGGAATACGCGCGTCCAGAGTCTGGGGTCCTGGCGCCGGAGTTCCTCCGGATCGATGCCGAGACGTTTCGATACCTCGAGCGCATCGTCCGACTCGGCGCCGCGCCCCATCTTCGCGAGCACCAACCCGCGCAAATAACGCAGCATCCCGTGCGACGGATGCTCCTTGAGCGATCCCTCGATCACCTCGAGCGCCGCCTCCAACTTCCCCTCCAGGTATCTCAGGACCGCCAGATTCAAACCCACGGTCGCGTCCGCAGGCGCCATCGCGCGCGCCTTTTCGAGATACTCGCCTGCCGCTTCGTAGTCGCCCTTGCGCAGACAGGCAACCCCAAGGTTGCTCGCCGCTTCGACCACAGGCACGGCCTCGAAAAGCGCCCGGTATTGCCCGATCGCCTCGTCCAGCTGCCCCTTCACCAGCCGGCAGTTCCCCGACATGAAGCGCGCCTCGGCGCCGGCCGGCGCCTTCGCGAGGTGAACCAATGCCTCGGTGCACTTGCCTTCCTGGAAGTAGTACCGTCCGAGCAGGAAGTGCGCCTCGGCAAATTGCGGGTAAAGCGCCACCGCCTTGGCGAGCGCGGCGACGGCCGTATTTTCATCGGGCGCATTCAGGCTCTCGATGTACAGCGCGTAGGGCGGATTGGGTACGGCGCGCACGGCCTTCTGGTGCTCCTCCCGCGTATAGCCGGAAGCAAGGTCGTTGTTGGCCAGAATGAGCCACGACAGGTCGTTCTCCATCTGGCGCAGGCTCGACAAGGGGCCGTTGGCCGTGATCGTCCCGCCGAGCCTCATCTGCTCGAGATCGAGCACCTGCAGCGACACCTGGAGGCTCGCGGCCGACCCTGAGTACCAGCCGAAAACCAGGAAGTCGGCCGAGGCCTGCTGCGCGACGCGGATCATGCTCGCGCGGCTCAAGGGCATGGCGGGCGGCAGATCCGCCATTTCGACCAGGCGCACGCGCTCCTCGCGCGAAACGACCCTCAGCCCCGCATGGCGCAGGCCTTCGCCGAGCGAAAGCGCCATGCCTTCGCCGATCCATTCGAGCGCTGGGTCAGCGGCGCGGGATTCGAAGGGAAATACGATAAAGGTTTTCGCATCGGCGGCAAGCGCGATGAGAAAAGAGATCGGAAGGAACAACAGGAAACGGAAGGGGGTCATGTTTCGATGGATCCGTCCTTGGACAGGATGATATCTGCCGGCCCTCCGGGGCTCGGCCCGCGCGTACGCCGGTTTCCGGGGGTTCGCCTGCGGCTCACCCCCGGCTACCAGCTCAGGGCCCCTCCGGGGCCGTACCCGTCCCGGAGGGACGACAGAAAAACCGCACGCAATCGGATTCTGCCGGCGCTCCGGGGCTTGGTTGATTTACGCCCGCCTGTGTCCGGGGGTTCGCCTGCGGCTCACCCCCGTCTATTTTCTTTTGGCCCCTCCGGGGCCGCATGCGTGCCGGAGGCACGCAAAGACAGTAGCTCCGGGTGAGCGCCAGCGAACCCGGAGATAAGCGGACAACGGAATGACAAAGCCCCGGAGGGCCGCCAGACCATTTTCACCTTATTGTTCCAGCACGTACTCTTTTTCGCGCACCATCAGGCACGCCGTCGCCGAGAAAAACACCGCCATCAAAACCAGCGTCACCACCGCCTCGGCCGGCTCCGTGCGCCGGCCGATCAGCATCGCGATCGCCCCCGCCGTGTTCTCGTGCGGGAAGATCGACTGAATGTAATGCGTGATCGTCAGCTTGCGCGTGAAACCCGGCAGATAGGAGACGATCCCCTCCCAGCCGAAGGCATAGACCAGCCCCGCCAGAATCGAGTGCTTGAACCACGCGCCGATCAGCCCGAAAAGCGACCCGTAGGCCAGAAGCGCCAGAAAGACGATCCCCATATCCTTCGCCAGCAGCCCGACATCCTGCATGAACGGCCGCATGTCCGCACCCACATACAGGACGAGATAACTCAGAACGATCGCCGGCACCACGAGCAGCGCGCTCACCCACAGCAGCGCGAGATATTTCCCAAGCATCACGACCGCCTTCGACACCGGGCGCGTGAAGAGATACGTGATCGTCTTGCCCTCGACCTCCTCCGAGATCAGCGCCGTCCCGTAAAACAAAGTCACGAAGACCACCAGGAAATGCACGACCGCCGTCGACATCAGCGTCCCGAAGACCTGCGCCGGCGTGAAGGGCGCGTTGACCCAGTGGTAGCTCAAAATCAGCCGGCCGAAGACGGCCAGCCCGATTATCAGCAGCGAAACGATCGCGACGAAGATCGTCTTCTTGCTCCAGAAAAGCGTGTCGAGCGTGATGAAGGCGACGTTTTTCGCGTCTCTCCACGTGCGGGCCGCGCCGGGGCTGCGCATCATCGCGGGCTCCTATTTCACCAGATAATGGAAAACCGCCTGCAGGTTGTCGTCGGGCGAGGTGATCTCCTCGAGCTCGAGTCCGGCCTCGAGCATGAGCTCCGGCAACCGCCGGTAGAAGTCGTCGGGGCGGCGCGACTCGACCGTGACCGCGTCCCCTTCCGGATGGAAGCGGATGCCGACGACATCGTCGAATCCCACGAGCGCCGCCGCCAGCCGCCGCGCGTCCGAGCAGCGGATGTAGATATTGTGCGGGTGCTTGTCGATCAGATCGCGGATCTGGTGGACGTCGCCCTCGGCCAGCACCTCGCCGTTGTGCATCAGCAGGATGTTCGAGGTCATGGCTTCGACCTCGTGCAGGATGTGGCTCGAGACGATCACGCACTTCCCTTCCCGCCCCCAGCGGCGCACGAGCCGGATGGTCTCGTGCCGCCCCACGGGATCCATGCCCGCGAGCGGTTCGTCGAGCACGAGCACCTCCGGGTCGTGCGCGATCGCCTGGGCGAGCTTGATCCGTTGGCGCATCCCCTTGCTGTAGGCGGCGATCTTCTTGTCGCGCGCATCCGCGAGTGCGACCAGAGCGAGAGCATCCTGCGCGCGCCGCCGCACCTCCGCCTCGCCGTAGCCGTTCAGGCGCAAGAGCGCCTGGAGGAACTCGGCGCCCGTCATGCGCTCGTAGAACGAGTCCTGTTCGGGACAGAAGCCGATCCGGCGAAAGAGCCCGGGGTTGTTCCACGCCCGCTCGCCGAATACCGTGATCTCCCCCTGGCTCGGGCGCAACTGGCCGGTGATGAGCTTCATCAGGCTCGACTTGCCCGCGCCGTTCGGCCCGAGCAGGCCGGTCACGCCGGCCCCGAGGGTGAAGCCGACGTTGTTGACCGCGATCACCTGGCCGTACCATTTCGAAAGGTTCCGCGCCGCCAGGATCCCGGTCATCGCACCACCTCCACCGCCTGCACGCGCCGGTGCACGACCAGGGCGCTCGCCGCGGCCAGCGCGGCCAGGATGGCGAGCGAAAGCCACGCCGGCGATTGATAGCGCGGTTCGGTGCCGAAGATCAGGTTGCCCACGAGCTCCAGATTGTTGCCGAGCGCAACCCAGGCCACGCGCGACGTGCGCAGAATCCCACCCAGAATGCCGTACAGGATCTGGCTGAAAAAGAAAATCGCCGCGAAGTTGATGCCGGCGAAGCGACTGCTCTTCGTCAGCGAAGAAAGCGCCAGCACCAGCAGCGCGTTCGTGAAAACGATCACGAGCGAGTAGGCGACGATCGCGCCGAGCGCCCAGTAGTACTGCTCGAGGAACTTGCCGTCGGTTTCGAAGACCACGGCCAGCAGAAACAGGAGCACGGCCGGCAGCAGGGTCACGACGCCCAGGAAGAACGTCACGACGCCCAGCTTGCCGATCATGTAATCCCGGCGGGTGATCGGCTTGGAAAGATAGATCTGCAGCGCGTTGACCTTGAGGTCGTTGGCGATCAGCCCGGCGCCAGCGTAGATGGCGATGATGAAGACGAAGAAACTCTGCTGCGTCAGGAACTGCTCGAAAAAGCGGGCGTCCACCGTGATGATGCCCGAGCGGCCGAGCACGGTCGCGAAATAGAGCATCACGGCGCGCACGACAAAGGGCAGGGCCGCGAGAATCATCAGAAAGAGGAAGCGCTTCTTCTGCGCCAGCAGCCGGATCCCCTGGCGCGTGATCACCCACCAGCGGTAAGGGTGCGACGTCCACTCGCCGCTCCAGTGGCGGTAGCTCAGGTCATAGATGGGCATCGGTTCCCCCGATCACCTGCATGAAGACCTCCTCGAGCGACTGGCGCAGCGGCATCAGATGCCGGATCTGGATGCCGTGGTCGCGCGCGATGCCGAGCAGCGCCCGGCTGCCCAGCCCGTCGCCCATCCGGACGCGCAGCGTCCCGTCCTCGTTCTGGGCGAGGTCGCACCCGAGAGCCTCGAGGCCCCGGCGGAAGGCCTCGAGGTCGCCCTTGATGCGGCATTCGTAGGTGGCGCGCGTCGCGGCGCGCAACTCCTCGATCCGGCCCGCGGCCACGCGCCTGCCTTTATGGATGACCAGCGCCTCGCGGCACACCGATTCGACGTCGGGCAGCAGGTGCGTCGAAAGTATCACGTGGATCCCCTTGACGGTCGAGATGTCGCGCACGAGGTCGAGCATGTCGGCGCGCCCCTTGGGATCCAGGCCGCTCGTCGGCTCGTCGAGAAACACCAGCTCGGGATCGTGCACCAGCGCCTGCGCGAGCTTGATGCGCTGCTTCATGCCCGCCGAGTAGGTTTCCACGTTGCGGTAGCGCGCCTCGCCCAGCCCGACGTAATAGAGGATCTCGTGGGCGCGCTGCATGGCTTCCTTCGGTTTCATCCCGGCCAGCTGGCCGGCATAGGCGACAAACGAGACGGCGTTCATCCCCGGAATGTGGCAGTCGTTTTCCGGCATGTAGCCGACCCGCTGCCGCAGGGCCAGCTGCTCGCTGCGGATGTCGCAGCCGAGGACCTTGCCGGATCCCGCAACGGGAACGATGAAGCCGAGCAGTGTCTTCAGAAGGGTGGTCTTCCCCGCGCCGTTCGGCCCGAGCAGTCCCATGCAGCCGCCTTCGAACTCGAGGCCGATCCCGTCGAGGACCGTCTGGCGCCCGAAACGTACGGTAATGCTCTCCAGTTCGATGATCATTGCCTCCATGATACGTCCAACCTCCATGGATAGTTCAATGTTTCGGTGACAGGCTACTCAACCCCGAAACTCCCCGGCAGGCCCCTCGGCAGCTGCAAGCGGGAATTTCGGGGTTGAGTAGCCTGTCACCGAAACTGTAATATTGAAGAATGAGGCGCGCGGCGGCGGCAGGGCTGGTCGGAGTTCTTGCGGCGGCATGGGTGATTGCCGTCGAGACGGGCCGCTACCGGCTGCTTTCCATCTCCCAGTCGACGAAGATAATTCTGGTAAGCCGCATCCCGGATAAGGCTAAATACGTGCTCGACGCTTCGGCGGCCAAGATAACCCTCGGCGACAAGCCCATCGAACTCAGCGAGCTGCAAAGCTTCACCGTGGCCACCGTCAAGTTCGAGCTCAAGAAGTTCAAGAAATACGGCATCGACATCGACGGCGTGGCGTCCGAAATCAAGGTGGAAAACCCCGACAAGCAGCCGCCCAAACCCTCGAGCGGAACGCGACGGTCGGGGTAGGCCTGCGGCCCGCAGTCGGGAAAATATCTTCTAGACAGGCGCGCCGGGCGGTATAATTTAACTTTCGACTGTCTCAGGCCGCCGGTCAGTTTTCCCCGACCGGGGTCGAGGAGACGGACAAATCCTGCATATTCAGTTGTTTGGCACATTCATACTCACTGTCGGGCAAGCCCTATGGCGACCGTGACGCAGTATCAGGACAATTGGGAAACCGAACGGTACGCCCTGCTCAACACCAGGGTGTGCGATCTGGTCCTAAACCTAGAAGAAACATTGCTTTATAGGTGCCTCCAGAAGCTTTATGCCGAGCTTGAGAGCA
>CAZHQK010000036.1:0-31694 GCA_964534795.1 uncultured Acidobacteriota bacterium
CTTCAGGGCTTGTCGCATGCCGTTCCCTTTTCTCCGGGTTCGCCTTCGGCTCACCCGGAGCTACCAGCTGCCGTGCCTCCGGCACTGACGCGGCCCCGGAGGGGCCCTGAGCGGGTAGCCGGGGGTGAGCCGCAGGCGAAGCATGGGAAATCGCGGCGATGCGGTTCGGGACGATCGCGAGGCCCCTACCGGAGCCCTGAGCCGGGCGGGTCTGCGCCAGGGCATTGTCGCGCAGCAAAACGCGCATGCCTCTCTGTCGGCCCTCCGGGGCTCGCCGGCCTCGGATCCGCTTTTCTCCGGGTTCGCCTTCGGCTCACCCGGAGCTACCAGCTGCCGTGCCTCCGGCACTGACGCGGCCCCGGCAGGGGCCCTGAGCGGGTAGCCGGGGGTGAGCCGCAGGCGCACCCCCGGAAAGGAGCGTATCGATCCCGCAAGCCCCGGAGGGGCGGCAGAGGATCGCCGGCTTTGCGACAGCCTCGAGGCACCGGATGCCGGAAGGCTAGCGCCGGCAGCTGAGCAGCACGGCCGTGATGTTGTCCTTCCCGCCGGCGGCGTTGGCCGCCGCGATCAGCCCGGTCACCGCCTTGGCGAGATCATCGCCGGCCGCGCGCACGGTTTCGAGAATTTCGGGATCGCCGACCAGGCCGTGCAATCCGTCGGAGCACAGCAGACAATAATCGCCGGGCTCGAGCGGTTCTTCGAGTATGCGCGGTTCGATCTCGGGATTCGTTCCCACAGCCTTGGTGATCACGTTGCGCATGACGTGATCGCGCATCTCGTCCCGGCGCAACACGCCCCTCTCCAGGGCGCTCTGCACCCAGGAGTCGTCGGTCGTAAGCTGGCGGATGCGGTCGCCGCGAATATGGTAGACACGGCTGTCGCCGGCGCTGCCGACGGTCAGCAGATCGCTTTCGACGACCGCCGCCACGATGGTCGTGCCCATGCCCGCCAGCTCGGCGCGCTTGCCCGCCTCCTCGTACACCCTGGCATTGGCTAGCATGATCGCCGTCCGCAGCACGTTTCCGCCGTAGGAGAGTTCCGGCAGGATTCCGTAGGGCCACGATCCGCCGTCGCCGTGGCGGTTCAGCTGAACGAAGGAACGGATGACATCGACGGCCATCTTCGAGGCCACCTCGCCGCCGCTGTGACCTCCCATGCCGTCGGCGACCACGTACAGCCCCATGGCATCGTCGGCCAGGAAGCTGTCCTGGTTGACGCGCCGGCTGAGGCCGATATCGGTGGCGCCGTAGCTCATGATTCTGCATGCCATGGAAGCAGGTCCTCGTCTGTCGCACCGGCTGCGTGCGGGGTTGCGGCGCCCCGCCCCGGCCGGGAGCGAAAGCATACCGCCGGGGAACGGCCGCGACAAGCCTGCGCGCACTTCAGGCCCGCACCTTGCGTGCCGCCTCCTCCTCGATCTTGCGGATCTGCCGCTTAAGGCGATGGATCTCGCGCCGCACCAGCTTGAGCTCCTTGCGATCCTGCGCCTGGAGCAAACGATCGCGCCGGCCTTTCAATTCGCGGATCCTGTGCTTGAGCTGCTCCTTGGTCTGCACCACGCCGGCGGTAAACGCGGTGTGCGGCTTCTCGATGCCCAGTACCGCAGCCAGCTCGGTCATCAGTTGATCCTTGTCCTTGGCGCGTACGCTCGTGATCCTGTCGGGATACTTCAGGGCCTCCTCGCGCAGCTTGACGATCGTCATCTTCTCCAGGTCTTTCCATTCCATAGGCTCTCCCTCGGGTCACCCCTCGATAAGCGCTGCCGCTTGCGCCGGCGCACCCGATTGTAAATCAGGCGGCTGCCCCGATGTAAGCGTTATGAAGAGCACGCCCGATTGTCTGCCTTTCCATGGTCCCGTATAATGCATCAGGGCCACGCCATGAACGAGGAGAGCACGTTCGAGGAACAGCCGGCCGAAGTATTCCGCGAAGAGCGCGCGGTGCGGGCGCTGCTCGAGGAGAGCGTCGAACTGGATCCCGAGGCGCACAAGCTCGCGCGCTACGATCCGCTGCGGCGCTACCTCTGGGAAATCAGCAAGTTCAAGCCGCTGAGCCGCGAGGAAGAGCACGACCTGGCGGTACGCTATCGCCGGGGGGGCGATCACGAGGCCGCCTACCGCCTGGTGACCGCCAACCTCAGGCTGGTGGTGAAAATCGCCCTCATGTACCACAAGGTCTACCGCAATCTGCTCGATCTGATCCAGGAGGGCAACGTCGGGCTGCTGCAGGCGGTCCGGCGTTTCGACCCTTACCGCGGCACGCGCCTGCAAACGTACGCCGCCTGGTGGATCAAGGCCTACATCATCAAGTTCCTCCTGGACAATGCCAGACTGGTGAAGGTCGGAACGACCAACACGCGCCGCAAGATCCTCATGAACCTCAATCGCGAGAAGCGCGAGCTCGAGGCCCGGGGGATCACGCCGACGGCGCAGTTGCTGGCGCGCAATCTCGGTGTCGATGAAAGCGAGATCATCGACGTGGAGCAGAGCATGACCGGCCCGGACATCTCCCTCGACGCGCCGCTCAGCGAGGACGGCGAGGTGCGCGTCGCCGACACGTTGCAGTTGATGGAGCAGAGCGTCGACGAAAAGATCGCCCAGGGCGAGTTCCGGGAGATGCTGGAGAAAAAATTCGCCGAGTTCGCCGAAACTTTGTCCGAGCGCGAAAAGGTCATCCTGCGCAACCGCCTGATCGCCGAGGAGCCGGAAACCCTGCAGCAGATCGCCGACCGCTACGGCATCACACGCGAGGCCGTGCGCGTCGCGGAAAAAAAGCTCGTGGGGAAGCTGAAGCGCTACATGACCGAGTCGTTCCAGGACATGCGCGGCATCGAGCTGCACATCGGGACCTGATCGCGATCCGGGTGTGCCTCGGGTCCCGGCCGGGCCGCCTTTTTCAGCAGCAGCGGGTCGGGCGGCTGTACCTCTCCCGCAGCCTGTCCAGGTAGAACTCCCCGGCGCTCGGCAGCCGGCACCCCGGGTGCCTCGAGCGCAGGTGCTCGCAATAGCGCGCGTAGTCGCCCGCGCCGCCGACCAGCTCCAGGATGCGCCGCAGTTCACGCAGCCATTTCATTCAATCATCCTCCAGGTCCGAGACGACATACTCCGCCTCGTGAAGCACGGCGACCTTCCGGCGGCGCAGGATCGCCAGCCACTCGCGCATCGAATCGGCGACGATCACCAGAACCAGAAGCGCAAAAAGACCGGTGACGGCCGCATCCAGCCGGTTATTGAAGACCAGGCGCCGCGCCTCGGCAGCCTTCTCGGGCGCCATGCCGCCGTCCTGCAGCAGGGTGCTCAGCCGATCGGCCTCGGCGAGGAAGCCGATGCGCGGGTCCGGATGGAACATCTTCTGCGCGGCCGCCGTCTGGGTGACGACGACCAGCCACAGCATCGGAACCAGAGTCACCCACAGGTAGCGCACCTTGTTCATCTTGATCAGAATCGTCGTGGCGACGCACAGAGCGACGGCCGCCAGCAGCTGGTTGGCGATGCCGAACAGAGGCCACAGGCTGTTGATGCCTCCGAGCGGATCCGTGACGCCCTGATAGAGGAAATACCCCCAGCCCGCCACGATCAGAAAGGCCGTCAGGACCACCCCCGGATACCAGCCGGTGCGCCCCAGCGGCTTCCAGAAGTGACCGAGCAGATCCTGAAGGACGAAACGCCCCACGCGGCTACCCGCATCGAGCACCGTCAGGATGAAGAGCGCCTCGAACATGATGGCGAAGTGATACCAGATGGCCATCATGCGCTCGCCGCCGAGGCTGCTGGAAAAGATATGGGCGATGCCGATCGCCAGCGACGGTGCGCCGCCGGTGCGCGCAAACAGCGTTTCTTCCCCGACCATGTCGGCCAGCGACTGCATCTCGCCCTCGGTCACGGGATAGCCCCAGGAGGTTATGGTTGCCGTGGCGGCGGCCGCGTCGGTGCCGACGATGCCCGCCGGGCTGTTGACCGCAAAATAGATTCCCGGCTGCAGCACACAGGCGGCCACCATCGCCATGATGGCGACGAACGATTCGAGCGCCATGGAGCCGTACCCGATCATGCGCGCCTGGCTTTCCTTGCTGATGAGTTTGGGGGTTGTCCCGGAAGCGATCAGGGAATGGAAGCCGGAGACGGCACCGCACGCGATCGTGATAAAGGCGAAGGGAAATATCTTTCCGGCGAACACCGGCCCCGTGCCGTCGACGAAGCGCGTCAGCGCGGGCATGGACAGTGAAGGTCGCACGGCCAGGATGCCGAGGGCCAGCAGAAAGACGGTCCCGAGCTTGACGAAGGTGCTCAGGTAGTCGCGCGGCGCCAAGAGCAGCCACACGGGAAGCACGGAGGCGGCAAAGCCGTAGGCGATGATCATGAGAGCGAGCGCGCGCGCGTCGAAGGTGAAAAGCGCCGCCAGCAGCGGCGTGCGCGCCACGTACTGTCCGCCCACCACCGCGGCCATCAATAGCACGAATCCCAGGATCGAGGCCTCCAGCACACGGCCCGGGCGCAGGAAGCGCAGGTGAATCCCCATCAGCATCGCGATCGGGATGGTCATCGCCAGGGTGAAGGTCCCCCACGGGCTGGCCTTCAGCGCGTTGGTGACGACCAGGGCGATGACCGCCAGCAGGATGATCAATATGGAGATGACGGCGAACAGCGCCGTGAAGCCGGCCACCGGCCCGACTTCTTCCTTGGCGATCTGCCCCAGGGATTTGCCGTCGCGGCGCATGGAAGCGAACAGAATGACGAAGTCCTGGACGCAGCCTCCCAGCACCGCGCCGATGATGATCCACAGCGTCCCCGGAAGGTAACCCAGTTGCGCCGCGAGCGTCGGGCCGACGAGGGGTCCGGGGCCGGCAATGGCGGCGAAGTGATGCCCCATGACGACCCATTTATTGGTGGGTACGAAATCGCGGCCGTCTTCCAGCCTCTCGGCCGGGGTGGCGCGGCGGTCGTCCAGAACCACGACCTTCACGGCAATGAAGCGGCTGTAAAAACGATAGGCCACCAGATAGGTGCAGACCGCCGCCAGAATCAGCCACATGGCGTTGATCGGCTCCTGCCGGTGCAGGGCGATGGCACCGAAGGAGCCCGCGCCCAGCAACCCTACGGCAGACCACCCCATGATGCGAATCATGCGGCGCCCAAGGTTCCCGGGACCTGTCTGCGACCGTTCGTCGCGCGTCTTTCGCCAAGGAATGCTCACTGCGTCACCTCTCGTGCAAAGTTGACCCGCAAGCCCGGGCGCCCTAGTATGGATAGGTAGCCCGAGTCAGGTCAACCATAGCAAGCGAGGTTTTGCCGATGAAACCGTCAGCCGCCTTTTCCATGATCCTGCTGGCATGCTCCTGGTCGCCGGCTGCCCCGGCCCAGGAGAGGCCGAAAACGTTCGCTCTCGCGGGCGACATGCTGATCACCCAGAAGCTGTCCGTGCACGGCGAGCCGGAATTCCTCAAGCTGATCGACATCGTACGTTCCGCGGACGTCGCCTTCGTCAATCTCGAGATGCTGTTTCACGACTACGAGCCTTACCCGGCCGCCGAAAGCGGCGGCACATACATGCGCGCCCACCCCTCGATCCTCCAGGAAGTGACCTGGGCGGGCTTCGATCTGGTGTCGCTCGCCAACAACCATGCCGTCGACTACGGCATCGAGGGGCTGCTGATCAACCTCGATTGGGTCAAGAAATCCGGGCTGGTTCATGCCGGCGTGGGCAAGAACCTGACCCTGGCGCGCAGCCCCGGGTACATGGATTCCGGCATCGGCCGCGTCGCCCTCATCGCCTGCGCCTCGACTTTTCCTTCCTTCGGCCTGGCCGGGCCGGCCCGGCCCGACGTGCACGGCCGACCGGGCCTCAATCCGCTGCGCTACCAGACCACATACCTGCTCGACGAGGAAGGGATGAACGCGCTGCGCATCGTGCAGTCCAAGATGTCCGGCCGGCCCGCCGAAGAGGGTGCCAAGACGATAGTCTTCCAGCGCAACCGCTTCGAGCTCGCCGACAAGCCGGGCGCGGTCACGGCGCCCGATCCCCAGGATCTGAAGGAACTCACGGCCGCCATCCGCTCGGCGCGCGCGCAGGCCGACTGGGTGCTGGTCTCGACCCACGTTCACGAGGGAGCCCCGGGCGACCGTGAAAGACCGGCGCAGTTCCTGGAGATCTTCGCGCGCGCGGCCATCGACGCCGGAGCCGACATGGTGGTGGGTCACGGCCCCCATGTGCTGCGCGGCATCGAGCTGTACAAGGGCAAGCCCATCTTCTACAGCCTGGGGAATTTCGTCTTCCAGAACGAAACCGTGGAATTTCTCCCGGCCGAAAACTATCTTCCCTACGGGCTGGGCCCCGATGCCACTCCCGCGGATTTCAGCGACCGGCGCTACAGCAACGACACCCGCGGATTCCCGGTGGATGCGCTCAACTGGCAGGCGGTGGTCGCCGTGCCCGCCTTCAAGGCCGGAAAGCTGGAGAGGATCGAGCTCGTGCCCATCATCCTGGGCCAGGGCAAGCCGCGGCCGCAGCGCGGCCGGCCGGTGCTGGCCGACCCGCAAAGCGCGCAGGCGATCATCGGCCGCCTGGCCAAGCTCTCGCAGCCTTACGGCACGCGCATCGAGCTGCAGCAGGGAAAGGGAGTGATCGTTCCGACACCCTAGGGACGCTCGCCGTGCCCCGGTCAGCCGCATGTCCTGCGGGGCAATTTCGCACACCGGTGCCCTTGAATCCCGGGCTGATTGAGCCCAAGATTGTCCTTCGCTCCGGGTGCATCGCCCCAGGCCGGCGGCCTGAGGCTTCGGGGTGAGGAGATGAAACTGCGCGGCCGGTACCTCGAACTTTATCACGAACTCGCACGACAGGTGCCGCGCGAGCGGCTCATCCACGACGAGCTGCGCACGCTCGCCTACGGAACGGATGCGAGCTTCTACCGCCTGATTCCCGAGCTGGTGGTGAAGGTCGAATCGGAAAGCGAGGTCGCTGCCGTTCTGCGCGCCTGCCGGCGCCGCGCGATCCCGCTCACCTTCCGCGCCGCCGGCACCAGCCTCGCCGGACAGGCGATCACCGACTCGGTGCTCGTGCTCCTGGGAAGGAACTGGAAGAAGATCGAGCCCGGCCCGGACGGCTCGACGATCACGCTCCAGCCGGGGGTGATCGGCGCCCATGCCAACCAGAAGCTTTTGCCTTACGGGCGCAAGCTCGGCCCCGATCCGGCATCGATCAACGCCGCCATGATCGGCGGCATCGTGGCCAACAATTCGAGCGGGATGTGCTGCAGCCCGGCGCAGGACAGCTACCACACCATTGCCGGCATGAGGATCATGCTTGCCGACGGCACGATTCTCGACACGCGCGATCCCGAGAGCCGCGAGGCCTTCCGGGCCTCGCACGCGGCACTGCTGGCCGGGCTGCTCGAGCTCGCGCGGCGCATACGGAGCGACGCCGCCCTGGCCGGGCGCATCCGGCGCAAATATCGGATAAAAAACACGACCGGCTACAGCCTGCATGCGCTCGTGGACTTCGAGGATCCGATCGAAATCCTGCAACATCTCATGGTGGGCTCCGAGGGCACGCTGGGCTTCATCTCCGAGGTCACCTACCGCACGGTACCGGAGTTGCCGCTCAAGGCGACATCCCTGATGCTCTTCCCCGACATCGCGACCGCGTGCCGCGCCATCGCCCCGCTGCGGGAAGCGGGCGTGGCCGCCGCCGAACTGATGGACCGGGCGAGCCTGCGCTCGGTGGAAGGCAGACAGGGGATGCCCGAATACCTCAGGGAGCTGGGAGAAGAAGCGGCGGCCCTCCTGGTGGAGGTTCGCGCAGCGGACGCGAGCCTCCTCGCACAGCAGATGCGGACCGTCTGCGACGCGCTCCAGGATCTCCCCACCGTCCGGCCCCTGCGCTTCACCACCGATGTCGCGGAGTACACGCAGTTGTGGAACATCCGCAAGGGGCTGCTTCCCTCGGCCGGCGCCATGCGCCCGGCCGGGACCACGGTCATCATGGAAGACGTGGCGTTCCCGACCGGCGTGCTGGACCGCGCCGCCCTGGAGTGCGGCGCGCTGTTCCGCAAGCACGGCTACGAGAACGCCATCACCTTCGGCCATGCGCTCCAGGGCAACCTCCATTTCGTCTTCCCGCAGGATCTCGGCACGGCGTCCGAGGTCGAGCGCTTCGCCAGGTTCATGGACGACCTGTGCCGCACGGTCGTTTTCACATACGACGGATCGTTGAAGGCCGAGCACGGCACGGGCCGCAACATTGCGCCTTACGTGGAGATGGAATGGGGAGCCGAGGCCCGCGGCCTCATGAAGGAGATCAAGCGCATCTTCGATCCGGACAATTGCCTGAACCCCGGCGTCATCCTCAACGAGGATCCCCGCATCCACCTGAAGAACCTCAAGCTGCTGCCGCCGGCCCATCCGCTGGTCGACAAGTGCATCGAGTGCGGCTTTTGCGAAAGCACCTGCCCGTCGCGCGACCTGACGCTCACGCCGCGCCAGAGGATCGTGGTCTGGCGCGAGATATCGCGGCCGCCCGCCGGCGGCGAGGAGCGCGCCCGCCGGCGGCGCCTGCGCAGGGACTTCGACTATGCCGGCGACCGCACCTGCGCCACCGACGGGCTGTGCGCGCTCGCCTGCCCGGTGGAGATCGACACCGGCAAGCTGATCAAGCATCTGAGGGCCGAGGGCCGCTCCCGGTTCGCCCATCGCCTCGCCGACCTCGCGGCGCGCCGCATGGCGGCCGCCACCGCGGGGCTGCGGGCGGCTCTGAATGCCGCCGACCGCATGCACCGCCTGCTGGGAACGGGCGCGATGCGCTGCGCCGCGCACGCCGCGCGCCGGATCTCCTTCGGCCTGCTGCCCATGTGGAATGCCGCCTTGCCGCCCGGCGGGCAACGGGTCGGCGCCCGGCCCATCCGTGCCGACCGTGCGCTGCGCGCCGTCTATTTCCCGAGTTGCCTGAGCCGGTCGCTGGGGCCGCCGCCGGACGGCGGCCGTCGCGAGACGCAGATCCACACGACCGAAAAGCTGCTGCGCAAGGCGGGTTACGAGACGGTCTACCCTGCGGGCCTCGATGCCCTGTGCTGCGGCATGGCCTTCGCGACCAAGGGATTCCCCCGGCAGGGAGACCTCAAGCTGCGCGAGCTCGAGGCGGCGCTCGAGGAAGCGTCGGAGGGCGGCCGGCTGCCGATCCTATTCGATACCAGCCCGTGCCTCTGGCGCTGGCGCGAGGCCGTTTCGCAAGCGTCGAGGCTGCGCGTCTACGACCCGGCGACGTTCATCGACGAGTTCCTGCGCGGGCACCTCAGGTTCCGCCGCCTGCCGCAGACGGTCGCTCTCCATGTCACCTGCAGCGCGCGCAAGATGGGGCTGGCCGACCGGATGCGCGCCCTTGCGGAGCTGTGCGCCGAGAAGGTGGTCGTGCCCGAGGAGATCGCCTGCTGCGGCTTTGCCGGGGATCGCGGTTTCACCGTGCCGGAGTTGAACGCTGCGGCGCTCGCGGAACTGAAAAGCCGGCTGCCCGCGGAATGCCGCAGCGGGTATTCGACGAGCCGCACGTGCGAGATCGGGCTCTCGCTGCACGGCGGCATTCCCTACCGCTCGCTCGTCTACCTGGTCGATGAAGCCACGGAGGCCCCGGACTGAGCGATGTTCCTTCCGCTTCTGCTCAAGACCGAGGGTCTGCGTTGCCTGCTGATCGGCGGCGGCCAGGTGGCGGCACGCAAGCTCGAGATGCTGGCGCGGGCCGGTTGCCGCATCACCGTCGAAGCGCCCGACCTGTGCCCGGCGGTGAGGGCGCTGGTCGAAAGCGGCGCCGCCGACTTCATCGGGCGCGAATACCGCCAGGGAGACTGCCGCGGCTACGGGCTGGTCGTCGCCGCGACCGAGCGCAGGGAGGTCAACCGGGCGGTGTTCGAAGAGGCCCGCAGTCTCGGGATCCCGGTGAACGTCGTCGATGACCCGGAGCTGTGCACGGCGATTTTCCCCGCCGCGTGGCGCGAGGGACCGCTCGTGCTCGCGGTCAGCACGGGCGGCACCGCACCATTTCTGGCAGCGGCGCTCCGCGACCGGCTGGCGGGGCAATGCTCGGGAATGGGGGCCTGGGCGGCCGCGGCCGGCCGTTTCCGCCAGGCGGTGCGAAAGGCCGTCCCGGATCCGCAGGCGCGCCGGCGCCTTTACCGGCTGTTCCCGCCGCAAGGAGAAGCGGCGGGCACACCCGATTCGCTCGAGCTCGGCGAGTGGCTCGCCTGGCTCGATCGGGTCCGCGCCCGGGAGTGAGTGCGCGCGGACCCGGCAGAGGCCGTATTCACACCGTTTTTGCCGGTGCGGCCGGTATGTTCTCGAGCCTCTTCCCTTGACCCGGCCCGTGCAGCTTGGCGCAGGGCTTGCGGCGGCGCGCCAGGCGCAGGTAATCGAGCACCAGCTGGCGCTTGAGGTGCTGGATGGCCTTGGCCGGATCCACGCCCTTGGGACAGACGCGCGAGCACTCGCCGGCGTAATGGCAGCGGAAAGCCCCGTGCGCGCTGCCGGTCACCTGATTGCGTTCGCGGCGGCCTTCGTCGCGCGTATCCGTGTTGTAGCGCTGGGCGGCGGCCAGCGGCATCGGTCCGAGATAGCGCATGTCGGTGGCCAGCGTGGGGCAGGCGGCCATGCAGCAGCCGCACTTGATGCAGTAGGTGAACTGCAGATAGGCCTCGAGCTCCTCGGGAGTCTGGTAGAACTCCCCCTCGGGATCGTCGATCTCGGCGGCATCGGCGCGCACGATGAAGGGCCGGATGGCGCGGTGTTTGTCGAACATGCTCGCCAGATCGGGGACCAGATCGCGCACCACGTGGAAATTGGGCAGCGGGCCGACCGTGAGATCGGTGCTCGCGACATGCAGGATCTGGGTATTGCACGCGAGCGTGGGGCTGCCGTTGAGCAGCATGCCGCACGAGCCGCACACCCCCATGCGGCACGAGTAACGCCAGGCCAGCGACGCATCCAGGTTCTCCCGGATATAGTGCAGGCCGTCGAGCACGGTCATCCCCTCGCGCACCGGAACGTCGTAGACCTTGACGTAAGGCGCGCGGTCCTTTTCCGGATTGTAGCGCGTGATGTGAAAGCGCACCGTACGCACCGCTTCTTTCTTCTGCGCCATGTCTACCCCCTTGTCCCGGCAACGGCGATGGCGTGCGCCGCGATGGCGGCCCATGTCCCCAGGCCGAACAGCCCGAGCCCCAGAATGAGCAGGATGACGCTCAGGGCTTTCTCGACCGCGGGCTTCAGCGTCAGCTCGAACAAGATGGTTCGCAGTCCGTAGAGGCCGTGGTACAAGGCCACTCCGAGAAGGACGATATAGGTCACGGTGAAAAACAGCCTGCCGTCCCGGTAGAGGCTGTTCTCCTTGGAGACGCTCGCGCCGCCGGCGGGAGCGAACAGGTGGGTGATGCCGCCGGTGTGCATGATGAGCATGTGCAGGCCGAGCAGGAAGAGGATCACGACTCCTGCGGCCATGTGCCAGGTCCAGTATTTCGTCTCGCGCATCTTGCCTCCTACTCGGTCAATCCCAGGAATTCGTAGCCTCCCGCCAGCAGCAGCACGGCCGCCAGCACCATCATGACGACGAGCAAGGGCCGTTGCACGCCCAGCGAGGTCTTGTAGGGATAGACGGGCTCGATGGGCTTGCCGACGGCGAAGCCGAGCTCGACGAGCACCAGGCGGATGCCGTTGAAGGCGTGGTAGGCGAAGGCCGCAAACACCAGGAACTCGCCGAACTTGAAGATCGGCCGGTCGAGTAAGCCGTTTTCCACCCACAGGTAAATGCCCGCGGCGCGCAGGCTCGTCACCACGATGTGCATCAGGAAATAGAGCAGAATGCCCAGGCCGGTGAGCCGGTGCAGGATGTAGGCGTAGCGTTCCACGCCCCAGCGCCCCCCGCCGAGCCAGCCCCACAGCCCGATCCGATTGTCGTACCTCTTGATTTCGGCCATGACGGTCTCCTTGGCAACTTGGAACGTTCCGGCACTCCGCTTCCTGCGCGGCCGTGCCGCCCGTCAGTATTTGCGCTCCACCGGCTTCCAGGTCGTGATGGTGACCGGTTTGTATTCCAGCCTGGGGACGCCGCCGGTGAAGAACACCATCGAATGCGCCAGGAATCTCTCGTCGTCGCGTTTGGGGAAGTCCGTGCGCGCGTGGGCCCCGCGCGATTCCTCGCGGGCCACCCCGGCAAAGAGCAGGACTTCGGCAAGCTCGAGCATGTTTTCCGTTTCCAGAACCTGAATCAGGTTGGTGTTGTACACCCGGCTCTTGTCCTGCACCGCGATCCGCTGGAAGCGCTGCTTGAGCTCGGCGATCCGGGCCAGGCCCTCCTTCATGGATTCGCCGGTGCGGTAGACGCCGGCGTGCTTGTCCATGAGCGCGCGCAGCTCGCGCCGGATCTGGAACGGGTTTTCGGTGCCCGATTTCTGCAGCAGGTCCTGGTAGATGCGTTTCTCCTCCTCGCGCGCCTTGGCCTCGGGCACGCCGCTCAGCGCGGGGCCTTGGGCGAGATACTTGGCGATTTCCCCTCCCGTGATGCCGCCCCAGACGAGGCATTCGGCCGTGGAGTTGCAACCCAGCCGGTTGGCGCCGTGCATGGAGTGGCAGGCGACCTCGCCCGCCGCCCAGACGTTCTCGATGCGCGTGCGGCCGTCGATGTCGGCCTCGATGCCGCCCATGGAGTAATGGGCCACGGGGCGTATGGGGATGGGCGTGGTGATGGGATCGATCCCGAGGAACTTCATGCAGACTTCGCGGATCAGGGGCAGCCGCTTGTTGATGCGCTCCGCGCCCAGGTGCGTCAGGTCGAGCTGGATGTAATCGATCCCGTCCGGTCCCGGGAACCCGCGGCCCTCGAGGATCTCGGTCATCTCGGAGCGCGAAACGATGTCGCGCGGCGCCAGCTCCATCATCTTGGGCGCGTACTTCTCCATGAAGCGTTCGCCCTTGTTGTTGCGCAAGTAGCCGCCTTCGCCGCGGCACCCCTCGGTCATCAGGATTCCCGACGGCACCAGGCCGGTCGGGTGGAATTGCAAAAACTCCGGATCCTCCAGGGGCAGGCCGGCACGATAGGCGATCGCCTGGCCGTCGCCCGTGACCGTCTGGGAGTAGGTCGTGAAGCCGTAGAGGTTCCCCAGCCCGCCGGAGGCAATGAGCAGCGCCTTGCCGCGCAGCACGTAGAACTCGCCCGTCGGGGCGTCGATCAGCGTCAACCCGGCAAAGCGGCCGCCGTCGAGCAGCATCGAGGTGACGAAGCACTCGTCGTAGCGCTTGAAGTTGCCGTACTTGAGCAGGGTGTCGTACAGGGTCTGCATCTCGAAGAAGCCCGTCTTGTCGGCGGCCATGCAGGCGCGCGGGAAGGAGTGGCCGCCGAAGGGCCGCTGCATGATGCGCCCGTCTTCGCGGCGCGACCACGGGCAACCCCAATGCTCGAGCAGCCGGATCTCGTCGGGTGAAGTCCGCACGAAGCGCTCCACGGTGTCCTGGTCGGCGAGAAAATCGGAGCCCTTCACCGTGTCCCAGGCATGCAGCTCGAAGCTGTCCCCCTCCTCGGGCCGCATGACCGCTCCGGTGCCGCCCTCGGCACACACGGAATGCGAGCGCATGACCTGCACTTTCGAAATGATCGCGATGTCCGCCCTGCCGCCGGTCTTGATGCAGAGCTCCACGGCCGCGCGCAAACCGGCCAGGCCGGTTCCCAGGATCAAGACGTCATGAGTTATCTGCTGCATGCTTCCCATCCCCCTGCCTGTCGCGTTGAGAAACCCGGACGCCATGCCGCCATCGTGTTACCCGTCCTCCGCGCCCTGATGCGAACGGCGGTGCCTCGCACTGCGCAGCCCGCCGGCATCGGCGCCCCAAGATAATCCTCGTGCCCGGGCCTGTCAATCGGGATCTTGCCCGGTCCCCGGCCGCCGCTTTCGCATTGATTTTCTCGCTGAAAATGAATAGTCTCGTCCCGCAATCTTGCAAACCGAACTTTATGGAGGAAAGAGCATGGACCAAGCGGCTATCGAACGGGCCAAGGAACACTTCGGCCGACTACTTCAGGATCAGATGACGCGCATGGAGCGCGTCAAGGCAGCCCCGGACTGGATCGATTACAGTGCGCTCCGGCCGATCCGCATCGGCATTCTGGCGGGCGACGGCATCGGCCCGTACATCGCGGCCGAGTCCAGGCGCGTCCTCGAGCACATGCTCGGCGATCAGGTCCGCAGCGGCAAGGTGGAAATCCGGGATATTGAAGGGCTGACCATCGAGAACCGCGCCGCGCACGGCAAGGCCATCCCCGACGATGTCCTGGCCGAAATCAAGAAATACCACGTCACGCTCAAGGGCCCCACGACCACCCCGCGCAAGGGGGATCCCTGGCCGAATATCGAAAGCTGCAACGTGGCCATGCGCAAGGAACTCGACCTGTTCGCCAACGTCCGGCCGGTGCGGGTCCCCCGGCTCGGGATCGACTGGATCTTCTTCCGCGAAAACACCGAGGACATGTACGCCCTCGGCCCGTACGGGATCGAGGTCGACGACGACATCGCCATCGACTTCCGGCTGATTTCGCGTCCGGGCGCCGACCGCATCTGCCGCCTGGCCTTCGAGCATGCCCGCAAAAACGGGCGCACCCGCGTCACCTGCGTGACCAAAGCCAACGTGGTCAAGACCACGGACGGGCGCTTCCTCGAGAACTTCTACCGCATCGCCAAGGAATACCCCGAAATCCAGGTGGATGACTGGTATATCGACATCATGACCGCGAAGCTGGTGGACGAGAAGCGCCGCCGGGACTTCCAGGTGATCGTCCTTCCCAACCTGTACGGCGACATCCTCACGGACGAAGCGGCCGAGTTCCAGGGCGGGGTGGGCACCGCCGGCAGCGCCAACATCGGCAAGGTGTACGCCATGTTCGAAGCCATCCACGGATCCGCTCCGCGCATGGTGAAGGAAGGCCGGGCACAGTACGCCGATCCCGCCTCCATGATGCGCGCCGCGTCCATGCTTCTCGGCCATATCGGATTCCCCGAAAAGGCCAGGAATCTCGAGATGGCGCTGGATATCTGCGGCCAGTACGAAAAGAAGATGACAATCACCGGACGGGCCGACGGCGCCACGGGCAAGGCTTTCACGGATTACGTGCTGGACTGGCTGAACAACCCGAAGCTGGCTTCGACCTGGGAGGGCTACGTCAAAGGCTGAAGCCTCTGGCGCGGCCTCGAAGAAAAACCCGGGCTCCCCGGCGAGCACGCCGGGGACCCTTTGCTGAAAGGAGTACCCATGCGCAAGAAGATAGCTGTCATCGGCGGCGGGCAGATCGGACAGATCGTGGCCATGCTCGCCTCCCAGAAGGAGCTCGGGGACATCGTGATCCTGGACGTCCCCGCCTACGTCAACGTGGTCAAGGGCAAAGCCCTGGACCTGATGGAGATGGCGCCGCACGGCAACTACGACGCCAACATCACCGCCACCACCGAATACGCCGACATCGCCGGCGCCGATGTGGTGATCGTCACCGCGGGCAAGCCGCGCGAGGCGGGGATGACCCGGGAAGACCTGCTGGCGGTCAACCTCCAGATCATCACCGACGTGGCCGCCGGTGTGAAGCAGTACGCCCCCAAGGCCTTTTGCATCGTCCTGACGAATCCGCTGGATGCCATGGTCTATTCTTTTTACAAGCTCACGGGCTTCCCGAAAAACCAGGTCGCGGGAATGGCCGGGGCTCTGGACACGGCCCGGTGGCGTGCCTTCATCGCCATGGAGCTGGGCGTTTCGGTGGTCGATGTGGCCGGTACCGTGCTGGGCGGCCACGGACCCGACATGGTGCCGCTGCCGAGGCTGACCACCGTGGGAGGCGTGCCGCTGGCGGAAATCGCCACCAAGGAGCAGATCGACCGGCTGGTCACGCGCACGCGCGAGGCCGGCACCGAGATCGTGAAGCTCTTCGGCAAAGGCTCGGCCTTCTTCAGCCCCGCCTGGAGCGCCATCGTCATGGCGGAATCGTTCCTGCGCGACAAGCGGCGCATCATCGCCTGCGCCGCCCTGTGCGAGGGCGAGTACGGCGTCCAGGGCCTCTTCATCGGCGTCCCCTGCCTGATCGGCGCCAAGGGTCTGGAAAAGATCTTCGAGATCCAGCTCACCGACGACGAAAAGGCCATGCTCCAGAAAACGATCGCCTCGGTGCGCAAGACCACGGAAGAAACCAAGCTCTGAGGCGGCCGGCAAAGCAAAGGGCCGGCGGCCCCAAAGAGGTCGCCGGCCCTGCCCGCATTCCGATTTCCCGCCCGCGCCGCGGCTCTGCGGGCGTGCCTACATTATCTTTCCGGCCCGGGTTCCCGCCCTCTCGAGCTTGTCCAGCAGATCGGCGGGGAAGTTCAAGGAGAGATGGATCCGGTTCTTTTCCTGGCTGATCTGCATGCCCTTGAGCACGTCGCCCAGGGCCGAAAGCTCCGGCCTGCTCTCGCTCGCCAGCTGTCCGAGCGCCACGAAGCCCTTGACCACGTCCACGAGCTTCGCCGCGGATTCCTCGTCGCGCGCCGTCGCCGTCACCCGCCCCGAAACCGCGTCGGTCAGGTTCAACCCGCCGAAGACGCTCTGGATGGAGGAGACTTTCTCTCCGATCGGCGTGCTCACCGGCGAATGCGCGAGGATATCGGCGGCATCGCCGGCGAACCAGAACATCAGGCTCGGGTCGAGCTCGCGCAGCATGAGGGCCAGAGCGGCGTTGCTTTCGATGCCCTGCTTGCCCGGCTTGCGCGCGCGCACATCCAGGACGGCCTTGAGGGATTCCAGGTCCCCGAACACGACCTCGGAGGAACCCAGGAACGCAATCCCCTTCTCCAGCTGCGTCCCGGAGTTCTCCGGAATCATGTACACGACGGCGTCATCCACGCGGACCTCGATCGGCACGCACTGGCTGCGGATGAAGGCCATGATGGACTGCTCGTTGAAGCGCCCGATCGCGATCGCGGCGCCGCCGCCCTTGCCCGCGCCGCCGCTGCGGCCCCCCATCACGAGATAATCCAGGTCGGTGCGCGGATCCACGCCGGTTTTTTCGACGAACTCGGCCAGACCGCTGCCGATCTCCCGGCTGTGCCCGGCTTCCGCCCTGGCATAGAAGGGCGATGAGACAAAGGCACGCACATTGACGCCGATGACGGCCTGGGTGTCGGCGGGAAAGTACCGGACCGCCGGGGGCAGATCCCCGATCGCAGCCTTGGCCGAAAAACTGGAGTACCAGCTCAGGCCGGCAACCAGGGCGGCCATCGCCAGCATCGAGACCGTTGAGACGACGACGAATTTTCGACGATTCATGGGATGCTCCCGCGTTCGTGAATCGGACTGATACTTCTCACCAAAGGGGCCCTCCGGCTCCCTTCGCCTGTTCATACGAGGGCGCTGCAGGAAAAGTTCACCTTCAATGATAGCCCTTCCGCGCCCCGGCACAAACAGGGTTTTTGCGCGCACTCGGGCATTCCGCTCCTGCGGCAAGCCCGGAAGCGCTTTTCGGTTGGCCTCGGCAGCCCGGGAGTCTAAGATACTCGGCGAACGCCATGCGATTTCCGCTCGAGGCACGCTCGGGGCACGAAGAATTGAGCGTCGGTGCACGGTGCGCCGCCGCGTCCGGGCTTTCGACCGCGGGAATCGCGCCCCTATATGGAAAATCTATGAAAAGGAGAACAGTGGCCGGTGCGCTCGTCTGCCTGGTGGCCGTCCTTTCGCTTGCGACCGCGCAGGACAAGGCGGATCTTGCCGCGATCTACAAGATCAAAGACGAAGGATTGAACCGATCCCAGGTCGACCTCTTCGACCACAATCTGATCGGCGAGATCCCGGGGACCGACAAGAAGGGCGAGATCGTCATGCTCGGCGGCCACTTCGACACGTGGCGCTCGGGCACCGGTGCCACCGACAACAGCGCCGGCTGCGCCGTCGCCATGGAGGCCGTGCGCATCCTGCAGGCCGCCGGCCTGAAGCCGCGCCGAACCGTACGCATCGCGCTCTGGGGCGGGGAGGAGAGCGGGCTTCTCGGGTCGCGCGCCTACGTCAACGAGCATTTCGCTGCGCGTCCCGCCGCGCCGGCCGGCGACCGGCAGCCCGTAGGCGGCAACCGGGTGCAAGCCCCGCCGGGCCGGGGTTTGCACCCGAATCGCCATCCTGGTACCATAACCAAGTGAAGCCGGCGGAGAGGGCAATGCTCTGGACTTCCTTGGCGCTCGGCGTCTCGATCGGCCTCCAAGCGGCGGCTCCCCCGCCTGCAGGCCAGGAGGCCACCATCTCGGTCTCCGTCGACCTTATCAAGATCCCCCTGTCGGTCTTCGATCCCAACGGCGCCCTGATACACGACCTGCGGCCGGAGGACTTCCGCATATTCGAAGACGGAGTGCGCCAGGAAATCCGCAGCATCGGCCTCGACCGGAATCCCGTTTCGGCCGTCCTCGTCCTGGACACGAGCGCCACCGTGGAAAAGGAGCTGAAGGCGATCAAGCAGGCCGCGGAAGACTTCGCCGCCGCCCTTGCCGCCGAGGACAGGATCTCGATCATCTCCTTCGACGACGAAGTGAAGCTGATCCTGGACTGGACCAGCGACAAGAAGCAGGTTCGCAAGTCGTTGCGCAGGCTGGACTCCGGGCTGAGAACCGCCCTGTACGATGCGATGTTCATAGCGGCCACGCGACAATTGAAGGATGTCGACGGCCGCAAGGCGATCATCCTGCTGACCGACGGCCTGAACAACCAGAGCAGCGTCGGCTTCCATGAGGCGAGCCTCGCGATCGTGCACTCGCAGGCCGCCCTCTATGTCGTTTCCAAGACGGCCTTCGTGCGCCAGGAGGCGGGCAAGCAACGGAGGGTGATGTGGCTCAACGAGATTTACCGGCGCATGTTCGGCGAGACAAACTACATCGACGAGTTCTTCAGGAAGATCGAAAAACAGATGAGCGACCTTGCCGAGAGCACCGGCGGCCGCTGCTTCTTTCCCTCCGGATATGATCGCATCCCGGAAGCCTACGCCGACGTCGCTCACGATCTCAAGAGCAAGTACTTCCTGACCTACATCTCCAACCGGCAAAAGACGCGCAACTCCTACCACCGGATCGAACTGGATTACCTCCAACCGTTCAGCAAGCTGAACTACCGCCAGGGTTACTACCACCAGCCCAACCTCAGCGGGCTGCCGATCCGCTACCCCACGATGCGCACGCCGCACAAATGAAAGCACGAACGCGGCACATGCGACTGCAGGGGAAAGCACTCGAGGAGTCCCGGGTTCCGGCCGCCCGCCGTTCTCCGCCCGCCGGGAAGCGCCGACTGCTGCGCCTCCGGCACGCGGCCCGCTAGCCTTGGAAAACGAGCGAGCAGCAGGTAAGGGCGCCTTCGGCTTTTCCAAGCTCCGAGACATCGGTCAGCCGGGGATGAATCCCTGCCGCCTCCAGGCGCTCCAGCGTCCTCGGATAAGCAGGCTGATACACGGCATGCTCCCCGACGAGCAGGATATTGGCGGCGTAAGGCTCGCGCGGGTCGACCTCGATGAAGTCCATCCCGGGGAAATCCGACTTGCGCACCCAGTCCGGATTGATGAGCAGAGTGTTTTCCGCCGCCGGCGTCACGGCCGACTTGAGATGCAGGCAACCGGCGACCGGCACCGCTCGCACGGTGATGCCGAAAGGCCGCAGCAAGGCCTCCAGCTGTGCGACGGCGGATGGGTTCGAGCGCGTCGTCAATCCCACCCAGACGTTTCTGCCGACGGCCAGAACATCGCCGCCGTCCAACGTACCGGGAGCTTCGATCCGGCAAAGCTTCCGGTACGGAGCAAGCGCCCGGGCGACGGATTCCACTTCCGGCCTGCGCGAATCGGCGCCGGGCCGGGTCAGCACGGCGCATTCGTCCAGCACGACGGCTGTGTCCTCCACGAAGACCGAGTCGGGCAGATCCGGCTCCTCGGGCAGAGGCAGCACGCGCACCCCCAGGGAACGCAGCGTTTCTTCGTAGGCGCGATGCTGGCGGCACGCCCGCTCCAGGTCGATGGGAACACGCTTCAGATGAGTCAACTCGCAGCGGGCGATGGACCGGCTGACGGATCGCGTGACGGCGATGAGCATCATCTTCTCTCCACGGCGATCCGGCGCACGGGAAACCTCGCACCCCTCGAAAAATCTCGGGCGACGTGGGGGCGTGGCATTGGATGGAATCGGAAGTTCGTTCGGGGCGGGATGCGTGCAGGAGCGACGGGCCGCACAAAACGAAATGCCCCTCCCGCCCGGCGGGCGGGAGGGGCATCGAGCAGTTCCTTATTCGACCCGCGTCACATTTTCCGCCTGGAGCCCCTTGGGGCCGCGGGTGACGGTGAAGGCCACCTTTTCTCCCTCCGATAATGTGCGAAACCCGTTCATCTGGATGGCGGTGTGATGCACGAACACATCATCGCCGGTCGATCTCTCGATGAATCCGTATCCCTTCGCGTTATTGAACCACTTCACCTTCCCAATTTCCTTTTCCATGGGAACACTGCTCCTTGCCTTGTTTCTGTCGATACCCTTGCTGCCTGTCCTCTTCCTTGCCGCAGCCTTCCAATGAAAAAGCCGCCAAGCTGAGCTCTGGCGGCCGTCACCCGAAGTACCGGCGGTTCAGGGAGCACAAACACGTTTCCATGCTAAAGCAAATAAAATTCCAATGTCAACAAATTATTATCGCTTAGACTTTTGCCGGTGATACCTTGCCCGTTTCGGGCATGGGCTGCGGAAAGGAACAGGATCGGCAACGATGGTGCCTTCGGCATTCAGCCTTCAGCATCCAGCAACAAGCTTTCAAGGTTTCGGCGATGGCGGGATCGAGGTCGGCAGCCGAGCGCCGAGGCCTGACCGCGCCGGGCGGCATATGGTCTTCGTTGCTTCAGCTTCGTCCCAGGCGGCCATTAGGGCCGGCACCGCGCCGGGGTGCGCCGCGACGGCAGCGTCAATTGACGCGCGAACCTTGAGCGTCGAGGAACGGCAGGAAATTCCGGGCGAGCGCGGCCCAGTATCGCCGGAACATCTTCCGATTTTTCAGCATTTTGCGCAGAATCTTGACAAAGCGGAACCGGCTCATGAAGAAAAGCAGATATGCCTTGCGCTGCAGGCGCCTGAGTTTGCGGTAATCCCACTCTGCGGACTTGACCCGCAGCACGCCCTCCCACGACTCCTGCGGGCCGCCGACTTCCTCGTAGGATCCGGTGGCGCGTACCAGCTCGTTCAGTTCGGTTCCGGCATAGGGCGTGGCGATGGAAAATAATGCTTCATCGAAGCCGGAAGCGCGCGCGAACTCGATGGTGCGCTCGATCTCATCGATCGACTCGCCGGGAAACCCCAGCATGAAAAATCCCAGGGTTTCGATGCCGTATCGCCGCGCCCAAGCGAGCACCTGGTCGAGACGGTCGAGCTTGAGATTCTTCTTGATCAACCGCTGCACCCGCGGGCTGGCCGATTCGACGGCAATCGCCATGTGGTGTGTTCCCGCCTGGGCCAGCTTGCGCACCAGCTCCTCGTCGAAACGCTCCAGGCGCACGCCGTTGCCGAATTGGAAGCCCAGCTTCAGACCTCCGGCTATGACGAGGTCGCAGATGCGCTTGGCGCGCTCGAGATCCATATTGAAGATATCGTCCTCGACCATGAACTCCCGGATCCCGTAACGGTCATGGAGAAACCGGATTTCCTCCCATACGAGCTCCGGCTTTCGCCCGCGGAACTTCTTGCCGAAAAGGTCGTGGCAATAGATGCAGCGGTAAGGGCATCCGCGGCTCGTGAAGATCTGTATCGCGCGGGAGTCGGTGGTGGGAAAGCGGACGAAATCGATATCGAAGTAGCGCTCGATCTCGAGCAGGTGATACGCGGGCATGGGCAGGGCGTTGATGTCGACATAGTCGGTGCGCAGCGGGTTGCGCACTACCGTGCCCTCCCGGCGGAACCAGATTCCGGCCACCCCGGCGGGATCCCCGCCATGGGCCAGGCGCTCGAGGAATTCCCCCCAGGTCGCCTCCCCTTCGCCGATGCAGACCGAGTCGACGCAATCGAGCTGCATCATCTTTTCCGGCATGATGGTCGGATGCTGGCCGCCGAATATGATATGGGTGGCCGGGGAAAGCTCCCTGACCGCACGCGCGGCGCGCACGGCGCCCAGGAATTCGACCGACATGCAGGTCAGGCCGGCGATGTCGTACTGGGCGGAGGCGAGCGCCCCGGCCACCGCCCGAAGCGGATCCTTCTCCAGGCCGGCATCCAGGATCCTGACGCGGTGCCCCCTGTTTTCGGCGACCGCGCCCAGCAGCGCGAGCGATATGGGAATGCCGGCAACGACATCGCCATAGGTGGATTTCGGCCGGATCAAAAGGATGTTCAGGCTCTTGCCCAATTCCCGCCTCGCCCTGCCCGTCCGCCGGCGCTACTTTCGGCGCGCGATCCTGTCGAGGCTGACAGTCCCGCCCCCGGCGGCGAAAATGTAGAAGAAGACGAAACAGTAAACGACGGCAAGTTCACCACCGTTGGCGATGGGCCAGAAGCCCCGAGGCGCGTGCGCATAGAAATAGGCCACAGCCATCTGGCCGCTCAGGATGAAGGCGACCGGACGGGTCAAAAGGCCGAGGCAGAGCAGAGCGCCGCCCAGCAGCTCGAGCGCGCCCGCCACCCCGATGAGCGACGCCAGCTGCACGACCTTGCCCGAGGGAAACCCGAGCAGCTTCTGCGTGCCGTGCAGCATGAAGGTCAGACTCAACACGATGCGCATCAGCGACAGCGCCAGACCCTGAAATGTCGACCACCCCCGTTCCTTCATAAGCCTCTATCCCCTTTGCAGTTTGCCCGATGCGTTGCACTCCCGTCGCGCTTCACTTATCATATTGCCGACGACAGGTGCACCGATAAGTGAAATGATATAAGCATGCGGCGACGCGGATCGCAAGAGGCAATATGGACGACAAGGACTCGATGGAATCCTATCTGATAGGGCGCAAGACCGAGCCGCCGGCGGCCGCGCCGGCGCGCGCGTCCGTCATCCCCGAGTGGCTCAAGACCGCCCTGCTGTTGGTGCTGGTGCTTCTGGCGGGATATTTGCTGTATGACAGCTACAGCTACCAGAAGGCCATTCGGGAGCAGATGACCTCTCTCAAAGAGCGGCTGGAATCTTTGGAAAAGCAGACGCTGGAGGGAGCCAGGGCCTTGTCCGATCTGCGCGGGGATATCACCGAAGCCCGGCAGGCGGTCGGCAGCACCAAGGCCGAGCTGAAGAAGACCGCCCAGCAGATTCAGCTCGAAAGCGAGAGAACGCGCACCGAGCTCGGCCAGGCGATCGCCTCCAAGGCCGATCAGCGCACGGTCCAGGCGATCAAGCAGGAAACCGAAACCAAGATCGGGCAGGTGAGCAGCGAGGTGGGCGGCGTCAAGACCGAGGTCGGGGCGGTCAAGAGCGACCTGGCCAGCACCAAGAGAGACCTGGAGGGCACGCAGCGCCAGCTGATCGACGTCAAGGAGAGCCTGACGGCCGCGGTGGCGAAAAACGCTGCGGAACTCGAAGCGCTGCGCCGCAAGGGCGAGCACGACTACATCGAATTCACCGTCCCCAAGCGCAACGTCCTCACCAAAGTCGAGGATATCCGTCTGATACTGACCAAGACCGATCCCAAGAAGGGCAAGTACACGGTCCAGATCGTCGTCGACGACAACAAGCTCGAGAAAAAGGACCGCACGGTCAACGAGCCCATCCAGTTCCTGGTCGGGCGCAACCGGGTGCGCTACGAACTGGTGTTCAACTGGGTGCAGAAGGACAGTGCCGGCGGCTATCTCGCCATCCCCAAAGAGAAGGCGGCAGCGGCCGAGCGCGCAAATCCCTAGCCTGCCTGGGCCGATCATTCTGCGGCCGGAAACGTCGGGCACGACCAATGGCCCGCGGTTATGCTTCGCCCGGGCCGGAGGCTTGCCTTCCGTGCACGCATCGCATCCCCGCCGTGACCGGACAGCGGGCACCTCGGACGTCCGGGCGCATGCGGCTCTCTTGCCGGAACCGGCCGGTGCGGCGCAGCGCCCTGTGGGCCGCACCGTCGGCAGGAGGTTGTAACCCGGGCGCCAGCGGGGTATGATCTTTCCTGCTTGGATTTCGATGGGCGGCTCGGCTTGCCGGCCGCAGTTGCGGGCATCATAAGGCTTGGTGGCAGCTAGTTGCGCAATCATATCGAGGAATCAGGGAACGAAATGAAATCGCCGGCATGCGGCCCTGCGGCCGACAGGCCCGCCGGATAGGGGGCCGAATGGGACCGCGCTCGGGCGCGGCGGCCGCAAGGACGGAAGTCCGCCTGCCGGGCAAAGCACGAGATTCCGCAGCGCAAGGCCCGCCTGCAGCGTCGATGAAGAGGCGGGCGGCCCTTCCAGCGTCCCACCGAGATCCGTGCAACCTGCGCTCGCAGTTGCGGAAGCGCGGCTGCATACGCTCCTTGACGCGAGCCGCGCTGCCGGTGCAGACTGAACGGTTTTATCGTGGCCGCGGCGCGGCCGGGCAGGAGATGAGGGAATGACGAAAAGCAAGGGGATCATCGAAATCAAGAAGGAGTGGTGCAAGGGCTGCGGCATCTGCGTCGACGCCTGCTCGTTCGGCGTCCTCAAGATGAAAGGGGAGTACCCGGAGGTCGTACTTCTCGACAAGTGCACCGCCTGCGGGATGTGCGAGCTCTTGTGCCCCGACTTCGCCATCGTGGTGGAAAAGGTCGACGCCGCGGTGAGCAAGTGAAAGGAACGATCGCCATGGAATCCATGAAAGGCGCAACCCACCAGGAAAACGGGCGCGCGCGGGTGCAGGTCATCACCGGCAACGAAGCCTGCGCCGAAGGCGCCCTGGCCGCCGGATTGCGCTTCTTTGCGGGTTATCCCATCACCCCCTCTTCGGAGATTGCCGAAATCCTGGCCGAACGGCTGCCCGAAGTGGGCGGGCGTTTCATCCAGATGGAGGACGAAATCGGTGCCATGGGCGCCATCATCGGCGCCTCGCTGGCCGGCGCCAAGTCCATGACGGCGACCAGCGGCCCCGGATTTTCCCTCAAGCAGGAGAACATCGGCTACGCCATCATGGCCGAAGTGCCGTGCGTGGTCGTGAACGTGCAGCGCGGCGGTCCCAGCACCGGCCTGCCGACGCTCCCCTCGCAGGGGGACGTCATGCAGGCGCGCTGGGGAACCCATGGGGATCATCCGGCCGTCGTCCTGGCCCCCAACAGCGTGCGCGAGACCTTCGAGCTGACCGTGCGCGCCTTCAATCTTTCGGAAACGTACCGCATTCCGGTGATCCTGCTGCTCGACGAGATCATCGGCCACGTCAACGAGAAGGTGATCCTGCCGCAGCCGGGAGAATACGAGGTCGTCGAGCGCCGGCGGCCGGCTGTTCCGCCCGAGCAGTACCGTGCATACCAGCACACCGAGTCGGGCGTGCCGCCCATGGTGAGCTTCGGCGAGGGCTACCGTTACCACGTCACCGGATTGAGCCATGACGAGCACGGCTTCCCCACCAACAACCCGGTCGAGATCGACCGGCTGATACGCAGGCTGCATCGCAAGATCGACGACCACCGGCGCGACATCGTCCGCGTGCAGGAAGATCAGCTCGATGACGCGCGCATCGCCGTTTTCGCCTACGGATCCACATCCCGTTCGGCGCGCCAGGCCCTCGCGCAGGCGCGGGCGCAGGGGGTGCGGGTCGGTATGCTGCGGCCTACGGTTCTCTGGCCGTTTCCCGAAGAGGAGGTGGCGGCGCTGAGCGATCGCGTGAGCCACATCATCGTTCCCGAAATGAACCTGGGCCAGATGGCGCACGAGGTCGAGTGGGCCTGCAGCCGGCGCGTCCCGGTGGTGCGCGTCAACCGCGTCGACGGCGAGCCCATCAGCCCGCAGCAGATACTGGACGAGATTCTGAGATGCGCCGGCTGATCCCGGCGCCGAGGCGGAGGAAAGAACGATGTTCGAGTACGAAAAATATCTCCGGTTGAACCGCTTCCCCCTGATCTGGTGCGCAGGCTGCGGCGACGGCATCGTGCTCAAGTCCCTGCTGCGGGCGATCGATCGCATCGGGCTCTCCAAGGACGAGATCACGATGGTCTCGGGCATCGGATGCTCGAGCCGCCTCACGGGCTATGTCGATTTCAACACCCTGCACACCACCCACGGGCGGCCGATCGCTTTCGCCACCGGAGTGAAGCTGGCGCGCCCCGACATGACGGTGATCGTCATCACCGGCGACGGCGACGGCACCGCCATCGGCGGCAATCACTTCATCCATGCGGCGCGCCGCAACATCGACCTGACCGTGATCCTGTTCAACAATTACATCTACGGCATGACCGGCGGGCAGGCCTCGCCCACCACGCCGCCGGGGGCCAAGGCGAGCACGGCACCCTACGGCAATCTCGAGCCTCCCTTCAACATCAGCGGCCTGGCCCAGGCGGCCGGCGCCAGCTTCGTCGCCCGCAGCACCGTCTACACGCCGCTGAAGCTGGAGAAGTTGATCGAGCGCGCCATCCGCAAGAAGGGCTTCTCGCTCGTCGAAGTCTACACGCCCTGCCCGACGACCTTCGGGCGCCGCAACCGCATGGGCTCCGGCGCCGAAATGCTGCGGCTGCTCAAGGATCAGGCCGTACCCAGCGAAAAGGCCGCCGGCCTGTCGCCGGAAGAGCTGGAAAAGAAGATCGTCACCGGCGTGTTCGTCGACATCGACAGGCCGGAATACACGGAACAGTACCGGATGCTCCAGGAGCGCTTGACAGCCAAGGTGGTAATCTAGAGCCGGGAGAAGCTGCGATGAGTTTTCGATACGACATTCGTCTCAGCGGTGAAGGGGGACAGGGGCTGGTTCTGGCCGGCAGGATTCTGGCCGAAGCCGCCGCGATTTACGACGACAAGAACGCCACCCAGAGCCAATCCTACGGGCCCGAGGCGCGCGGCGGCGCCAGCCGCTCCGAGGTCATCATATCCGACGAGGATATCGACTACCCCAAGGCGGTGCGCATCGACCTGCTGCTGGCTTTGACGCAGGAATCGGTCGACAAGTACACCAAGGATCTGAAGGAAAACGGCATCCTGCTCGTCGATTCGGGCGCGGTCACCCGGATCCCACAGGGGAGTTTCCGGGTTTATCGCGTGCCCATCACCGAAATCGCCCGCGAGCGCGTGGGCAAGGCGGTCGTGGCCAACATCGTGGCCCTCGGGATCATCGTGGAACTCACCAAGGTGGTTTCCGTGCGGGCGCTGGAGGCCGCCGTCCTCTCGCGCGTGCCCAAGGGCACCGAGGAACTCAACATCAAGGCTTTCAAGACCGGCATGGAAGTGGCCCAGGAGCTCGTCCACGCCGGCAGGTAGAACATGCCGGATCCATACAAGCGCCTGTGGGAGCGCGTCTCCCTCCTCGGCAACCACCATCATAAGTACCTGCGCAGCATCGAGACCTGGAAGGATCCGCTGATCGAGGGCCTCGAGGCCCGGGGCAAGATCGACCAGGTGCACCTGTGGAAGTCCGCCCGGGACCCGCACGCGGAGATGAGCGTGGTCCTGGAGCTGGGCGAGGGGCTCGAGGAAAAGCTATCCCTCCTCGGCTGTTACTTCAGCCTGCAGTTCCTCCACATGAACCTGCGCCAGGTCGACATCCTCACCCTCAACCTGGCCTCGCCGCGCGACCGCCTGGGCGTCTACCGCGACTTCATGATCCAGTCCGGCCTCGCCTTCCGCTCCCTGACCGCCGCCTACATGCAACGGCTGCTCGACCTGTTCCTGCCCGCGCCCGGCCGCCTCGAGTTCACCATCTGCGGCGTCGGCAGCCGTTCCGATCAGGACGACATCGACGTCTGCATCCTGGATCAGGGCCCGCAGGGACGCGAGGAGTTCAACCGTGCCATCGCCCGCCTGACGCGCGAGATGCTCAAGCATTCGAGTTGCCTGCACTTCTACCTCTCGGAGCACGTGGGCACGCGCGCCTATTCGGCCTCCATCCCCGAATACCGCCAGTTGCTGGACCGGGAAATTCACGACTTCATCATCATCACCGAGCTGCTGGGCGCGGCGCGCATCCTGGGGAGCGAGCGGCTCTTCGACCAGTTCAAGCGCGAGATCACCTGGCGCTACCACTACGCCCCGCACCAGGACAACCGTTACCACGAAGCCTACCTGCGCGGCATCCTGGGCGAGGTGCGCTCGCTGCTGCTGCGCCACATGGAACCCGACAGCATCCACCTCAAGGACGATGCCCTGCGCATGCTCAAGAGCATGATCTACGTGCAGAAGACCGTGCACCGGATCGACCGCGTGAATCCCTGGGAGATTCTCGAGGCCTTGCGCACGCGCGATCCCGCCCGCAGGGATGTCTACGAAAAGATCGACCGCTCCCTGACCTTCATCGAGATCTTCAGGCACCTTTACCAGCTGCTGGTCGTCCAGGAGGAGGAGATCTTTCTCGAGGATCCCGAAGCGCGGCAGAATCTGGGCCGCGTGGCGCGCTGCATGGGATACAAGGACGTGGGCGCCATCGAGGCCTGGAATCACCTTCTGATCCATTACTACGAACACGTCCAGCTGGCCAAGGATATGGCGGCCATCCTGCTCGACGACGCCACCGCTCACCTCAAGTCGATCAGCGTCTTCAACGCCCTGGCCCGGGCGCGCCGAGCCGCCGTGCCGTCGGGCCGCATGCGGGACAACCTCGCGCTCGACTTCCTCAAGGCGTCCCGCTTCTTCCGGGGCACGCGCTTCTGGGACGACATGCTCGAGCGCCTCGAAGCCGACGGCGGCCGCCTGCTGCATCGCCTGGTGACCGATTTCGACGACCTCGAGGGGCGCTTGCGCGACAAGGCCATCCGCCTGTATGCCGCCTCGGGCAGCAACTCGTTCTATGCCTTCATCTCCTTGATGGTCCTGCTCGCGCGCCACCGGCAGCAGGCGCCTTTCCGCCGGCTGTTCGCCGAACTCAACGCGGCGTTTCTCTGCGAGGCCGAAAAGACCGAGGCGCGCATCACCAAGCTTTCCAAGGTGTACGCCCAGTACCCGCAGCTGATCAACCAGTACCTCGCGGCCCTCAACGAGAAAGAGCTCCTGCAGTTCGAGGCGCTGCTCGAGGGTTATGTCTGGCGATCCGAGGTGGCGCGCGCCACCGGCAAGCTGCGCCAGCTGATCCAGCTGCACCTGAGCAGGAGCCAGTACTTCAAGAGGTTCTTCGAGCGCGTGATCGAGAAGTATCCCGCCTACCTGCACTGCCTGGACGACACGGCCCAGCTGCGCCAGATCGCCAAGGGCCTGCTCGGCATGGTGGAAAACATGCCGAGCTTCGAGGAAAAGCGCAAGACCCTGGCCGATTATTACGATCTCGAATACCTGCGCGTCGGGCTCAATACCCTGCAGGGGACGCCCATCGGCGTCACCAACGCCGAATTCACCGAATTTTCCGACAGCTACCTGCAGACGCTCTTCGAGATCTGCAAGGAGCGCGTCGACGAAGAGATCGGCCGCCGGATCGCCACGCGGGATCTTCTGGCCATCTTCGTCGCCGGCGGGCATGCGCGCGAACAGGCCTACGATGACGATTACGACCTGCTGATCGTGCTCGACTCCACCGACGAGGTGATGCGCGCCTACTGCGACCGCATCGTCATGCGCATGAACGCCGACCTGCTCAAGCGAGGCACGCTGCCGCACTACCGCTTCGCCGACCACTTCGGGCACTACGTCACCATGATGCGGGAGCTGGAAGAGTACTTCTCGCGCGATCACCCCGAGTGCTTCATCGACAAGTCCCAGATCCTGGGCTCGCGCATGATCATCGGCAGCAGCAAGTTCGACAAGGAATTCGAAGAGCGCATCATCCGCCCATTCATCTTCGAGGACGCCGGCCGTTACATCGCCCGCATGATCGCCGAGGTGGAATCGCGGCACGCCGATCAGGCCCTCGCGCGCTCCGGCACCCTCGACCTGAAAGAGGGGATCGGCTGCCTGCGCGACATCGAGATGATCCTTTTGATGTACAAGGCCAGGCACCGGCTGCGGGAGCCGATCAACGTCCGGCTGATCCGCACCCTGAGCGAGCTCGAGCCGCAGCATCGGGAAGACTTCGAGGTGCTGCGCGAGGCGCTCGACTTTTTCAAGAGCGTACGCGACCTCTACCGCCTCACGGTGTCGGCCGAAGATCAGCTGCGCCCCGAGTTCCTGGAAAGAACCGCCGTCATCCTGGGCTTCCAGGGCACGGAAACGGCCTCGGCCGCCGACGCGCTCCTCGCCGCCTGTCGCGCCCGGGCCGCCAGAACGGCCGCGATCGTCCGGCAGCTCGTCGACGAGCTGCGCGTGCAGCCGCGGGTGGCCGCGCTGTGAAACCGCCGGCTGCCGCAGGCGCGTCCGCTGCCGGCAGGCCCCCTTGTCCCGCGGGCAGGGCCGGCGTTATAGTCATTCCCGTGTTTCGGCCCCATAAGGAGAACCTATGAAACAGCAGCGTTGGTGCCTGTCCTTGATCGCAGCCCTCGTGGCGTTCCTGCCGGCCTTCGCGAGGGCCGACGTCAAGACCCAGCAGAAAACCCAGATGAAGTTCGAAGGCATGATGGGCAGGGTGATGGGCATGTTCGGCGGCAAGGCGATGAAGGAAGGAATGATCGAGACCGTCGCCGTCAAAGGCAACCGCAAGGCCACCATCGGCCAGGATACCGGCGAGATCATCGACCTCGACGAGGAGGTCGTCTACCGCCTCGACATGCGCAGAAAAACCTACCGGCGGGTCACGTTCGCCGAACTGCGCCGCGAGTTGGAGGAAGCCCAAGCCAAAGCCGCCGAAGCCATGAAGGGCGAAAGGCCGGCCGGGCAACCGCAGCCGGATCAGAGTCTCATGCAGATCGATTTCGATCTGAAAGAGTCGGGACAGAAGCGGCAGATCAACGGTTACGATTGCCGCGAGGTCATCATGACCGTCACCATGCACGAAAAGGGCAAGCCGATCGAGCAGGCCGGGGGATCGATCATGACCGCCAACATCTGGCTGGCTCCTGAAATCCCCTGCCTCAAGGAGATCCGGGAATTCGACAGGCGCTACGCCGAGAAGCTGCGCGGCCCCATGGGGCTGAGCACGGCCGACGCCCAGCAGCTGGCGGCTGCGATGGCGATGTATCCGGGCATGCAGGAGATGATGGCCAAGCTGGAGGCCCAGAAGGTCAATATGAACGGGACCGAGATCCTCACAGTATTGACCATGGCATCGGTGAAATCGGCCGCGGAGATGCAGCGCGAACAGAGCGAAACGGAAAAGGAGACCGCGCCCACGACCGGCGGCGGGATCGGAACTCTGATCGGGCGGCGGCTACTGAAAAAGAAAGCGGAGCAGCCGGCGGAAGCCGGACAAGCCGCCAACCGCGCGACGATCCTGACCATCCAGCACGAACTCCTGAGCGCCGCGCCCGCGGCCGGGGACGCCGACGTTGCACTCCCGGCGGGGTTCAAGGCGGCGAAGTAGCTCGGCGTGGATGCCGTGCGCCGGTAGACCCCGCCAGGGGCCCTGAGCCGGGCGGGCCTGCGCCAGGGCATTGTTCCGCAGCAAAACGCGCATGCCTCTCTGCCGGCCCTCCGGGGCTTGGCAATGACGGGTTCGCCTTTCTCCGGGTTCGCCTTCGGCTCACCCGGAGCTACCAGCTGCCGTGCCTCCGGCACTGACGAGGCCCCGGCGGGGGCCCTGAGC
>CAZHQK010000037.1:0-14184 GCA_964534795.1 uncultured Acidobacteriota bacterium
GAAATCCACAGCCCCATTTTCCACCACGTTCCGTGCGCGACGTAGCCGGCGGCGAAAATAATGGGGGCCGGTGTCGTGCCGTAGTGCGTCAGCGAGGCCGACAGATTGGTGTAGAAGACCATCATATAGGCCACGAGCGGCGCCGGGGCGCCGGCCGCCGTCAGCACCCCCAGGAAGGGCGCGTACATCGATATGAAGTGCGTCGTGATGCTGGCGAAGGCGTAGTGTGCGTAAAAATAGACGAGAATCACGACGGCGGCCAGGGCCGGCCAGGACCATCCGGTGAAGTGGCCCGAGACCCAGCCGGCGAACGCGCTCGTGAGGCCGAACTCGTTCAGCCCTTCGCCCAGCCTGATCATGCCGCCGTACCAGACGAAGACGTCCCAGCCGACATGCTCCTGCATCGCGTCCTTCCATGACAGCACCCCGGTGACGAGCAGGATGGCGACCCCCAGGAACGCGACCGCCGTGGTCTCCAGGTCGTGGAACGACGACGTCGCCCACAGTCCGCACACCAGGAGGAAGACCGCGAGCACGATCTTTTCGTCGCGGCTCAGCGGCCCCATCGCGGCCAGTTCGCGGCGGGCGATCGCGGCGGCCTGGGGCGTGTGTTTGATTTCCGGAGGGCTGAGCCTGTAGACCAGCCACGGCGTCGCTGCCATGGCTGCGAGCGCGGGCACGCAGGCCGCCCGCAGCCAGCCGGCCCAGGTCATCGCCACGCCGGCGTGCTGCTCCGCCAGGCGCGCGCCGATCGGGTTGCCCGCCTGGCCGGTGAGGAACATGGCGCAGGCGGTCACGTCGCTCTCGTACAGCGCCAGCATCAGATACGTTCCCAGGAGCGCCGCCGTCCTGCCGGGCAGGGAGTTGTACACTTCGGCCAGCGTGCGCGTGATCGGCAGGATCACGCCGCCCACGCGCGCTCCGTTCGAGGGGATGATCCCGGCCAGGACCATGTCCGATGCGGCCAGCGCATAGCCGATGCCCAGCGAGGTGCCGCCCCACATGCGGACGAACACGAGGGCGATGCGCCGCGCCAGGCCGCTGCCGATCAACGCGCGCGCGATGAAAAACGCGCTCATCACCAGCCACACGGTGCTGCTCGCATAGGCGGAAAGCGCCTGCGAGATGGTGAAGATCCCGGCGGGCACCGTCAGTGCCAGCCCGGTCAGCACCGCGGCCCCGACCGGAATGGGGCGGAGTATCATCGCCAGGATGGTGCACAGGAAAACCGCGAGCAGGCGCTGCCCCTGGGCGGACACTTCAGCGGGCCGCTGCCAGAGGAAGAGGACCGCAAAGGCCAGCACCAGAATCAGCGTGAGGGACCACAGCGGCGGGATCGGCGGCGCATCTTCCTTCATAATAGTTTCGGTGACAGGCTACTCAACCCCCAAACTATCAGATTCGAGCGCCATCAGAATACTGCAGAGTTTCGGGGTTGAGTAGCCTGTCACCGAAACTATCTCAGAAGGAAGCCGTGCCCGAGAGTGTCGGCCGGGTCGACCAGGAACTCGTGCCGGCCGGTGATATGGGCCGTACCGGTCACTTCGGGAATGACGGCGGGAATGCCGCCGACCGAAGTCTCTTCGACGGCCGCCACCGTGAAGCGGGTTCCGATGACGCTCTCGATCGTGATGGGCTCATTCAGGGCCAGCTCCCCGCGGGCATGGTGAATGGCGGCGCGGGCGCTGACGCCCGTGCCGGTCGGCGAGCGGTCGACCTCCGCTTCGGCGAATACGCACGCATTGCGGCTGTGGATCTTCCCCTGGAGCCGTTCCACCAGGATCGTCCCGTAGAGGAAGTTCAGCTCCGGCTCCCCCGCCGGGTGCACGATCCGGTACTGCCGCGCCACCGCCCGCTTGATCCTCATCCCGATGTCGATGATTTCGGCGTAGCGCCCCGGATGAATCTGCAGGCCCACGGAAGGCGCGTCGACGAAGGCATAGAAGGCCCCGCCGAAGGCGATGTCGCAGGTAACGTTCCCGAGGCCTTCGACCTCGACCGCCAGATCGCGTTCCAGAAGGAACGACGGCACGTTGCGGAAGGACACGGCCTCGACCCGGCCGTCTTTCATGTGCGCTCCGGCCGTGACGCGCCCGGCCGGGGTATCGATCCGCAAGACCGGGCGCGCCGCCGCGGAACGCAGAAGGCCGCACTCGAGCGCCACCTTGACCAGGCCGATGATCCCGTGGCCGCACATGGTGCTGAAGCCCTCGTTGTGCATGAACAGGACGCCCAGGTCGCCGTCGGGGGTCACCGGCGGGGTCGGCAGGCAGCCGTACATGTCGGCGTGCCCGCGCGGCTCCCACATCAGGGCGCGGCGCAGATGATCCAGGTTCGCGCGGGCGTAGGCGCGCTTCTCGATCATGGTCGCGCCCGGCGGCACGGGGAACCCTTCGATCACGACGCGCAGCGGCTCGCCTGCGGTATGGGCGTCGATCGTCCGTATGCGTTGCCACTCGGCGGGCGGTTCCCATCCTGTCGGCATGGTCTCTCTCCGAAGCAGGGCGCCGAAGCCCCGTGCGCCCGAGGCATTTTTTCACGGCTGCGCCCGGAAACCAAGCGGCCGGTTCAAATGATATGGATCGCCGCGTTGTGGTCGGGCGGGGAAACGGTGTGGCACAGTCTCGCGCCCTCGAGCTGGGCGTGCCGTGGCTGGTGCCGGGGGACGGAATTGAACCGCCGACACGCGGATTTTCAGTCCGCTGCTCTACCGACTGAGCTACCCCGGCCTCGGCGATGACCGAGTATATACCATCCGCGCGCCGCGGGTGTCCAGGAAAACTCAGTCCGCCCCGATCTCCGGCCTCTTCAGGCGCGGGTAAGCCTCCGCGAGCCGCGGCGGCACGGCGGGCGGGCGCGCATCCAGCTCCTCCAGGATCTCGATGGCGTTGACCAGCGCCTGGCCGCGGAAGTGGTTGTTGGTGATCGCGTAGGTCTCCTCCGCGCCCTGCCGCACCGCGCGGATCAGGCGCGCGAGGCGGCCGATCTCCTCCTTCGTGTAGAGATAGTCGTAGCGCGCGTCGCGCCCGGCACCCTCGCGGAACCAGTCGCGGTAGTTGCGCCCGTGCAGCCGGAAATAGCCGACGCGCGAGGTCACGTGCGCCGTCGGCTTCATGGAGTTCCCGATGACGGGCTGATCCAGGTTGCAGAACCCGACCCGATGCTCGCGCAGGAATGCCGGGAACTCTTGCCGCTCCCAGGAGCCATGCCGCACTTCCACGACCAGCGGGAGGCCGGCCAGCAGGCGGAAGAGGCGGGCGAGATAGTCCATGGCCTGCGGCGTGCAGCGGAAGCTCCAGGGGAACTGGATCAGCAGCGCGCCCAGGAGTCCGGCCTCGGCCAGCGGCTCCATCGACGCGCGCACGAGTTCGCAGTCGGCCGCCAGGTCGCCCTCGTCTTCCTTGCGCTCGTGCGAGACGCGCTGCCAGGCCTTGGCGGTGAATTTGAAGCGCGGATTGTGCCGCACGCGCCGCGCCCAGGATGCGGCCGCGTTGGGCCCCGGGGGCGAATAGAAGGAGCTGTTGATCTCCACGGTGTCGAAGTAATCGGCAAGGAATGCCAGGCCGTCGAACGACCGGCCGCTGCCCGCAGGGTAGACGATGCCCTCCCAGTCTTCGTAGCTCCAGCCCGCGGGCCCGACCCGCAGAGCGGCGTCCCTTTCGGGGTGCTGGAACAAGGTGCCCTGGATCGAGTCCGCCACAGCCGCCTCGCTGCGCTTATGAGATCACCACCCCGACCGGAGTGCCCGGGGCGGCCTTGAGCTCGGCCGCCGCCGAGCCTCCGCGCATGACGATTTCCAGGTATCCGGTGGAGCCGGGCATCATGAAAAGCTCGCCCGGGTTCCCTTCGGCGAACGTCCGCCGGAAGGCGCTGATTTCGCGCTGCGCCACGAGCACCTTGCACGACTGCCGCGCCGCCGGATTGTATGCCGGGACATCCTCGGGCTTGAGATTCGTGATCAGGTTGCCGAAATGGTCGATCGCCAGCACTGCTCCCTGGATCAGCGCGTCGCGCACGCGCAGAACCGCCGGCGGCTGGAGCATGACCGGGTTATCCAGGCGCGGGCCGAGCTGCCGCAGGGGCGCGTCGCGGCTGATCCATGCGGCCACCGGGGCGAATATGTCCCGCCCGTGAAAGGTGGGTGAGACCGGCTTGCGGAAATAGTGGTCGGCCGTGACCTCGAAGACCTCGGCCCCCGGTTCATGGCGGAGCACGTAGCTGAGGATCCCGTTGTCGGGCGCCACGAAAAAGTGGCCGCCGGCCGCGGCGGCGAGCGCCTTGCGCGCCGTGCCGACGCCGGGATCGACCACGGCCAGATGGATCGTTCCCGCGGGAAAGCACGGGAAGGCCTGGCCGAGCGTGAAGGCCGCGCCGGCGATGTCTCCGGGCGGGACCGTGTGGGAGATGTCGACCAGGTTCAGTTCCGGGTTGATTCCCAGAATCACGCCTTTCATCGCGGCCACGTAATGGTCGCGCAGGCCGAAATCGGTCAGCAGGGTCAGCACGCGCCTCGCATGTTCCATGGTTCACCCTCGAGCCTGGGCCATTCTATCACGACAGGAAGCGGATCGGCCGCGCGGCGCGCCGGCCGCAGGAAAATCCCGGGGTTGTCACCCCGGCGGCGCGCGGCTAGACTATGACTGAAGTGCAGGAGCCCGCGATGAAGGCACGCGTCTATCTCGACAACAGCGCCACGACCCGGGTCGACGACCTGGTGCTGCAGGCGATGCTTCCCTACTTTCAGGAGCGCTACGGCAATGCCAGCTCGATCCACACGCCCGGCCAGCAGGCGCGGGCCGCGGTCGAGGAGGCGCGGCGCGAAGTGGCGCAGCTTCTCGGCGCCGAGCCGGGCGAGGTGGTCTTTACATCCGGGGGGACCGAGTCGGACAACACGGCCCTCTGGGGCGTCTTCCGCGCCGCGGGATCAGCCGGCGGCCACATCGTCACCACCCGGATTGAGCATCCCGCGATCCTGGCGACCTGCAGGCAGCTCGAAGCCGCCGGGGCCAGGGTCACCTACCTGCCGGTCGACTCCTCGGGCCGCGTCGATCCCGGGCGTGTGGCCGATGCCGTCACCGACAGGACGATCCTGATATCGGTGATGCATGCGAACAACGAAACCGGCGTCATCCAGCCGCTCGAGGAGATCGGCAGGATCGCGCGCGAGCGCGGCATCGTTCTGCACACCGACGCCGTGCAGTCGGTGGGCAAGATTCCGTTCACGGTGGATGATCTGGGCGTCGATCTGCTGTCGCTCTCCGCGCACAAGATCCACGGGCCCAAGGGCGTCGGTGCCCTGTATGTGCGCAAAGGCACGAAGCTCGTGCCGCTGATCACGGGTGGGCCGCACGAGCGCCGACTGCGCGCGGGCACGGCGAACGTGCCCGGTGTCGCCGGCCTCGGGGCGGCGGCGCGCCTGGCGCGCGAGCGGCTGCCGGAGATGCAGGCAAAGGTTGCGGCGCTGAGGGATCTGCTGGAGCAACGAGTGCGCGACGCGATCGGCGGCGTGCGCATCAACGGCGACCCGCGCCATCGCCTGCCCACCATCAGCAATCTTTCGTTCGAGGGGCTGGAGGGCGAGGCGGCGGTGATCGCCATGGATCTCGAAGGGGTGGCGATCTCGACCGGTTCGGCCTGCAGTTCGGGTTCCCTGGAGCCCTCCCATGTTCTGACGGCTATGGGACTGCGGCCGGAAGTGGTGCAGGGATCGCTGCGCTTCAGTCTCTGCTATCACAACACCGCGGAAGAGATCGAGCGTGCGATCGGCGCCCTGCAGCGGGTGACGAGCAGGCTGCGCGCGCTCGCCGGGCGCTCGTACGCATGAGCGCCCGGGGCTCCGGCGGCGTCCTTGACCGTGCGGCGCCGAAAATGATACAAGCTAGATCGCCGCAGAGAAGCCAGCGTAGCTCAGTTGGTAGAGCAACTGATTCGTAATCAGTAGGTCCCCGGTTCGAGTCCGGGCGCTGGCTCCATTTAAAATCAACGCGGTCTTCGTGTACGGCCGAATGCAGCCCGACGTGAACACCCGCTCGACGCGAACGGTCCGCTTCTGCAGGTCCAGGTCACCGGGAGCCAGGGCGGTTGCCTCCGACGGTCGCAGGCCGGTTTTTGCCAGAAAGACGAAAAACACGCCGTAGTTCCGCTCGATGAGCTCGCCTTTGGCGTTGCGTGCCAGCGCCACGGCGGTGAAGGCCGCAAGCTGCTGTGCGTCCAGGGCGCGGATGCTCTCCTCGAATTCGATCCGGTTTTTCCTGTCGATGAACTCCAACGGTTAGTGTGGTAAGGATCGTGCGGTAGTCTCGGCTCCCCGACCGCGGGGCTTGATTGTCAGATATGATCTTCCATGGCGGTCTCGAGCCGGCGGAAAGAGACTAGCAGAGCAAAGAGCGGAATCTTGGCACCTTCCCAATCCTCTGCTTGAACCGCTCGCTTGGCCGTATCCATGAGCTCGGAGAGCTCCGAGTACTGGTCGGGCGGCCCAAACAGCTCAGATAGCTGGTTCGTCATGGCGGCCAGCGCTTCCAAGGCCTTCGTCTTGTCCCGCGCCATGTATCCGTGCTTGATGGCGTTCTCCGCGGCCTCTCGCAAGAGTGTGAAGGGGTTTGCGGAGACGCTATCACCGAGATCGGGAACGCGGCAGCTTTCTGTAATGTGAGCAAAGATCCGCTGGAACGTCTCCAGGCCCATGGCTGCGTCGGCAATCGCCGATGCCCCCTGCTCCCGCAGAAACTTGACCGCGCCGTCCCAGGCGTACAGGAAGGCCTCGACTTCGGGTCTCGTGTGCTGTTCCGAGAGCAGCAGCCCGGCAAGTTCATGCGCCTGATCCTCGTTCAACGCCTCATTGCGATCCTGGCCGGCGGAACCGGCCGGCGACTCGACGAGGGATGCGTACCCTTCGTCCATCTCCGCGGACACCCGGTCCCACGGGTTGCCTGAATGCCGGCGCACCCGCTCGAGCACATCGCATCCGTTGTGAAACCTGCGGAGGAACTCGGCGTAAACGGACACGGCGCGCTCATCCTCGAGATGAACGCTCGGCAGCAACAAGGTCGGACAACCGCCGGCCGGCGGCCCGAACAGCCGGCGAATGACCGCCGACGGCCGCCACTCGTCACCGAGCGCCAGTTCCCCGATCATGACAACTTCCTGGCTGAACGGGTTCAACATCAACTCGACAACCGGCAGGCGGCTGCCGGGATCCGGTCTACCGAGCGCCACGACCGCCGTGAGCGTCGGGCCGAACGGATTGGTAATGCCGTAGACGAGCAGAGCGGTCACGGGCTGGGCGAGCACGCGCTCAAGGGCGATCGGCCGGCGGTCGCCGTACAGTCGGATCTGGGTTTCTTGCATGGCCATACGCCCTCCTTGACCGGCGGCCGCGGTTCCTTGGGCCAGCTGCGTCCGGTCCACGCGAGCCGCGGTTCGATGGCCCGCGCAGGCGGGCGCGGGATTCGCTCCGGTAAACCTCGCGACAGGCAAGGAGCTTCACTGCCCGTGCCGGCTTGCGGGTCATCAAGGTTGTCGCCGGGTTGTCGAGCCCGCCGCCTTTTCGCTCCCGTGCTTGCACATTAAACATCGTCGCCCTGGAATGCCTGCGTTACCACAATTCCTGAGCGGCCCCGGTCATTCCTTGCACAAATCCGCGGACCAGCGGGGGTCTTCAAGGGCGGCATCCAGTTCCTTGCCCAGAAGGCGCGCGCGGCGCTGCCCTTCGGAAAGGGATCGCACGTAGTCGTCCAATTCCCGAATCATTTCGGCATCCCATTCCGGATAGTCGCCGAGCCTCTCCCGGGCCTTCCTCAGGCGGGACGCCCCGGTAATGTCACGGCCTTTCTGCCGGTACAGACTGTCGTTGAGATCGTCCGTGTCAGGGTCGAGGCATTTGGCATAACGCCCCAATTCACGGATCAGCCGCAGCCGGGCGGCTTCCAGCTGGCGCTCCAGTCCCGCGCGCACGCGCTCACGACAGTTACGCTTCATCTCTTCGACCTGCCTGCGGGCTTCCTGCGCCGCCGATTGCTCCACCCGCAGCCACGCCGCCGGGTCGGGATATCGGCCGTCCCACCGTTCAACGAGGTCCTCGAGTTGCTTCGCCGATTCCACCCGTACCGGCTCCGCGCCACCTACCCAGTAGGCCACCGAGCGCCGGAATCCGCCTTCCTGGTGCGAGCCGATTACCAGCGGCAAGTGCTCGCCCGGACGCAGAAGCGACTGTGCCAGTTCCCGCAAACGCGGTTCGAGGGGCGACAGCGGCCGCGCGCTTGCATCCTTTTCGAGAGCCTCGACCGTGGCGGCATAGGTCGTTTTGGGAAATGCGGCACCCGAAATCACATACCTGCCGGCATCCCGGCAGCTGCAGCCGGGACCAAATTCTCCGTTCAGAAGTTCCAGAGCCCTGACCAGATCGCCTCGTTGAACGCATGCCGGCGGTTTCTGTATGTTCTTGGCACCGCTTTCCAGATAGGTCTCACGGGCGAGCAGATCCAGCTCGGCCTGCCGTGCCGCTGCCTCGAGCGCAGCCAGGTTTTCAGGCTCCCGCCCGAGCAGCATTCTTCGTGCCTGCGCCAGTACCGGTTGCATGGCTCCCACAAAATGCTCGAACAGCCCGCAACGCTGCCGAAGCAGGGCGTAGACTCGGTCGTCGACGCTGTCTTTCAAGAAGAAATTGACGACCCGGACGTCGCGACGCTCCTGGCCGATGCGGTCGATGCGACCGATGCGCTGCTCGACCTTGCTCGGATTCCACGGTAGATCGTAATTGATGACCGCGCCGGCTGCCTGCAGGTTGAGACCCTCGCTTGCCGCATCGGTGCAAACCAGAACCCGCAGTTCCCCGACACGAAGTCTCTCGGTGATTACATCTTTGGTCACCCCCTGCCAGGATGTCCCGTCCCAGACCTGCCCCCCCTCACCGCTATAGCAGCCGAGCTGCTTTTCGTAATGGGGCACGAGTGTGTCGCGCAGATACTCCATGGTGTCGGCGTATTCGGTAAACACCAGCACCGGGCGTCCGTCCTCCGTGATCCGCCGCAGCTCGTCGAAAAATCGATCCCTCTTGCTGTCCCTGGAACCGAGCGACTGCAAGTCGGCAAGCAGGCTATCGACATCTCCGAGCTCGCTTTTGGCGACCTGAGGGCTCGCCGGCAAGGCGGCCGAAATCCCCTGCGCCGCTTCGCCTTCTCCCAGATCGTCCAAGTCGCGCGGGTCGACATGATCTTCACCGGCCAGCTCGGGATCGATGGCCCTCCTTTCGATCACACGCTTCAAACCGTCCCGCCGCCGTTCCAGGCTGCGGCGCAGCGCCTGTGGAGAGCTGGAGGCCCTTCTCCGATAGATGGTCATCACGAAACCCTTGCCCGGTTTCTCGTGCTCAAGCTCTGCAAACCGCTTCTCGATGTAAGCCTTCACCGACTCGTACACTCGCCGCTCGGCATCGTCCTGGTAATCGAAGTGGATGTCTTCGACCTTCCGGACGGGCGGTTCCTGCGCGAGCAATCCCATCGAGCAGTATTGTTTGAGCGTGCTCCGCGTATTGCGATGCATCCGCCTCCCGAGCGGAGAGCCCAGGCGAAGCCAGGAAGCCAACTTGGGACGCTCCTTCGACAGGGCGAAAGCGAGCATGCGGGCAACCTTTTCCCGATCTTCAGGATCCGCCCCGGCCGATGAAAAGGGGGGGAACTGCGGATCGGCGGCTATCATCCCGGCCGCTCGGCGCGCCTGTTCCAGATCGCACCTGCCCGCCTCAACAGCCGCCACCGCTTCGTAATAATCCCGAACTCCGGAAAAGTCCGCGAGCCATTTCCCGCCCTCCCCGAGCACCGACAGCAGGTCCCACGGTTCCCACGGGTGCGTCTGCATCGGCGTCGCGCTCAAAAAAAGAAACCCGCTCGCTTTCCTCTCGAGCTGCAACCGGCGCAGCATGTCCAGCAGCAGCGTCCCTTTATTGAATTCTCCCTCCTGCTGCTCGCGCCGCCTGGCGGCATGGGCCTCGTCCAGGATCACCAGGTCCCAGGGCTGTGCTTTGAGCAACACGGGGAAGTTGTTTTCGGTGCGGGCGGTTTCCCGGCTCAGAAGCAGAGCATCCTGCTGGAGAGCCTTCGCAAGTCCACCAACCCGCTCGACCTTATCATCCGGCCAGATCAAGGTGTCGATGCCCTCGAGCCGCGGGATAATCAGCCCGCCCTTTTCGCGCAGCTCCGCCTGCCACTGCTTGAGCAAGCCCGCAGGCACGAGCAGCAGAACGCGGCGGACACCCCTTCCGGCCATGAGCCGCCGGAGTACGAGAATTGCCTCGATCGTCTTCCCCATCCCGACTTCGTCGCACAGGAGACGGCCTTCGGGCCAGGCAGCGGCGGCTTCCTCGATCACCCTCTGTTGATGCGGCCACGGCTCCACCATGGCCGTCGCGTCGCAGGCGGTCTCGCCGCCTTCGAGATAGGGCGCTTCGGTCAGGAAATGCCATATCATGGCCGCCTTCTGCCGCGCCCTGGCGATCGAGGGTTCGGCAACAGGGGGCCTGGGCGGCGCGAGCTTGACCAGCTTCAGCCGCAGGGCTTCGGGAAGCGTCAGCGTGTGGACGTCAGGATGCCTGTCGCACCAAAGGCATTCGAACTCTCGCGCGTATTCATCGTAGCGCTCTGGGTCCTCCCAGGAAGTGGATATCTCCAGCCGCTCGTAATTGGCCGCCACTCCCTGGGCCGATTCGTTCCCGCTGCCGCTGAAAACGATCGCGTCCCCCTGCTCGTCGGTCACGATACCGAACTTGGCATGGACGATGCCCTCGCCGTGTCGCATGACGCCCACGCGCACCTCCAGGAGCCCTTTCTTTACGAGCCACGCGAGCATGGCCAGGCGTTTCTTTTCCAGGGCTTCCTTCGGTCGCTTGAACCTGCGCCCCAGAACCTCTTCCAGCCCGCGGGTATTGCCGGTTTCGGTCAGGGCGCGGATGTCTTCCCGCGCCAGCTCCTCGTTGACCACCAGGCGCACGGCCGGCCGCGGCGCCCTTTCCCCCATGGCCTCGAGACGTTCGATCAGGCGGCCGAATCCGCGCGCGGCTGCGGCGAGCACCGTGCTTGAAAAGTAAGAGCAGCAGCGGTCATAGCGGATGCCCAGGGCGAGCGCCGGGACATAAAGCTCCTCCAGCAGCGACGCATCCGGCCCGCGCACGAAACGCTGCCACCTCCTGCCTCGGAGGCTGCTTTGCGATTCGGCTTGTGGATGGGAATTGGCGCGGACGTTCAATCGATTTCCTCCTCTTCCGATTCCTCACCCTCTCCGAACTCTTCCTCCTCCTCGGCCACCTGTTGGGCGAAGAGATCGCGCTGGGGCGGCTCCTTCTCCGTCCAATCGGGCGCTTCCACCCCGAACAGCGGCTCCAGCAACGCGTGCCAGGCACGAAACTCGGGGAAGATGGCCGCCGCGGAGGTCTTGCCTCTATCGATGCGCGTTGCAGGCGGCGCGGCATGGACCAGTGCTTCCATCAGTCGGGCCACCGGCGAATCCTTGCCCCACGCCTGCTGCCGCGCCAGGGCTTTTGCCGAGCCGATGCCGGCCGCTCCTCCCCCGGCCTCGAGATATCGAAGTGCCAGCGCGTGGCAGCCATCGAGCGCTGTCCGAAACTCGGGATCGTTGGGATGAACCTTGAGGGCGTCCTTTTTACGGCGCGCCTTCTTTCCGGTCACCGGGCCGAAAAGGGTCTCGATTATTTCGTCCGGCTCGAGCGGGCGGTGGCGCCGGCGCTCCCTGGCAGATAGCATCCGTACCTTGTCTCCGGACTTGGTGACCAGACCGGCAGCGACAAGCTGGTCTACGTCCATGCCTGCTGCGTGGCCGAGCAGTTTGGCTTCGTTGAAGCGGAACTCGGCCGCGCCGAGGACGTCCCAGCAGAGGAGCGCGAACTTGCCTTCGGCTTCGACATTTTCAAGGCCGCGGGCGGCAAGCCGGCCGATGCGCCAGGCGCTGACAGCCTTGGAGGCTTCGTCGATAGCCTTTTTCACACCAACCGGATCGCCCGTGTCGGTCCGGACCTCGTCGTAGCGGCTGTAGACTTCCATGGCCGGCCCGAAGGATCCCACGAGCTGGTCGACGGCATTGAGTCCTTCCTCCCGGAGCCGCTCGGCGGTGAACTGCGCCTTTTCGCGGATTTCCTTCTCCATGACACTGTCGAAATAGCCGGTGCCTGCCTTGGGCGGCCGCTTGCGCGCGACGAGAATGACCGTGCTCTGCGCAGCGTTTTTCTTCGCCTGGTGGAGGCTGTGCTCGCTTTCGGTCTTGATCGGCCAGGTGGCCGTGATGGTGAAGCCCGCCTGGATCAACGAGGTGAAGAGCGCCTCCCAGGCTTCCTGCTTCTTGTGCGTGAACATTACCGTCAGGACGCCGTCGTCGCGCAGGATGCGCCGGCATTCCTTGAACGTGTCGGTCATCAGCTGCTGATAGAAGGCATGGGCCTGCTTGCGATCCTTGTGCCGGGAGACATTGACGACGGCCTCCTGGTCGTGCTCGCACAGATAGGTCGAGAACCACTCGGGCCGCCGGTGACCCTGCGTGCGCTTGAGCCAGACATAGAAGAAGTCGGCGAGTTCGGAGTACTGGACGTTGTCGGCGTAGGGAGGATCCACGACTACGGCCGTTATGCTTCCGTCGGCGATCTGCGGCAGGTTGGTTGCCGAACCGAGCGAGATTTCCACCGGCTTCGAGTTGTTGCCCGAAGCCAGCTTGGCCAGCTCTTCGTAAGCCTCCAACACGTTGTCGATAGCCCACTCCAACCCGGCTCCGGCATTGCATGCGGCCATTTCCGCAAATGTCGACTTGAAAGAAAAGTCGTGCCTGTCAAAGACGCTGCGCAGGACTTGTCTGGGAGCGTGCCATGAGCATAGCACGCTGTTATAGTTACAGAACTTGTCGATAACGAGAGCCATTATGTGAATAATTGCCTCGCCAAGTTCGGCGCCCTCTGCTTGAACGATCTCCTTGCGCAACCGGGACAATTCCTCGACCAAAACAGCGGAAGACAGCAACTGGCGAGGGGAGAACATGTCGGCCCATCTGGGCATCCCGTATAACCTGGGGCGGTCGTCGCTCGACACGACCGGGTAGAGTTCGGTGGGAATGACGTTCGCCTTTTCCCATGCCGGCCTGAGGCGGGCAAGTTCTATTTCTGCTTTCTCCAGCGCCTCGATATCCTCCGGTTCTGGCGGCTGGAAAGTCAGGGTCTTGCCCTTGACGGCCACGGCATAGAGCGCGCTTTTCATCTCCCCGGCCTGGGCCTTGGCCTTGATGTAGTCCGCCGGGATCTGGCGGTTGGTGAAAAGGGAAATGCCTTTGCCGTCGCTGTAAGTCGGTGCGGGCGGCTCGCGCAGTTGTCCGGCGCCGCGGCCCATTTCCCGGATCCGGACTTTCCAGGTGCCTCTTTCTTTGTCGACGATGGGCTCGGCCACCACGCGTTTCCCCGACTTGGGCTTCAGCAGATGCCAGTCGGGCACCAGCGGCGTGTGGAATCCCGTGTCCGGACACGGCACCGTGCGGGCGTAAACATAAGCGTGCACCTTCGCGTATTTGTGCCCTGGATAAAATCTCGAGAGACGCTCCTCAATGCGCGCAGTCCACACCTTTGCCCATTCGCGCGCCTTGGGGGCTAGTTTCTCTCCGAATCGAAAGGGGTAGTCCACAGTCGCTTCAAGGATTGAGCAGGCAACCGGATTATATTCGTTGGCAATGCTCGGAAATCCAAGTCTGGCCAACTCGAGAGGTATCGAGCCACCGCCAGCCATCGGATCAATGACGCTAATTTGCGACCCCCAGAGTTGCGATGCGCTCTTGTGCGCCAAGTCCAGGTCATTGGACCTCAGAGCTCGTTTAAACGCCCGATCGCAGTTAAAGCCACCATCAACACGATGGCCGCTATCCATTAATTGGCGGACTAATATCAGTTCACTCGCTCGCTTGCCGAACCCCAGCAGCCTCTCGAAGACGTCGCGGGGGAAGTCGGCCGGCAGGAGCGAGGCCAGCACGGCGGCGCGCGAAGCCACCAGCGGCCGGCGCGCCCACCAGACGTGCAGGTATGTATGGGGAGCCAAGGCACTCGCGCTGCCCCGCTCGCGCATGCACTCGACCCCGATCGCCGCGGCGGGAAGCCATTCCTCGATCAGCAACCTCGGCGGTTTGCGGTCCGTCATGTCCATCCTC
>CAZHQK010000038.1:0-41385 GCA_964534795.1 uncultured Acidobacteriota bacterium
GGGTAAAGGGGTAAAGGGGTAAAGGGGAAAGACCGCTCAGCGGCTCGGATCGATTCCGGCCTTCAGGCTTCGAAGGGTTGTCTTTACATGCAATCTCTGCGGAGCTACCCGGCGGATTCCACTGCGGCGCATTCATTTCTCCGAGCGGTTCCATGAACCGAGGCGCCATGCGCTATTCAAAATGGACTTCACGGGAACAACTTGGAGCCCTTTACCCCTCGTCCGCTTGGCCCCTTGAAACAATTGCCTGGAGTTCGGCTGCAACCCATGCGTGGTCAAACATTTGTGCAACTTCCGAGACGTCGCGAGTCTCCACCCCAATGATCGAGCCGGAAATATCGTTTGAGCATCATTTAGTATTATGATACCATGCGCACATGCGGGAACCGTCGGGGAGGTTTGTCATCAGGATTCCAAAGGAGTTGCACGAACGTCTCAGGCGGGAAGCAATGCAGACAGGTCGATCGCTCAACCGTGTCTGCATCGAAAAGCTTCAGGCGGAGGGGCCGAGCTGCGCCGCACCCGGCACGGCTGCGGCGAGGGCGGAACCGATATCCCCGGAACTGCTGGACGAGATCTCCCTTCGATGGCCGGATGACCTGGTCGGCCTGGTCCTTTTCGGGTCTGCAGCCCGCGGCGAGGCCACCGAAAACTCCGATATCGACCTGCTCCTGGTAATGCGGCTGGAAGCGCGCATCACCCGCAGCCTCTACAGCCGCTGGGAAGTGTTCTGCCGGGAGTCGGGCGGCATGTATGGTCTCGACCGCATATCCCCGCACTTTGTGAATCTGCCGCGAACCGTATCCGAGGCCGGCGGGCTGTGGTACGAAGCGGCGCTCGAAGGCATCGTGCTGCGGGAGCGCGATTGCCGGGTTTCCCGCTTCCTCCGCTCGGCGCGGGAAGCCATGGCTGACGGGCGCATCCGGCGCCGTTGGCTGCACGGAAGCCCATACTGGATCAAGGAATTCGAGGGGAGCGATGCATAACAGGTCGTTGGCGGCGGATTATCTCGCGCGCGCGACCCACCGGCTTGCGGCGCTCGATGTCCTGTTCGAGCGCGGGAGCTGGGCCGATGTCGTGCGCGAGTCCCAGGAGGCCGTCGAACTGGCGCTCAAGTCCCTGCTGCGTCATTGTGCCGTCGAGGTTCCGCGCGTGCACGACGTGGGCCAGATTCTCATCGATGCGAGCCACAGGCTTCCGGAGATGGTGCGCCCACACATCGACGAACTGGTGACGATCTCGCGCTCTCTGAGGCGCGACCGCGAGCTCGCATTTTACGGCAGCGAGGACCTGACGCCGTCCGAATTCTACCGCAAGGAGGACGCCGAGCAGGCCCGTGCAGGCGCGCGCCGGGTCGTGGAGCTGGTGACGGCTGCCGTCGCCCGGTAAATCGCCTTCGCGGCCGCCCGGGAAGCCCGCCCGGCGCGCAGAAGCCTGCCGCCGACCCACAAGGCGTCGTTCGGCCGCATGCTGCCGGCGCGAAGCCTTTGCGGGCACCTGATCCTGCTTGCGTCAGAGCCGTCGGGCGCGCCATGCAGGAGCTGGCCCGCAGGCGGTCGCGCCCGCCGGCGCCCTAGCGGCGCGCTCGGTTCGCCGCGGAATAGAAATCGATCATGCGCGCGATGGCGCGCCGGCACACCCGGCAGAATTCCGTCGTCGGGCTGCTGATCATGATGCAGTGGATCATGGAGCGGTACAGCCCCTTGGACGAGTAACCGGCCCCTTCGAATACGCCCACCTTGTCCTCGAGATGGGCGTACCGCTTCCTGACCTCATCGATCTTCGCGCCCAGGGCCGCGTCGACTTGCCGGTATTTTTCCTCGATGCGCTCGATCTCCTTCGCCGGAGCATTTCTCTTCTTCGCCTCCTCGATCTCTTTGGCCCGGTTCTCGAGGCTCCTGCGGCGCTCGGCCTGCAGGGCTTCGATCTCTTCCTTGCCGTATTCGGTCGGGATGCCGATGCCCGGCGAAAGCAGGTCCTTCCATTTCACGTTCTCGGGATCGAGCAGGGCGGTGATGTTGGGCTCGAGCGGCTCGACGCCTTTGGGGAAAAACTCGTTGTAGGAGACTTCGGATTGGTAATACTCGTCGGCCAGGTAGGCGAACGAGTGGCCGAGTTCGTGGACGAAGACCTCCGGGCTCCGCGGGTTGTCCACGGTCGTGACGCAGTAATCGAGCCCGATGCTCCCGCCGCCGTAGCGCTTGCTGTTGACGAGGACGACGACGGCATCGTAGGGAACCTGCCCGGCGATTTCATGCAGCCTGTGGTTCTCCTCGATCAGCATGTAGCGGTCGAGATCGAAAGCGTTGAACGAGGCGTCGAGAACCGTCTTCTTGTAGACGCGCTGGCGCGGCTCGTCCATACCCTGCTCGGGCGACGGCCTGAAGACGGCCCGGGAGGCGCCGCGACCCGTCCGTCGCTTCACGCCTGCGGCGGCGCATCTTCCGGCGCCGCGGTCGGGCGTTCGTCCATGTCGTCCCGGATCGCGCCCTTCCATTGCCTCACGCCCGCCCGCCGGGCCGCGCGCCCGATCATGTGCGAGGCCACCGGGGCGGTGAGATAGACGAAGAGCACGATGGCCGCTGCGCGCAACGTCACCTGGCGCTGCCCGAAAAAGAGCGCCGCGCCCAGCAGCAGCAGGGCCACGCCCAGCGTGGAGGACTTGCTCGTGGCCGAGAGGCGCAGGTACACATCCGGCATGCGCAGCAGGCCGAATGCCGCCAGCGCCATGAACGCCGCGCCCGCCAGCGCGCAGGCAACGCCGAGAACCCCGCTCATCGCGGCTGCCCCCTGTCCAGGTAACAGGCGAACGCCACCGTACCGATGAAGGCCATGAGCGCCAGCAGGAGCGCCACGTCGATGAACAGAGCCTGTCCGGTCAGCATGGCGATCACGACGGTGAAGCCGATACCGACGCCCGTGAGGATGTCGAGCGCCACCACGCGGTCGGCCGCCGTGGGGCCGATGATGACGCGGATGAAGGTGAACACGATGGCCAGGCTCAACAGGCCGAGGGCCGTGCTCAGAAGCGATACCGCCGAGGTCATTCGAGTATCTCCCGCAGGCGCCGCTCGAAGCCTTCCTTGACCGAGCGCACCAGGTCTTGCGGGGACTTCATGTAGATCGCGTGGACGAAAAGGGCGCGCCGGTCCGTATCGACATCCAGCGCCAGCGTCCCGGGCGTCAGCGTGAGCACATTTGCCAGCAGCGTGATGCCCAATTCCGACTCGATGTCGAGCGGCACGCGCACGATCCCGGAGCGCATGTTGCGGTTGGGCGTCAGCAGAAAATAGAGCAGCCGGATGTTGGCCGCCACGACCTCGCCGAGAAAATAGAAAACGAAGGCAATCGACCGCCACCAGCGCACGGTATAGCGGCGGAATTCGCCGCCGGAGCGGACGAGCGACAGGACCAGCAGGCCGATCAGGAATCCGCCGGCGAAGTTTTCGACGGTCGGCTGCGCCGTCAGCAGGATCCACACGAGGGCGAGCAGCAGGTTGGCGAGGAGAAGTCTCACGGCGCCGCCTCCAGCACCGCACGGATGTATTCCGCGCGATCCATCAGCTGTCCGGCCGCCCGCAGCGAATACCGGTACAGGGGTTCGGGAAAGAAGCCGATGCCCAGGGTGACTGCGGCCAGAAGCGCGACCGGCACCACCATCCAGGCGATGCCCGGGCCGTCCTGTTTGGGCTTTCCGCCGCTGCCGTCCGCAGCCGCCGCTGCAGGCTGCGGCTTCCAGAAAACCTCCGACCAGACCTTGGTCATGGAAAAAAGCGTGAGCAGTCCGACCGCGATGGCCACCCCGGCGGCCACGAAATAGCGGGCCTCGAGCGCCGCGCGCACCACGGCGAACTTGGCCCAGAATCCCGAGAGCGGAGGCAGGCCGGCGAGCGAAAACGCCGGCACGATGAACAGCACGGCCAGCCACCACCTGTCGGCGTAGAAGCCGCCCAGGCGTCGCAGATCATAGCTTCCCTGATACCGGCGGGTGATGCCGGCGATGAGGAAGAGATTCGACTTCACCACGATGTGGTGCAGGATGTAGAAGATCCCGCCGGCGAGCGCCGCAGGCGTGTAAAGGCCCAGGGCGAGAATCATGTAGCCGATCTGGCTGATGATGTGGAAGGAGAGCAGTCGCCGGAAGTCGTACTGCGCGGCCGCACCCAGCACGCCGACCGCCATGGTGAAGACGGCCATGACGGCGATCAGGCCGTGGGTCAACGCGGTGTCCTGGATGAACACGAGCGTGAAAACGCGCACCATGGAGTACACTCCCACCTTGGTCAGCAGTCCGGCGAAAAGCGCCGCCACCGGTGAAGGGAGCGTATGGTAGGAAGCGGGGAGCCAGAAAAAGAGCGGGAATGCGCCGGCCTTGATGCCGAAAGCGACGACAAAAAGAACAGCCGCCACGGGTATCAGTTCCGGCCTCTGCGTTCCGGGCAGGGTCACCGCCAGATCGGCCATGTTGAGCGTCCCGGCCACGCCGTAGAGTATGCCGCAGGCGATGAGGAACACGGTCGACGACAGCAGGTTGAGCGCGACATATTTGACCGCCCCTTCGAGCTGTTCCCGCTTCCCGCCCAGGGCGGCAAGCACGAAGCTCGAGATGAGCATGACCTCGAACCATACATAGAGGTTGAAGATGTCGCCGGTAATGAATGCGCCGTTGACGCCCAGCATCAGCGTGTGCAGGAGCGGGTGATAGCCGTACGTTTCCCGCTCACGGCCGATCGCGCCCAGCGAGTACAGGCACACGGCGAGAAAGATCACACCGCCGACGACGACCATGGATGCCGCGAACAGGTCGGCGGCGATGGCGATCCCGAAAGGTGCCCGCCAGCCTCCCGCCGTGGTGGCGCAGACTCCGTGCCGCCATACCAGGGCGGCCAGCATCAGTGCCGCCGCCAGCTGCAGGAAGGCCGACGCTGCCGAGAGTCGGCGCTGCCGGTCCGGGTTGCGACGCAGGGCCAGGAGCATCACGGCCGTGATGAGCGGCAGCAGCAGCGGAAGGATCAGCAATATTTCTTTCATGTCCGGTCCGTGGTGGTCATGCGGTCCAGGTCGTCCGTGCCCGCCGCCCGGGCCGCGCGCTCGAGCAAGACGATGGCGAAGGCCTGGACGCCGAAGCCGATGACAATGGCCGTGAGGATGAGCGCCTGCGGCAGCGGGTCGGCGAATGCGCCGCTGATCCCGTCGCTGCCCTGCGGAATGACCGGCGCCCGGTCGCGCACCAGCCCGCCGACGGTGAATATGGCCAGGTTCGCCGCGTGCCCCATCAGAATCAGCCCGAAGATCAGCCGCACGAGACTGCGCCGCACCATCAGGTACAGGCCGGCGCCGAAAATCGCGCCCGTGACGGCGGCCATCAATATTTCCATCACTCCTCCGCCAGTGCAAAAACGATGGTCAAGCTCACGCCGATGACCACGAAATAGACCCCGATGTCGAAAACGGTCGGTGTTCCCAGCTTGCCGAACACCGGCAGGAGTCCGGCCGCCCAGAAACCGGTGAGAAACGGGGCGCCGGCGAAAAGGGAAAAGATACCGGCGGCCGCTGCCAAGGCCAGGCCGAAGACGATGAAGGCGCGGGGATCGACCAGAAGCGCCTGGCGCGCGGCCTGCAGTCCGCATGCCAGCAGGTAGAGCGAGAAGGCCGCGCCTACGATCAGCCCGCCGATGAAGCCGCCGCCGGGATCGTTATGGCCGCGCAGCAACACGAAGAGGGAGAACAAGGACATGAGCGGCAGCAGGATCCGCGCCGTGACGCGCAGTATGATCGACTTCACGGCTCTCCCTCTTCTATGTCGGCCCGGGCGCGCAGCCGGAGCAGCGCCAGGACGCCGACGGCCGCGACACTGATGACGGTGATCTCCCCCAGGGTGTCGAGCGCGCGAAAGTCCACCAGGATCACGTTCACGATGTTGCGGCCGTGCGCCAGGGGGAGGCTATTGTCGGCAAAGTATCCCGCCACGCGGGACGCCGGACCGTGCCGCGCAGCGAAAAGGACCGCCGCCACCAGCGCCCCGGCGGCCGCGGCTCCGAGTGCGTCGCGCATGCGCGCGGCCGGGCGCGACAGCGGGCGCAGGCGCGGCAGGCGGGACAGGACCAGGATGAACAGGATGATGGTCAGCGTCTCGACCGCAAACTGGGTCATTGCCAGATCGGGAGCGCTGAACATGACGAACATCAGCGCCACGCCGTATCCCACGATGCCGAGCGCGGCCACGGCCGCCAGCATCGAACGTGCGCGGGCGACCGTCAACGCCGCCAGGACCATCACCGTCCCCAACGACGCTTCGGAAATCTGCAGCGCCGTGAGGCGCAGGCCGCCCGACCCGACCCTGCCCAGAACCATGGCCGAGATCAGCGCCCCCGCCAGGAACAGTATCACCGTGGCCACATAAAGGCGCAGGTAGCCGCTCTGGACCAGCCGCGTCAGCACCCGCGCCAGAGCCATCGTGCCCGCGAGCGCCCCGTCATAGGCCCTGAGGGGACCGACATTCGCCACGGGGCGCAGCCGCGCGAAGATGCGCAGCAGGCGCGCCCGGCCTGCATAAACGGCGACGCCCGTGAGGACGGTCAGCAAGCTCAGGCCGAGCACCAGGTTGAATCCCTTCCAGAGAGGAATCTGCACACCGATGGTGCCGGGATGGAGGGCGGCGACGGCGGCCGAGACCACGGGTGCGGCGAAAATCCCGGGCATCATCCCGATGATGACTCCCATACCGGCCAGCAGAGCCGGGCCGAGCAGCATGGGCCAGGGCGCTTCGTGCGCGGGCCTGGGTGTCTCGCGGCGGCGCCCGTAGAAAGGGCCCAGGGCCAGCATGCAGGCGACGGCCACGATCATCGCATTGGCCATCACCCCCAGCGCAGTGATGTATTCCTGGGCCCGGGGAGCCTGCAGCTTGGCGTCGTAGATCAGTTCCTTGCTGATGAAACCGAGCAGCGGCGGCAGGCCCGCCATCGACAGGGCCGCAAGCAGCGCGGTGGCGGCGGTGACGGGCATGAGCCGCCGCAGGCCGCCGAGCGCCCCGAGGTCGCGCGTGCCCGTCTCATGGGCGAGCGTGCCCGCGATCATGAACAGCGCCCCCTTGTACATCGAGTGGACCATAAGAAAGACCACGCCCGCCTTGGTCGCTTCCACCGTGTTCAGCCCGAGCAGCAAGGCCAGCGTCCCGAGCGCGCTTACCGTCGAATAGGCCAGGATCTTCTTCAGGTCCCGCTGGGCGAATGCCAGCACGGCGCCGGCGACCATGGTGGCGGCGCCTCCCAGCGTCACCAGGTAGTGCCAGGAAGCAGTCTCGGCGAGCGCCGGCGAGAGGCGGGCCAGCAGGTATATGCCGGCCTTGACCATGGTGGCGGAGTGCAGATACGCGCTCACCGGCGTCGGCGCCTCCATGGCGTTCGGCAGCCAGAGGTGAAAGGGGAAGAGTGCCGACTTGGAGAAAGCGCCGGTCAGTATCAGCAGCAGGATCGGCAGGTAGAGAGGATGCGCCCGCAGCGCCTCACCCCGCTCGAGAATGACGGACAATTCGTAGCTGCCGGTAATGCTTCCGATCAGGATCAGTCCGGCCAGCATGGCCAGGCCGCCGAAGCCGGTCACCAGCAACGCCTGCAGCGCCGCACGGCGCGACGCCTCGCGTTGGTGCTCGAACCCGATCAGCAGGTAACTGCTGACGCTGGTGAGCTCCCAGAAAACGAACAAAGCGATCGCGTTGTCCGAAAGCACCAGGCCGAGCATGGAGGACATGAACATCAGCAGGAAGGCGAAAAAGCGGCCGTGATGCGGATGTCCCTTCAGGTAGGCTCCGGCATATACGACGACCAGTGCCCCGATGGCGCTGACCAGCAGCGCAAACAGCAGGCTGAGACCGTCGAGCAAAAAGGAGAAATGAACGCCGAGAGCGGGCATCCACGGCAGCGACGTGCGCTGCACGGCGCCGGAAACGATGCCGGCATAACTGCCGGCCAGATAGGCCGCCACGGCCGATGGGTAAAGGACGAAGAGGTATCTGGCCCGCAGACCCCAGCGGCAGCAGGCGAGTGGGGCCAGCAGAGCGACCGCAAAGCCGGCGATGATTACGGCTGCCATCGAGGATTGCTCCCGCGCTTCCTGCTTGATGGAACCGCAAAAATAGCAAATGCCATTCCACGGGCGCAACCGAAGTTTCGGTGACAGGCTACTCAACCCCGAAACTGTCGGATAATAATGGATGGGATGTGAACCCTTTCCATTCTCGGAAACCAGGCCGACAACGAGGTATCACGGAGGTGCGACAATGAAAAACGATGCGCTGGGCAAGATCCTCGGGCTTGCGTGGCTGCCCTTCTTTCTCGCGGCCGCGGCCGCGAGCCAGGATCTCAAGACCATCAAGCTGAACGCTCCCGACAAGAACCGCGGATTGCCCTTCATGCAGGCCCTGTCAGTCAGGGCTTCGGCAACGGAATGGTCGGACAGGGAACTCAGCCTGCAGGATCTGTCGGATCTTCTCTGGGCCGCCAACGGCATCAACCGCCCCGACAGCGGCAAGCGCACGGCCTCTTCGGCCCAGAACGCCCAGGACGTCGACATCTACGTCTTCATGAAGGAGGGCGTTTACCTCTACGACGCCAAGGAACATGCCCTGATCCCCGTGGCTGCAGGCGATTCGCGCACGCTGGTCATGGCGCCGCGTCCCGCGGGCGGTGCCGGCGCGCAGCCGGCCAAGCCGGCCGCGGACCGGCCGCCTTCGGTTCCGGTGCTGCTCGTTCTCGTGTCCGACACAGCGCGGTTCCGCAGCGGCAGCCAGGAGCTCAGGCTCGAGTGGGCGGCGATCGATACCGGGATCGTGTCGCAGAACATATCGCTTTTCTGCGCCGCCGCCGGCCTGGCCACGCGGCCCAGGGCCTCGATGGACAGGGAGAAGATCCGCAGCCTGTTGAAGCTCAAGGATACCCAGTACCCCCTTCTCAACCACCCCGTCGGCCACGGGAAATGAGGCCCGGGTCGGCGACGCGCCCGGGGCACTGCGTGCACCTTTCGATATAAGGACACTGCAGGCTGAGGCGGTCCTTCCGCTTCCGCGGGCCGGCATAGTAACATTTTACCTGAAATTGAGAGAAAGGCTCAGCACCCGAGGCCTTTCATCATCGGGTGCACAAGTCACCTGGACTGCCGCAAAAGCTGGGACCGCCTCGGCCTCCCACTGCGATCTCAGAAGTGCGGTTCCAACTGAGTGCATTCAGCGATGCGCCATTGCCGGCGAACCTGAAGGAGGCACCTATTCCAGGGGCAGGGGATGCAGCAAGGCGCGGTCGATCAGGCCGCGGAAGTGCGTTACCACGCTTGCGGCCAGGGCGCGGTCGCGAATGAACAGCCCCATCTCGATGTTTCGCTCCAGCGCCGCTTCGGTCAGGTTCGCCGATGTGATGAATACCGCCTCGTCGTCGGCCACGACCGCCTTGGCGTGAAGCACGCCCGCAGGACCGCCGATCTCGAGCGAGCGCGGATCATAATAGACCCTGGGGCGCGATGAACCCGGCCATTCCATCTGCCAGAACCTGTCGGCGAACCGGCGCACCAGGTTCTGCGCGTCCGTGGTATCGCCGCTTCTTCGCTGGATGTTCAGGAGCAGCGTGACCGCGAGAGCAGGCCTTGCATCCATGCGATGGGCCAGAACGTCGAAGGCTTTGCGCCCCTCGAAGAAGGCATACGTGGATATCCAGAGGGAATGCTCGGCCGTGCCCAGCAGCTCGTCGAACACCCGCCGGGTGTCGCGGGCGTGCAGCCCGGGAATCTCGGGCCCGGACCATACGAGGTCAGGTCGTGGAATTCTGGACGCGACCTCATCGACGGCGCGGACCCATGCGGCTGCCGCCGGTGCCGTTACGCCGCGCCGCTCGAGCTCGAGGAGCGCTCGGCTGACCTTTTCGTCTCCCTCTCGCAAGCCCAGAACCGATCGCAGCGAGGCTGCGGCATACGGGGGCGCGAGCAGCCCGGACTCGAGCGCATTGGCAAGGCGCCGGCGCAAATGATGCGGCAGGAGCAGGAGATCATCGATCATCAAACGGCCTCGAAGTAGGCGGCGTCGGAGAGGCCGAGAACCGGCACAAGCAAGGCGCGGTCGAGGTAATCGTTGCGCATTTCGCAGGAAGTCTCCGCAATCAGCGCGCACCCGTGACAAGCCGCACCGTGAAGCCAGCGGCCCTCCATGTCGGCGCCCGGCGCATGCTGGGCGCAGATCGGATCGTTCGAGCACAGCGCGCTCATCCGCAACGCGGCCGCGAGGTGATCCTCCAAGTGCCTCGCTTCCTGCACCAGTCCGCCCAGCGTACCCTCGGCGTCGGGGGTGGCGGTATAGAGCAGAATTCCGTAGCGCCCGCCTGCGCTATCGGCGTAAATCCGTTCGCGGATGGAACTGGCCGGGTAGCCGCAGCGCATCGCCAGCGATTGAATCAAGAGATGGGCGAGCGTGTGCAGCAGCAGGTACGGCCCGCCCGGGAAAGGACGCTTTGTTCTGCGATCCTGCGCCCAGCGCTTGTGCCCTCGCATTAGATCGGTGAGCCTCTGCCCGACAGCCGGCCTGCTGAGCCATTGTTTCACCGCTTGGGCGCGCAGATGAACGAATATTCCCTCGCCGCGGTTTTCCACCGCCGGGAACCATTGCGGCTCGAGCGCAATCTGAGCGCGTTCCACGTCGCTTTCGTACTCGCCGTCGATATCCGGCGTCACGGCTTCCAGCCTCGTGAAACCCAGCAGCACCAGAACTTCGCGCAGGCGATGGAGCTGGATGACGGCCTCGATCCCGGCGCTTCGCCCGGAGCGCCGCCAGGCCCGGTCGGGCAGGCGGCGCGCGTGAAAGTCGGGATCGACAGGCACATCGTCACCGTAGCCTTCCGCTACGGCAAGGATGGCATCCAACTCCACCTGCTTCACGGCGCGCTCCTCCGCCGAGCCGCCCTTCTTCTTCTGTATGGCTTTGAGAACCTCATCGTCGCCGAACGGAGCCAGTTTCTCGGCGATCTTGGGCTTCTTCTTGAGGAATGCAAGACCGCCGGCGTCGTCGACAATCTGCAAGTCATCCCAGAGTTCGGTCACGGTCGTCTCGACCGCCGAGCCCCGGTCCGGGATCGAGAGCACGCTGAAGACTTGAGGAAAGTAGGCATTCGAAGCCGTACGGATGAGAAGACGGCTCGGCTGCCGGCATTCCTCGTTGGCATCTCTGCCGAGCCACGGGCGCGCGCCCCGGCAGGTGCCGAGCGGATTCTGCTCCAGCAGGGTTGCCTCGAACATACTGCGCGACTTGCCGCACTCGCAGCGCACGACCAGCTCCGACAGGTCCCCGCTCGTGCCGCGCTCGTCGAGCCAAAGCTGCCGCCGGCAGTTATCCTGCGACCCGTGAACAAACCGGTGCCATTCGAGGTCGTCCACGTGTCCCTTGGGGCAGGCGCGCACGAAGCGCGTGGGAACCACCTGCAGGCGGTCGAACCTTCCCTTTTCATCAAGCGCCCTGCGGTTTACCAGGCGGCGGGACCGCTCGCGCTCTTCCGTCCCGCTCTCCTCCTGCACGACGAACCATTCCGGGAAGCGCCATGCCCCTATGCCCCGGGCGGGCACCCTGGGATCAGTGGGCTCCGGAGGGGGTGCGTACAACCGCGGCGCTGCAATCCCTGTCATGATCTGGATCTTGCGCGTCAGCCTGGGCTCGATGATCTCCTCGAGATCGCCGGTCTTCGGCCAGGTTTCGAGGCCGCCGACGATCGCCGAGTATCTGGGCAGGTCGATGAGGGCGCCGGGTCCGTAAGTGGTGATGACCTGGCTGCGGCGGATCTGACCGTGCGCTTTGGCAGTCATATGCCGTCCTCCAGCTTAAGGCCGGTCAAATCCTTGAGGAATAGGTTCACCTCGGGTTCCACGTCGCGCAGCGAACGGTTGGCACGGAACTTCCGGTGGTGTTCGGACTCGAAGTCCTTGTCGAGCATCTCCCGCAGGAGCGGTCTCGGGCGGGGCAGTTCATATTTCTGATACTGGAGTTCAACCCCGGCGCTGCGATAGTCCTCGAAGATCTTGCGCCAGGAATCGAGCAGATCCACGACCCGGTTCTGCACGCTGCGCAGCAACTCCTCTCGCTCCTCTTTATCCTCGATCGGCTGCTGCGCTATCCGTGCCTGGAAATCCTGAATCAACCTGCGCTCAAGAGCGGGCCGGACTTCCGCGATCTTTTCAACCCCTCTGGGCGGCGTCAATTCCGGCCGGAGGTGGCGCGCCAGTGCCACGAGCGCACCCGCAAAACCCCGGTCAAGGGCGCGCGCTGCAAAGGGGGTGACGCTGCCCACCTCCACCGAACGATAGAAGGTCTCGTGGTAATGGCGGAAGCGCTCATAGTGGGAGCGGTCGCGCGGCTTGTGGATGTTGAAAATCGTCATTACCAGGCCGGGCCACCGGTCGACGCGGCCGATGCGGCTCGTGGCCTGGATGTACTCCGAATGTGTCTTGGGCTGCCCGAAGACAACCATCAACCCAAGGCGCGGGACATCGAGACCGACCGATATCATGTTGGTCGCGATTGCGCAGTCCACGCGATCCGGCTCGTGGAACCGGCACTCGAGGCGCCGCCGCGCTTCGGCGACCTTGTCGGTGGTCACGCGCGAGGTCAGTTCCACAACCTCGGAGAATGTCTTTCGGTCGCGGAAGAGCCCGGGCTCTTCGCCGATGCGCCTGCGCGCCCCGTAGCCCTTGATGGTGTTCTGCACCTGTTCTTCGAGAATCCGCCGCGCGCCGCCCAGCTCTCGCAGACTGTTGAAGTAGCCCAGAACGGTCATGTAAGGGTCGGCGGGATTGTCCTTGTTCTTCTGCCCGCCGGCTTCCCGGTAGGCCCGCTCGGCGGCGCCCATGAGCGTGAGCCAGACCCTGCTCAGGATAACCTTTGGATTGCGGCCCTGGGAGGCGACGCCGACATAGAGACGCCCGGCCGCCTCCGCGGATGGAACGGTGCGCGCGAAGAAGGAATCGCGCCGGTCAGGGCCCGGCGGCGGGAAGATCTGCGTCAGCGGCCGGGCGAAGAGCGCCTGGATCTGGTCCTGCGCCTGGCGGACAGTGGCGGTCGAGGCGACGATCTTCGGGCGGATCGATCTGCCGGCGATCTCGCGCACGCAGAGCGCTTCGATGGCGGTCTCGTACAGGCCGGCCATTGTTCCCAAGGGACCTGAGATCAGGTGGAGTTCGTCCTGGATGATCAGGTCGGGCGGCGGAAGCGGGGCCGCGAGCCTCGTTCCCTTGCCCGGTTCCGCAGCTCCGTAAAACCCCGTATCATCATAGCGTTGCGCGCCGCCGAGCAGCGCTCCCGCCTCTCCGACCCAGGGGAGCGCCGCGAACTTGTCGACCGTCGCTATCAGGAAGGACGGCAGCCTCCGGTATATCGGTTCATCCACCGCCACGATGGGCAGCGGCCGGTCGCGCGTGAAGTCGCACTCGATGTTCGAGCAGACGATGCGCAGTTCCCGCGGATAGTCGTCATCGGGCAGCAGCGCGAAGGATTCCGGGCCGAACCTTGTCCCGCACCACGGACAGTTCTCGAGGGGAATGGGCGACGGCCTGCTCCTGGGATCGGCCTTGAACTGGCGAACCTTGGTGCGAGCCGAGTCCGAGCGGCCGTCACCCTTGTGCCCGAGGATGTTGGGCGTCGCGGCCTTCCCGACCCACAGCCCGATCTCGAACGGCCATCGTCCGTAACGCGCAGGACTGCCGGCACGCTCGAGCTCCAGGGCGCACACGAGGCCCGAGGCGCGCGCCAGCTGGTCCAGCGTCAGCAGGCGCAGAGTGTAGCGCATGATGACGCTGACGCCGGCGCCTGCACGTCCCTCCTCGCCGGGGTTGCGCAAACGACGGAGCACCATGGCGAAGGCCGCAAGGCCCAGGTAGGCTTCCGTCTTGCCGCCGCCCGTCGGGAAGAAGAGCAGGTCCACCGTCTCGCGATGCGGATCGGCGGCATCGGCCAGCCCGGGCAGATTGAGCAGGATGAAGGCGAGCTGGAAGGCGTGCCAGCGCGGCGATTCAATCTTGAGACGCCTTTGCAACGCGGCTGCCACCGCCCGGTTGGCCACGCGGAAAGCATCCAGCGCGTCGGCGTCCGCGGCCAGCACGTCTATGCCGCGTTCGATGCGGTCGGCCGCGACTCCGGCAAAGCGCAGGAGTTCCTCGGCTGTCTGACGCCGCGCTTCAGAGAGAAGGGAGGGTACTCGCGCTCGCTGCGCCGCGATCCATGTACGGTACGCTCCGGCGAGCGGCCGGAGCGCCGCCACGGCCGCGGCGCCGTCGGCGAGCGCACCAAGCCTCGCCATCGAGAGCTCGACGCCTTCGATATCGGCAGCGGCGGTCTTTTCGACTTCGGCGCCGGGAATCCAGGCGGTGCGCACGAGGCGGCAGGCGCCGTCCTCTGAGATCACCCATTCCGCCGATACGCCGTGGCCGGTCGCATACTCGGGTGTGTCGGCGTAGTGGAGGTCGGCGACCTCCTCGTCCCAGTCCTGCGCGTGCGCGCCGCGCAGATCCGGCCGCGCGACAAAGGGAATCTCGGTTCGCACCTCGATCTCGGCCTGAAAGGCGTAGGCCAGGTCGGGATCCTGCTTGACGGGGGCACGGTGATTCACCAGAAAGACCGAGACCGAGCGCGTGCCCGGCGGGATCCGCTCCCTGAGTTCCTCGGCGGCGATCGGGCGCTCGACCAGGCTGAGCTGCAGGCCGCCGGAATCGGGAACGTCGCGCACGACCGGAGCGGCACCGGCGCGCCCCAGAGCCTGGATGACGGTTCTTTCGCACGGTTTCCGCCGCCAGACGGGTATCGGCTTGCCGTCCTCGCCTGCGACCTCGGCCTTCTCGTAATCTCCCCAGCACACGCGCACCTCGATGCTGCGCGTCTCCGCCGACACCAGGAAGCTCAGTCCCATCGACGATGGAAAACGGCCCTTCTTGGCGGCTTTGCGCTCCTCGGCCGATTCTTCAGCCAGGCCCGCGGCATCGGGGACGATGCCCAGGTCCTCATCCTCGTCCGTGTCGGCGCTCTTGTCGGGGGGCGAGCCGGAAGGGATCAGGAAGCCCGCAAGGTACCAGTTCGATGGGCGCACCCAGCCTGGCAGCCGCTCTTCCGCGAGCGCGTGCCCGGCCCAGGGGCCGACGAGGTCGAGCTTCAAAGCCTCGACCAGCCTTGCCCGCACCTCGAGAGAATCGGCCGGCGCGAACATGTCGGTTGTCTCCCTCAAGCTCATGTCGTATTCAGGAGGTCGCCGATCTCAAGTCATGGCATGCATGCACGCTGTGCACGGCTCACGCGGGTCGAATGTCTTTCGCCGGCAACTTTACCGTCTTATGGGGGTGTGCTCTCTGCCGCCTTTGCAGGTGCCTCACCAGTGCGGCGCGGTCTTTACCGTGCTTCCCGTATATCTCCGCCCGAATCTTTCGGACCTCATCCACTATTGGATCACGCATTGCTCATCCCCCAGCAATTGTTCGGGCGTTCAGATGATCGGGCAACGATACCGAACGTCACGGTAAGCATTCGGCTGATCGTAAGTTTGAGAGCCGGCTGATTGAAACCTTTCCAGGCGGCGAATCGAGAAGGTCTCTGCATGCCTTTGCCGAGCTCGATGACCTATAAACAATCCCCAGCCGCGTTCGTAGCTGCCGTGCTAGACCCAGTTCTGCCGCTGCAGCACCGCTCTGGCAAGCAGGATTTGCTCGGGTGAGAATTGCCTCTTGCGATCGCCCCATCCGTAAAAGCGATCGACCACGTCATTCGCGGAAATCGCGGCGTCACGCTTGATCGTCCAATGGGTGGTGGAGAGCAATTCCAGACCGAAAGGCGATTCAAATCCTTGTATGAGGTTCGCTACACGCTCGATTCGCCTCAATGTCTCCGGGCATCCGGCAAGCACCGCGCGCGCCTCCTGGACCACGCCGGGTACCAGCTCCAGAGGCTTGTCCGGCTCGTCGCCTCCTGCGCCATAGCCAGTGACGTAGTGGCCTTCGATCAGGCCGAGCACATGCCGGAGATTTTCCGCATACGGCCCATAGATCGCTTTAGCGAAACGCAGCCTCAGGGGTTCGCCCGCTTCCTGCATGAAATACATCAGTTTGTGGACCTCGAGCAGCGATACGAACGGATCGAGCAGGCCGGCGAGGTATCGCTCCATCAGGCCTATGAGTGCCGCTCTTGCAGGAGTCAGCGCCGGGACTTTGGCTCCGCGTGGGCGCACAGGGGCTGCTGAGGCCCCGTGCGGCTCGAACACAACGATTCTCACATCGCTGAGATCTTTCAGAGCGTGATCGATTCGTCTTCGAACTTCCCCCCATTCAAGCCCGCCCAAACCGGCGCCCAGGGGCGGGATGGCGATCGAGCGGATCCTTCGCTTCTTGATTTCCGCTGCTAGTGCTTTGAGCCCGCTCTCGATGTCTTCGATACGTGATTTGCCCCGCCAATGGCGCTTGGTCGGGAAGTTGATGATATATCGCGGATTGGTGAGCCGCCCGGTTTCGAACACGAACATCCGTCCCGGCTGGACTTCGCCCTTCCGACAGGCGGCGGCATAGGCATTAAAGTTCTCCGGCCATTCCCTTTTGAATTGGAGCGCGATCCCGCGCCCCATGAACCCGACGCAATTGACCGTGTTGACCAATGCCTCGGCATCCTCCGCGAGGATGTCGCCCTTCTTGTATTCGATCATTGCGGCTCTCTTCCTGTTAGAAGTACCAATCCGGCATGATTTCCACACTCGGCTTATGCTTCGAGGGTGCGATAGCCATCGCCGCTTTCGCCCTGGTCTGCAGTGATTTTACACCAATGCGCTCGACCAGTGTGAAAGGGAAGCGCTCGTATACGAGGAATTCGGCCTGCTTGGCTTCCTTCACCTCAGGCGCCCGAAAATCCCGGGCAGCGATGGCCTGCCAATTCAGTTGCCCCAGATCTTCCGTGCGTGACCGGAACTCGGCGTAATAAGAACCGGCGTTCGAGAGCGCAAAGGCCCACGCCTTGCCCTCGTCGGCTGCCCAGCGAATCACCTGATGCAAATCCGCCTCGAGGTGGACGATCGGTTCCTCTCCGCCTCGATAGGTCAGCTCGGGATGATTAGCGCGGTGGATCACATAAAGCATTACCGAGCGCGGGCAGAAATAGAAAGGGACATAATCGCCGACTTTGGTTCCCGGATGGCAGGGGACCGCGAGCTCCTCCACCCGGCGCCGCTTGATGGCCGACATGCCGATCAACTGAACGGGGGCGCCGCGCACGAGCATCTCCCGATCGCACATAAGCCCGCCGTCTGCGACAATGCGTCCCAGGTTGTCGACATGGGTAATGTGATAGATCTTCGGCCGATCCGGCGGGTTGGTCATTTCACAAAGTCAATTGCGCGCGGCAGGATGCAGTTGAGTTCGTATTTCCTTGAGCGGTAATGGATTAGTCGGCAGGCAAGCGCCCCATGCGCACCGTGTTCCTTCCTCATGAATATGCCTCCTGCGCCAGTCGCTCAGGATTCCAGATTTGCTCTGCAAGTTGCTGATAGAGCTGCTGGCGGGCGTCGAGGTCCGCCTTCCTGAACTCCGGGTGGGCCCGAAACGGAAGTCCGCTCACCTCAATGAAGCGCTGGAATCCAGGGTTGTGATCGTAGGCCTGCTCGTGGAGACTTCGCGCAAGGAGATTCTGGCTCAAATAGTGGCCGCGCTTCTCGGCATAGGGCAAATCGCCGTAGCTTGCATTGAAGCTCCTCGGCAAGAGCAGCAGCCCGCCGATGCGATTACGGTATTCCTGGAAGTCGTTTGGATGCGCGAATTCGTCGGTGTGGCGGTCCGGATGATCGGCCCAGATGTGCTCGATCTCGTAGCCCTTACGGCCGCGCTGAATGTATTCGCCATAATGCGAGGTCAGGCCTGATCGGGTCTCCACATAATCCGTCATGCGCGCCAGCAGCCGGTGAATCTGGGGGCGATTCATCCCATGCAGGTGGAACCGGTCGTTGCTGGCAAACGTCTCGGTCTCGGCATCGAGCCTTGCCCGCAGCAAGGCGGCCAGTTCCCGAACGTCCTTGCCGCGGATTTCCCGCATGACGAGAAACATAGCATACTGCATTGTCGAATAGTCGATGGCCCGCGAGTTCCAGATCCGGCGGTGGATCAGTATGTCGAGGAAAGCGGCGACAACCCGGACCTTGCGTAACAACGTCTGATTGTCATCGTCCATGCGCAGGGACGCAAGCAACACTGGATACTGCAGGGTAAAGTTGTGCTGTGCATTGAAGTGGACGCACTCTAACCCCCGCGTCAGCGTGTCGGCCGCTCGGCGCAATTGTTCGTACCACTGGCTGTAAAACCTGAAGCCGCCCTCGATGAACCGCGCGAAGTCGGAGCTTGTGCCAAGGCCTAAACGTTCTTCGTGATCGCGGACCCAGCGGTGGAACTCCGTGCCGATCAGGTCGAAATCCTGTGGTATCGCGGCCCGTTTGCGCTCGCGTATGCTCTCGGCGTACTGGCCGCGCAGCCATGACTTTATGGCGTCGGCATCCTCGTCCTTTCCCAGGTCGGCGAGTTTCCTGACGCGTTCCTTCCATACGTCACTTGCGCGGGTGCGCTCCTCATCATCTGTGATGTTGGCGAGCAGGTATCCCTTCAGCATATCTGCCGGAGTGAGCGAAAGGCCGCGGTCGTTCATGGTTTCGAAGATCGTGTAGGCATCATTATCGGAGTAGGCGGTTATCTCGACCAGGTGGACGTTTTCGATCAGCCAATCCACGAAGTAGGGTAACGCCTCGCCCTTCAGGTCGTCTGGGAAGATATCCTCAATGTCGGCGTAGCGGGCAAGGATGTTGGCGATAGACTCCGGCAGGCCCGTGTCTGGGAATTCCTCGCCTTTGTATATTGCCTCCATAGCGGCCGTGCGCTCGGGGATCTCGAGATTGAATGACCGCTTGCCATACTTCTGGGAGAAGATAAGGTCCGCGATCTGCCCTCTTTGCTCGACATCCTGAATTTGATGCTGCAGGAAGATCAGCAACAGCGTGAGCGTCGTGAGCCGCTGCTGGCCGTCGACGATATATTTCCGGCCGTCCTTGTCGCTGATGATGATCGAGCCCAGGAAATAGTGGCTGTATTCGGCAACCGCGCTGCGCTCGTTTCCTTGCTCGTGGCTCTCCAGGAACTTGGCGGCGAGATCTTCCATCAACTCCGCGACCTGCTTGCGCTGCCATTTGTACTCCCGCTGGTAGTAGTCGATGGAGTACTTGCGGCCGGCGAGCAACTCGCGCACCGTCCGGCCTTTGCCGTCGATCTCACGTGAAGGACCAGTCGTTCGTGCGGTCATGAGAAGAGCCCTCCAGTTTCCGGTCTGTTGGCTGTGCGCTGCGCAGCCGGCTTGCGGCCGCGTCTTTTCGTGGCGGCGGAGCCGGAGAGGGCTTCGTCGCGGGCGCGGGCGGCGTTGAGTTCGAGGAGGCGGGCCAGGACTTCGTCGCGGACCTCGTCGGGCCAGCGGCAGCGCCAGGGCTTCTTCCGGTCGCCCCACTCCTCCTCGTCGATTTCGTAGTCGAGCAGGAATTCGCAGTCAGTCGGGATGTCGTTCCAGCCGTAGGCGTCCAGGACGGCCCGGTCCATGGCGGCGTGCAGCTCGCGCAGCTTGAGGATGTCCGGGTGGCGTTCGTCGGGGTCGTGGAAGCGGTTGTAAGTCTTGGTCAGGCCCTCGTTGTTTCGGACCATCAGGGCGGCGCGGAACTCGTAGTAGGCTTTCCCGGCGGCTTCGAGCGTCGGATGAGTCTCCCAGTACTCCGGGAAGGGGAAGGTCTCGAAGCAATCGATGGTGGCATACATGAAGCGTTCCTCTAAGGACGAACCGAAGAATCTTGCCCAGATTTCGTGCGGCGATGACTGAAGAATCGCGAAGGATGAATTGCGGTCATGCGCAATCACATAGAGCCGGTGTGAATAAACCATTGCAGCAGGGAGGAAGGCAAAAACAACATGTTGCGTAACCTGCGAAATAACCAACACCCGCTCCAGCCCCGCGATGGCGGCGTGGAGTTCTGGACGCGGTCGGATAAATTGCCACCACTTTTCCTTGGCACCACGGTCGTTTTGATCCATCCGTTCGGGCTTAACCCTCGTCTCGACGATCGCCATCAGGTCGGGCCAGCGGCGGCGGCACTCCTCCTCGCTGCGCTCGCCGAAATTGATCACGTAGCGGTTATGCGCATGCGTCGGGCTGGTGTTGACCTCCTCGCCGCCGATGTAAGGGAAGATCACTTCCCGATTGCGCGGGTCCTTCTCGATTAGCCGTCGCATTTCGGCAAGCGGCGTGGCTATGCCCTTGGTATCCGTGTCGTCGAAAGTGAAGCCCATGCCCAGGACGATGCTTCCCTGGAAGCTCTTGCCCTCGTTTGCCTTCAGCCGAACCGGGTCGTCGTGGCCGCCGCGGTGAAACAAGAACGCGGTGATCCTGTCGACTTTCCGGCCGTCGAGTTCCTTCGGACCCGCAAACCTGCCCTTCATTACATGGAGCACGCTCACGACGACCGCGGCAAGCCCCGGCCACTTGTAGCGTTTCTTAGCCGAGAAGATCTCGCCGCCGTTCTTGCAGATCCAGCGCAGGCCCGTGGCGCGCGTGTCCCCCTGGGCGATCGTGTTGGTCGCGATCAGGCCGAAGGCGCCGCCGTCGCGAATGAGCGTGAACGCGCGGCGGAAGAAATGCGCCACAAGATCGGAATTACCGTGGCTCTCTTCATGGACCTGCTTCAACCAGTCCGGATAACCGGCGATATTCGCCGCTGCCACCGTATTTTTGCCGCCGAAAGGCGGATTTCCGATGATCGCATCGAATCCGGGATTTTCCCGGTCGAACACCTCCGGAAACTCGATCTCCCAGTGGAAGGGCACGAGCGGCTGCTCGCCGCCCATCGCTTCTTCCAATTGCTCCCGGTATCGTTCGGCCCGGCCGTTCATCACGGCCTGCAGGTACTCGTTTCGCTTCGCTTCCCGATCCTTGGGCTTCTCCTCCTCGAAAAACGCCGCCACGGCCAGGTCTCCGAAAAGCCGCGCCTTGCGGAGTTCGAATTGCGCCTGGTCCCACAGGTCGCGCAGCTCCCAGGCGGTAACGCTTTCGCCCGCTTCCCGGATCCTGCGGCGCAGATCGCGCACGGCTGCGAGCGACTCATGAATTCCGAGTCCCTTCAATACCGGCGGCTTCGATGGATCCCAGTGGAACGCCTCGATCTGCCTGCGCGAAAGGCCCACGAGCGAATCCCCGTGCCGCAACGCATGATCGAGAAACGTGAACGCGTGATCCCTGGCCAGGGTCACGAGCCAGAGCGAGACCTTTGCCAGATCCACAGCCACGGGATTGCGGTCGACTCCATAGAGGCATCGCTGAGCGATGAGCCTGCGCGCGAAGACGACCTCGTCCTCGTCGGCGGGGATCTCGGGCTTACCGCCGTGCACGTTCCATGACTCGATCAGCGCGTCGCCGAGCTGGCGGCAGGCCTCCACCAAAAACGCGCCGGAACCGATCGCCGGATCGCAGACCTTGAGATCCAGGATCCTCTCGGGTGTCGGGGGGCGTCCGTCCGGCCCGCGCAGGCGCGCCAGGACCGGTTCGAGCGTCGTGCGCACGATCGGCTCGGTCAGCGAACGCGGCGTATAGTGCGAGCCCGAGCGGCGCCGCTCCTCGCTCGGCTGCAGAATCATCGCGCCCGCGGGCACGACGTCGGGTGTGGCGCCGCGGTCGACGACCGCCTGGAGCGCGGCGTGAAGGTCGTCCACCGTTTCCGCATCCTTGACGGCCTTCCTGACCGAATCGGCGAACTTGCGGCCGGTCGTGTCCTGGAGCCACTTGTCGCGTTTGTCTTTCGGCTCGGCGAGAAGGGCCTCGAGGTCGACGGTGGTCGGCGCCGCCCATTTTTTCTGGGCTTTGATCGCCGCCGAGCGGCCGCTTGCGGTCTCGAGCCGGAATCCCATCATCGCCTGGTAGACCGACCCGATCTGTTCGACGTCGAGGGCGCGATAGGAGATGCGCTCGCCGTCGAGGACCAGGAGCTTTTCCAGCGCCCGGTAGATCGTCCCGTCGGGAACGAGGGGCGGCTCGATCCGCTCGCCAGCCTGGCGGCCGCCGGCCGAAGGGCGGCCTTCGAGAAACGGGAAGCGGTCGGGGTCGAAGAGAACGCCGTGGCGCCTTGGCAGCCGCAGCGGGCCCGCTTCGGCTCCGTCGTGGATCATGCGGAAAAGGACGAGGAGCCGGGCCCAGGCGCCGTAGCGCTGGTCCATCGTGTCCGGGAACAGGGCGGCGTCCTCGCGCAGCCGCTCATATAGCCCGGCGATGGAGTAATGGCGCAGAAATGTCTCGTCCTCGGGCAGCATGTCACGCTCTTCGGAATAGAGAAGGAACACGAGCCGGAGGATGACGGTGAGGAGTGCATGGTAGACCTCGTCCGGATGGTCGTCCAGCGCGTCTCGGAGCAGCCGGCCGCCCGAGGCGTCGTGGGCGGCCTGGAAGCCGCGCAGAAGCTCGTAGAGGGCTTGCAGCACCTGCTCGGCCAGCCGCTCGCTCACCTCGTTCTGGAACCTGCGGCTTTGTTCCAGGAGCGCGGCGAGGCGCTGCGCCCGGGGAAGGCTGAGCAGCCGCGTCTGGCTGAGCAGAAGCCGGAGCGCCGTCGAGATCGGCCTGCCGGCGGCCTGGACCATGTCCGCCACGCGAAAGTCCATCCAGCCGGAACTTTCGCCGCGCGGCGCAGAGACGAGGCGCAGGGCGCGGCCGTTGAAAAGCAATCCGGCGGGCACGCCCGTCTGGCGCAGCAGTCTTTCCATGCGGCCGTGCGCCGACGCCTCCAGGCGCCCGTAGCCGCGCTCGATGCGGTCGAAATCGCAGCCGGGTTCGAGGAGGCGGACAAGAAGCTGCCACGGCGGCTCGCCGTTCCGGGAATCGGGCTCGCGCACGGCGATGTCGGGGCGCAAGGTCTCGCCGTAGTCGGGAAGCGGTACGGCAAGCTCGGGTGGAACGGGGTTCCCTGCCGTGCCCGCGAAGAATCTGGGGGAGAAGCCCCAGCCGAGGACGGATCGGGCGAACTGCTGGAAATCCGGGAGGTAAGGGGCGGGCCCTTCCTTCGGGTCGAACTGCCGTTCCTCGACGCAGGCGCGCAGGAGTCGTTGCCCCTCGACGTCGCGCCGGTCGAGGACGGCACCGGCCCGGACCAGTGCGGGCGCGGAGACCACCAGCCCCGTCGGCTGGACGTATCCGATCCATTCAAGGTGAGCCAGAATTTCGGGATCGACCTTGGCCATGGTGATCAGCCGGTGTCAGGCCAGAGGTAAACCAGTCCGACAGGCTCTATGCGGCGGGCGCGTACTTCGTAGAACTCGCGGATCCGTTGGGGCTCGCTCGCGAGATCGCGCTCGAACTGTTCGAGGCGCAGGCGCCAGGAGCGCATGTCGGATTCGAGCTGGCGCTTCTCGTCTTCGTCGAATTGCAGCATGAGCTGCCTGAGTTGCTCTCCCTCGTGTTTGGCCAGTTCTTCTTCGACGCGCCGGCGCTGCCGCTCCAGGGTTTCGCGCAGGTCCTTCTCCTCGCGCTCGCCTCGCTGTCGCAACGCCCTGACGGCGTCATCCGCCAGTTCCCGGGCGCGCGGCTCGAGCTGCGGCAGCAGTTCCTGTATGTCGCGTTGCGCCGCATCGAGCAGCTTGCGGCGGATGGTCTCACCGGGCATGCGGCGGCCGGGGTCGCCGAGGGAACGCTCCAGCAGATCCAGCGTCTTCGCCTCCGCCTCGCGCGCATAAGCCTGGAGAGGCCCGCGGCGCTGGGAAGGTTCGATCCAGCGCGCCGTAACCGGCACTATCTCTTCGTGCAGCCGCTCGGCTGCCTGCCCATAAAGCGAGAGGCGGCCCAGCAGGATCACGCGCGGCATGGAATCGGCGGTCTGCGCCAGGCATGCGCGTGACAGGTCATGGTGAATGAAACCCTGCGAACGGAAGCGGGCAAGGAGCCTTTGCGCAACCCTTTGCTCGAGGTGCAGATGGACGGTGTCTTCGGTGAGCACTCCCGTGTCTTCGAATACGACCGGCCGGATCGGCGCTTCGCGGCGCCATTCGGCGAGCTTCTGATCGGGCTTGCGCGGTGTGCGCAGCGTGTCCAGTGTGGCGGCCCAGCTCGGGTTCGTTTCGGCGCGCCGGTCGAGGGGCGGGAACGTCCAGACGCGGCGGCCGTCTCCGTCGGTGGTCTCGACGAGGGGACCGGCACCCTGCAGCTCCAGCGAGCAGGATAGTGCGTCCCGGAAGGAAGCGGCGTCGAAACGGATCCACTGGCGCGAATTATCGAGGAGAGTGCGGCAGCGCTCGATCTGGGCCTCCAGCTCTTCGCGGCGCTCGCGCGCGGCTTCGAGTTCTTCCTCCGTGATGCGCTTTTTCTCGGCGTCGATGTCGATCTGTTGGAGCTCGATGATGAGGCGGTTTGTATCCTTATGGCGGATGCCGTTACTGAGGAGACGTTCGATATCGTCGTCGATGACCTTTGAAAGGCTGCCGAGCTCTTTCTTGATGGTTTCGGTCTTGCGCACGAGCACATCGAGCACCCGGTCTTCGGCACGCTGGGGGAGCACGAAATAGTGACAGCGCACCTCCGGCGCAGGCTGAAGCTTGCGGTCGATGCGCCCGTTGCGCTGTTCGATGCGCCCGGGATTCCACGGCAGGTCGAAGTGAAACAGGTCCGTGCAGTGCGCCTGGAAGTTCAAACCTTCGCGGGCTGCGTCTGTGGCCAGCAGGATGCGCAGGGGGTCTTTGGCCGGATCCGTGTTGAATCGCCGTTGGATTTCCTTGCGGCGGCTGCCGCTCGTGAGGCCGTCGATGACCTCGATGCGTTCCTCTGCGCGGTCGGTGCCCTCGATGGCCTGCTCGAGGATGCTCTTGAGGTAACGTTTCGTCCCTTCGCGATTTTCCGTGAAGATCAGGACGCGGCGGTTGTTCCATCTGGGCGGCGGGCCTTGCGGCGCTCTGCCGAAAGGCGGCAGTTCCGGGCAGAGGTTTTCCCGGATCCAGTCGAGCAGACGGAGCGTCTTGGCGTCGGGCTGGTGCCGGCTCCTTTCGGCGACCTCCTGCATCCGGTCGAGGAGCTGCTGCTCTCGGCGCCACATGATTTCGGCGCCAGCGTCCCGCGCAGCTTCGGCCTCTGCCTGGGCGGTGGCAGCTTCGATCGAAGCGCTCTCTTCGGCTTCCAGTTCTTCCCCGGTCCATTCGCTTCGCTCGTCGTCGGCGTCCGGTGCGGTCGTGAAGCGCCGAGCCTCATTGTCGATCTTTCGCGCCGGCTTGGCGGGCTCGGCGCCGGATCTTTCCCGTTGTCGCTCCACCGCGGCGCGATGGACCTTCAGGCTGCGGGCGAAGGCTTCGATGGAGGAGAGCAGCCTTTGCTGCAGGCCGACGACGAGGAGCCCGGCGGCTGCCTGCACCCGGCGCGTGCTATTGGCAAAGCGCGTCTCACGCGCCGTACGGTATTGGTCGAGGAGGCGGGAAAGCACAAGCTCGGGAGCGTCGTCGGGCAACCCGTCGATCTCGATGCGCACCACTTCGCGCTTCGGGAATCCGCCCTGGACGGCCCGGATGTCTTCTTTGAGCCGGCGCACCATCACGTCTTCGAGCGCCTTCTTGCCGCGAACCTTGACGCCGCGGGTGAAGCGATAAGGGTCGAGCAGTTCCATGAGCGTGGCGAAGCTGTTCGAGTGGCCGTTGTGCGGCGTGGCGGACAGAAAGAGGCGGTGCTCGAAGCGGCCGCCCAGGTCGCGGACGGCCCGCGTGAACTTGGTTTCTATCCCGTAGCGGCCGCCGCTGGAAGGGGCGGCATGATGGGCCTCGTCGAGGATCAGGAGACTGCCGGGGAGCATGGGACCGAGCCATTCGCGCATGGGATCGGCGTAGGCGGGGTCGATCAGCAGATTGTGAGAGATCAAGAAGCGGCTGTGAGTGCGCCAGGGATTCACGCCGAAGCCGCGTTCGCGGCGAACTCTTGCCAAGTAGGCGCGGTCGAGGATCTCGAACACCAGCCCGAAGCGGTCTTCGAGTTCGCATTTCCATTGCTCCAGGACGGAGGGCGGGGTAGAAACCACGATGGTCTTCGCTTTCTTGCGGAGGAGCAGTTCACGGGCGATAAGACCGGCTTCGATGGTCTTGCCCAGGCCGGTGTCGTCGGCGATGAATAGATTCACCCGGGGCAGCCGCAGCGCTTTGCGCAGAGGCTCCATCTGGTAGGCATCGATTTTGATGCCGGCACGGAACGGCGATTGAAAGAGGTTTGGATCGGTGGCGGTGACGCAATTCCAGCGAAGGGTATGGATGAAGGCGGCGAATTGGCGCGGCGGATCGAACCCCTTGGCGGCCAGGTCACGCCAGCCTTCTTCCTTGAGGATTCTCCGGTCGATTTCGTAATCCCAATATACAACCAGCTCCTGTCCCTGGGCGTCGTCGTCGGCACATGCCAGGCGGACCACGGCCGATCGGCCGGGAATCGGTGATTCGATCACTTCCTCAACCAGCCACCTCCTGGAACGTACTTGAACAAGCTCACCTACCAAAGGCGTGCGTTCAGGGAGTAATCGGCTTGCCGTCTCCGTGCTCAAGCGGTGTCCCTCCTGCGGTCGACGCAGTATAGATCCGCGGGGGATAATCTTGTCAAATGTCGGTGCAGCGGGCGAACCTCGCCCCGCGCAACGGCCGTGGCGAATATCGACGGCGGCACGGTCGGTGCCGTTACCGAGGTCCCGGACCGGGGCAACTCTGCCGAGGATCGTCCGGGCGTTCCATAGACCGCCCAAGGCGCGACGGGCGCTGCTTGCGGGAAGGTGGACGCCGGCAGAACGATCCGTTTCCGCGCGGCCTCCCCGGCAGCGCGACCAACGGGCGGTCCCGCCCGCATGGGGAGGGTTTCCAGCTTTGTGAAGGCAGCCGGCCAACAGGCTCGCGTGCCCGTCGTCGCCCTGGGGCTCCCGGGATTCGCCGCATTCAGTCGAGCCGGCCGATGACCTCGAAGCGTCTTTCCCCGCCGGTCGGGATCACGACCGTGTCGTTGTCTTTGCCGCCGATTTCGGCGGCGCGCCCGTTGACCGTGACGCTGCGGAGCGGCGTTTTCTTCGGCATCCGCAGCTTCACCTGGATCTCCTCCGGCGCGCCCGGGCGCGCCAGCTCCACCGTCGCCACCACCGTTCGCGCATCCGGACGGGACACCGGGTTCGGGCTGACGCGTCCCCAGCGTGTCGGCGCCTTCGCGATGCGGATCGGCTTCCCGGAGGCGACCCGATCCCGGGGCACGCCCTTGGCGAAGCAGAGCCTATCCTGGTCGGAATCCTCCGGCACCATCATCCGGCGGCCGGCAGCCGGGCGCGCGCCCTCATGGACGAGCCGCCGAAACCGCTCGCCCGGTTCCGCCGCCGGCGGGCGGGTAGATGCGCGTGTTGTACTCCTTCAGGTATCGGCGGTGCGCTTCGTCGTCCGGGTATTTCTCATTCGCCGGGTAGGGATAGGCGCTCATCGCGTGAAACGGCAGCGGGCCGATCACTTCCGGGTAGAGCGAGTTCAGGTCCATGTCTTTCCCGTACCCGTCGGCATAGAGCAGATAGTCCCGCGCCCAGCCCCGGGGCGGCGCCGGAACCGAATCCGCATCGAAGACGAGCGCGATCTCGTCGCCATGCCGCGTAATCGCGTACATGTCGTCACGCTCGAGGAGCAGCTCGCGGACGTCGCCGTGTCGCGTATAGGCCCCGGCGTGCGTCAGCCACAGGTCCGAAGGCCGGATCCGGCTGTAGTCGTATATCCACGGCTCCCTGCCGTCCGGGCTGTAGTAGGCCGGATAGCCGAGAAAACGCAGGTCGGCGGCCGCGGGATCGAGCCGCGTCACGCGCACGGGCTCGTCGCGCGAGGTGTCGATCCGGATGCGGTCCCAGTAGATGCGCATGTTGGTGACGATGCGCACGTGATGGTCTGCGGAGAGGAACCTGCCCGTCAGATCCACGGTCATGGTGCGCGGCAGGCCGGCGGGAAAGCCCATCGCCGGAAGCACGGTGCGCCACCGGCCCGAGCGGTCGCGCACCTGGAGGCACGGCTCCTCGAGCGCGATTCCCGCCTGCGAAGCCGCGAGATTCGAGCTGGAGTCGGCGTAGTCGATCCACGCATCCATCAGCAGCAGGATCTTGGCGGCATCCTCGAGCGGGCCGAGGTCCAGTATGAGCTCGTGCCGCTCGGCATATCCCTTGAACGGCAGCAGTCGGAAGCCGGTCGGGTAGATCCGGTCCTTGCGAGCGATGAGACGCAGGACGTCGTTCCCCTTGCCGTCGACCGCCGAGACCGGCAGGCGCGGATTGCGGGCCGTATAGATCCTGAATTCAGGAAAGGGTGGAGCGCCGACCAGCTTTTCATTCGGATAGACCTCGGTGCCGGGGGGATGGTCCACGACCAGCAGCTGCGCCCGGTCGAACATGATGGTCTCCTCGAGCTGGTTGGCCATGCGCACCATGTACTTGCCTTCCCTGGGCACCAGCTGGCTGCCGCGGATGAGGACGTATTCGTCGGTGTCCGGCATCCCGTAGCGGCCCGGCGCCACCAGATAACCGATCGCGCACCCGCCGAGGAAATCGGTGATGAACTCGAAGCCCTTGCCGTTCCATGTGTAGAGCAGCGGGCAGGATGTCCCCTTGCGGTTCAGCTCGGTCACGCGCGCCACCTCACCTGCCGGCACATCGATCTCGCTCTGCAGAATGCCGCTCGGCCAGCGCACGGTGACGGTGTCGGCCCTGGTCGCCGCGCCGAGCCCGCACCAGATCACGGGCGGATCCTGGGCCAGGGACCCGTTGTGCGCCTGGATCTCGAACTTCTGGTAGAGAAGTCCGGCCCGTATCTCCACCTTGGCGCCGATCCCCGAGCGGTTGCTGCGCACGCCTTCCAGGCGGACGCCTATCCAGCGATTCCCTGTGCCGGCGGTGTTGCGCAGCATGCGGGGCGTTCCGGACCCGTCGACATAGAAGATATCGGGTCGCCCGTCGCCGTCCAGATCGGCCGCCGCCGCCGACACGGCACCGCCCGTCCCCAGGCGCCCGGCGTATTCGTACCGCCCCTCGCCCGCGTTCCTCCACAAGGTGCCCCGGCCTGCCGCGCCGCATTCCCAGACATAGAGGTCCAGGTCGCCGTCGAGATCGTAGTCGAGCGCTCCGGTTGCGCAGCGCTCCGTGCCGGCGGATGCCTGCAGCAACTCCCGGGATGCGGGATCGGCCTCCATCGATCCGCCGCCCCGATTGCGCAGCAACAGGTTCGGCCTCCCGGCTCCGGCGGCGAGAAACACGTCCATGTTGCCGTCCTGATCGAGGTCCGCGACCGTCAAAGAGCGCAGAGTGCCGGTCGCTCCAACGAGAAGCTGCGCCGAGCGATCGACGAAGAGGTCGTTGCGCTCGTTGACGAAGATCTGCGGCGGGCCGTCCTCGTCGAGAACGATAAGGTCGATGTCCCGATCGTTGTCGAGATCCGACCCGATCATGCCCAGAGCGGTGCGGCGCACCGTTTCGATCCCGAGAGCGCCCGTCACATCGGTGAAGGAACCGTTGCCGTTGTTGCGCAACATGCGGTTGGCAGAAGGCGCCGGGGAAAGAGGGCCCGGGGGGAGCCCGCCCAGAGCGCCGCGACGGCAGACGAAGAGGTCCAGATCGCCGTCATGGTCGTAATCCACGAAGGTCGCCGAGCTGCCCCATTCCCCATCGCCCACGCCCGCGCGCTCGGTGACATCCGCGAAACGGCCGCCGCCGAGGTTGCGGTACAGCCGGTCGCCTCCCGGGCCGACGAGATAGACATCGGGCAGGCCGTCGTTGTCGTAGTCGCCCAGGGCCGCGCACGCCTGCAAACCCGAATTGGCGATGCCCGACGAGGCGCTCGCATCCGCAAACCGTCCCCGGCCGTCGTTGAGCAGCACGAGCGTCTGCCACCGCCGCAACGCGCCGCGGTAACGCGTGACGAGGGCGTCGATATCCCCGTCGCCGTCCAGATCGGAGAGGGCGACCGATGCGGAGCGATACGGCGGTCGTCCGGCCTCCATCAGGCGCGCCAGATAGTCCGCCGCGGCGCGAAGGCCTTCCGGAAAACCGCCGGCGGGCGCAGATTCCGGGAGAGACGCGAGCCCCGCCTCCGCAGAGACGTCCTTGAAAGGAGCCGCGGCCGCTTCGGAAGGAGGTGCGGGCGCCGGGCTGCGGAACTTCGGCAGGTAATCGAGCGTCAGGGCGTATTTTCCCATCTCGCCGTATTGGATCCCCAGTGCCAGGTCCGACCGCTCGGTGCCCACCTGCTGCAGGGGCCGGAAGCGTTCCAGGATCGTTTTGCTTTCCTCGGTCCTGCCGAGCTTCAGCAGCAGCATCCCCAGGTTGTACATGGCCGAAGTGTTCGTGGGCTGGAGCGCCAGCGCGCGCCGGAACGCGGCCTCGGCCTGATCGTTCCGGCCCAGCCGCGCATACAGTATGCCGAGGTTGTACCAGCATTCGGCGTCGTCCGGGTCGGCCTCGGCCACAAGGGCAAACTCCCGTGCCGCTTCTTCGGTCCTGCCCTGGGTTTTCAGCAGCAGTCCGAGCGTGTAGCGGGCAAAGAGATTTTTCGCATCCGCGGCGAGCGCTTCCCGAAGGACGGCGCCGGCTTCGTCCAGGTTCTGCGCATAGAAAAGGGCGATGCCCAGATTGACGCGCGCGGGTTCGAATCCGGGATCGAGCGTCAGGGCCTTGCGGAAGAACTCGACGGCATCCTTGTAATCGTATCGGTTCATGGAGCCGACACCGAGATTGTTCAGCCGGACGGCTTCCACAGGAGGGCCCGCCGGCTCCGTGGATTGACGGCCGGCAGTAGTGTGAGTCCCGTATGAAAGGGCCAGGCATGCAGCCAGCAAAAAAGCGAGGCGGCCGGCCCGGCACGCGGTTTCTTTGCTCATCGAAAGTCCTCGGGTGCTGCGCCGTCCATCTTGCCACAGTCCGGCTCACTGCGCCAAAGGCATATGCAGCCGTGCCGCTGCGGGCTTTGCTGTTCCCGTATGATAGAATTCGGCTCTGCAGGACCCGATGTCCCGAGCCCCCGAGGAAAGGCCGTCGGCATCCGCCTGGAGGAAGGATTTCCGGTTGCGATGAGGACCGGCGCAGGGCAGGCGATCAAAGCGATCTCGTTCCTGACGGCGTGCGTGTCGCTCGCGGCGGCAGCGCGGCTGCTTTCCCATCCGGCGGGATCGGCCGCCCACCCTATCGTGTTCACCCAGGCGCCCGCCGGGACAGGACCCACAGACCGGTCCCTGTGGGACAGAGCGGGAATCGCCGTCCTCTTTCCCGACGGGACGCGAAAGCTTCTGACGCCGGGATTCCATTCCGCCGCCGATCCCGAGGTCTCCTTCGACGGGAAGCGCCTGTTGTTCGCCGGCAGAAAGCGGCCGTCGGACAACTGGAACATTTACGAGATGGCGGCCGACGGCGGCGGCTTGAGGCAGATCACATCCGGAGCCGGGAATTTCCGGCAGCCGCTGTACCTGTCCACGCTCTACACGCTGATTTCGGAGAAGCCCTGGCACCAGATCGCGTTCGTCGGCACGCTGCCCGCGACCGTTTCGGAGAAGGGTCTGCCTGCTTCCGCCCTGTATTCCTGCAGGCTCGACGGCACCTCGATGATGCGCCTGACGCACAACCCGTCGCCGGTCATGGATCCGTTTCTCATGGACGACGGCCGCATCCTGTTCGCATCCCTGCGCCGCCTGCGCCCGGAGCAGCCTGAACGGCAGGCGCTGTTCGCCATGAACATCGACGGGACCGATTTCATGAGATTCGCCGACGAGGAGGGGAGGGCATTCAAAAGCATGCCCTGCGTCACCACGGAAGGCCTGGTAGTCTTCGTCGAGCCCGACGCAGCCGCCGGCGACGGCGCCGGCTGTCTCTCGTCGGTGACGCTGCGCCGCAATCTGCATTCCTACCGTACCGTCACGCGGCCCGCCGACGGTCGGTTCCATTCGCCGTCGCCCATGCCGGACGGCACGGTGCTCGTCGCCCGCCGCCCTGCGGGCAAGGCGGGGACGTACGGGATATACCGGCTCGACCCCGGCAGCGGCGCGTATCGGCTGGTGTTCGACGATCCCGCCTGCCACGAGCTTCAACCCAGGATTCTGGCGCCGCGGGCGGAACCGGACGGCCGGTCGACCTCGGTGCTGCGCCGCACGGGCGAAATCGAAGACCCGCATGTCGCCGAAATGATGCGCGAAAAAGCCGACGCGGGCGATTTCCCCAAGGGGAGGCTCTACTGCCTCGACAGCTACATTTCGACGATCTTCGACCGCAATTCCCTGCCGCGCGGAACGGTGAAGCGCGTGCGGGTTCTCGAGGGGGTCACCGCACCCGGAGAGAACGTGCGCAGGCGCTTCCTGGGCGAGGCCCCCGTGCACGAGGACGGATCGTTCAATCTGCAGGTCCCCGCCGACATTCCGATCGAGCTGCAGCTCCTTGACGCCGACGGCATGGCGCTGGAGACCTGCGGCTGGATCTGGGTCAAGAACAACGAGCCGCGCGGCTGCATCGGCTGCCACGAGGACGGCGAACTGGTCCCGGAAAACCGCCTGGCCCAAGCGATCGCCCGGCCCTCGGTCGCGCTCACACTTCCGCCGGAGCGCCGGCGCGCGGTGGACTTCGAGCGCCACGTCAGGCCCGTGATCGAGGCGAAGTGCGCCTCGTGCCACCGCGCCGGGGGAACGGCCTCGCCCTGGCAGGACGCGTGGGTTACGCCGGGAAGCGCGCGCACGAGCCCCTTGATATGGTCCCTTTTCGGGCGCAACACTTCGCGGCCCTGGGACGGCGCTGCCGGGCAGCGGACGGTCCGGCCGATGCCGCCCTCAGGCTCGCCGTCGCTCAGCGGCGAGGAGAGGCGCACGCTGATCGAATGGATCGACACCGGCGCCCGGCGGAACAGCCGGCCGGCTGCGGCGGGGCCGGGAAGGCGGGAGTGATCGATGGGACTGCCGAAGGTCATCGCATGCGGGATGTCGGGGCTCCTGGTCTTGTCCTGGCTCGCCCCGGCGCAACCCGGCCTGCCGATGTTCACCGATATCACGGACGCCGCCGGCATCCAATTCCGGCACAGCTACGGCGATCGCGAGATGGACAACATCGTCGAGGCCACGGGCGCGGGCGCCTGCGTCTTCGACTACGACAACGACGGCTTCATGGACATCTACTTCGTCAACGGCCGCTGGCAGAAGGGGGTGAGCGACAATCGCGGCCGCGATCTCCAGGGGCGGCTGCGCAATGCGCTCTATCGCAACAACGGCGACGGCACCTTCACCGACGTCACCGAAAAAGCCGGTGTCGCGGGCAAGGGCATGGGCTTCGGCTGCTCGGCGGCCGACTTCGACGGCGACGGGGACGTGGACCTGTACGTTCTCAATTACGGCCCCAACGAGTTCTACCGCAACAACGGCGACGGCACCTTCACGGACATCTCGAAAAAATCGGGGCTGGCCGATGCGCGCTGGAGCCTTTCGGCGCCCTGGATCGATTACAACAACGACGGCCTGCCCGACGTCTACGTGGCGAACTACCTCGAATACGACGAGGGGAAGTTCCGCGCTTTCTATGCCGCCGCGGGACATCCCGGACCGCTCAGCTATCACGGGCAGCCGGATGCGCTCTACCGCAACAACGGCGACGGCACCTTCACCGAGGTCACGCGCGAAGCCGGTGTCTACAATCCCGAGGGACGCGCCATGAGCGCCATCGCCGCCGACATCAACAATGACGGCTTTCTGGACATTTACGTCGCCAACGATGCCATGGAGAACTACTATTACGAAAATACCGGCAAGGCGTCCTTCGTCGAGAAGGGACTGACTCTCGGACTGGCCTTCGGCGAAAACGGCCAGGGAGTCTCGTCGATGGGACCGGTCGTGGGCGACGTCGACGGCGACGGGCTGCCGGACATCTTCATCCCGGACATGTCCTACGGCAGCCTGCTGCGCAATCTGGGAAAATACTTCGAGGACTACACGACCGTGTCCAAGATCGCGATGGTCTGCGGCCAGTATACCGGCTGGGGCGCGGCCCTGATCGATTACGACAACGACGGCCGTCTGGATCTCTTCATCGCCAACGGCAATGCGCTGCACGAGTTCGGCGAGGAGGACCTCCTGCTGCGCAACGCCGGCCGGTCCGGGATCGAGTTCCTCGATGTATCGCGGGAATCGGGAGAGTACTTCCAGGAAAAACTTGTCGGCCGCGGCGTGGCCTACGGCGATTTCGACAACGACGGCGACCTCGACATCGTCGTCTGCAACCTGAACGACCGTGCGCGCCTTCTGCGCAACGACGGCGGAAATCGCAACCACTGGCTGGCGCTGGAGGTAAAATCAAGAAAGGGCCGCACCGACGCCCTCGGAGCGCGTGTCACGGTGACCGCCGGATCCGTCAAGCAGTTCCAGGACGCCGTGGCCGTCAAAGGCTATTTGTCGCAATCGGACCCGCGGATCTTCTTCGGCCTGGGCCGGGCGGTCAAAGCGGACCTGGTGGAAATCCGCCGGCCGGGCGGACAGGTGCAGAGGCTCAAGGACGTCCGGGCCGATCAATTCCTGAAGGTGGTCCAGGATGCGCGTTGAGAGAAAACGTCTTTTCCTTCGGGTCTGGCTTGTCTCCGGGCTTCTGGCGGTCGCAGCGGCCGTGCGGCCGCAGCCGGCCGGGCGCCATCCTTACTATGTCGGCGCCCGCGTGTGCGGCTCGTGTCACGACGGCGAGGGGATGGGCCACCAGTTCAGCCTCTGGCTCCTCTCCGGACACGCGCGCGCCTACGCCGTTCTATCCCGGCCGGAAGCGCGCGAGATAGCGCGGCTGAGCGGAATAACCCAGGAGCCGCAGGCTTCGCCGGTGTGCCTCGGCTGCCATGGGACGGCCGCGGAGGCGGAAAAGTGGGAGAAGGACCCGACCTTCTTTCCCGGCGACGGCGTGGAATGCGAGAAATGCCACGGACCCGGCGGCGAATACAGGGACGCCGAGGTCATGAAGGACCGCAAGGCGGCGATGGCGGCGGGCCTCAGGATGCCGACCCCCCGGGATTGCCTCCAATGCCACGCCGTCAAGGGCAGCCATGCCGCCGTGCACCGTCGCCCGCAGCTCGACATGGCCAAGGCCTGGGAAATGATCGTCCATCCCTTGCCCGATGCGCCGCGCTTCAGGAGCCCGGATATGAGTGCCCGCGAAGGCTCGCCATCCCGCGGCCCCCGATATGCGGGCGTCGAATCCTGCGCACAGTGCCACGACGGCGCGCAGAAGGGCTTTCAATTCAGCCGCTGGCGCCTGACGCCGCATGCGCGCGCCTATGCCGTGCTCGCCACGCCGGCCGCCTACGACATCTCCCGGCAGAACGGCTCGTCCCTGCCGCCGCAGGAAGACCCGGCCTGCCTGAAATGCCACACGACCGCGGGCGATTCGAAGCCCGGGGCACGGTTGCCGTCGTACGGTCCCGCCGAAGGCGTCGGTTGCGAGGCCTGCCACGGCGCGGGCAGCGAGTACTCGCCCGAAGCCGTCATGCTCGACCGGCCCGCGGCCTACGCCGCAGGATTGCAGCGGAACCCCAAGGCGACATGCGCCTCCTGTCACGAGAAAGCGCACGGGAAGCCGTTCGACCCGGAGAGCGCCCGGGCGAAGATCGAGCATCCGGCCCGCCCGGCGCAGGCCGCCGCGCAGGCGCCATACAAGAATCCGCTGCGCATGGCTTTCAGCCCCGACGGCCGCAAGCTCTTCGTAGCCTGCGAAGCCTCCGGCACCGTCGCCGTGGTGGATCCATCGGCGCGGCGCAAGGAGGCGGAAATCCCGGTCGGCGGGCAGCCGACCGACATCGCCTTCAGCCCCGACGGCGACAGGGCCTTCGTGACCAACCGGCTCGACGACACCGTCACGGTCATCGACGTGCGCGCCGGCCGCGCCATACGCACGATTCCCGCGGGCGACGAGCCGCACGGCATACGCACCGACGCGGCCGGGACGCATCTCTACGTCCTGAATACCCTCGAGGACAGCGTGTCGGTGATAGATACCGCAACCGGCGCGGAAACGAAACGCCTGTCGGCCAGCCGGGGACCCTGGGCTGCGGCTCTTTCTCCCGACGGGCGCCGGCTTCTGGTTACCAACTGCCTGTCCCGCTTTGTGGAATTCCGAACATCCTCCCTATCCGAGATTACCGTCATCGATCCGCAACGGGGAGTCGTCACCGATCGATGGCTGGTTCCCGGCGCCAACTACCTGCAGGGCATCGCCTGGCACCCGAGCGGCGATTTTGCCCTCTTCACCCTGCTGCGCACCAAGAACCTGGTCCCCATGACGCGCGTCGTCCAGGGCTGGACCATCACCAACGGCCTCGGCATCGCCTGGAAGGACGGGCGCGTCAATCAGGTCCTGCTCGACGAACCGAATCTGTACTTTCCCGACCCGACCGACGTCGCGTTCACGCCGGACGGCACCAGGGCGCTCGTGACCAGCTCGGGCTCCGACCGCGTGGCGGTCATCGACGTCCCGAAGCTCTTGTCCATGCTGCGCAGTGCCGCCCCCGAAGATCTGGAGTCGGTTTTCCCGAATCATCTGGGCAAGGCCCCCGAGTTCGTCATCCGGCACATCCCCACCGGAAACAGCCCGCGCGGCGTCGCAGTCGCGCCGGACGGCAAGGTTGCCTTCACGGCCAACTGCCTGGACGACTCGCTGACCGTCATCGATTTGGCTAGACTCGAGGCAACCGGAAGGATCGATCTCGGCAGCCCCAAGGAAATCAGCAAGGTCCGCCTGGGCGAGCGCCTCTTCCACAGCGCCCGCATCACATTCCAGCGCCAGTTTTCCTGCCATTCCTGCCACCCGGACGGCCATATCAACGGGCTCACCTTCGACATCGAGCCCGACGGCATCGGTACGAGCCCGGTGGACAACCGCACCCTGCGCGGGATCCTCGACACCGCACCGTTCAAGTGGGAGGGGACCAACCCGAGCCTGGCACACGAATGCGGCCCGCGCCTGGCGGTCTTCTTCACGCGAATCCAGCCCTTCACCCCGGATCAGCTATCGGCCCTCGTGGAGTATATCGCCTCCATTCCGCGCCCGCCGAACCGCTACCGGCCGGTGGGAGCCGATCTGACCGAGGCGCAGCGCCGGGGGCGCGAGATCTTCTACCGCACGATGACGAACACCGGCGATGTCATCCCGGAAGGGAATCGGTGTTATGTTTGTCACAGCGGGCCCATGTATACGGATCGCCGGATCCACAACGTAGGGACACAAATGCAGTACGACCGCACGGGCGAGTTCGAAACGCCGCATCTGAATAACATCTACGATTCGGCGCCCTATCTGCACAACGGCATCGCCAGAACCCTCGAGGAGATCTGGACGCGGTTCAATCCGCACGACCGCCACGGCGTCACCAACGACATGACCAAAGACCAGCTCAACGATCTGATCGAGTTTTTGAAAACGCTATGACAAACCCCGTCGCCCCCGCACAACACCGACATAGGGCATCCAACCGCCTGCTCCGCAGCGCGCTCGGCGGCGCCTGCCTGCTGGCGTGCCTCGCCCCGTCGGCCTGGCTGCCGCCGGCCGGCAGGGCGCAAGGCAACGCAGGGACCGCCAAACTGCCTTACGTGTACACGCGCTGGAAACAGTTCACCGTCAAGGATGGGCTTCCCAACGACCACATCTTCGCGGTCAAGGCCGACGGCCCGCGGGTCTGGGTCGGGACCGAGGACGGCCTGGCATGCATCGACAAGGCCACGGGCAGCATTCGGAAATGGCAGGAAAAGGACGGCCTGCCGTGGCGCGCCGTCACCGGCATCGACGTCCATCCGAAGACCGGCGACGTGTGGCTGGCGCTCTTCGGGGGCGGCCTGGCGCGCTTTTCCGGCGGCCGCTTCGACCACTGGCACCAGCTCAACAGCGGCCTCGTCAACGACGTTGTCTATGCGGTCGCGATCGAAAACGACAACGTCTGGGCGGCCACCACCGCCGGCGCCAGCCGCTTCAACACGATCACGGGCGAGTGGACCATCTTCACCGAAAAGAACGCCCCGATGGAGGAGATCTGGAACTACGGCGTGACCTACAACGACGGCAAGGTGTACCTGGCCATCTGGGGAAGCGGCGTGCTCGAGTTCGACGTGGCCACGCAGAAGTGGAAGGAGTACATCGACCCCGACGGCGAGATGGAGATCGACCTGTACCGCGACGACGGCATCGTGCATGTCATCACCACCGGGGTGAGCTACATCGAGAAGGTGCTCTGGGTGTCCACGTATTTCGGCACCTGCCGCTACGACGGGCGCCACTGGCGCGGCTTCTACAACAAGGAGGGGGGACCGCCCAGCGACTTCACCAACAACCTCAAGGCGCGCAGCGCCAACGAGGCCTGGTTCTGCACCGACAAGGGCCTGGGCGTGCTGGCCGATTTCCCTTCGGATACGTGGATCCAGTACACGGCCGGCCCGCGCCCGCCGGCGGGCAAGGCCGTCGTCAAGCGCGGCCATGAAGCGCTCGAGACGGTCGAACTCGAGGTCGGGCCGCCGCACAGCTTCATCATATGCGCCGATCTCGACGGCGACGACGCCTGGATCGGCACGTCCAAGGGCCTGGGCTGGGCCATCGGAGAAGGCTACTACCCCGGCTTGCGCGAACGAGCGCCGCACCGGGCCGCGGCCGCGCGCCGATAGCGCGCTACGGCAAAGGAGGACGGACATGAAACGAAGCGCGACATTGCTCGCACTCGGGGTTCTGCTGGCCCTGGCGCCGGCGATGCCCCCGCAAACGCCCGCCGGCAGCGCCTACCCCGTCATGCTGCCCTTCGACAGCCCGGAGATACGCGAACTGCTGCGCAAGATCGACGCCGCCGGCTCGCACGGGGTTCCGGACCTGGGAATCCGCAGGGACCCGAACTATGCGTCCACCCCGGAAGACGTCGAGCCTTTCCGGGGCATCACGCCCTACAAGGAGCATTTCCTGGAACAGATGGAGTATGCCGGCCCCGGGCGCGCCATCCCCGAGCCGGAAGATGTCAAGACGGTCAAGATCGGCTTCATCGGCCCGATCATGTCGACCGTGTCCGTCGCGACGGGCGGCAAGAGCCATGAAGAATCGTTGGGGATCAAGATGCTCCAGGGCGCGCGCCTGGCCATCGAACACGCCAACGCGCGCGGCGGCTACCTCAAGCGAAAAATCCCCTTCGAACTCGTCGTCGCCAACGACAACGGCCTGTGGGGATCGTCGGGAAACGAAATCATCAAGCTGGCATACCTGGACAAGGTATGGGCCATTCTGGGCACGATCGACGGCGCCAATTCGCACATCGCCATCCGCGTCGCGCTCAAAATCGAGCTGGTGATGCTCAACTCGGGCGACACCGATCCGACCTTCATCGAGACCAATATCCCCTGGGTGGCGCGCTGCATCGGAGACGACCGCCAGCAGAGCTACATTCTGGCGGACTACCTTTACCGCAAGATGCAGTTCCGCCGCGTCGGGCTGATCCGCGCCAGCAACCGCTACGGGCGCTTCGGCGTGCGCGAGGTCGTCGACAGCAGCCGCCGGCTGGGCTCCCCGATCGTCATGGAAATGGCCTACAAGGTGGGCAGCACGGATTTTTCGCTCGAGCTCGAACGCCTGCGCAATGCGCGCGTGGACGCCGTCGTGCACTGGGGCAACGCGCGCGAAGGCGCTCTCATCCTCAACCAGATGCGCCGCGAAGGAATGAACCAGCCGTTCTTCTGCTGCGACCGTTGCGTGCAGAGCGAGTTCGTCGAGCTTGCCGGAGCCAACGCCGAGGGCGTTATCTGCAGTTATCCCTGGAATCCCGACCGCCGGGATCCGAAGCTGGAAGCGTTCAAGAAAGCTTTCAGGGAAAGGTTCGGGGAAGAACCGGAAACCTATGCGGCACACGCATACGACGGCATGAACATGCTGATCTGGGCGATCCAGGTTGCCGGCCTGAACCGCGCCCGGATCCGGGACATGATCGCCTACATGCCAGCGCCCTGGCCCGGGGTGACGGGCGACATCCAGCTGAGCGCCGCACTGGACGATGTGGGCGAGGTTTTCCTCGCCAGGAGAGAGAACGGGCGGTGGCATTACTACTCGAGGGAAGACCTCGGGATACCTCGGGGCCGCATTCCGGCTCGCGATCGCGTCAGCCGTGCGGTTGCCGGAATGGAGCAGCGGCGGGAACCATGATGCGCGCGCTCGCATTCGCCGTTCCCTGGCTCGCGATCCGGCTTCTTGCGCAGGATCCCTCTTCGTCCGTGGCGGGCCTGCGCGGAGGTCAGGCGCCGTTTTTCGAGGCCAGAAAACAGCAGACGGAGTACTTCGGCCCGGGGCGCGAGGATCCGGAACCGGACGGTCTCGATGATGTCGCCATCGCCTATTTCGGGCCCGCGGATCCGGCCCACCCCGAAGGCGGCGACGTCTGGCGCGCGGTGAGCCTGGCATTCGAGGAGGCGAATCGAGAAGGGGGTTATCGAGGTCTTCCTTTCCGGCTCATACCCTGCTGGTCGGATAACCCCTGGAACGGCGGTGCCGGTCTGCTGGCGCGCACGATCTATGAACACGGAGCCTGGGCGATCATCGGCGGCATCGACGGGCCTTCCACGCACCTTGCCGAACAGGTGGCCGTCAAAGCACGCCTGCCGATCATCAACCCGGCCGCCACCGACAAGACGGCCAATCTGGCCAACGTGCCCTGGATTTTCTCGTCGCTCCCCGGAGATCACCTGCTGGCTGCAGTCATCGGCCGTGCGCTCATCGAGGAGACGGCCGGCCGTTCTTTCGTGATTCTGGCGGCCACCGATCATGACTCGCACCGCCTGCTCGTCGAGGTCGAAAGGTATCTCGGATCGCAGCGCGCCGTCCCTTCGTTCCGGTTCGAATTCCGCGGCGGCGAAGATCCTGCACTCATGGTGCGGCGGGTCGCGGCGGCAAGGCCCGCGGCCGTGATCCTGCTCGCAGGCGCCCGCGAGAGCGCCTCGGTCCTGAAGCTGCTGCGGAAAGAAGGATATGCGGGCAAGGTATTCGGCGGGCCGGCCATGGGAAGGCGCCTTTTTCTGGAGCATGCCGAAGCAGAAGGTGTCGTGTTTCCATTGCCCGGCGACGCCGGACCGGAAAACGTTCAGTTCGCCCGCGCCTTCGCCGCACGCTTCGGGGTACGCCCGGATTATGCCGCCGCCCATGCATACGAAAGCGCGCGCATGCTGGCGGCGGCCATACGCACGGCCGGCTTGAATCGCGCCCGGATCCGGGATGCGCTGCGGGATCTTTCGCCCTGGACGGGAGCGGCCGCTCATCTCCGCTGGGACCCCTTGGGACAGAATCAGGGGGCGGTCGTCCCGGCAACCATAAGAAACGGAGT
>CAZHQK010000039.1:0-108278 GCA_964534795.1 uncultured Acidobacteriota bacterium
CACAACTTGCACTGGAAGCAGGTATCCAGGATGCGCTCGGCCTCCGCCGGCGTGATCGCCGCGACATTTCCCTGTTTCTCTTTGTCGATCAAGGAAAACAGAGCGGGAAACGTGTCGCAGAACTTGAAGCACAACCGGCAGCCGTGACAGACTTCGAACACGCGCTCGATTTCCCGGAACAGCCCTTCACGGTTCCAGTATTTCTCCTCCAGCGGGTCGTAGGATAGCCCTTCCGTCGGCGCGTACGAGATCCTCCTCTCGCTCTCGGACATATCGCTCCTCCCGGCTTGACTTCCCGGCCCCGCCGGCGGCCGCCGGACCCGCATCCGGCGGCCCACATCTCCCCCCGGCGGGGCGGCGGCTTCGGGCTCAGCTGATCGATTTCAGCATCTCAGTGAAGCGGCCGGCGTGCGATTTTTCCGCCTTCGCCAGGGTCTCGAACCAGTCGGCGATCTCGGGAAAACCTTCCTCGCGCGCGGTCTTCGCCATGCCGGGGTACATATCGGTGTACTCGTGGGTTTCGCCCGCGATCGCGGCCTTCAGGTTCTCTTCCGTGCTCCCCATGGGAAGATCCGTAGCCGGGTCGCCCACCTTCTTCAGATAGTCCAGGTGGCCGTGGGCATGGCCGGTCTCCCCTTCGGCGGTTTCGCGGAAGTTGCCCGCCACCTCGGGGTAGCCCTCGACGTCGGCGATCTTGGCGAAATAAAGGTAGCGGCGGTTCGCCTGGGACTCGCCGGCGAATGCGTACTTCAGATTCTCGTGGGTTTTCGATCCTTTCAACTGGGTCATGGTCGTCCTCCTCTTCTTCAGGAATGCGGGGAGGCGCGCTCCCCGCGCGATTTCTTCACTTTCCTCGGCGACCGCACCGCACGCCCCGGCCCCGGGCGGCACTGGGGGCACAGGCCGATGATCCGGATATCGAGCCCCTCCGGCAGAAAGCCCGCGAGCTCGCCGCGCGGCACCGGCAGTGCGGACAGCGGCCCGTACGCGACGTCCGCCAGGCGGCCGCAGGCACGGCACACCAAGTGCTGGTGCGGCAGCGGATTGGCGTCGAAGCGGCCGCCGCCCACCCGGCGCACGAAACCTTCGCGCGCCAGCGACTCGAGCGTCCGATAGACGGTCGCCAGCGAGAGCGACGGCATCGTGCGCCGCAGATCGCGGTGCACGGCATCGGCCGTCGGGTGTCCGGGATGGCGCGCCAGTGCCCGGAAGACCGCCAGGCGCTGCGGCGTCCGCCTCAGGCGGCGCACGCGGCACTGCTCCTCGAAGCGCGCGCACAGCTCCTGGAGCTCCGCAGGGGAGAGCTTCGGCACTTTGGTGCGATCAAATTTCACGTGATAAGCATTACCATTTGAATCGACGGCTGTCAAGCGCCCTCCTCGGGGCCTCAGGGCCGCGCCGCTTCCTTCTCCAGGTACGGGATGCCGCGCCGCATCCACTCGGGCATGGGTGCCCCTTTCAGGTAGTGGTCGAAGAATTCCTGCATGCGGCGCGTGAAGTCCTTCTGGTTGCCGCGCCGGCGGATCCCGTGGGGCTCGTTGTTGTAGACGCACATGTAGACTTCCTTGCCCAGGCGGCGCAGCGCCAGGTAGTACTCGATCCCCTGGTACCAGGGCACGGCGTCGTCGTTGTCGTTGTGCAGGATCAACACGGGCGTCTGCACGCGGTCGGCGCGGAAAACGGGCGAGTTTTCCAGGAAGCGCATCGGGTATTCCCACAGCGTGCCGCCGATGCGGCTCTGGGTGCGCTCGTACTGGAACTGGCGCGGCAGGCCCGTGCCCCAGCGGATGCCGCTGTAGGCGCTGGTCATGTTCGATACGGGCGCACCCGCCTCCACCGCCCGGAAGCGGTTGGTCTGGGTGATCATGTAGGCGATCTGGTAGCCGCCCCAGCTGTGCCCCTGGATGCCGATCGCCTGCTCGTCGACGAAGCCGCGGTCGACGACCGCCTGCACGGCGGGCAGGACGCACTTGAGCGCGCTCTGCCCCGGATAGCCGATGGTGTAGACGATGTCGGGCTGGAGTACGAGATAGCCGTTGCTGGCGTAGTACGAGGCGTTGATCGAGCCGCCGGGCGCCGGGTTGACGAAGCGGTGCAGCCCCTGGGACAGCCGCTCGTAGATGTACACCAGCATGGGATACTTCCTCGACGGATCGAAGTTTTCCGGCTTGATCAGGATGGCGCTCAGGGGCACGCCGTCGGTGTTCTTGAAACGTATCAGCTCGGCGCTGCCCCACAGCAGGCTTTCCTTCTGGGGATTGGCGTGGCTCACCTTCTCGAGCTTGCGGAAGCTCGAATCGGTCACCAGCAGGTCGGGGAACTCGCTGAAGGTCGAGGCGGTGAGCAGGAGCACGTCGGCGTTCCTGGCCTTGGTCGGGTTGGTGAAGCTCTTGGCCGCCATGATCAGCCTTTCCGGCGCGCCGCCGTCGATGCGGTCGCGGTAGAAGCCGGTGTCGCGCGTCCACTCGTTCTCGGCCCGCAGCAGCAGCGGCTTCGCAGGATCGATGCCGCGCTCCGGCTCGTCCTCGTCGAGGCGCACGTAGCGGAAGATCAGCTTCTCGCGCCGCCCCACGCCGTCCGTCAGGTTCTTGGCGGAGCTGCCGTCGGGCGCCACCTGCCAGATGTCGTAGCGGTCATAGAGGAGCACGTAGCGATCGTCCCTGGTCCAGCCGCCGTTGCCGTAGGAAGATGGCGGGCCCGGCGAATCGTGATCCTCGTTCCAGAAGTTGACGCCCAGCTTCCCCGTCAGGTTGACGACCCTGCCTTCGGGAACCGAAACGGTGTACCAGTCCCGGTCGGCGTAAAAGAGCGCGTAACGCCCGCCCGGCGACCAGCTCAAGGTGCCCGGCTGTTTCTGGCGCACGAGTTTGCGGCCGCCGTCGAGCGTGTTCACCAGGTAGTAGTCGGCGTAGTTGGTGTCGTAGCCCACCAGGATGCGGTAGGCCCGGTCGTCGGAACCCAGCGCCCAGCGGCCGTCGCGCGCGGGCGTGACGCTTTCCATGGTCTCGTCGCCGAGCTGCACCAGCTTCTTCTCCGCCAGGTGGAAGACGGCGCGGTAGGAGCGATTGCGCGTCTGCTCGGCGCGCACCTTCTGCATCGGCTGGATGAAGTCGTCCTTCCAGTGCCACAGATCCAGGCTCACCTTTTCTTCATCCGGCGGCTCGAGCGCATCGGGATCCGGTTCGGGCGGCGGCGGCGGCGCGGTGCCGAAGAAGACGCGGCCGCCGTCCTCCGAAAAACTGATATTGCCCCGCTCGCTGATGACGAACCCCTGGCGGAAGCCGGGCGTGGAAGTCGAGACCAGTTCGGCCGCCGCCGGGGCGCCGCGCTCCCAGAGGTAAAGTTTCATCTGGGGCTGCTTGGCCGCGGCATCGTCGCGGCTGCTCAAAAAAGCGAGCCGCGTCTGTTTTTCGTCCCAGGTGAGGCGGGTGTACTTTCCTTTACCGGACAGCAGGGCGACCGGCTCGGCAGGCGAGTCCGGGACGAGCGCATAGACGCCGTTGCTTTCCTCCTTTCTCGAAGCGACGGCGTAGACCAGGCACCCGGCGTCCTTGCTCAGGGTGTACTCGGAAACGTCGGCGAAGACGCGCTCGCTCCCGTCGGCCATGTTGCGCAGGACCAGATCGCTGCCGTACTCGGGACGGCGCGTCCCCGCCCGGCGCGCTCCCGCGGCCGGTCTCTGCGCGGGTTCCGCGCCGGCGGCGTCCGGCTTGCGCTCGGGCTGCCTGGGCTCGAGCTGGTAGGCGATGAATCCCGCACCCTGTTCGGGAACCTGGAAACCGCGCACGCGCTCGATGCGGGTCACCTGGCCGTTCGTGAGATCCATGATGCCCAGAGCGCTGCGCGGCATTTCCTCGGCCCGCCTCCGTTCCTTGCGCGCCTTTTCGTTTTCCGCCTTGGTGGGCGCGATCTGAAACACCAGATGCCGCCCGTCGGCGGTGAAGGCGAGCACGTTGCGCGCGGGGCCGGCGCCGCGGCCGCCGGCCGGAGGCGCCGGGGCGGGCTCGCCGGTCTCTTCCGTCGTGCGCTCCTGGCGGCTGCCTCGAGGGTGCCGCCATTCGGCCCCGGTCGCCAGGTTGCGCACCACGATCTCGCCGTCGCCGTCCTGGGGCACGAGCGCGTAAGCCAGCATCCTGCCGTCGTAGGAAAGCTGCGGCGACTGGATCGAGCGCCAGCCGTCATAATCGTCGTGGGTCAGGGGTCGCTTGGCCGCCGCCTGCTCGCCTGCGGCCGCGGCCGAGAAGGCGAGCACGAGCGCGCAAGCCAGGTACGCCGCCAGGGCCGGGTATGGAATCCTGCCGCACATGCGTCCGGTCTTGTCGATCTTCATTGGACGATCCTCCATGCATGAAATGGAAGCCATGATCACGAAAAGGCATTCCCGCAGATCACGGGCCGATCCCGTGCGCCGCGACCTTTCTATCCCAAGATTGTGCCGGGTACAAGCAAGACGTTGGCCTGCGCTCGGCAGGGCTTCACTCTGCCGCCGGAAGGACGAGGCCGATGGTGAAGACGCCGCCGGCACGACCGGGCTGGACCGTCAGTATCAGAGCCAAGGCCGCAGCCCGGGCAGGCCATGAGCGGTTGGCAGTTTTCATGGGATCCTCCTTTTGATTTTGATTTTTACCACGTCGGCGCACCGCAGGCTACTCGAACGCGCATGAGAGGACGATGAGAGAATGTGCGCTCGCATTCGGCCCTTCACCGGCGGGCCGGCGACCGGTATATTTAGTGCCTTGGCGGCGGACTTTTCTCCATCTCGGGTGGAAGTCGACAAGGAGGGATCACAAGCGTCATTGCAGTAGCACTCAGCTCTCAGCTTTCAGCAGTCAGCCTCCTATGACAGGAGGGCGAAGCCTGAATGCTGATGGCTGAAAGCAGATTGCTGAAAGCTGATCGTACTCACTCGCTGGAAAGAGGCTGCCGGACAGAGGACGATCTGTTTGGGTTCCGGGTCGTCCGGGTCGGGAGTATCGATGAAGTGGTCGCGCAGGAAATTTATCGGGGTGGGCGGCTTGGCCGGCATCAGTGCAGCTGCGGGTTACTCGATGATGTCGGAGGCCGGGCGGCTCGAGGTGCGCGTCACGGACGTCGCGCTGCCCGGCCCGGAATCTGCGGGCCAGCTGACCGTCCTGCAGCTTACCGATCTTCACTGTACCTCGGAGAGTTCCCTGTCGCTGATCGGCGAGGCGATCGACCTGGGGCTCGGGTTCCGGCCGGATCTGGTGTGCCTCACGGGGGACTACGTCACCAACGGCAGGTTGCGGCTGAAGGAATGGTATGGGGCGGCGTTGCGGCGCCTGGCGGAGGCTGCGCCGGTCTATGCGGCACTGGGGAACCACGACGGCGGGCGCTGGGCCGGGTCGATCGGCGGGCTGGCGAGCCCGGAGCCGATGATCGAATTCCTGGAGAGCGCGGGGATCAGGGTGCTGCACAACGCTTCGGCAGGCTTCGGTAAGGACGGCTGGGAGTTGAGGCTCGCGGGCACGGCCGACCTGCAGTCCGACCGCTTCGATGCGCGCGCGGCTTTCGCCGGCGTCGGGGAGGATGCGGGCGATGCCGTGATCCTGCTGGCGCACAATCCGGACACGAAGGATCTGGTGCGCCGTTATCCGTGGCATCTGATGCTGAGCGGCCACACGCACGGCGGGCAGGTGGTGCTGCCGCTGGTGGGGCCGCCCTACGTGCCGGTGCGCGACCGGCGTTTCCTTGCGGGGCTGTACTCCTGGGGCGGCCGGCAGCTTTATGTCTCCCGCGGGGTCGGCAATCTTTACGGCCTGCGCGTCAACTGCCCGCCCGAGGTCACCATCCTGCGCCTGCGGCCGCGCCCGCCGGCGGCCTCCACGACCTCCCCCGTTTCCGAGGTGGTCGCATGCCGGGCCTGATCGGCTTCGTAGACCGTCCCGCACCCGGCGGCGCCGCGGCATTCATGCAGTCGATGGCCCGCGCCCTCCATCCCGAGGATTGCTTCCGGTTGGACTGCTTCCACGGCGACCATGTCGGACTGGGCCGCATGGCCCTGAAGCGCCTGAATCCGGGCCCGCAACCCGTGTGGGAAGCGGACGGGTCGGTCGGCCTCGTGATGGAGGGAGAGCTGTACAACCGGGCGGATCTGGTAGACGAGCTGCGGAGGCGCGGGGTCCCGTGCGAGGTCGGTGGCGATGCCGGGCTGGCTCTGAAGATCTACAAGGAGTTCGGCGACGATTTCGCGGTCCGCCTCGACGGCGCCTTCGTGCTCGCCGCCTGGGAACCGCGGCGGCGCAGGCTGGTGATCGCCAACGACCGCCTGGGGCTTTTCCCACTCTACTATGCCCGGGTAGGGCGCGGCCTGCTCTTTGCTTCGGGCGTGCGCGCGCTGCTCACGGATCCGGATCTTCCGCGGGCGACCGACAGGGTGGCCGTCAACGAGTTTCTCGTCTTCAACCACGTTCTGCACGATCGGACGCTGCTGGCCTCGGTCCGCTTGCTGCCGCAGGCATCGTTGCTCACCTTCGAAAACGGCGAGCTGGCGATCCGATCCTACTGGAGGCTGCGCTATCCCTCGCTCTATGAACCCGAAGAGGAAGCTGCTTACGGGGAGAAGCTGCTGCACTACCTGCGCCTCGCCGTGAGAAGGAGGCAGGAAGGGGTCGGGAGCACGGGGGTCCTGCTTTCGGGAGGTCTCGATTCGCGCATCCTGCTGGCCCTGCTGTGCGAGGTTTGGGATGCCGCCCGCATCCACACATTCACCTGGGGCATTCCGGGGTGCGACGACGCGCGTTTCGCGCGCGAGGTGGCCGCATACTGCGGATCGAGGCACCATTTCTACGAGCTGAAACCGGATTGGCTGCTCCACCGGGCCGAGGAAGCCGTTCGCCTCACCGACGGCATGGGATGCATCACGAACCTGCATGCTCTGGCGACGCTCGAGGATGAAGCCCGCGACGCCGAGGTACTCTACAAGGGATTCATGGGTGACGCCATGCTGGGGTTCGCTCTCAAGCGGCGCATGTGGGCGGACTACCCTGCCGATGCGGCCTGGCGCGTACACATGCAGACCCACGCGGAGCAGGGCGTGATCAGTTTCAGCCCGGCCGAAGAACGAGAGCTTTTCACCGGCGACTTCCTGCGCGCGGTGGGAGACGGGGTGTACGAGGATTACCGCGCGGGCATGCGGCAGGCCGAAACACCGCAGCTCGCCAATCAGCGGTTGTATTTCGACCTGACCCAGCGCGTTCCGCGCATGACGATCTGCGGTGTCGAGGTGGTCCGCAGCCGTTGTGGGGTGAAGCTGCCCTTCGCCGACTACGACCTTCTCGATTTCGTTTTGACCATACCCCCGGGCCTGCTGTTCGAACGGCACCTGGTCAGGACGGTGCTCGCGCAGCATTATCCCGGCCTTGCCAAGATTCCTTTGACTCCGAGCGGCATGCCCCTCAACGCGTGCGCCCGTGAGCTCTGGCTGCGCGCGCGGCAGCTGGCCGCCTGGCATCTCGACCGGACAGGTCTCGGCCGGCTCGCTCCCGTCGCGACGCGGCCGTACAAAGACTACGCGAGCTGGTTCCGCGGCGTGCTGCGCAAGTGGACCGAGGAGATTCTGCTCGATCCCCATACGCTGGCAAGGGGCTACTTCAATCCCTCATACGTGCAGCGGCTCGTGGCAGCGCACATGGCGGGGGAGGACCACGCGGTGCGCCTGGGCACATTCCTGACGCTCGAGCTCTGGCACCGCATGTACGCCGACTGATCTCCTATCCACCCGGGGCGCGAAAAAAACCGCCGCGCGCCATTGCATTCAGCGGGGGCAATTGGTATCGTTTCCCCATCTTCAGGTCGAGTTGTTCGACCTGACCAGGTTTCAAGCGCCCGCAAGGGCGCTCTCGGGTGGAAAAGGAGGATACATCCACATGAAGAAGCACAGAACTATCCTGCTGGTGCTCGCGGCCGTCGTCGGCCTGTCGGTATCCGTTTACGCGGCCAAGCGCCTGTGGTCGGCTTCGATGTCGGCGGATTTCGAGCTTCACGACGTAATCGGCTCCAACGCGATCGGATCGGCCGTCATCATCACCAAGCCGGATGGCAGTGCCTGGGAATTTCGCGTGAAGATCGTCGGCCTGTCCGGCGTCCCCACAGGCGTGAGCCTCCATGGCTGGGCGACGGCGCAGCAAGAGGCTCCCATCATTCTCGGGTTGTGCGGGACCCCGGGGCCGTCCGCTCTGGCCAGTTGCGCGAGCGGCTACGATGCCTCGACCAAAACGCTCGAGATCACCGGTGATATCACATCGCCGCTCCTCATGCAGTGGGGACTGCGCGGCAGGGAGTTCCAGCAGAATCTCTCGGCCGGATTGGTTTATGTCAGTGCGCACACCGCACTCAATCCTCTCGGCGAGTGCCGCGGACAGTTCCAGCAGATTTTCCCCTAAATGAGAAAGCGCCGGCAATCCCGGGCGCACCGCTGCGGACGGATACAGCGGCGCGCGCCGGACTGCCGGCGCAATCTCGGACTTCCCCATTGCCTTGTGCCGGCGCGGCATGGGCGGCGGTCAAGGGGTCGTCATGTTACGATCCAGTCTGTTCCTATTCGTTTCACTGGCGTGCGTCGGCACCGGATGCGCAGCGGACAAGGGATTCGTCGTCGATCACACCTCGCTCCACCTCTTCGACCGCATCCCGGAGCGCTACCTCGAAGCCGCGCGCAACCTGCGCACGGCCTTCATGGACCGCTCGGTGGGCGTCAATACCAACGATGCCCTGGACTGCCTTACGGCCTCCGGCTACGCTGCGGCGCGCGTTCCCTGCCGGCGCGATTTCCGCGAGACCGACGGCCGCTGGCAGGTGACGATCCTGCGCGACAGCGCCGCGGCCCCACCCTATATCCGATTCTCGCCCGATCCCAACCGCTACGACCGGAGCAAGTGGTCTTTTTTCATATTCGCCGACGATTGGGACAAGATGGCGCTGCGCTTCATCCGGGGCCTGCGCGAACGCGCGATCCCGGCGCTCACCCATCCGGACGGCCGGCCGGTCCGGATCGACCCGCTCGATTATGATGTCCTGTCCTTCCAGTTCACCTACCTGAATGTCGCGGCCGGCAGCAGCGCAGCGAAGTTCTTCACGCGCCTGCCGGGCGACTACGACGACGCCTACGATCTCGAACGCGAGATCGAGGCCGTGCTGGAACGCGCCGATCCGCCGCGGGTATTCGTGTACTGGACCACGAGCCTCGCGCGCGGCATTGGAACGCGGGAATCCGAAGAATTCAATGCGGCCATGCGCCGGTGGTGCCGCGAGCGCGGACGGATCCTCTTCGACTTCGCGGACATCCAGGCTCACGACATGCGCGGCCGCCCGTGCTTCGACAATCGCGACGGCGTCCCCTACACGGCACCCAACGGAAGCAGGGGAGAAAACCATCCGGACGACGGGAAGCAGTATCCCGCCATTTGCCAGGAAAACACGACCGAGGCGGACGGCGGCCATCTGGCGACCGCCCAAGGCCTGGTAAGCATCGCCAAGGCATTCTGGATCGTGATGGCCCGCGTGGCAGGCTGGCAGCCGTAGCGACACCTTCGTCCTCGAGAAGCACAGCAAGAGGCCGGGTGTCAGGGATGGAGGGGGCGCGGCTTGCGCCGCCGCCCACAGGCGACCGGGAGAGACAGACGCGGGGCGGTCAGTAAAGTCCCGTGGGCGATGCTTCCGGCAAGGGCGCCGCGGCTTCGCCGCGGGGCGGGAAAAGGCGGGAGAAATAGACCCACTCGAGGGCCGGTGCAGCCGCAAAGGTCGTGAGGAGGGCCATCAGCACCATGATGGTGAACATCCCCTGCGAGATCACGCCGACATCCAGGCCGACGTTGAGCAGAACGAGTTCCATCAAGCCGCGCGTGTTCAGGAGAATACCCAGGGCGCCCGCCTCCCTCCAGGGTATTCCGCAAATCCGGGCCGCGACCGCCGTGCCTCCCAGTTTACCGATCACGGCCACCAGGACCACCAGGGCAAGGTATAGCCACATCTTGTCCCGCACCAGCAGGCCGATGTCCGTGCGCAGTCCCGTGAATACGAAAAAGACCGGCAGCAGAAGCACCATCGACAGGTCGTTCAGTTTTTCTCCGAGAGCATGCACGAGCGCGGGGGCCTTGGGCATCACCAGGCCCATGAGGAAGGCGCCGAACGACGCGTGGATGCCGACTCGCTCCGTGACCCACGCCGAAAGCAAAAGCGAAAAAAGCACAGCCCCCAAGATGTTGTGGGTGACGAAGCCCTTCCTGTCGTAGTAGGCCGCGAGTGAATTGCCGAGGCGCCGGACAGCGGTCAACATGATCGCAATGTAGACGACGAAAGCGGCAAGCCCGGGCCATAGTAGATCGGTCACCGTGCCCGCGCGCACCAGCAGGACCAGACCGGCAAGCATACACCATCCGACGACATCCCCCACGGCCGCGCTCGCAATGGCCATGGTGCCGAGTCTGGTATCGATCAACTTGCGCTCGACGAGGATGCGGGCGAGCACGGGAAACGCCGTGATACTCATGGCGGTCCCGAGAAAGAGAGCGAAATGGGCCAACCGCGCTGCGTTGCCCGGAACACGGGGATGGAGAAACAGCGCGAGCAGCACCCCCAGGCAGAACGGGAAAGCGATGCTGACCAGGCTCGTGACCGCGACAGGCCTGCCGTGAAGCCGCAACTTCTTCGGGTCGAGTTCCATTCCGATGAGGAACATGAACAGCAGCAGCCCGATCTGACCCAGGACATACAGGCTCTCGCGGCTTTCGGCCGGAAAAAGCGCGGCCGACAATCCGGGAGCGCAGGAACCCAGCACGCTCGGACCCAGGAGTATTCCGGCCGTCATTTCGCCCATGACCTGGGGCTGGCGGATCAACAGGGCCAGCTTGCCCAGCAGGCGCGCCGCGGCCAGTATGACGCCCAGAGAGACGAGCACCGCGGTCAGACCGGACATCGGCGCGCCTCCATCTCGGCCTGCGTCGCAGCGCGCGCGCCGGTCACGGCCGCGGGCTCAGGCATGCTTCCGGAGCCGCCGGGCGGGGCGCCCCCACCCGCGCCAGCCGCAGGAAGGGCTCCGTGGCGACATACAGGCCGTCCACCGCTTCTTCCTCGCGCAGCGCGAACAAACCCTCCACGGACGCGAAGAATCTTGCGTTGGCTTCTGCGGCCCGACGTTGCTCCCCTTGCAGCGCCGCCAGGGCTTCCTTGTCCCTGCGAAACTCGAGGTTCTCTTCGATGCGGCGCGTCATCTCCTGGAGAATGAAATGCCGGGCATCGCTCCGGCTGTCCTCCAGGTCCTTGAGCCCGGTGACGAGCGTGAGAAATGCGCGCTTGATATCCTCCGCCTTGATTTCCTGCTGCGTGAGCCGCTGGGCTTCCCAGAAATAGGAATCGCGCCCGCGGTTGACATCGTAGAAAGCGGAGAGAAAAACCAGAAAGCGCAGGTATGCCTGACGGTAGCTCTTTTCGAAATAGGACCGCACCTCGGCTTCCCCGATCTCGCCGCGCTCGATACTGGCGATCCCGGCGGCCGCCAGCAGGGCACTGAAGGTGGCCAGGTGAACTCCGGATGAAAGAAGCGGATCGAGAAAACATGCAGCGTCGCCGACCAGGAAGAATCCCGGACCGCAGAAGGTCTCGCACGCATAGGAGTAGTCCTGCTCGCGGTAGACGCCGGAGGTTCGGCGGCCGCAACCGACCAGATCACGAACGAGCGGAGCCTGCGCGATCGCCTCGTCCAGGATCTCTTCCAGGCTCCGGTCGCCGCAGGCCTGGAATGCATCCTTGTGCATCACCACGCCGACGCTCATCGTGCCGTCGTGCAGGGGAATGGCCCACAGCCACCCGTTCGGGATGGAGTTGACGGCGATGTCGCCCTGACGGCTGCCGGGCAACCGGTGCGTGTCCTGCCAGTAGCCCCAGACGGCCACATTCTGGAAGATCCTGTGATAGCGCCGGTTCTGCAGGTAACGGTTGGCCATCAAGCTGTGGCGCCCCGACGCGTCGATAAGATGATCGAAGGCGATGACGCCGGCTTCCGATGCACCGTCGCCGTTGCCCGCCTGTCGCTTCCACGCGGCGCGCCGCGGGCGCCCGCCGTCGAATTCGAGAGCCGTGACCTCGCACTGCTCGATCACCGACGCGCCCTGCTCCCGGGCGTGCTCGAGAAGCAATCGATCGAATTCCGAACGGATCACCTGGAAGCTGTAGGTATGGCTCCCCGCCAGCTCGCCGAAGTTGAGCGGCCAGCGCTCGGCGCCCCAGTGAAGCAGTGCCCCGTTCTTGCGTTGAAACCCGTGGGCCTCGATTTTTTCCCGGATACCCAGGATGTCGAAGATCTGCAATATGGAGGGGAGCAGGGATTCGCCGATGTGATAGCGCGGGAAGCGGGTTTTTTCGAGCACGGCGACCTCGATACCGGAACGGGCCAGAAGCCCGGCGGCGGTCGCGCCTCCCGGGCCTCCGCCGATGACGAGCACTTTGGTTCGGGACGGAATACTGTTCATGCGGTTCTCCATGAGATTGTGTTTATGGTTGTCGCTCGGAGGAAGATCTCGCCCTCAACCCAGAATGTAGCGCTGGACGGCGCGCGCAGGGGAGCGCGCCAGCGCTTCCATGCCGGCGAGCGGAACGATCAGTGCGGTCACAAAAAGAAAGGGGAGCAGCAGGATCCTATAGGCCAGCAGGCCGGTCAGCGCAACCCCGATTCCCCACAGAATCAGATCGAGCACGAGCAGGTGGGTGAGGTACAGTCCGTAGGAACGCTTGCCGATCCTCTCCAGCAAGCCCACCCAGGGAATCGATCGGCGTTCGATCGCCGGCAGCAGCAGGACACAGGCCACAGGACTCCAGAAACCCGCTACCAGTTGGCGCACTTCGTGCGCCCGATGCAGGAGGCCGAGCACGAACAGCAGCGCCGCCGCAAGGGCCAGAAGCGTCTTCCAACGCTTCACGAGCGGCAGAAGTCGCTGCATATGTATACCGTAGAGCAGGCCCAGCGGGAAATATACCGCCCAGACCGCCAGCGTGCGCCCGACGACGGGCGGGAAAAGCACGTGGAGCGATTTCGGCACCCAATCGGTATGCAGCACACCAAGCAGGAACATCTGGTATGCGGCCAGCACGACCATCAAGGCCACGCCGTGCCGGCTGCCGATCCGAAGCAGCAGCGGCGCCAGGAGATAAAACAGCACCAGCACGGGGATGAAGTGGAAGGGGTAGCCGACCAGGAGATTCTTGGCGTATCCGGCCGGGGAATAACGCTCGCCGAACTGCGCCAGTACGACCAAATAGAACAGAAACGACCAGAAGACATAGGGCCAGAGAATGTGAGCCACGGCGCCGGCAAGAAACTTCCTCGTCAGGCGAGGCGGCGTGCCGCGCGCGGCATAGGCCACGAATGCTCCGGAAATGAAGAGAAACGACGGAACGGCGAAGATACCCAGGGCCTTGAGTACGCCGAGGACGTTTTCGGCCGCGCCGGTCACCGGGGCATAACCATACCCCAAGGGCACCTTGGTGCCCATTTCGATGGTGTGGTTGAGCACGATGAGCAGCATGGCGACGCCGCTCAGTGCCGCAAACTGCCGGTTCATGCGGGCGAATCAGGAAGGGGGGAAAGGCAGCATCACCGCTGCCGAGCGCAGGTAGGCGGTCGTGCGCTGCTTGCGGGACAGGTCGGAGATCACCCGCTGGACCTGCTCCCGGCCGAGGCCCAGGGCGGCGCCGATCTCTTCGGGATCCGCGCCCGACTCCCAGCCCAGCCAGATCACGTCCAGGATCTCGAAGGGGAGCCGGAAGAAAAACTCTTCCTGAGAGCTTCCGGCGCTGTAGGTGTCGGTGGTCGGCGTGCGGCGCCGCACCTCTTCCGGCACTCCCAGATGTTCGGCCAGCCGGTATACCTGGGTCTTGAACAGATGGGCGATGGGCTGAACGTCGGCGCCGCCATCGCCGTGCTTGACGAAGAATCCCAGGGCGTGTTCGTTTTTGTTCGCAGTCCCCACTACGGCGTAATTGCGCAATTCCGCGTGGTAGTACAGCATGCTCATGCGTGTCCGCTGTTTGAAATTCGAGGCCGCCACCACCTGGCAGTACTCTTCCACGGGAAGCCGCCGGCTGCACTCCCGGCCCTCCGGACTGATGACGGTCAGGTGAAAGACATTGAGAGTCTCCTGTTCGCGCAGATCCCCGGGAATGACGATCTTGGCTTTCCAGCCCGGACCATAATCGGGGAAAAGGCGTGCGATCGCCTCGTCGCGGCGCCGATAGCATCCCAGGCCTTCGAGCGCCTGCGTGATATCCTCGACGACGGCGGTCACACCGAAGCGGCCGGCAACCATCTTGGCCAAGGGCACGCTTTCCGGGCTGGAATCGCGCTCCGGAAGCACCAGGGCGGTCACGCGCTGCGGCCCGAAAGCCCGGGCGCAAAGAGCCAGGACCACGGACGAGTCCACGCCGCCGCTGATACCCACGACCGCTCCCTTGCGGTGCAGCAGGCGATGGACCGCATCCCGCAGCCCGGCGACGATGCGGTCCGCCTCCGCCGCGGCATCGATCTCGAGCAGTTCCTTTCGAAATCCCGTCACGAGCATCTCCCGTTATCGGGCCGCCGCACCGACGGCCGCATCCACGATCTTGATCCTGTCTCCGGGCAAAAGCGGCTGGGCGCGGAAATCGCGCACAAACTGGCGATGCAGCAGCTGTGTCGATATGATTCCGGCCAGCGCCATATCCTCGACTTCGCTCAGCCTGGCGCCGCCCCGCGCCTTGTGCACCAGCTGCCTTACCGCCTCCGTTCGAAAAATACCGGCGCTCGCCAGATCGCGTTCGCTCAGCAGGTCCGTGACGTAAGCGGGCGTATCGGGGAAGAAGCTGCGGTGTACCGGCGCGCGGTAGGGGCGCTTGGGGCGCTGCCATATCTCCGGCGGCAGCATCCGCCGGCCGATCTGCCGCAGGAGGAATTTCTCCGTCAGGCCGCGCATTTTCAGGCGCGGCGGCATCCGGCCGGCGAATTCCACCACCCGGTAATCGAGAAACGGATGGCGTCCTTCAACGGAATGGGCCATGGCCACGCGATCCCCCTGCGAACTCAGCAGATACTGCGACAGGAAGATCGTCGTCTCCAGGTACTGGGCCTGCCCGAGCGGTGGCCACTGCCGGAAGCCGTCCGGAAGCACGATGTCGTCGTGAAACGGTCGATGCTCGCGCCCGTCGTCGGCGAGGAAACGCAGGCAGCGGGCCGTGTTGCGCCAGCGCAGTGCATGCGAATAGAAGGGATCGTCCGTATCGCCGAGGCCGCGCCCGAAAAAAGCACCCAGATAGGCATCGCCGGCGGCACCGAGGGCCCCGATATCGGGATAGAGCCTGCGCAGCAACAACGGGCGCAGGCGCGACTTTGGCCGGCGCGCCCAGAATCGCCGGATCTTCATCTCCTTGAAAATGTCGTATCCCCCGAGGATCTCGTCGGCCCCTTCGCCGGTCAGTACCACTTTCAGCCCATGGTCGCGCACCAGCTTGGACAGGAGAAAGAGCGGAGCCGGAGCCGTGCGCAGGATGGGCGTCTCCGCATGCCGGACCACTTCGGGGAACACCTGCGCGATATCGGCGTGGGTGCAACGTACCACCCGATGATCGGTGCCCAGATAACCGGCCATTCTGAGCTGGAAGGTGCTCTCGTCGAACTCGCTGTTCTCGAAGGCGATCGAGAAAGTATCCAGGCGGTTGCCTGCATGCCGGCGCACCATAGCGGTCGTGAGCGACGAATCGAGACCGCCGCTGAGATACGCCCCTACCGGGACGTCGGCGCGCAATCGCAGGCGGCAGGCATCGATCAGCAGGCTTTCGAGTTCCTCCCGGTACTCCTCCTCCGCACGCCCACCGTCGGGTTCCGGCATGAAATCGAGCTCCCAGTAACGGACGATGGTCAGAGCGCCGGCGCGCGCCAGCGCATAGTGAGCCGGCGGGATCTCGTAGATTTCGCGGAAGGCGGTGCGGGGCGTCAGCGTGCTCCAGTAAGTGAAGACCTGGCGCAGGGAGGCGCTGTCGATCTCGGCGTGGACCCATGGAGTCGCCAACAGCGACTTGATCTCCGAGCCGAAAACCAAGCGGCCGTTCCGGACGGCGTAAAAAAGGGGGCGGATGCCCAGGCGGTCGCGCGCGAGAAACAGTTCGCGTTTGTCCTTGTCCCATATGGCGATGGCAAACTGGCCGTTGAGCCGGCCGAGGCATTCGGGACCGAAATCTTCGTACAGGTGGAGGATCACTTCCGTGTCCGTGTGCGTCGAGAAGCGGTGGCCTCGGGCTTCGAGCTCCGATCTCAGTTCCGGATAGTTGAAGATCTCCCCGTTGAAGACGATCCACAACCGGCCGTCCTCGTTGCCGATCGGTTGGGAGCCGCCGCTCAGGTCGATGATGCTCAGGCGCGCGCTGCCGAGCCCTGCATGATCGTCGCGGTAGATGCCGAACTCGTCCGGGCCGCGATGGCGTATCGTGCCCAGCATGCAGCGCAATACGCCTGCTTCGACGGGCCCGCCGCCGGCCGGATTCACGATTCCCACGATGCCGCACATTCCAGTCCGCCTGTTTCCCGCAGTTCTCAGCGCAAGGCCGATTTCTTTATCTTGCCGGAGTCGGTTTTCGGAAGCTCGCGGCAGAACTCGATCTGCCGCGGTACCATGTAATCTTCCAGGTTGGCGCGGCAGTGCGCCAGCACTTCCCTCTCGCTGAGCGTGCGGCCGTCGACCACGACGAACGCCTTTACGGCCTGTCCAAGGACCGGATCGGGGATGCCGATCACCGCCGCCTGGACGACGCCCTCGAGGGCGTACAGCACGTTCTCCACCTCCTTGGGGGCGACCTTCTCGCCCCGGCTCTTGATGATGTCGTCGCGCCGCGCCACGAAGTAGTAATAGCCTTCTTCATCCATGCGAAACAGGTCGCCCGAATAACACACGCGCTCTCCCGGAAGCGGGCCGGGGCGATAGCGCCGGGCCGTGGCCGCCTCGTCCCCCCAATAGCCGCGCATGACATGGCGCCCGCGAATCACCAGTTCTCCGATCTGCCCCGGACCCAAGCGGTTGCCTTCGTCGTCCTCGAGCCACACCTCGGTTCCGGGGATCGCGATGCCCACCGACCCGGGCCGGCGATCCACTTGATCGGGAGGCAGGTAGAGAGCACGCTTGGTCTCGGTCAAACCGTACATCGAATAGATCGCCACCCCCGGGAACCTGCGCCGCAGTTCCGTGATGTGGCTCGGCGGCAGAGCGGCCGCCGTGTTCGATATATAGCGAAGGCTCGAGAGGTCGTAAGGGGTCATGTCCATCTTGACCAACACGGCGAAAATGGTGGGCACTCCCGGCAGGCCGGTGACGCGCTCCTGCTGCATGCGCTCCAGCACCGCGGCGGGGTAGACGAACCCCTTCTCGAGCACGAGGGTGCCTCCGAACCTGAAGGTCATGAGGAGCTGGTACAGGCCGTAGTCGAAGGAGAGCGGGAGCAGGCCGATGACGACATCATCCTCGACGTTCTTGAGGTATGAAATGATCGACGCGGCGGCGAAATCCACATTCCCGTGGTCGCACATCACCCCTTTGGGCTCGCCCGTGCTCCCCGAGGTATAGATCAGGCACGCAAGGTCGAGATCGATCTGCACCGGGGCGCAGGGTTCGGCCGGCCACTCCTCCTGTATACGGTCGTAGGAGAGCATCGCCGGAGACCGGTGAACGCTCTCCTCCTTCCCGGTCAGGACGACGGTTCGCAGGGACGGCACCTCGGACAGCAGGGTCGCGGCAAGCTCCTGCTGACGCCCGGAACAAAGGAGCGCGCTCGCCCGGCAGTTGTCGAGGATGTAGGCCAGCTTGCGCTCCTTCGTGGTGGGGTTGACGACCACGAAAGTGCCGCCTGCCTTGAGCGTCGCGAAGATCCCCACGACCGCCTCGACGCTGTTGGGCAGGAAGACGACCACGCGGTCGCCGCGCTCCAGCCCGGCGTCCCGCAGGGCGTGCGCCAGACGGTTGGCGCACGCGTCCACTTCCGCGTAGCGCCAACGCCGCCCGTCGCACACCAGGCACACCTTCTCCGGGAGCCGCGCGGCACTCTTTTCGAGGAATTCCTGCACGAGCATGGTGGTGTCGTCTCCAAACGGCGGGCGTCAGGCCTGCCGGCGCTTCCGGGCCACGAATGCCGCCAGTTTGCTGACCGAATCGAAGTTTTCGGGCACGATATCGGTGTCGCCCACTTCGATGCCGAAATGGTTCTCGACGAAACCGACGAGTTCGAGAACATTCATGGAGTCCACAATGCCCAGATCGAGAAACGACGCATCGTCGGGATGCGGGTACGCTTCGCCGCTGAAAAGGATGTTGCGGGCGATATAGTCACGGATCGATGCAGCTATGTATTCCATCGATGCTTCCGGCTCCCAAAGGAATGCGGCCGACCGCCGGCCGGGATGCACGCATTCACCCCTGCGAATGGGCGTCATTATAAGGATTGCGGCACCCGCCTGTCAAACGCGCCCCTGCGGCTACGGCACGATCCGCAGGTTGGTCGGAGGAGCCGGACGCTGGCCCCCGCTCGGATTCCAGCCGGCAATGCGCGCCATGAGGATCCACATGCCCTTGGCTACGCTCACCACGCCCTGGGCGGTGCCGAGATGGCCCCCGTCGGTTTCGGTGGTCTTCTCCTGGCAGATCGCCGGGATGTCGCGCCCGTCGTCGGGGTAGTTCTCGCCGGCGCTACCGCTCGGCGTGGTATAGGGCACACCGTCCCGGTTGTCGTAGCATGGGCTGCCGTTCATGTCGTGCGCTTCGATGTCGGCGAAGTCGAAGAGAATCCGGCCGTTCTCGCGGCACCATTGGCGCATGCGGTCGTTGAATGCGGTCGCCTCGTCCGTGCCGATGCCGCGCGCCAGGCTGGTCGTCCAGTATATGAACACCCGCGGGGGATTTGCGGAACCCAGGACTTCCGCGATCTCGCGCTCGAGATCGTAGACATCGTCGTACGCTCCCGGACGCCGCGTGAAAAACTCCGCAATCGTACTCCCCTGGTCGACGTTCAGATAACTGAACTGGAAGGAGATCACGTCGAAATCCAGGGGGTCGAGATTCACCGGCTGATTCGTGATGCTGTCCGCGGCCGGGATCGATCGGTTGTGAAGCCCGGAGACGAAATTCACGGTCATTTTGTCCCAGGTATCGGCGAACGTATAGTAGAACCAGTTACTGCGGTTGTAACGGACGGGGTCGGGAACAAACCTGATGTACTGAGGCACCAGCCCCGCCGCCAGATCCGCATCCGTGCGCGTCACCATCTGCCAGGTTCCGCCCTGCAGCCGGTAGTCCCGCCGGCACGTGACCGGCGAGGCGCCGTAAGAGGCGGCGGTGAAACAGTTGAGCGCCGTATGCGTGTTGAAGCCCACGGAACGGTCCATGAAGAGCACGCGCAGACTTCGCGCCGCCTGGAGATACGATTCCGGGATCGAGTCGAACAGGGGCAGTGACGTATGATCGACCACGATCGCCTGCCCCCTGGCGCTCCCGCATGCGAGGAGGAGCACCATCGCCAATGACGCCGCCCGGAAACCATTCAGGTTCATGCCGCCCTCCCCGAAACCGCGTTGGATTCCCTGCCGAATCCGCCGCTGCCGTGAAGCATTCACGGCACCACCATTACGCCCGCCCTTTCCCGCCCGCCTCGCGTCCATCATCGCCTCTGCCCGCCGAAAAGCTCGTGAGCCGTGTCACACAAATGGCTGCGAACCGGCGTCCGATAGCCGCCGTCGCCGTTCCCGGCCGGTCAGCCGAAAATGTACCGGGAAGCCGGACGCGCTAAACTCCCCTCGACAAGCCTGATCAAACAAAGAGGAACAAGCAGTCCGAACGCGAAAATAAAGGCGGCGAACAATACAGGGTAGCCCAACAACGCCGGAAAAAGATGATAAACAATGCGCGCCGTATAGATCTGAACCGGGACATGTACCAGGTAGATGCCGAACGAGCGTGATCCAACCCTCTCCAGCCAACCGTTCCCCGACCGTCGGCCGGCGAATACAAGCACGGCGACGATGACGCACAAGGCGTACAATCCCCCGATCAGCGTTTCGATCGGAACCGAAACTCGGTGGCGGAAGATCCAATCGCGCTCCAGCACGGCGACGAGGAGCAACGGGAGCCCGGCGCCCAGCGCCCAAAACCGATAGCGACGAACCTGGGTGTGGAAGCGTGCCAGCCGGCAGCCCGCAACCGCGCCCAGGACGAACCAGAACGCCCGCGTCAAGAAAAACCACTGCGGGAGCCCCTCCAGAGAAATCGTCCCACTGCCGACTCCGTACATCTTCAAATAGAACGGCGATTGAACCAGCAGCTGCACAGCCGCCGAGGACAGCAGGAGAGCTTTCCAGTGCGTTCTTGCCAGAGGCACTATCAGGAATGACAAGATGTAAAACTGGATCAGCAGAGGAACATAATAGTACGGGCCGCGGACCTTGCCGGTAAGCACCATCGCGATGTAGGTGGGAAAATCGTATCGCTTTCCTTCCACCAGAAGGCCGGCGAGGGCGACGCCGCACCAGAAGAGGTACGGGACGAGCAGAAACTTCACCCGGGCATATACCGTCCTCCAGGAAATCGTTGCCCGGCTGCGATCGGTGGCGATTGCGGTGAACACACCGGTGATGAAAAGAAAAGAGGGGATGGCGAAGCTGATGCCCCCCGCAATTCCGTTGAGCGCGAAATATGAAGTGCTGCCCAACTGATCGAAATTGGGGACCTGGACCGGGCGGTAGCGGTCCGTCCAGAAGACCATGGCCGTGAAGCCCCAGGACTGGGCATGATTGAGGACGGCGGCCAGGACGGCCAGTCCATTGAGGCAGAGCAGGTTCCGCACCAGCGAAACCTTGGCCTCCGAACCGCCCCCGCCCGGCCGCCTGCCTGCATCATCGTTCGCTGCGGGACGGGGCGGGGCGAGTAATTCCGTTTCCCCCGAGGCCATGGCGCCGCTAGAAGGGTCCTTGAGCCGGAATCGCCGCCAAAACCGAACCCTCGTTGGTCCCGAAGAGAGCGAAGGCGGCCACGGGCCGGCTTGCCGTCAGGCGCATGTATCCCGAAATGCGCTCTTCATCCGGAGGCAGCGGGAAGAACTGGGTGAGCAAACCCGACACACGGCGCCCGGCGGGGATACTGAGGGTACGCGACAGGACGGGTGTGCCGTCCGCCTGGTAGACAGTCAAACTACTCTCGACATCCTCGATGCCCGGATTGACCACGGCCAGACCGGTATACCAGACGCGGCTGGAAGCCACGTGGCCGAAGACGACCGAATCCCGCAGTCGCGCCACCAGGGGCAGCGCCGCTGAAAACCGCCCACCTGGATCGCCGAACACGATGTGACCGACCAGCCGAGCGCCGCTGCAGGTCACCTCGACATATCCCTGGACCAGGCCGGCGCCCAAGCCTGACGGCAGGTTGCCGAAGAAGGCGGGGTCGTCCACGTGGATCTTGCCGCGTGCGGCAACCGGGACCTGACGTGCTGCGAGTTCACGGCCATCCTCCCCGATCAGGCGCAATGCGACCTCGCCGGGGGCAGGTTCCAGATTGACCAGGGATATCGTGGAACGCCATCCGTTGCCGACCGCATATTGGGGGGCATAGAGCCGCGTCGCTCCGCCCGTCGCGTCTTGCGCGTAGAGGAATTCAAGATCGCTCCCGGGTCGCCCGGTCAATTCCGAAACCAGGAGCCCGGCCGGCGCCTCGACGCGCACGTAGCTCGACGGCGACAGGGAAATTCCGGGGAAAAGATCCGCGGAAAGATCTTCGACCACCGAGCCCATGGCCGCTATGGTGCGCCGGACGGAACGGAGGGGAATGCCGTCGGCCGCCACCAGTTCCAGCGTAGCTTCGGCGGCAAAGGGGTTCGGGTTGATCATGCTCACCCGCGTAAAACCGTCGCCGCGGACTTCGCCGAGTACCGCCGATGCCAGCGGCAGCTCATTCATCGAGCCGCCGTCGAGCAGCGAGAGAGCGGCGTCGAAGAGAAGAAAGATGCCCGACACGCCCCGGACGGTGCTTTCGATCCTGGCCCATCCGACCGGGCTGCGCTGGCGCAGGCCGCTTCCGAAGAGTTCGTAATCGAGGAAGGGATACTGCCGGCCGGCCCCGAGGGAGGAAAGCACCACGGGGTTGTTGATGCCCGCTCCCCTGGGCTCCGTACCGTCGCGATCGAGGGCGGTCAGCTGCAGGAAGGCCGCCGCCTGATCCAGGTTTGCCAGCGCGACCCCGGTGTATTCCGGCGCGCTTCCGCCTGCCGCCCCGTAACCCGAGAGCCGCGGATAGAAAAGCGTGAGAGGCCCGTCGAAGACCTCGTTGGAAAAGTCGCTCTCCAGCCCCGCGCGGCTGTAGGCCGTCACGGCGAAAAAGTGAACGCCCTCGGGGAGCCCCCTGAAGGTATAGGTGGTCACATTTCCCACGTCGACCACGGTGTCGTATTGGCGCGAGAAGGATCCCCGATAGATCTTGTATCCCGCAAGGTCCGCCTCGCTGTTGGGGCTCCACAGGAGGGTAATGTCCTTGCCGTAAACGGTCGCGGTTGCCGCCAGAATCATCGCTGCGATCCGAGTCATCCACGCTCCACGAAACGACAAAACCATCTTCGTCATCCCCTCGGGCCAAACAGGACTCTCATTCGTCTCATGCGCGCCCCGCCATGCCGGTACATGCTTGCCCGGCCCGCTCGGGTGCAGGACCTGTGCGGGAATTGTGATCCGGCGCACCGGCGGCGCCGCACCGTCGTTCGATAATCGCCCGGGCGACCCTCGACGTCTCGCATGCACCCGGGGCATGTGTTAGAATTCCGGCAGAACTCGGGTGGCACGAACGCCAGGCACATGAATGCGAGCGCACGGGAACGGCGGGCAGTCGTTTCCCGCGGCACGCGGAAAGGAGCAACAGTGATCAAGCAAAGGGGGCGAGCCGGGTCGTCGATCGGCCGAATCATGGTCTGTCTTGGGGTGCTCGCCGCGTTTCCGCGAATCCCGGCGGCCGATTGGTACATGGCCGGCGCCAATCCGCAGCGCACGAGCTGGGTTGCCGATCAGGTCGCAGGGAATCTGGTGCCGAGGTGGTATCGCCCGATCGAGGCCTATATCGACCAGAAGGTGCAGTTGGTCGTCGTCGGCGACCGTGTTTATGTGGCAAGCTCCAGAGGACTCCACTGCCTGGATGCGCGCACGGGACAGGTATGCGCGGGATGGAGCGACTATCTTACGGACATGCCGCTCGGGCACTCCCCCACGGTCGTGGGGGGGGTGGCTTACGTCGGCTGTTTCGACCGGCGCATCCACGCCGTCGACGCCTGGAGCGGGAGGCGCATCTGGGCGTCCCCGCCGGCGGGCGCGGGATTCAGCGTCAACCCTGTGGTGGCCAACAACACGGTCTATGCCGGCGGCCGGGACGGCTATTTCTACGCCTTCCGTACGAGCGACGGCACTCTGGTCTGGCAGTACCCGCAGGCGGCTCAAGCTCCGCTCGGCCCGATCTGCTATTCGCCCGCCTACGACGCTGCCTCCGACACGCTGTACTTCGCCTCCGACGACAACTACGCCTATGCCCTGCGTGCCGCCGACGGCTCCCTGGTCTGGAAATCGGCGCGGAAACTTCCCGGAGACCGTTACCGTTCCTGGTGGCCGGTCATCTACAGGAACTACGTGATCTTTTCCGGCATGCGCCCTTATTTCTGGTCCGACTACGACATTTACGAGGGCGCCACACTGTTCGACTATCCCCCGGGAGGAATTTTCGAGGGCTACCTGGGGCCCGTCTTCGCTGCCGCGTCGTCCGCCGATACCACCGGTCTGGCCTGGGCCTGGCCCGCCGGATCGCTGGTCATGGACGCGAGTCGCATCTCCGCCGCGATCGCGGCCCATCGCCTGCTCCTCCAGGTCCACGTCCAGCTCGACAAGGCCACCGGCCGGGAATACGGCACTCCGTACGCCCCTTTCCTGTTCCAGGGAAAGAACACGCACACGTTTCATCCGCCCGTCGTTATGCCCGACGGGGTGCTGTACCAGACCTCGCATTCGCACAAAGGAAATGTCGGGATCACGCGCGCCCAGGTTTTGGGACTCCACCTGGGGACGAGTTACGTGCGCTTGACGGGCCTCGAGACCGCCCAGGACGAGCCGCAGTACATCTCCGGGGGAGGCACCATGCTCTACCGCAACCTTTGCTGCTCCCGTGAGGGCGACTTCCTCGACATTTCGGTGCCCAACGGAATGCGTCGTCCGGTTTGGGGATACGGCACCGATCCGCTGGACACCCAGCTGCCCGGCTTCCATGACCAGGTGTGGTACACGCAGCCCAACTTTCTCGACGAGGTGCGCGGCTGGTACCACGGGCAGTTTCGCAGCGGCTACCGGAGCCCCAACGGGGCCTACCACAACCATGGGGACCAGAATCCGATCGTGCCGCATATCACGTCGGACGGCGTCGGGAGGCTCTTCGTTCACCGAAACAACGTCGTGATCTGCTACGCCAACGACGCCGGAAGTCTCCGGGCGCAACCCATCCTCGCCGCCGCTGCGCCGACGGCAGCGGACGCTCCGATCCTTCCGCGCGCCACCCTGCAGGCCCGCCTGGAGAACGAGATCGCCAAGATCGTCGACGCGCCCGGATTTCTCAAGCCCGCCTATTTCTACGGGGGTCAGAATCTGATTCGCCAGATCAATTACTACTTTTACAATCCGGGAGAGCTGCTCTACTCGCTTGCGCGCGCGTATCCCCTCGTTTCCACGGCCCTGCAATCCCGTCTGAGGACCTACATGCAGAACTACTACAACTATTATTTCGGCGGGACCATGTATGCCTACACCGGATGGCAGGAGCCGGTCCAGCGCAACGCCAACGACTTCCCTCCCGAAGCGCTCGCGCAATTCGCATCCGCCCCCAGGAGCACGTCTCTCTACAGTCCCATCCTCGGGCAGAGCTTCGGATGGAGCTGGAGTTATCCCCAGATCAACATCTACGCCCTGTGGAAATACGCCCAGATCGTCCCGGCAGCCGCACAGGACGCCTACAACAAGGCCCGGTCCAAGGTCGAATTCCGCAGTCTGACGGATCCCTTCCTCAACGGCACTTATCAGGACCTGTTCCGCGAATACCCGTTCGAGCTCCACGGCTACGCCGCCGGATACATGGGTTTCATCGGCTTGAGCGACATGGTGACGATGCAAACCGGCAGCCGGCCCGATCCGTCCCTTTACAGCCGGGCGCAGTCGAACCTCGCCGAGTTTCTGAACCACAGGAAGAACGCCTTCGCCAAGGATTCCCCCTACACCGATCCGATCACGCTGATGCCGATGCCGGGCCTGAATGCCCACAGGCGCAAGATCAATCTTTGCAGGAATTTCATGCTTCTGGTACCCGAGATCGGTGACTACCTCCATGACCACATCCGGGCGCAAGTACAGGAAGCGGTCGACGAATACAGCTACGTCGGCCCGTACTGGTTCGTCACGGCGTACGAGGCCGGCTATCAGGAAAACACCACGGCGCCCCTGAACGATTACGAAGCTCTCTTCCAGGCGCGCGCCCTGATCCTGAAGCAGCCTTACGAAAGCCTGCAAAAATACCTGGACGGCCCGCTCTTTCCCATAGGCGACCTGCATTACATCAACAATCTGGCGTCGGCCTTGAGCGCGCCGTCCGGCGATCGACCTGCGCCGCCGAAGGACTTGCGCATCGCCCGATAGAATCTCCGGGGCGGGCGATGAGGCCGAATGCCGGGAGAGGCGCACCGGCCCGTCAGAAGATGATGAACTGCTGGGTGAGGTGCGCCACCAGCTGGAGCATATTCAAGGCCACGGTCTTGGGAACGCTCCGCGGGACGAATATGATATCGTCGGGTTCGATCGGAATATCGGGGCTGCGCCCTCTGAGAATCGCAGCGAAATCGAAGGGGACGCCGCGCACTGTTCCGTCGGGGTTGCGCCGCACGATGAAGGCCTTCCCCGACTTGGCGGTCTTGAGCGGCCCGCCGGCATAGGAAACCACCCGGGCGGCGGTGATGTGATCGTAGTGACGGGGCAGGCCGTAGGCTCCGGGGAACGCCACTTCGCCGACAATGTATATATGCCGCTGCACCCTCCTGGGGATGTAGACGACGTCGCCCCCCTGGAGGAGGACGTTGAGCCCGGGGCGCCCTTCCTTCAATTCCTGCACGTCGAAAACAATCCTCTCGCTCCCGGCGGGCCCATCTCGATCCGCGACCTGCACGACCATTCCTTGCGACGACCGATCCGCCGGCTGCAGGTCCGGGTGGGACTGCACGAGGTCGGGCAGGGGACGGGAGAAGTCGTGGCGGCGGACCAGGTATCCTTTCGCATCGGCGTCCTGGTTGATCCCACCCGCCTTTCCAATGACATCCAGAAGATGCATCTCACCGGTGATCATGAACTGGCCGGGAGAGTTCACGGCACCCACGACAAAGACCGGCTGGGCTCGGTACTCGGCCACCTGGACCTGCACCCAAGGCTCCAGCACCAGCTGGCGGCGGCGCAGCGCCTGGGCGATCACGTCCTCGATCTCCGCCACTGTCAGGGCGGCGACGGGAAGGATACCCAGGTAGGGCACATGGATCTTGCCCGAGTTACTCACCCGCACCGTCCGGTCGAAATCGGACATCCCGAAGACATGCACCGTCAGCTGATCGCCGGGACCGACGCGATACTCGGGATAAGCCGCGCGCGCGGCGGGGGGTTGCATCCCTGGGGGAGCGTCCTGCATCTGCACCACGGAGAGCACAGCCAGCATCAAGCTCGCATACCACATCTCACACCTCCTTCTTTCCTTACTGCGGGTTCGTCCGGTCGGGCCGATCGGGAAGCTGGTACATTCGCCCCAGGCGAAACGCCGTCCCGGCGATCATGGCATTGGCAGCCGTCACATATCCTTCACCGATGGTTCGGATCTTGCTGCCCGGAATGAAAATAATGTCGTTCGGATGGATTTCGAAGTCTCTCTGCCTGCCCTCCAGTATCGCTTGGAAGTCCACCTTGATTTCCTGGCGGTTTCCGTTGTCGTCCAGCCGCACCACCATGCCCTGCGAGATCTTGGCGGTCCTGGTGGGTCCGCCGGCGCGGGCGATGGCCTGGCTGGCCGTAAGCGCTCCGTTTTCCGGCAAGGGGTAGTCGAGGGGCCGCATCACCTCGCCGAGGACAAAGAAATACTCTGCCTGCCGCCGGGGTAATATCAGCGAGTCGCCTTCCTGGAGGGGGAGGTCGGGTTCCGGGGTTCTTCCCTGCTGCATGGGGCGAAGGTCGATCTTGACGATTTCGATTCCTTCGCGCTCCTGCTCGGGCCGTTCGACGGCACCGGCGGACGGCGGCCCGATCGGCCCGCTGCCGGGCAGGCGGCGGTGCAGATAGACATAGGGACCGGCACTCGGCCCGAGGCCGCCGGCCAGCAGCACGGCGTCGAAAACCGTGAGATTCTGCGACATCACGAATTGACCCGGGCGGGCGAATTCTCCGGTGGCATAGATCTGCTTCGCCTTGTACTCGCGAATGTAAATGAGGACCTCGGGCTCGACGAGCAGCTTCCTGTCCTTGAGCAGCCCGGCGACGCGGTCTTCCAACTCCGCAGCGGTCAGGCCCGCCGCGACCACGGTGCCGGCAGGCAGGACATTGATTTCGCCGGCGGCCGAAACCGGCAACACCTGGTTCAGCTCCGGCGCGTTGGCCACCTGGATTTCCAGGACATCTCCGGCGCCGATGCGATAGTCGAGCGAGAGTCCGCGGATCTGGTTACGCCTCGCCTGCGGCGCGGCGGACTGTTCCGGCGCGACGCCGGATCGCTTCCCGGGTTTCTCCTGGCTCCAAGCGCCGTGGAGGAAAAGCAACACGAAGATAAAAACCAAACGGAACGATGTTCGCAACATCGGATAGCACTCCTTTTTTGAACCTGGTTACTGGCCGACCTCCAAGACGGGTCCCTCGGCCGGGCCGGCCGATTCCGCCCGCGAGCCATGAAAACCGAACCGACGGAGCACCGGGGCGGTGTCGGCCGATATGCTGGAGCATCAGGCCGGATCCGGCATGCGCCGCGAGCCGGCGAGCCGTGTTCTTTCCAGTGTCCCGGCGGCGGCTCGGCCGTCAGCCGCCACCCGCTCGAGGATCTGCATGATTTGCCGCACGCTGTGCTGCCACGTGTGGTACCGTTCGGCCTCGAGCCTGGCAGCCCGGCCCAGCCTGCGGCGCAGGCGCGCATCGGCGGCAAGCAAAGCCAGGGCTTCGGCCAGCGCGGATTCGCTGCATGGCGGGACAATCCAGCCTGTGCGGCCGTGCCGGATACTCGAAGGCCGGCCGCCTTCTCCGGAGGCCACGCAGGCCAATCCCGCCGCCTTGTAATCGAAGATCTTCAAACCGGAATATTCCTGCCAGCCGCAATAAGGGGACACGCCGATGTCGGAGTCCGCCAGAACGGCGGCGTACTCCGCCGCCGACAACCTGCCGGCAAAGGTCACCCGGTTCTCCAGGCCGAGAGCGCCGGTCAAGGAGCGGGCCGCCGCCTCTCCGCTGCCCGAACCGATCAGGGTTACCGTGATATGGGTTCCTGCCCGTAGCAGAGCAGCCGCAGCGCGCAGCAACTTGTCGACGCCGTGCCACGGGTAGAACCCGCCGAGATAGACCACCCTCGGCGCCCGGCCCGCGTCGGCCGAGGGGCGGAAGGCCCGGAGCGCACTGCGGTCGAGGATTTCCACGAGATCCGTCCCGTTCTCTACGACGCTGACGCGTTCCGCGGGCACCCGCCAGGCCGCGATGCAATTCCGGCGCCACCCGTCGCCCGTGGCCACGACATGGTCGGCACCCCTGAGGCTGCGGCCGGCAAGGGCGCGCGCGATCGCGCCCTGTATCCCTGCAGGCGCCATCTGCCTGGCGCGCAGATCGTCCAGCGGATCGCCGTTGTATTCGAGCACGAGCGGAATGCCGGCGCGCGCCGCGGCCAGCCCACCCCCATAGCACATCCAGTTGAAGCGCTCGTAATACAGGTCGCAGTTCGAGAGCTCCTGCAGGCAAGCGTGCATGAAGCGACGGCTCTCGAAAAAACCAAGGTAGGGAAACCCGGACCAACGCTGTGCCCGGCGCAGCACTCGCTCCGCCACACGCCACAGCCCAAGATCGCTCTTCCGGACGGTGACGGGCCGGAACTCCTGGAGGTCATCGGTGAACCAGAGGCGGCCGTCCAGGCGGCAGAGCAGCGACACGGAGCATCCGAGCCTGCGCAGGCCCAGAAAAACCTGGCGCACGTGGTTCGCCGGTCCCGTAAAGGGAGCGCGGCGGATTTCTTCGCTCAGTTCGAGAAGAAAGCCGATTTTCACGGCAGCCCCGATATGCCGCCCGCGGCCCGCTCATCGAAACCGCCGTCCGTTTGCACGACCTCGTCGAACATGGAGTGGAACGGCGTGCCTGCGTACCTCAGGCGCAGCTCGTCGAAGTTGAGGAGCGCGCGGCGCAGGTCGTCCTGCGTGTTCTTCAGTGTTTTCCCGCGCAACGGGTACCGGTCGACTTGCAGGAAATCCAGCACCCGCCCGACGAATTCCGGCTCGTCTTCCAGCAAGTCCTCGTAGTACAAGCGCACGAGCGGCAGTCGCAGCCCGGCGGTGAAATCCTCGAGCTCCCGGTCCCAGCGGATGCGTTCCTGCAGCAGGCGTTCGAACTCCTCCGGATCCACCCGAAAAGGCGGCAGGCGGTCCGATTCCTGCAGGAGGTTCCAATTGCCCGACGCCTCGTGCAGGCGCCTGGCATTGATGGTGGAGATGACCGCCTTGACCAGGTTGCGCCGGTGCAGCTCGATGACGCGCACCCGTCGATCGACGAGGAGGCGGGTGAAGCCCTGGGGGTCGAGTATGTCGACCAGCTTGGTCTTGAAGCCTATTGCCCGATAAGGGCTCAGAAGGCCGGGCGACCAGAACTTACCCGCCCACTCCAGCTGCCCGCGCCCGTCGACGCCGCGCTGGCGCATCTGCGCGAACTCCTCGCGCCGCGCCAGGATCCGCGGATGGGAAGCGAGCAGCGTGGCGAGATACGTGCTGCCCGATCGCTCGACGAACAGGATCACGAATCGGCTCACCGCACCACCGAATGCCAAAGCGCACATGGAATCCTCGCAAATCACGGCCGACGAGCCAGCATGGCCCGCGCCGACATTCTGACCAGTCGCCAATTCAAGAGGAACAAGGGCCGGTAACGGAGGGCACGCCACCCATAGCGCCGTGCCGCGCGCAGATCCCCGAGATCGCCGGCACGCAAGGCCAATTCCGCCGCCGCGCGACCCAGATGCAACCTGCGCCGTGCGGCCAGTCGCCTGAGGGCCGGAGGCAGGTGGCCGTAAATATCCTCGAGAAAGTTCAGCGGGGCCCCGACTTTCGGGAGTTCCGTCCACGAGCGGAAGTGGTCGGCCAGGCGGCGGGCGTCCTCTTCCAGCAGCGTCGGGTCGCGCGTGACCGCCTGAACCAGATGCCCTGCGGCGGTCCCGAAATCGCGCGCCAGGTACGCCTGGGCGGCTGCGCGCAGGTGGGCACGACTGTAGGCGATGTCTTCGGCGCGCCGCCAGGATTCGGGCAGGTCGCCGCGGGCGAACAACTTGTCGAGCACGGCGAAGCAGGCCGCCGTCATCCGGTCCCCGTTGCGCGTCATCTGGGATCGGTGGAAGCGGTAACAGGAAACCGGCCGGGGCACCCACACGGATCGGCACCCGGCCAAGGCGAGGCGCAGCCACATGTCCCAGTCCTCATAGGAGCGCAGACTCTCGTCGAAAAAGCCCACCCTGGCTTGCCAGGACGCGCGCACGACTATGCTGCCGACATGGAGCGGATTGCCCGCGAGCAGCTGCGCCGGTTCGTCCGGCAAGGGCTTGTCGAAGATCCGGCCCACGGGGCGCCCGCGCTCGTCGATGGGAACCGCCTGGCCCGCCGCGATGCCGGCCGCGGGATTCTGTTCCAGCGCTCCCACCAGCAGCTCGAGCTTTCGCGGCAGGAAGAGGTCGTCGGCGTCCAGGAACGTAAGGTAACGGCCGCGGGCACGGCGGATGCCGGTGTTGCGCGCGGCGGAAAGCCCGCGATTGTTCTGGTAGACGTAGTGCACCCGCGGATCGCCGAAACCCCTCGCCACCCGTGCCGTGTCGTCGGTCGAACCGTCGTCGACCACGATCACTTCGAGGTCCGCGAGCGTTTGCTGCAGGACGCTGGCGACAGCCTCGACCAGGTAGCGGCCCTGGTTGTGCGCCGGGATGATCGCGCTGACCAGCACCCCATCGCTTCCGATGTTTTCGGGACCGTCAACGGGCATAGATGATACCGTCGTCGTGAAAACTGCCGGGGCGGAGTTCGAGCTCCCGGATCAAGGCGTCCACCTCGGCGTCCGATCCGGCGCCGATGCGGCGGAAGTAGACCAGAATGGCACCCGAGGCCAGGTCGCGCCGCAGGCGCTCCATTTCCTGCGCAAAGCGGGGATCGGGCCTGCGGGTCATCTTGGAGTAACGGGCCGGTATACGTTTCGCCTCCCGGCCGGTCCAGTATGCGATGCCGTCGGGCGCGTTCGAGTAGATCGGACCTGCGGCCGGCGAGGCGCGCAATGCGCGAACAATATCGGAGTTTCGCCAGCGCACATTGTTGAAGCCGATGCCCTCGGCATGGGATTCCCGCAGCCACGGAACGGAAGCGGACCAACCGCCGGTGACGAAAAGAGCCGCAGCGGCCAGTAAGAGTGCCCTTGCCGGCAGGCGCTGCGCCCGTGTCCACAACGCATGCCAGGCAAAGAGGCAGGGTGCGAGCAGGAGCGCGAGCAAAGGAGCGAGCGTGCGGTGGTCGAGAGGTATATTGGCATCGGCAATCGAGATAGAAAGCAGGAGAAAGGCGCCGTAGGCGGCGGCGCTCCAAGCCGATACCGTGACCGCAGGCGGCAAACCGGAACGGCGATGCCCCGCAGCCGACTCGCGCCGCGTGCGGCTCCAGGACACGAGAGCGGCGGCGCAGGCTGCACCCGCGGCGCCCACCACGGCCGCCTTGATCCACCCCGGCGCAGCCGCGGGAACCATCCACCACGAAGACACCGTCGCCAATCCCTCGTGCAACTGAGCGCGGGTGACGGGGTGAAATGCCGCCGTTCGATTGGTGGCCGAGCCGCCCGCGAGATGATTGCGTACCAGCAGGAGCAGAAAGGGCACGAGACAGACGACGGAAAAGCCGACAAGATCCGCCAACCGGCGCCTCATCGGGCCGGTTTTCGAAAAGAGCAGCAGGGTGCCGAGAGCGAGCCACATGGAAAGTCCGGCATAGCGCGCCAGCATCGCAAGTGCGGTCGCCGCAGCGGACGCGTACAGCCGGCTCTTGCGCGACACCGCCAGATGGGAAGCGAAAGACCATACGGCCGCCAGGCACAGACCGATGAAAAGCGGCTCGGACCAGGCCATCAGGTGGACGTGCCACATGGGAGCGGAGGAAAGCGCGAGCAAGCCCGCCAGCGGGCCGGTCCAGGCCGGACCATCGCCGAACGCTGCGCGCACCAGAAGCACGAGCAGCAGAATGTTGACGGCGAAGATGATCGCCGACAGCCAGCGTGCGGCGGCCGCTGGATCGGAAGAGGGGAAAGCGGCGAGCGCCAGCAGCCAGGAATAAAGGGGCGCGTGCTGGGTGATGGCCCGGCCGGTCGCCGGCGCAGAAAAACCGGCGCCGGCGAGAAGGCTGCGGGCCCCTCCCAGGTAGCCGAGCGAGTCGGGAGACAACCCGATTCCATGAGGCGTAGCATAGAGAACGCCCGCCAGGCCCGCGAGGGCTGCTGCGCTGCACAGAATGCGAAGCAGATCTCGTTTCACGCGCGATCGTTCCGCCGCTTGCGCAGCCTCATGGTTCGGCGCCCGGGGCCGAGCGGCCGAGTATCCAGGCGGATGCATCCGACAGGGAGGCCGCGCAATAGTCCGCACGCGACTCGTCGCCGCGATTGTATGGACAGGATAGCAGGATTGTCCCGCACCCGGCGCGGCGACCGGCGGCGAGATCCTTGCCGCGATCGCCGATCATGTAGCTCCGGGAAAGGTCTATCCCCCACTTCTCGGCGGCCCCCAGGAGCAGGCCCGGCTTCGGCTTGCGGCACCCACAGCGGTGCCTGCGGTCGTGATAGCAAACCCAGATGTCGTCCACGGGAAGCGCCGCGCGCAGACGCCGGTGCATTTCCTCGACCAGCGCCGTATCCTGCAACCCGCGCGCAACTTCAGGCTGGTTGGTCGCAACGATCAGCAAATAGCCCGCGCGGCGCAGCGAATGCAGGGCGACCGCCGCGTCCTCGACGACGGCGAACTCAGCGAGCGACCGGGGCGAACCGGGACGTCCGTCGCGCACGACGACGCGATTGAGGACCCCGTCCCGGTCCATGAAGACGGCGCGGCGCACGACAGGTTTCTATCCGAAGGCCAGTTGATAGTAGCGCCTGGCCGGGCTGCGTTCGACGGCATCCATGAGGAGCAGCGGCATTCCCAGGCCTGCCAGAACCAACAGCGGCAAGAACACGGACGGATACGCGAGCAGCGCCGGAGCCCAATGGTAGACGGAGCGCGCCGTCACTTCCAGGATCGGCAGGTGGATGAGGTACACCCCGTAGGACCGCGTGCCCAGCGCGGCGAAGCGTTCCGCAAGCGGAAGGTTCCCTTCCCAGGAGAGATAGCCGAGCAGGACCGCAACGATGAAAAGGTCGTCCACGAGCGTCTCGCGCGTACCGATCCATTCCCGTCCCGAGTGCGCGAGCAGCCATTCCCATTCGAGCATGCCCGCCACCAGCCCCGCAGCCGCCAGGAACGGCAGCAGCGGCCGGACACGGGCCAAGGCAGCCTTGATGGGCGCCCAGTGAAATCCGACCACGATGCCCAGCGCAAACCAGAACAGGTACCCTGGGAAAAACCAGCTGCGGGCGAGAAACATCGCCGGCTGCGCCCAGCCCGCCGAAGGCTGCAGCACCTGAACGTAACGCAGGATCATAACCGTACCCTGCACCGCGGCGCTCGCCAGCAGAACCGGCTTCCAGTGCCGGCGCGCGGCCGGCACCAGAATCCACGAGAGTGCGTAGAGCTGCACCAGCACCGGAATGTAGTAGTACGCGGGCGTTGCCTGCCCGGTTGCCACGGCGACGAGGAGGCCGGCGAACGAAAACCTGGCACCTTCAACGGCGCGCAACCCCAAGATCAAGAGAGACCAGAGGGCGAATGGCACCGCCAGCCCGGCCATCCGGCGCGCCACAGTTCCCCATCCCGCACTTCGCCCGCGCCTGCCGGCCGAGAAGGCGATGAAGAATCCGGAGACCAGCAGGAAAGCGGGCATACCGAAGACGGCCGCTTGCTCCACCAGGCGCAGCGCGTAGTAGCCGGCACTCCCCATGTCGGCGAAATCGGGGGTGCGGGCGGCACGGTAGCGGTCGGCCCACCAGAACATGGCCGTGTAGCCCCAACCCGACGCATGGTAGACCACAGCAGCCAGCGTCGCCAGCCCGTTGAGGATCAGAAGCCGGCGTGCCATGCAAAAGCTAACCGAAAATGTAGACTCGCCAGGCGCGCAGGCGCGTGAGGCGCACCAAGGCCATAAGCGTCAAGGGCACGCCCAATCCCAGGCAGACAAACAGGGGCTGAAGCAGGAAGGGCTCGCCGAGGAGCATGGGCCCGTAGCGATAGATCAGGCGCGCGCCGTACTCGATCGCCATCGCGTGCGTCAGGTATATGCCGAAGGCGTTCGACCCGAGGAAGCTCAAAGCCGCGTCTCCCGGAACCGCGCTCTCGGAATAACCCAGATAGGCCAGGATGAAGGCAAGCGAATAGAGGGTGTCGATCAGGGTTTCCGTGTGCGCCAGCCAGGACGGCGCCGCCGCGCGGACGTACACTTCCCACTCCGCCACGCCCAGGGGAATGCAAACCAGGGCCGCCGCCAGCAACCAGGCACGCCGCCGCACGAGGAAGTCTCCGAACTCGCGCGCATGGAAGCCCAGCACCATCCCGAGGGCCATCCAGAAGACCTTTGCCGGAAAGAACCACGAGGGAACCGCCCACGGCAGCGGCCGGCCGCCCCAAAAGACCGGGTACCAGGAAAGCTGCACTGCCAGGGTCATGGCGCCGGTGACTGCCAGAAGAAGTTTCCAGCGGTTTCTGGCCGGCGGCGCCATGAAGGGCGAGAGGAGGTAGAGCTGGATGACGAGCGGAACGAAATAGAAAACGGGGTTGGCCCGCCCGACCACCAGGCCGGCAAGGATATCGCCCGGCGAGTAGCGCTGTCCCTCCAGGAAGCGCAGAGCGTAGGCCGCCAGGGACCAAAGCAGGTAGGGGATCACCAGATACTGGATACGCTTGCCGACCGCCTGCCAGGCGATGGCCCGCCGCGTGCGCCCGGTCGCAATCGCGACAAAGAACCCCGAGACGCAGAGGAAAGCCGGGACGCCGACCACGGCCGCCTGCTCGAGCACGCGCAGGAAATAATAGGCGGCAAGTCCCGCGGGCTGTGGCCCGCCGGGCGAAGCGTAGCGCGGCGCCCAGGCAAACATGGCCACGAAGCCCATGCCGGCCGCGTGGAAGAGCACCACGCCGAGTATCGCGAGACCGCTCAGATAGACAAGGCGCCGGATCATGCCGCAACGAACACTTCAGCGCGGTCCCATCCATTCCTCGGTGCTCTCCACCGCCGAGTTGGCCTCCCAAATGGGAGCGCGTTCGGGGTGGAAGCGCGAACCGACGGGGATCGAGTAATCGTCTTCGGACTCGTAGGAGCGCTCGCGCTCGCCGGTCCTGCCGAGCAGCTTGCGGAAGGCGTGGAGAGCCGGGGACGGCTGGCGCTCGTGGTCATAGATGCGCCCCGCGAACATATCCGCCATGTAATCGGTATAGCGGCTGTGGACGAAGAAGGCGAAGGCGAGCGGATGTTCCCAGAACGCATCGAGCACATCTTCCAGGATGTCCGCGCCCTTTTCGCAACGGAGCTGATATTCCGCAAAGGGATTGGCGAGGTCCCGCCCGTTTCCTTCGAGATAGGCGCGCACGACGGGAGCGGCAAATTCGGCTTCGCGCATCGCCACCGTCAATCCGAAGGAAAAGATCGGATCGATGAAGCGGTGGGCGTCCCCGATGCAAATGAAACCCCGGCCGCAGAACCGCTTCACCTGGTAGGAGTAATTCGGGATGACGCGCACCGCCTCCACGAGCTTGCCTTCCGCGGTGCGCTGGTGGAGCTCAGGGTGGAGCTCCCTGAGTTCGCGGAGGAAGAAATCCCGCTTGCTTTCCTTCCTGGAGAGAAAGTAGGCCGCCGGGATCACGACGCCGACGCTCACGACCTCATCGTCGAGCGGGATGAACCAGGCCCAATGATACTTGCCCTTGTAGAAAATCAAGGTGTTGTCGCGGTGATTCTCGCGCGTGGCGCCTTGGTCGCGCACGGCTCCGGCGACCTGGGAGAAGACGGCGATCTGCTTGTCGTAGGCGCCGAGATACTTGGGCCCGGTGACGCCGCCCTGGTTGGCGAGCCAGGTGGCCTGGCCCGAGCAATCCAGCAGGACTTCGGCCTCGATGGATTCCGTGGGGCCGTCGGCAGTGCTGACCAGCGCACCGCGCACGGTTCCGTTCTCCTCCAGCGGCTTGACGGCTTTGCCGTGGACCAGCGCGGTACCGCGGGAAACCGCCGTCTCGAGCATCATGGTGTCGAAATCGCTGCGCCGCACCTGCCAGGTCGTCCATTCGAACGGTTCCCATTGTTCCGTGCGCCCGGTCACGGGCACGAACCACGTCCCTCTCGCGCTCTGGCCGAAGACCCTGACGCCGTGCTTGACCGGATAGCGCCTGCGGGCCATTTCGGCCTCCAGGCCCAGGTCGCGCACGGACTTGCCCCCCATGCCGGTCATCGATTCGCCGATGTGATAGCGCGGGAACCGCTCGGCTTCCACGATGACGGGCTCGATGCCCTGCCGCAGCAGGAACATGGCACACGAGGCGCCTCCCGGCCCTCCTCCGACGATCAACACATCCGTTTTCACAGAGAGTTTCCTCCTTCTCGAAAAGCCGCCCGGCCATGCGGCGCACCGTCCGCCGGAGCAGCCGGGAGACCGCTTCCATGCGCGGCTCCGCCGACCGGAAGAGCGCCCCGAGGTGCGGAACGATCCACTACGACACCGGAGTCTCGCAAAGCCAGCCGCGAGGGAAATTCTTCATGACCTCGATGCCCTCGAATTCCTTGCTGGAACGTGCTCCGTGCTCTTTCACCCAGGAAGCCATGCGCGCCAGGCCTTCTTCCAGCGAAGTCCGCGAGCGCCGGCCGAAGATGCGCTCGAGCTTCTCGTGGGAGGAGTATGCATGCCGCACTTCGGAACGTTCCGGCAGGTGCATGACTTCGGGGCGCACCCCCATGGCCTCGGCGACCGCGCGCGCCAACAGTCGCACGCTGTAGGGGGTATCGGCACCGATGTTGAACACCTGGTTGTAGGCCGCCGGCACGCGGACGCTCTCGGCGATCACCGGGGCCACGTCCCCGATGTAGCTGAAGGCGCGCGTCTGCATGCCGTCGCCGAAAATGGTCATCGGCCTGCCCTGAAGGATCTGGTTCATGAATATACCGACGACGTTGCGATACCGGTCGCCGATGTTCTGCCTCTCGCCGTAGACGTTATGGGGACGGAAGACGATGTAGTCCAATCCGAACATGGCGCGGCTGATCCGAAGCTCCTGCTCCACGGCCAGCTTGGCTACGCCGTAAGAATCCTCCGGGTGCGCAGGGGTTTCCTCGGTCATCGGGAGTGCCGGGCTCGTCCCGTAGACGGCGATGGAAGAGGTAAAGACGAAACACTTGACGCCGGTATTGACCGATGCATTGATCAGGTTCACGCTGCCGATCAGATTGTTGGTGTAGTTGAACCGTTTGATGAAGTGACTCAAGCCCTCGGCCGCGTAAGCGGCCAGGTGAAAGACATAGTCGAAGCGGACCTCGCCGAAAAGCGCATCGACCAGGCCGGCATCGGTGATGCTGCCGTGCACGAACTCGGCCCTGGCATCGACGTTTTCCCGGAAGCCCCCGCTGAGATCGTCGAGGACGACGACCCGATCGCCCCGGGCGACCAGCGCATCGACTACATGGGAACCGATGAAACCGGCCCCTCCCGTCACCAGCACTCTGCTCATTGGATCCTCCGTCCGGCGGGCGGGCGCCCGCGCGCCGTTCCGTGCACGCCGTTGCTACGGCGGCCGCCGGCCGGTTCCTTAGCCGGCAGCCATGCCCGCCTGAAACCTGTTCAGATAGTCCGACAGCGCGGCGATACTGTGAAAATTCTCGTAGACGACGTCTTCGTCGGGCACTTGGACGCCGAAATGCTTCTCCACATAGGTCACGAGTTGCAGGATGCTGAGCGAATCCAGGATGCCGCTGTTCAGCAGGTCGTCCTCCGGGCGCAGGTCGGCCTTGCGCCCGCGCAGCAGCTCGCTCTTGACGAAATCCATGATCTCCCTTGTTGTTTCCATTGCCACACACTCCCTCTTGGTTTCGTTGTCCGTGGATTTCTGATTGTTTGGTCTTGATGGTTCCTGCCCTTGCGGGCCACAACCGCCTCATCCAATGTGATCGGCATGCTTTCGAGCCGCCCGCCTTCGGCATCCGTGGCCCGGTTCCCAAACGAGCCGGCGGCCCGCCGGGCCGGTGCGGCTCCCGAATGTTGCCGTGGGCTCGGCGGCCGAGTGCCGGGGTCTCCGGGCGCACAGCGCGCACATCACCGACATCAGAGCCGGCCGGGATCCGCCTCGGCGTCGGGCTTTCCGCCGCGGGCCTGCGAGGCCCGGGACTGCAGCTCGCGCCGGTCGATCTTGCCGGTGGAGGTGCGGGGGAAGCGGTCCAGCACCTCGAGCCGCACCGGCAGCGCGTAGGGCGGCAGGCGTTCGGCCGCGTGACCGAGAATCTCGTCCGCCACCAGGCGGGTGCCGTTGCGCGCCGTGACCGCGGCCGCAATCCACTGGCTGCCCTGGCCGTCGGGAATCGGGAACGCCGCCGCTTCTTCGACGCCCGGGAAGGAAAGCATGGCGGCTTCGACCTCGTCGAGCTCCACGCGATAACCCCGCGTTTTGATCTGGCGGTCGCGCCGCCCGAGGTACTGGAGATTGCCGTCCGGCAGCCGGCGCACCAGATCGCCGGTGCGGTAGAAGAGATCCTCGAAATGTCCGCCGAAGACCTTGCGCCGATAGAAGCCGCGCTCGTTCAGGTCGGGCCTGCCCCAGTATCCGCGCATCACGACGCCGCCGCGGATGAGCAGTTCGCCGACCTCTCCTTCCGGCACGGGCCGGCCTTGTTCATCCGCCACCAGGGCTTCCACGTTGGCGCAGGGCTTGCCGATCGGGATCGGCTCATCGGTGTCCGCTATGGCAGGGGGTACATGGTAGAAAGTGCACACGTTGGTCTCGGTCGGCCCATAGAGGTTGCTGAACCTCACGTGGGGAAGGGCCTCGAGCAAGCGGCGCAGGTGCTTGGTGGGGAAGACCTCGCCCGCGAAAAGAATCCAGCGCAGGGATCGCAGATCGCGCTGCGCGAGGCCGCCGCGCTCCAACAGTTGGATCAAGGCGAAGGGTACGGAGTACCACACGCTGATGCGCTCGTCGGCCATCAGCCTGGCAAGGCTCGCCGGCACTTTGGCGATCCCCTCGGGGATGACCACGGTGGCGGCGCCGGCGACCTGGCCGGCGAAGAAATCGAAGGTGGACAGGTCGAAGTGCAGGGGCGCGTGGTTGCTGAGCCGGTCCTGCCGGGTGAGCCCGTAGGTCGCGGCGCCCCACAGGGCGAAACTCAGGGCGCTGCGATGCGTGTGCATGATGCCCTTGGGCGTTCCCGTCGATCCCGACGTGTAGAGAATGTAGGCGAGGTCCTGCTCGGTGAGATCGATGTCCGGCGCGGCATCGGCGGCCGCGGCACGCACTTCCCTCCAGCTCACGCACTCGAAATCGGGACGGTCCGTAGCGCCCACGAGAAAGGACAGCCCGCCGAGGTCCGCGACCAGCAAAGCGCTGCGCTCGAGCATGCGATCGGTGGTCACGAGGTGCCGGATACCGCAGTCGCGGATCATGTAGGCCACGCGCTGCAGCGGCGCGAAGGGATCGAGGGGAACGTAGGCCCCGCCCGCCTTCATGATTCCGTGCATGATCGCAGGGGAATCGTGGCTTTTGTTCATGTAGATGCCGACGCGATCCCCGCGGCGCACGCCCAGGCTGCGCAGGATCGCAGCCAGGCCGTTGCTCAGGCGCGCCACTTCCGCATAGGACAGAGCGTTCCCCTCGAAGCGGACCGCCTCGCCGTCGGGGGCGTGCGCGGCGGCATTGTCGAGGGCGTGAGGCAAGGTATAAAGCATGCGGTTTCCTCCTGGGCGACTGCAGTGGTGGAGCCCGGCCGGGACTCAGAGTCCGAGGCAGCGGGCGATGATGTTTCTCTGGATGTCCGAGGTACCCGAGTACAGGGTGCCGCCGACGGCGTCGCGCAGATCGCGCTCGACCTCGAACTCGGTGGTATAACCCCAGCCGCCGCAGGTGCGGACGGCGTCCAGCCCCGAGTCGACGAAGGCTTCCGCGAGATGCAGTTTGGCCATGGCGGCATCCATGAGAGTGGCTTCACCCCGGCTTTTCAGCCAGGCGGCCCGGTAGAGGAGCAGGCGCGACGTTTCCAGGCGCACCTTCATGTCGACGATGCGATTGGCCACCGTCTGAAAGCTGCCGATCGGCCGGCCGAACTGACGGCGCTCGCGCGCATAGGCGACGATCCGTTCGAGCTGCCGTTCCATCGCCCCCACGTGGCTGCCGAGTATGCAGGCGCGCTCCCACTCCATGGAATCGTTGAATATGTTGGCGCCTGCCCCTTCGGGCCCCAGGCGGTTTTCCTCCGGCACGAAGCAGTCCTCGAAAATCAGTTCGCCCATGGGCGAGGTGCGCAATCCCATTTTCTCGATGTGGCGGCTCACGCTGAATCCCGGCCTGCCGCGCTCCACCAGGAAGGCGGTGATGCCCCACATTCCGCGCGCCGGGTCGACGTTCGCGAACACCACCGCGATGTCGGCGATCGGAGCGTTGGTCACGAAAGTCTTCGTGCCGTCCAGGACGTAGCCGCCGGGGACGCGGCGCGCGCGCATGCGCAAGCTGTAGGCATCCGAGCCGGAATCGGGCTCGCTCATGCCGTGGGCGCCGATGATCTCACCGGCGATCAGGCCCGGCAGGAACTTGCGCTTCGCGTCTTCGCGGGCGAAGCGGAGCAGCGGCATCTGCACGCTCCACATCTGGGCGTTGATGGCGAAGATCAGACCGTTGTCGGCGCAGCCGTAGCCGAGAGCCTCCATGGCGAGCATCGTCGTCAGAATGTCGCTGTCGCTGCCGCCGTAGGCGGCGGGAAACGGAAGGCCGTGGATCCCGAAGCGCGCGCATTTCTGCCAGTCGCCGCGCGCGAACTCGCAGGCCCTGTCCCGTTCCCGGAGCCCGGCTCCGAGCTCCTTGCGCGCGAAGTCGACGACGCTGCGGTACAGCTGCCGCTGATCCTCGGACCATGCAAAATCCATCGCGGGGTTCCTTTCTTTCGATCCTGCGTGCTAGCGAGCCGAATGACGCGGCAACGCCGGTTCGGGCGCGGACTGGGACTCGCCGCCCGCGACGATCGCCCGGTATATCTCGGCCACGCGCCCGGCGACGTCTCTGCGCGCGTAGTTCTCCCGGACATAGCGGCGGCCGGCAGCCGCCAGCGAGCGGCGGAGTCCGCCGTCTTCCAGCAGCGCGAGAACCGCATGGGCGAAACTCTGCGGGTCGGCAGCCACCCGAGCAGGGGCCTCCGGCGCATCGGCGAGCGCACGCACCGCCGCCGGCGTCGTGACCACAGCGGTGGCGCACGCCATGGCTTCGAGAACCTTGTTCTGAATGCCCGCACCGTAAACCACGGGAGCCACGGCCGCGGTCGCCCCTTGCAGGTAGGGCCGCAAATCGGAAACGAAGCCGGTGACGGTGACCCGCGGATCGCGCCCGTATGCGCGCACGCGCGCCGGCGGATCCTTGCCGACAATGACGACGCGCACGTCGGGGCGCCGGCCCCAGACCTTCGGCATGATTTCTTTCATCAGGCGTTCGACCATCGCAACATTGGCGTGATAGCTCATCTTCCCACTGATGACGAGCGTGGCCGGCATGCGCATTTCCGCCGGCCCCGGCCGGAAATAGTCGAGATCGACGCCGTTGGGAACGACCGACACGCAAGAATGCGGCCGCCGGCCGGCGGGCTCCAGGGCCAGCAGTGCCTCGCGATCGACCGGCGAGGTCACCAGTACATGGTCGAACCGCCCGAGAAGGTAGCGCTCGTAACTGCGGGTGCGGCCGAGCTCGAACGCCGTCACGAGCCTGCGCAGGGGCTGCCGGCTCAAAGCGGCCGCCTGGCCGAAAAGGAAGCTGATGCAGTCCACGCTGTCCCACACCAGCGGCAGGCGCACGCGGCGCGCGGCGGCCTGCGCTTGGAGATAGAGACCGAAGCGCGCCCCCCTCAGGTGCTCCACATGGATCACATCGAAGGGCGGCCTGCCGTTGCCCAGCGCCAGCTCGGCAGAGCGGCGGGCAAGCGCACGGCTCCAACTGTAGGCGGCTTGCAGGGGCTGCCGGGTCGGGACGGCGGCCAGACAGTTGGCCAACGAGCGGCGCCCGGTCAGTGGAAACGTCTCGACTTCGATCCCGCACGCGCGCAGATCGGCGGCCCACCTCGCGTCGTCCGGACCGCCGACCGGGGACAGTACCGTGACCTCATGGCCCAACTCGGACAGGGAGCGTACCAGGTTGTACGGTCGAACCCGAACCGGGCTGGGCATGTAAGGCACGACGAATAGAACCCTCATGGCAGCGCTTTCACGGAGCAAGCGCGCTCCGCCCCGTCCGCCCTCCGGGCATTTCCTTCGGGACCCGTGCCCGGCATGGCGAAAAGAAAAGCTGTTGTATTGCCCCCCTCGTTGTGGTTACCTTCCGTGTGCGGCCGGGATTTCCGGCTCGGGCGGACCGGGACGCACCTGATACCGAAGCATCGATGCGCATCGCAGTCTTTCACAACCTCCCTTCCGGCGGAGCCAAGCGGACCCTGCGGGAACAGATCCGCGGCTTGACCCGTCGCGGGCACGAGGCCGAGGTTTTCACCCTTTCGAGTGCCGAGCACGACTTCGCCGATCTCCGGCCTCACGCCCGCAGTCACCGGGTACTCCCCTTTCGGCCCATGCCCCGGCTTGCCAGTCCCCTGGGCCGCCTCAACCAGGCGCTGCGCATTGTGGACCTGTGGCGGCTGCGGCGCATCCATCGGACACTCGCGCGCGCGGTGGAGCGAACCGCTTGCGACATGGTCCTCGTCCATCCCTGCCGCTACGAGAACTGCCCTTCCCTGGTCGCCGAGCTGCGCCGCCTGCCGGTCGTTTTCTATTGCCACGAGCCTCTGCGCGCGGTTTACGAGGACGCTCCGCGCCGCCCCTATGACGCCGAACACCTTCGGCGCCGGCGCGTTCTCGACCGCATCGATCCGCTGCCGCGTGCCTGCCGGGGAGCCCTCCAGCATCGCGACCGGCGCAATGTGCGCCGCGCAGGCCGCGTGCTGGTCAATTCCGAATTCACGCGCGAAAACGTGCGCCGAGCTTACGGAGTCGAAGCCCGGGTGAGCTATCCGGGCGTGGACACACAATGGTTCCGCCCCCTGGGCACCACCCGGGATCGGATCCTGCTCTCCGTCGGGTCTCTCACCCCCCTCAAGGGGTTCGATTTTCTCATCGCCGCCGTATCCCGCATCCGGCAAGACCGAAGACCCCCGCTTGTCGTTGCCGCCAATTTCGAGAACGCTCCCGAACGCCGGTTCCTCGAGCGCCTGGCTGCAGAATCGAACGTGGACGCCCGCTTCCTGACGGGGATAGACGAAGAATCGCTTCTGGAACAATACAACCGCGCGGCCATGCTGGTCTATGCCCCGGTGCGCGAGCCCTTCGGCCTGGTCCCGCTCGAGGCCATGGCCTGCGAGCTGCCCGTGGTCGCAGTGCGCGAAGGGGGCGTGAGCGAGAGCGTCCTCCATGAACGGACGGGCCTGCTCGTGGAGAGAGAGCCTGATCGATTTGCTGAAGCGATCCAGAGCCTGCTGGACGACCAGGCGCGCGCCTCGGAGTACGGCAGGAACGGCAGGCGGTACGTGGAGGATCACTGGACCTGGGAACGGGCCGTCGAAGCGCTCGAAGGGTACATGCGCGACTTCCTCCAGCAGCACGCACGTGTTGCGGTGGGTCATTCCCGTGCCCTTGCAACCGGCCTTCGGGACTGAAACGACATGCCGCAACCTTTCGTGATATCGCTGATCCTGAACACCAACCGGCGCGAGGACACGCTCGCCTGCCTGGCTTCGCTGCGCCGGAGCGGCTACCCACGCCACCAGGCCATAGTCCTCGACAACGCGTCGAGCGACGGCTCCGTACCTGCGATCCGCGAGGCCTACCCTGAGGTCGAAATCCTGTCCCTGGCGGAGAACCGGGGATATGCGGGCAACAACAATGTCGGGATCCGGCGCGCCCTCGAGCGGCAGGCCGACTGGATCGTCGTGCTCAACGAGGACACGGTGGTGGATGCGCATTGCCTGGAGCGACTGGTGCAGGCAGGGGAAAGCGATGGGCGCATCGGTATCGTGGGTCCCATGGTCTATCACTTTGACCAGCCCGAGGTCGTCCAGTCCGCCGGGGGAATGCTCACCCGCACCTGGGACGCGGTCCACCGCGGGGCGAACGAGCGCAACGGCGGCCGGTTCGCCCATCCGCAAGATGTCGACTGGATTTCCGGTTGCTGCATCATGATCCGCCGGCAGGTTTTCGAAGAGATCGGGCTCATCGACGAGAGGTTCTTCTACTACTGGGAGGAAACCGAACTGTGCATTCGCGCGCGCCGCGCCGGCTGGCGCATCGTCCACGTTCCCCAGGCCAGGATCTGGCACAAGGGCGTGCAGCCGGACTACCGGCCCAAGCCCGCGGTCACATACTACGCCGCCCGCAACCGCTTGCTCGCACTCTCGAAACACGGCGCCCCCCTGCCTGTGCGCCTCGCCGTATGGGGCGGATTCCTGCGAACTCTGGCGAGCTGGACACTGCGGCCCAAATGGCGCGACCGCCGGGAGCACAGAATTGCTTTGTGGAAAGGAGTGCGCGACTATCTCCGGCAGCACTGGGGCCCGATGCCGGATTGATACACTCTCGATGCCTATGCGCATCCTATTCCTTTCCCGCTGGTTCCCATGCCCGCCCGACAACGGTTCCAAGCTCCGCGTGTACAATCTCTTGCGCGGCCTGGGGGAACGCCATGAAGTGACCTTGATCAGCTTCGTCGAACCCGGCGACGTCGAACCGAACCCGTCCCAACTGCACCCTTTCTGCCGACGGACGATGATCGTGCCCTGGAAGCCGTTCCAGCCCCGCAGTTGGGGTGCCCTCGCGGCTTTCTTTGCGCCGCGTCCTCGTTCGGCGATCGCAACCTACTCCGCGGAAATGGAGCGCTGCATTCGCCGGACGCTGGCCCAGCTCCCATTCGATCTGGTGATCGCCTCGCAGCAGGACATGGGCGCCTACGGCCATTGTTTTGCCGGGCTGCCCGCACTGCTGGAAGAAGTCGAGCTGGGCGTGCTCCACGAGCAGTATGCGCACGCGCGCGGCTTGTGGCCGAGACTGCGCTATCGCCTGACCTGGATCAAGCACCGAAGATACCTGGACCGCATGGTGCGTCCCTTCCGCGCATGCACCGTGGTATCCGAAAAGGAACGGCGCCTTCTGCTCGAGGCGGTGCCGCGGGTGCCGCACATCGAGATCGTGCCCAATTGCGTCCGCCTCGCGGATTACGCGGATGTTCGCGAAACTCCCCGGCCGGGGCGCCTGATATTCACCGGGTCGTTCCGCTACCGGCCCAATCACGAGGCCATGCTCTGGTTTCTCGGCGAAGTCCTGCCCAGGCTGGCGCAGCGGGCTCCGGGACTCCAACTCGTCATCACCGGCGACCATGCCGGGCACTCTCTGCCGCCCGGAGGGAATGTGCTGTTGACCGGCAGGGTTGCGGACGTGCGCCCCTGGATCGCGTCCTCGTGGGCCAGCCTGGCTCCCATCCGCACCGGCGGCGGCACACGCCTGAAGATCCTCGAAGCCATGTCTCTGGGCACCCCGGTCATCGCCACATCCAAGGGCGCCGAAGGCATCGAGGCCGAGCCCGGGCGCCATCTTCTCGTGGCCGATACCGCGGACGAGTACGCCGACGCCGTGGCCCGCATCCTCGCCGATCCCCACCTGCGCTCCGAACTGGCCCGCCACGCCCTCGACCTGGTTGCCGAACGCTACGACTGCGCCGCCACGCTTCCCCGTTTTCTCGAGCTCGCAGAACGCGTCGCCCGCACCTGAACGCCTGTGCCCCAAGTTCAAGAAAACTCGGTCGCCTGCGGAACCGCGCGCCAACGATCGCCTGCAGTGCATGCCGCGGCTCACAATTCCGGCGCTCGGGCCTGCAACGGCGCTTGGATGAGTCTGTTCTGCCGGCGCAGATAATCCTTGAGCAACGAAAGGTGATTCTGGCTTCGGACGGCGCCGAGGAAAGGGCGTATGGCGACGCTGTCGGGGAAACGCACGAGCAAGCGCGCCTGTTGTCGATCGGCACGGTGGGCCGTGAAGCGGATCGCCGTGCGCCACAGGTTGCCGACCACGTCGCAGTCGGGAGATTGTTCCAGGAACTGCTCGTAGGTAAGTATGCGCGCGCCGCGCTCCTGCCATGCGTGTCGGGCGCGCTCGTATTCCGCCGCGAGCACTGCGCGGAACGACTCGTCCTGTTGGATGCGCCGGCGCAGCGTGACCGGGCAGGCGGCATCGGCATAACTGCGGTACTCGTTGAAAACACGGGCGGCGGCGGCCGCCAGGGCGGCGGTGTCGCCCGAGGCGAGATCCTGCGCGGGCCAGGATGCGATGCCGTAGACGGCGTTTTCATTTTCCTCGAGGTAGATCCCGTCGGGGTAATCCGTCCATCGGCCGTCGTTCACGTAGACGGTGCTTTCCGCGTCGAGACGCGCCGAAACGCCCTCGTCGAGCGCGACGGGCGTGCCCGCCGGAGGCCACGCATGGAGCCGCTTGTCCTTCTTTGCGACCGGCGGAGCTTCCACCCGCCCCGGGCGGGCTTGACGCCGGTCTTCCTTCCCCCGGTCGACGGCGCCGCGGGCTTTGGTGCTTTGCGCCGGTCCGGGAGACAAGGCGACGATCGTGATCAGGATCCAAGGCAGGGGCATAAGCGATTCCTCGATAGCATCATCGCGCCGGCGTGCCCAGGGGCGCAGGCCCGTCGGCGCGGGGATGCACGCGCTCCGGCGCCGATCCCGGGCGGCCCAGCAGGACGTCCTTGGCTCGCAGGAGGGCGGCGCACAGGCGCGGACTCAAGCCGTAAGCAGCGGAGAGCAGCGCTCCCTTGATATCGGCGCGGTCGAGAGCGCGGGAGCGTTCGAGCCAGCCGATCAGCTCGGGAGCGAAACGACCCCTGCGCAACAGACCGGCGGCCATGAGACGCAGCAGCCCGGCCTGCTCGCGCCGCGGAAGCTCCTCGAATTGGGGCCAGTGAACGACCTCGGCCTGCCGTTCAGGGGAATCCGCAAGAAGATTGACGAGAAGATCGTAGAAGACGAAACGGCGCGTGGGGACCGAGCAGAGGCGGAAACTCTCCATGCGGATCGCCTTGGTGCGACAGCGCGCCAGGTCGGCCCGGCCGCGCTCGGCGCGCGCGCGCGCCGTGATACTGTTCCCGTGCACGCGGTACAGGCACGTGGCGCTCCTCTCGCACCCGAACTCGGCCAGATCGGAGTAGCGCACGAAAAAGTCCCAGTCCGGCCCGATGACGATTTCCGGGTCGAAGCGCAGGCGGTGGCGCTCGACGAGATCGCGGCGCAGCACCACGCACAGGGGCGGGCCGAAGACCGACGACGTACGCACCAGGTGTTCGAAAATCCGGCCTTCGACCGGCGGGATGCGTCGCGCCGAGAGCTTTTCCAGCCGGCTGTCGCGTTCGTCGCAGTAATATCCGTCGGTGTAGACCGCATCGCAGCGCGGGTGGTGCTCGAGATAGCGCACGGCCGCTTCGATGTGCCCGGGAAGATAAGCGTCGTCGGCATCCAGGAACGCCAGCAATCTGCCGCGCATCAGGGACAGAGCCGTATTGCGCGCCGCCGCTTCGCCGGCGTTGGCCTGCCGCACCAGGGTCACGCGCGGATCACGGAATGCGGCAGCAATCGCGGCCGTCTCGTCCGTGGAACCGTCGTCCACGATCACGAGCTCCCAGTCGGCACAGGTCTGCGCCAGTACGCTTTCGATGGCCCGCGCTATAAAGGGCCCGGCATTGTAGGCCGGCATCATGATGCTGACGAGCGGCGCGGAGGTCATGCTATCGGGCTCCTTTGCCCACCCGGCGCGCCCGCAGAGATGCGGCGAGATCCGAGACGGCGAGCAGGGGAACGCCGACCACCCCGTGGCCGGCGATATGCCGCCGCAATTCCATGGTCACCAGATGGTCGAGCACGAGATGACAGCTTTCGATCATCCCGATATCGTCCGTGGGGACCATCACCGCCAGGTCGACCATGTCCTTGAGCCGGCCGCCCTCCTGCCCGGTCCAGCCGATCGTGACGCCCCCCATGCGCGCGGCGCGCGCGACGGCGCGCAGCACGTTGGGGGAATTGCCGCTGGCGCTGATGGCCAGCAGGACGTCGCCGCTTTCCATCAGATTCTCGAGCTGTTCGCTGAACACGTCTTCGTAAGAGCTGTCGTTGGCCCATGCGGTGATCAGCGAGATGTTGTCGGTCAGGGCGATGACCTTCATGCGCCGCCGCCCCGGGACGATGGTCGCCTTGGACAGGTCGTTGGCCATGTGCGAAGCCGTCGAGGCGCTGCCCCCATTGCCGCAAAGGAACACGCGCCGTTCTTCCCGCCAGGCGTCGAACAGCAACGCGACAGTCCACATGATGGACCGCGCATCCATCCGTGCAAGCACCTGTTGCACCACCTGCAGATAAGCACCGATGCTCTCCATGCGCCTCCTCGAAAGAGCTTGTCCGGCCGAAACCGCCGGTGCCGCAGTCAGCGGCTCGACCCGACTCCCTCCGCCGCGTCCGCCTCGTCGCTGAAAAAGGCCGCCCATTCCGTACCTGAGAACTCGCGCGCCAACTCTTCGAAGTTGATCACCAGACGCCGCAGCGGCTCCGGATTCTGCCTGCGCAGGGAGGTCTGCGGCGGACGGTAGGGAAGGCCCAGGAAATCGGTGATCCTGCGGAACTGCACCTGCGGATCCGCGACGAAATCCTCGTAAACCACCTCGAGCAGCGGCTGCACGCGAAACATCCGCAGGCATTCGTCCTCCCACTCCCGTGTCTGCCTGAAGCCGGCGCGCAGCTCGTCGGCCGTCATGGTCACCTGCTTGCCTGCCTCCACGCCGCCAGCCCGGTCTTCGTCGAGCGAACACCAGATGTCGCGTGCTCCGGCGATCTTGCGCGAAACCAGAGTGCGCAGGAGATTGCGGCGCCTGAGATGGATCACGTGCAGCTCGCGCATCGCCTGCAGCACGTCCCATACGCCGACGCGCGGCGCGTCCAGCGGGTGGTAGTAGAAGATCTTGAACCCCACGGCGCGGATGCGCCGCGGGCGGTCGCCGAAGACAGCGTCGAGAATCTCGCCGCTCGTGCGCCCGTTCATGCGCTGGAAGATCTCGCCTTCCGCATGAATGGCGGGGTGCGACCCCAGGCACGAGATCAGCATGTTCGAGCCCGTGCGCGAGCGCGTGAGTACGATGAAGCGCCGGTACTCCCGATGCCGGGCGAGACGCCGATAGAGGCCGCGCCAGCGATCGGGCTGGGCGAGCGTTCTCAAGAGATAGGCAGCCATGTTCGAGGGCTCGACGGCCGGCGTCAATGAGCCGACTCCGCCCCGCTTACCCGCCGTGGGCGCATCGATCCACGAGCTCCCGGATCTTCTGGGCATGGCACCCGATATCGAACCGCCCGACGGCGATGGCGCGCATGCGCTCCGCCTGCTCCTCGCGATCCCGTTCGCCGAGCCCGCAGTACCGTGAGATCTTCTCCTGCAACTCGCGGTCCGTGTAGTAGAGGCAATCGTCCGGGAGGAGCTCGTCCGCCCCTTCCCAGCGATGGGCGAGCGTATAGCACCCGCAGGCCATGGCCTCGATGGGGGAGACCTGAAGGCCTTCCGAGTAGCTGTGGGACACGAAGATATCGACGTTGGCGTACCAGTCCGCAGGATTATCGATGTATCCCTCGAACCGCACCGCCCCGTCCAGGCCCAGCCGGTCGGTCAGACTGCGCAGGGCCCGGTAGTAATCGGTGTGGGCCGGATGGACGTCGCCGCCGATGGAGAGGCGAAGCTCGGGATGATGCCGGCGCAGCTCCGAGAAGGAAAGGATCAGCTCGTACACGCGCTTGCGCGGACTCAGGTGGCACAGGATGCCGACGGTGCCGGTAAAAGGTCTCCTGCGGAAGGGGAAACGCCCGCAGTCGATGAATTCCGGGATCACGTGCAGCTTGTGCCCCTGCTGCGGGAAACGCGTGAGGAATTCCGCCCGCTTCGCTTCGCTCACCACAATGATGCGGTCGACCGCATCCCAGTCGATGCGATGCGCCCAATGATACATTTCCCAGCGATGGAGCCGCGTCACCACCGCGGCGGATCGGGGCAGCGTCGATGCTTCGGCCAGCAGGCTGCTGGCCCACTCGAAAAACACCACATGGTTGCGGCTCAGGAAGCGGGCGAGATCCCTCCGCCGCAAGGCATTCTCCACACGACCCCGGAAAAGGGGGAGCCTCACCCGGCGTGCCTCGAAAAGGCTGGTGCGGTAGGTGGCGGCAAACCAGCGGTACAGGTCGTGGAAGAAATCCCAGGTTTCGGGATTCACCACGCCGAGCCGGATACGTTCGTTCATGATCAGGGGCGCCGCGCGGAAACCGGCGTCGCCGGCGGGCACGGATCGTGCGAGAGGAAAAGCGATTCGGGCTCTACTGCAAGCGCCGCTGCCGGAAGTACTCCACAGTCCGGGCCAATCCCTGCGGCAGATGCGTCTGCGGCACCCATCCGAGGGCGGCGCGCGCGCGCGTCGCGTCGAGGCAGATGCGGTAGACTTCGCCGTGCTTGGGCGGCCCGTGCTCCGCGGGGCCGCCGTAGCCCGTCAGCTCCTGCAGCATGGCGCATATGGCGTTGACCGAGGTACCTACGCCGCTGCCGATATTGAGGATCTCCCCGTCGCCCCTCTCCAGGGCCAGCAGGTTGGCGCGCGCCACATCGGCGACGTAGACGAAGTCGCGCTCCTGATCCCCGGTGCCGTTGATGACGGGGGGCTCACCGTTCAACATGCGACCCGCAAAGATGGCGACCACCCCGGCCTCGCCGTAGGGATCCTGCCGCGGGCCGTAGACGTTGGGGTAGCGGAGCACGGTGTAGCCGATGCCGAAGCTCGCGCGGTAGATTTCCAGGTAATGCTCGACGTGGTGTTTGCTCGCGCCGTAAGGATCGAGCGGGCGGACCGGGTGTGCTTCGCTTACCGGCAGCCGCTCCGGTTCCCCGTAAACGGCGCCGCCGGTGGAGGCGTAGATCAGCTTGCGCACGCCGAACCGCCGACAGCATTCCAGGACATGGACCGAGCCGGTGACGTTGACATCGGCATAGAGTACCGGCTTCTCGAAGGACTCGCGCACGTTGGCGCGGGCCGCCTGGTGGCTGACCACTTCGGGCCGTTCCGCGGCGAAAACATCGGCCAGCCCGGGATCCCGGATGTCCACCGGGTACAAGCGGGCGGCCGGCGGCACATTCTCCCGCCTCCCGGTCGACAGATCATCGACGACGCATACCTGATGGCCGGCATCGAGAAAGAGGTCGACCACGTGGGAGCCGATGAAACCCGCGCCGCCGGTGACGAGAACTTTCATGAACCCTCCCCCGCAGCCTTGGGGCCGATCAAGCATGCAACAGGAGCGCGGGCGCCGCAAGGCAAAAGACCGCAGCGGGCTCCGTCCGCCTTGCCCCCCGCAATCAATATCTCCGATAGTTGAAGATTACCTTGCTGCCGTCCTGCTCCAGGCCGAAGGGAAGTTCCGGCAGGGAACGCAGCGCCGCGCGCACGTCATCCTGCCGCCCCGGGGGGCAGTACAGCAGCAGGAAGCCGCCGCCCCCGGCGCCCGTGATCTTCCCCCCCAGGGCGCCCGCCTGGATCGCGGCCCGATAGATGGCGTCGATGGAACCGTTGGTCACCTGCGCGGCCATCTGCTTCTTCAACTCCCAGCCGCGATGCAGCAGGAAGCCGAATTCGTCGAACTCTCCGGCGCACAGGGCGTCGCGCGCCTGCAGCGCCAGGCGCTTCATCTCGCGCAACACGTCCAGGCGTTCCCCGATGTTCTGCACCTGTTCCCCCAGGACCGTCTCGGACTTGCGGGTGACGTTGGTGAAAAAGAGCATGAGGTTGCGGCTCAACCGGCGGCGCAAAGTACCGTCCATGCGCAGCGGCTCGACGGTTACGCGCCCGTCGGTCCCGAAGCGCATGAAACGCTGCCCGCCGTAAGCGGCGATATACTGATCCTGCATCCCGATCGGCTTGCCGAGCACGTCGATTTCAATCTCGCAGGCTTCGCGCGCCAGCGTTTCCGCATCCCGCGCTTGCCCGAGATAGTGGTACATGGCATTGAGAAGGCCGACGGTCACGGTGCTCGAGGATCCCATGCCCGATCCCGCCGAGGGTATGTCTCCCATGGTGCTGATCTCCACGCCGCTCGAGATCCCCGTCTTGCGCAGGGCTTCGCGCACCAGCTCATGCTGGAGCTCGTCGACGGAATCCACCAGCTCGGTGCGCGTGTATCCCACGCGGATCTTCCGGTCGAAGCGCTGCTTTATGATCACGAAAATGTACCGGTCGATGGCCGAGGTGACCACCCATCCTTCCTCGCGCAGGAAGAACTGGCGGAAGTCCGTGCCTCCGCCGAGAAAGCTGATCCGAATGGGCGTCTGGGTGACGATCATGGGCGCGGCACCATCCGCTTGCAGTACGATCCGTCAGTAGGCGCCCTCGGCGCGGAGGACCGCCCGGGCGGTCTTGATGAACAGGATCTGGAAATCCAGCCAGATCGAGTAGTTGCGCACATAGTACATGTCGAGGCGCACCCTTTCCCGGTAGGACAGGTCCGATCGTCCCGAGACCTGCCACAGACCCGTGATCCCCGGTTTCACGGTGAGCAGGTTGAAGCGATGGTTGCCGTAGTGCTCCGCCTCGCCGGGGCTGATCATGCGCGGGCCCACCAGGCTCATCTGGCCTGCAAGGACGTTGAACAGCTGGGGGAGCTCGTCCAGGCTGAACCGGCGCAGCCAGCGGCCCACGCGCGTGATGCGGGGATCGTCCTTGAGCTTTCCCTCCCGCTGCAGGCGCACCGCAAGTTCCGGATGCCGCTGCAATATGCGCTCGCCGTCCACGTACATGGTCCGCAACTTGTACGCATCGAATTCGCGGCCGCCGACGCCCAGAACCTTCCGGCGATGGATGACGGGCCCGGCGGAGTCGAGCTTGATGAGCAGCGCGAGCACGGCCAGAATCGGCGAAAGCAGGACGAGCCCGACAAACGCCAGCGTCCACTCGAATGTTGTCTTGAGAAGGAGTTCCGGCGGGCTCAGGCGCATCTTTTTCAGGCCGATCAAGGGGACGATGCCGGCCGTGCGCACGACGACACCGGTGGTCAGGAGCTCGAACAGGCCGGTGGACAGGCGCAACTCGAGGCCGGGGACACTGTGCACCTGCGCGTACAGCGCAAGCAGCTCCTCGCGGTGCAGCGAGGACGCCGAGACGATGAGTTCGCGGATCTGCATCCGGCGCACCACGTCGGCGAGATCCTTGATCGTTCCCAGATACGGCGGCAGATCGTCCGCATTCCCCGTTTCGGGGGGAACAGCCCAGCCGATGCCGAAGATGCCGACGATCTGGTAGCCCGTCCAGTGGTGGCGCAACTCGCGGGCGAGCGCGAGCACCTCCGGATTCGTTCCGACGATCGCGGCGCGCACCAGCAGATGCCCACGCGCCCGAAGCGCATATACCACGCGGCGCAGCAGGAAGCGCGCCGTGCCGACCATCAGCAATGCCAGCAGCCAGGAGAGCACCAGCCAGAAGCGCGCCACCACGAATGTCGGGAAGATGAAGGTCGCCAGGATCACCAGGAGCATGGCGATGGAGCAGACGTTGAACAGCCGCGAGTACTCCGTGGTGCCGCCGCCCAGATTCGGCCAGTGGTAGAGACCGCCGAAGGCGAACATGACGATGCAGCCCGCCACCATGAGCAGGGCCAGTTGCGAGTAGAATTCGATCGAGGGTACGACCGTGGGCTCGAGCGCGATCCGCAACTCGAAACGAATCCAGTACGCGAGGCGCAGGGCCGCACCCAGCATCAAGATGTCGCTGACGAGGAGGGCGATTACGTAGGCCGTCTTGATGATCCGATCCTGAATCGCCCCGCCTCTCGGCGCGGCAAGCGGCAGGCCCTTCCAGACCACGGCATCTTCCATGTAGGCATTCATCGGCAATCTCCCTGGACCATCGCGGTTCCGGCTCGAGAGGGCGAACCGGCGCATGCCGCCGGCGCGGCCCGCTGCGCCAGATACAAAACACCGCAAGCACCGTAAAACACCAGGACGCCGTCGACCGGCAAACGGTACCGGACCAGCGCCCATGACAACAAGTGCACCAAGCTGTATACGAGCATGAAACACAAGAGCATCCCGCGGCCGGGAACCTCGGGCAGGTCGCAGAGGAGGCCGTGGCGCCGGCCCCGCGCGCGCGCCAGGGCCGCCCGCCCCAGGCCGAACGCCGCCAGCGGCAAGAGCAATCCGAAGGAAAACACCCGCCCGAGATTGGCCGCCGCACTCGATTGCGCCGACGGCCAGAACTTGAAATACTCGCGCGCACGCGCGAGCGTCATGTGCAGGTAGCGCTCCGGGTCGGCGGCGACCAGGCCCAGGCCCCGCCGCATCAGCTCGCGATCCAGCGACGCTTCATCGAGGCCTTTCAAGCCCCGAGGAATGAGGCTGCCGTATGTGGGCCCGTTGCCGTCCAGTATCGGTATGAAATCGTACCCGTGCACCGGATGGTTGCCCCAGAAGAACGCGAAGCCCGCGTTGGTGTTCACCGGCACCAGTCTGCCGAAGGCCAGGTAGTTCCGGGCCGTCCACGGCAGGATCATCAAGGCCATCGCCACGCAGGTGACGGCGATGCCCCGCCCGGCTCGCACCGCCGACTCCGGCGCGCCGGCGGCGCGCACCCGGTACCACAGCCAGCCCAGCAGGAACGGGACGAAGAGCATGAAGACCTGCCGCAGCAGGACGGCGGCTGCCAGGGATACACCCAGCAGGAACCAGTGTGCCACCCTCCTGCCCTGCTCCCGGACGGCAAGCGCCGTAGCGATGTCGAACGACCCGAGGATCGCGAGCAGATAAAAGGATTCCGTCATCAGCGCGCCCGCGTAGTAAACGAAATAGCCGTAGAGAGCGACCCAGAGAGCCGCCGCCAGGCCTACCCGGTCGCCGAAGAGCCTCCTCCCGATCCTCCAGGTCAGCCAGGGGTGCAACAGTCCCACGGCCACGGCCTGGACCAGGCGCGCAATGAGCGGATGGGCGCCGAACAGGCCGTAGAGCCCCGCCAGGTAGACCGTGTAGAGGTAGCTCCAGTGGGCCGTCGGCCGGCCCGCCCGCGTTGCCGGCCACCAGTCCGTTGCGAACGAAAAGCCGTTACCATCGTTCAAGCGCAGCGCCAGTGCGTGGTAGGAAACCTGGTCGTACACGCCGGGCAGGGTTTCGACCGCATCCCCCTGGTAAAAGGCGGAAAGCATGCGCACAAGCACGCTCGCGAACAGGATTGCGCCCAGAGCGCCGACGCGGAAAGGGAAAGGGCTTTGCCTGCGCATTGCCTCAGTGCTCCGTAGCGAGCGGCGCCCCGGTCCTACGTGCAGCCGCCGGCTGGGTATCGCATGCACGCTCGATCGCCGGTGCCCTGTCCTTCGAGCATTCCAGGCGGCGAGCCCCCGCGACCGGCGGGTAGATGGAATCCCACAATCGATACGTCGTCCGCCAGTCGTAGTTCTGTTCCACCGTGCGGCGCCCGGCCTCGGCGAGCCGGCCGGCCAGTTGCGCATCATTGATGACGGCCGCAACGGCGGTCGCAAAGGACACCGGATCGTCCGCCAGGAGCAGATTCTGCCCGGGACGCGCGCACACCCCTTCGGCGCCGAGCGTCGTGCTCACCACGGGGAGTCCCCGGGACCAGGCATCCAGGATCTTGACCCGCATGCCGCCGGCGGCGCGCAGGGGCACGATGAATACGGCGGTTTCGGCCAGATAGGGCGTGGGATCGTCCAGAAAGCCGGTCACCTCGACCGCGGGATCAGCCGTGGCGCCGATCGCCTCCCGGCCCTCCCTGCCGATAATCGTCAGTAATGCCGCGGGGGCCCGCACCTTGACGAGAGGCCAGATGAACTCCAGGAACCACCGCATCCCTTGTGCGTTGGGAGGCCAGTGGAGCCCGCCCATGAAAGTGACGCGCCGCGCGCCGCGACACCGAGCGCGAACAGCCCGAGCCTGCGGATCCAATGCAATGGGGATCACCCTCTGGTCGGCCGGAGCCATCGGCGCCCCACTGCCGTCGCCATACAGAGCCCGGCGATCCTCGGCACTGACCCAGACTACGTGATCGAACCGAGCGCAGGTTTTTCTCTCGTAACCGGCCAGCCGGCGCGCTTCGAGCCGCAGAAGGGGCCGCCGCCATATCCCGTTGTCAGAGAGGGCCATGCGCAGCGGTATCTGGAACACCGCATTGTGCTGATCGAGAACGGCCACCGGGCGCGCGCCCCCGCGGGAAAACCGGCGCGCCAGGAGGGCATAGGGGGCCATCGAGAGCTGATCGGAATGGACTGCGAACGGCACCGGCATCCGCCGTGCCGCCGCGATCACGGTACTAGCCATTGCGGCCGACCAGTCCCGGGCCGCGAGAAAAGGCCTCCCGCCGGCCAGCGACGACGCCAAAGCCAGGCTGTCGCGCCATGCCGATCGGCGCATGCGCACGGTTCGCACAGCGGAACAATAAGAGCGCAGATGCGCGAAATGCTCGGGGCGGTCGCCCGCGCGTACGAAAGAGACCAGGGTGATCCTGTGTCCCGTTTCCGCCAGATGCCGCAGGACATAATAGGCCCGGATCTTGGGCCCGGCGTCCAGAGGGAAGGGCAGCACCTGAGTGAGAAAGAGAATGTCCATGGAGCGGCGCACTCACATGCCGGGCAGCTCGCGCAGCAAACGGCGGTACAGGCTAGCGATTTCCAGGCTGCGCCGGCGCCGCTCTCCGGAAGACAAGATCGCCAGCAGGCTCGGTACCTGCCGGATCGCCGAAGCCCAGACCAAAACGGCCTTGTACCTCCTGGCGGCGGCACGGCCGTGGTGCATGCGGAAGTACGATACCTTCTCGCGGTACAGGCGCACGAACATCTCGGCCTTGACCTGGCGGGTGCTGCGGCCGCCGTGATGCACGACCTGTGCCGACGGCAGCCAGAACAACCGCCATCCGCGGCGGCGCAGTCTCCGGCACAGGTCCTGGTCCTCGGAATATATGAAGAATCTCTCCTCGAGCAAACCGCATTCATCGAGGGCGACGCGCGGCAGCATGAGGCAGGCGCCGGTGAGGACATCGACTTGCCGCGGAGTATCCGCGGGCCACGATCCCATATCGTAGGCACCGACCGGCCACAGCCGGTCCAGGTACGACAATCGCCATGCTTCGCGCAGAATGGTGGGCTCGGGATAGGCGGAAGTCTGCAGTGTGCCGTCGGTATTGAGCAGCATCGGCCCGACGGCTCCCGCATCCCCACGGGATTCGAGAAAGCGCACCATGGCCGAAATGGCGCCGGGCTTCACTTCCGTATCGGGGTTCAACAGCAGCAGGTGGCGCCCGCGGCTGAGGCGGATCCCCTGGTTGGTAGCCCGGGCGAATCCCGTGTTTTCGCTATTCCGGATGCAGCGCACCCCGGGGAATCGACCGTCGAGTGCCTCGATGCTGCGGTCCGTCGAGGCATTGTCCACCACGATCACCTCGGCGTCGAGCGCCGACGTCGCCGCAAGATCGGCCGCGAGCGAACGCAGGCACTCGGCGAGCAGACGCCCCGTGTTCCAGTTGACGATGACGACGGATAGTTTCACGCCGATTGCCGCCGGTGCTGTTCCAAGGCCACCAAACCGCCCAGGAACACCCACGGCAGTATGCTGGTGCGAAAGCCCGGGAAGCCGGCGTTGTAGACGAAGGGGATGAGCCAGTCTCCCAGCGCGGCAGCCGCGAGCGTGGCGGCCAAACCGGCGAGCACCGAATGCACGTACGCGCGCTCGAAACCGCCCGCCACCCGCGGCAGCAGCCGGAATGCGATCAAAGCCAGAGCCCCCGCAAACCACAGGAAGCAGGTCAGTCCCACGAAGCCGGTCTGCGCGACGATGTCGAGATAATTGTTGTGCGAATTGAAGTGCACGTACCATCCCATGATCGGATAGAGCGCCGTATACTCGTAATAATTTGCAGGGCCCAGGCCCAGCAGGGGATTGGCGCTCAGTATCGGCAGCAGGCTTTGCAAGGCGGCCAGCCTGGTCTGGTAACTGTAGAGATTGTCGCCGCCCGCGGTCACCCTCAGCAGGGACTCCGACAGAAAGAGCCCCAGAGCGGCGAGGGCCGGCGCTCCCAGGAGTGCGGGCACGGGGTAGCGCAGCACCAGGATCACGAAGAGCGCAAGCAGCGCAGGAAACCAGCCGGACACCCAGTATTCCAGCTGCGTGAGCCCGATTCCCAAAGCCGCGGCGGAAACGCCCGCCATGGCGAGCCTGCCCGGCAAGCCCAAATCGCGGTTGAGCAGGGCCTGACCGGCGCTCAGGGCGACCAGCCAAGTCCAGAACATGCTGCCCATGGTCACGGCGCGCGGCAGGGATGATTGCAGCGCGCCCAACGAGCCGGGCAAAAGCCGCGCCGCCAGGTGCACCGAACCCAATGCGATGAAGGAGTAGGTCACCGCCTTCAACCAGAAAACATCGCGCAGCTGGTGCGCCGCCACCAGAAAGAGTCCGCCGGAGAAGAGGAAAATCCCCAGCTGTGCCAACTGCGCCGCGAGCGGAGCTTGCGGGATCGGGAACCACGGGTACTGGCCTACCAGCAAGGCGAGAACGGCGCTGCCCAGCAAGCCGTACAAAGGCAGAATGCTCGGGGAAACGACGGGCCGCGGCCGCTCGCGTTGCAGTGCAAGACGCAGGAGCCACAGGCCTATCAGAACGGGGGCGAGCAGCAAGGCGCCGTTCAGACCCGACTGGGTACCGGTGGCGACCTCCGGCGCGACCATGAGCCCGCCCGCCAGCGCGGCGATCAAGCCCGCTTGCGGCCGGTGATAGAGGAAAAAGAGGAACGCCGATCCCAGCACCAGGAGGAGCTGCAATTGCAACAGACGCGCGAAGGCCGTCGGGCCGGCAAACAGGATCGAGGCGGCGGAAAACGCCAGGAAACCCGTCGCGGCCAGAAAAATGCCCCGCAGGGAAGTGTTGCCCGAAAGCGGGAGAATACGATCCGAAAGAGATAGACGCATACTTGTCGTCGCCGGCCGATCCATCCGCGCTAGGCTCGGCCTGAGTGGATGGTCATCGGCCGAAGGCCCATCCCAGATGCTCCATGCCCACCTGCACCGCGCGTTTGAAGGTGCGCCGGTCTCCCATGAGCATCTTGAAGTAGGTGTATATCGGGCCTGGCCGGAAGGCCCATTCCCGGAAGGCCCGTCGCTGCCAGTAAAGCAGATCCTCGGACGACAGGTTCTCGTATTCCAGGACGGTTTCCTTGTCCATGTCCACCTGCTCCCATCGGGTCCCTTTGCGGAACCAACCGTTTTCGACGACCTGGAAGAAGAACGGGGTGCCGGGATAGGGGGCCGCGACATGGAACAGGGCCAAGTCGAGCGGCAACGACTTCGAGAGCTCGATGGTCTCGCGAATGGTCTCCACCGTCTCGCCCGGGAGGCCGATGATGAAATAACCCCAGTTGCGGATGCCGGCCTTCTTGGCCCACAGCAGAGCCTGGCGCGCCTTCTTCGGCGATGCCCCCTTGTGGGCGCGCCGCAGGACGGCTTCATTGCCGCTCTCGATGCCCCAGGAGATCATCCAACAACCCGCCCGTCCCATCATGCGCAGCATCTCCTCGTCGACATAGTCGACGCGGCTGTTGCAGGTCCATCGGATGCGGAGCCCTTCGCCGACGATGCGTTCGCACAGCTCCATCACCTGATCGCGATTCACGGTGAAAAGGTCGGCATACATATGGATGTTGCGGACGCCGAGTCCTGCGAGCAAGTGCAGCTCCTCCATGATCCTCTTGGGCGAGAGCAGGCGCACGGAGTTCTGGTAGGAGACGTGCTTGATACAGTAAGTGCACCCGGCGGGACAGCCGCGACTGGTGAGAATGAAGGTGAACGGCCCTTTCATCAGCGGCATGGTATAGCGCTCGAGCGGCAGGAGGCGATGGAGCGGCATGGGCAGGTCGTCGAGATCCGGAATGAACGGACGACTCGCATTGATGCGGATTTCCCCCGCCTGGCGCCAGACCAGGCCCTTGATGCGCGACAAATCCGCAGCGCCGTTTCCTTGCTCTGCAGGCGTCCATTCCGGGTCGGCTTTGCGCAGCAAGGCTGCCACCCACTCCGGCGGGTTCGCCTGCCTGCCTTCGAGCGTGTCGACCAGCTCGCGCAGGGTGAGCTCCGGCTCCCCGCGCAGGATGTAATCCAGTGCCGGGTAATCCCGCATGGTCTCGAACGGCATGGGAGTCACATGGGTGCCGAAGGCGATCGTGCGCGCTCCCATGCTCCTGGCAAGCATGACGCCGTACATGTCGTTGGTGAGGGTCGGCGCCGTCAGCTGGGTCAGATAATACTTGGGAGATTTCGCACGCAGGACCTGTTCGAACTCCTGCCAGCCCATGCGCTCGGCGATGGCGTCGACGATGGCCACCGAATATTCCGGGCTGAGCATGGCGGCGAGCTGAGCCAGGGAGCACTGGGGCCACACCATGCCCTCGCGGCTCCGGCGGCCCACCCGGTGCTGCGTCCGGATCCAGATACCCCCGTCGGGCGACGGGGGATTGACGAGCAGCATGTCGACAGCTCCTTGGGGCCGCCCGGGTTTCAGGCCGCGCACGGCCGCGCCGGCATCGGGAAAGTCCGCGGGGCGCAGCGGCTTGATCGGGCGCGTGCCCAAATTGTGGCGCAAATCCTCTCGGATCGTCATTCCGTTCGAACTGCCGTTTTCCGTTGTCATCGGTTCCCCCTCCTCGCGCACGACCGCGTCAGACCGCCTGCATCTCACCGGCGCGCGGCTCGCGCAACACCTCGGCCGCGTGGCGCGCGCCCGCGTCCGGTATTTCGCGTTGAACCAGCTTCTCGCGTCCGGCCAACGCTTCCAGAACGCGAGCAAGGATGTAAGAGATCATGAGCTGCAGTCCCATGAGCAGAAAGAGTGCGCTCCCCAGAAGCCAGAGCCACAGGCGGGCGATTTCCCATCCGGCGGAGCCCAGCACGATCGCCGTGCCGGCCAGGCCCGCCCCCAGCAACGCCGCCAGCAGCCCGAGCCAGCCGAAATAGGGCTCCAGCACACGTTCGACCATCCACTTGCCCCAGAATCCCTGGCGCAAGGGCCGGCGGTGAAACAGAGCCACCAGGAAATTGAAGGTTACCCCAAGCGAATAGATGCTGACTCCGGCCACGCCGGAAACCAGTGCCAGAAAGACGCTCATGACCCCCCAATGCCCCAGCGACGTGACGCCTTGCAGGCGCGCGATCACGAGGCCGGCACCCAGGAGCCCCGAGAGCCCAAGGAAGCCGAGCCCTACCAGGCCCAAGACCTTTACCGGATTGTATTCGAGCGAAGTCCACAGGATCGTCTTGAAGAAGCGCGTACCGTCGCGCACCACGCTCAGCTTGGAGCGTCCCAGCCGCTCGCTGTAGGGCACGGGCAATTCGACCACCTCGAGTCCCTCGTGGATGCAGCGCGTGCTCATGACGGGCGTGAAATTGAGCCCGTCCGGGAGGGGATAGAGGCGGGCGAGCGCCGAGCGGCGCAGCACCCTCATGCCGCTCGCCGGGTCCACGCAACGGCGCTGGCCGATCAGACTCACCAGGTTGGACCAGATGAAGTTGCCCAGCCGGCGCACCCGGGGCATCCTGCTCTCCGCCCCCGAGCGCCGCGATCCGACAACCACATCGGCCCCGTCGCGCAGGATGGCCCGGCAGCACTGCGGCAGGCTTTCCGGAGGGTAGGTGCCGTCGGCGTCCAGGAATGCCAGCAGCTCGCCGCGCGCATGACGGAAGCCGGTCTTGATGGCCGCCCCGTATCCACGGTTCCCCGGATGCCGGATGAGGCGCACGCCCGCGATGGCCCCCGCGATTTCCGCGGTGCGGTCGTGCGAGCCGTCGTCGACGACGATGACCTCGAGGCCGCGCGCGCCCGCCTCCACCAGGGCCGGCTCCACCTTCAGGACACGACGTACGATATCGGCGATGCCGTTTTCCTCGTTCCAAGCGGGAATGACCACCGAAACCAGGGGTGCCCCGTCGACTGCGTCGCCCCGCCTGTACGGCGGGTGCTCCGACACCTGCTTCTCGCTCGAATGCTGCTGCATCACTCGCATGGCTCCTTCTCAGAAATAGACCTTCTGGGTTCGCTCAGGCTGCGGATCCTTGCCCAGTCGGCGCACGGTGCATGCCGGCACCCCGGCCACGACGGTGTGCGCCGGCACGTTTCGCGTCACCACCGAGCCGGCCGCCACCACGGCGCCCTTCCCGATGCGCACGCCGTCGGTCACGATCGCTCCGGCGCCGATCCACACGTCGTCCTCCACCACGATCCCTTCCGCAGTAATCCCCTGGTCGACGAAAGAGCGTTCGGGGTCGTCGAAACGGTGATTCACGGCAAGCAACTGCACCATGGGCGAGGTGTACACGCGATCGCCGACCGTGATGCCCCCTTGTCCGCGCAGCACGTTGTATTCGCCGATCAGGCTGTCGCACCCGATGCGGATGCCCGAATGCGGGATGTCGCGGAAGTTGTAGACGTGCAGGACAGATCCGTGCATTATCAAAGTGCGGGCCCCGATCCATATCCCGCGCGGGCAGGCGTGCAGGTAGGTTCGCTCGTCCAGATAGGAACCGCGGCCGAGGGTTATGTTTCCGGCAAAGCGCAGGCGGACCCCTTTTTCGATCGCTGCCGGGCCTTCCATCCTCAAAATCAAGCGATAGAGGAGCGCGCGCAGGCCGATGCCCACGATGGTCGGCACCCAGCCCGCCGCCGCGGTGACCGCTTGCTCCCACATGTATCGCGGCAGGCTGCCCGCCTGCCGACGCACATAGAGGCGCACGGATGGGCCGAGCACGGGATGGTGCCGCAAGCTTGTCGAGGGTTCCACGATCGTCACGGCTCGGTGCCGGCAGCGGCCGGCGGCAGGACGCGGGCGGGAAGCATGCGGCCGCCGTTTTGCCCGAGGCCCGGCCGCCGGGCCCGATAGAATCCCATGCCCGCTCTCACGCAGCCCCCGAATGCCGGCGGTATCGGCCGTCGTAGTACCTGCGGTAATAGGAGCATTCGGGATCTTGCAGGTTCACGCAATTCAGCGTCGCCCCGAGGACGCACGCGCCGGCGCGCACGAGCTGATCGTGCGTGCGCACGACGATCTCGCGCGGTGTCGACGCGGCGCGCACCACGAGGATCACCCCGTCCGTCTTCGAGGACAACAGCAAGGCATCGGCCACGCTGGACACCGGCGGGCTGTCGATCAATACGTACTGGAATTCCTGCTTCAGCCGGCCGAGGAGTTCCGCAAAGCGCAGCGCGGCAAAAAGAGCCACCGGGTTGGGCGGCTGAGGGCCGGCGGGCAAGAGGCAGAGATTGGGGATCAGGGTCTCGCGGATATCCGCTTCCCCGCCGGCGAGATGGATGCTGAGCCCCTTACCCCCCGCGGCCCCGAGACGGCGCGAAAGCGACGGGTTGCGGAAATCGGCATCGACCAACAGAGTGCGTATCCCGATCTCGGCCAGGGTCACCCCGAGGTTGAGCGACATGGTGGTTTTGCCCTCCAGCGGCACCGAGGATGTGACCAGGATGCTCCGCGCCGGTGCCTCCGCCTTGGAAAGGAGCAGCGAGGCCACGATCGAACGGTAATATTCGCTCGCGTCCCCGTCGCGCCGGGCCAGCGGCGAGGCGGACGCCGACTCCTGCGACGGGGATCCCGAAGAAATCTGCAGGATCGAGTTGCTGCGCTGGAGCTTCTTGCGATCGCCCGATCGCTCGCGGAGCGCCTTCGCGGGAACCAGAACGGGAACCCATCCCAACAGAGGAATGCCGATGCCTTCGACCTCCGCCGGGCTCCGCATGGAACGGTCCATGTAACTGAGGAAGAACGCCAGGACCGATCCCGCCGACAGCCCCACAAGCAGGGCGAGCGAAATGTTCCACAAGGGCCGCGGCTGGTAAGGCACCGGATTCGGCACCGCGGCATCCGTGATGTGCATGTTGGCGAGTTCCAGCGCCGCGCTCACGCCGGTCTCCTTCAGCCGCTGCAGCAATCCCTGGTAAAGCTGATTGCCTGCGTCGACATCCCTCTTGAGGGTGTTGTACTGGATCTCGGCTTCGTTGAGGCGGTTCACCAGGGACTGTTGCTCCCTGTAGGTGCGGCTCAGCATCTCATAGGTATTGCGTGCCGAATTCAGGCGCAGCTCCGCTTCCCTGCGCGCCAGCAGCAGAGCGGCGTTCTTCTGATCCGCCAGCTGCTGGCGTATCAGGGACAGTTCCTGCTTCTTCCTGACGACCGCAGGCCAGTTCTCCCCGAACTGGCTCGACAAGGTCGCCAGCTCCTGTTCGGCTTGCAGCATCCTGTTTTCCTGCGTGGTGATTTCAGGGGTACGCAGGCTCGCCGGAAAGTTGTCGCGCGAGACCTTCTGCAGTTCCTCGTATTCGATGCGGCGTGTGATGTAATCGCGCTCCGCATCGGTCACCTGGGAGTTCAGGATGCCGAAGCGCTGGCGGATGACGTTTTCGCGGTTGCCCCCGGCGTCCAGGATGTTGTGACGGGCGGCATACCGCGCCAGCTCGGCCTCGGCATCCTCCATCTTCTGCCGCAGGGCCACCAGCTGCGTCTGAAGAAAATCCGTGGCCTGGCGCGTCGTTTCCGCCTTTCTTTCGAGGTGCAGCTTGATGAACTCCTGGGCCAAGGTATTGGCGGCCAGAGCGGAAAAACGCGGGTCGTGGGACTCGTAACTGATGCGCACGACCTGGCTGCCGGCGACGCGCTCGGTGCGTAGCCCGCTCTTGAAGTTCTGCCCCACGTAAGGCAGCTTGTCGCTGCCGAATTCGCGCTTCACACTCTCGACCGTACGCGCGATCAGCGCAGGGCTGGCGAGCAGCTGATCCTGGGTCTTCATGTAGAGCTCGAAGTCGGCAGGGGCTTTGACCAGCGAGTCCGAAATGGCGTTGTACGGAAGCACCTTGACCGCCTCGGGCTCGATCTGCATGCTGACGGAAGAAAGATAGGTCGGTTTCGCCAGGAAGCTGTACGCCGCGGCCGGACCGGCGATGGCCGCCGTCACCGCCACGATCAACCACTTGCGTCCCGCCAGTGCGCTCCACAAGCGTCGGATGTCGGCGGCCGTCCCCGAGGCCGGACGGGCGGCGACGCTGTTCACCGGCGCGAGGTCGGCCGGCATACTCGAACGATTACCTGCAGGAATCAGATTGTCCATGAATAGGTCCTAGTGTTGACTCCGAGGGGCCGCCCGCTTCTTTGGGCGGCGACTCGCATGTGTAAGGAAACAAATCGATCAACGCGATATCGGGCGAATGCGAAAGGTCGGTAACCTCGCACACTCCGTCCCCGTCACTTACAGCCCGTTTGAGGCGGGCCCGGGGCTTCGTGACATGCCCCGCTCGGGCGGCGGACCTGACCGCCGGCACCGAGCGCTCGTTACTTCCAGGGGGATCCCGTCCCCACACCCGAGGGTCCCTCGATCCCGAGCACACGCGGCCGCAGATCTCCGGCCGATGCCGCGAGGGACACCGTTGCTGCATGACCCGGCACGAGGCTCTTGCCCGCGCGCCGGATCTCGACTTTACCGGTAGGGATCTTCGTGCCGCAGCCCTATCGCCGGTTGCACCCGTTCAGCGGCGATCGGGCCGAGAGGGGTCTCTCGGCACGCTGTTCCCTCATCTACCCACCACTTGCCGGTGACATGGAGCCTTCCCATGGCCCGCACCGCAGGCACGACGGAGCTGCACCGATACCGGCAGAGCGTACTGAAAATCGTTCCGAGCTAGGACAACCCGCTTGCGCACGATCTTGTTCTCGCCTCTGCAATACAACCCGTTTCCAGCATCCGCCTATCGACGTCTTTCATGCGTAATCGGAAATAGTGCAATGAACGCTGGCCAAAGGTTGCCCGATGGCGCCGTATCTGTCAAGAGCCCTTTCCGGCATCGCGCCGCGGCGCGCGCGCCGCGCCCCAATCCCGCACTCCCAGCCTCAGACGGCTCGGCCACGCACCCAGCCTCTGCAACCAACGCCCGTCGCCGGCCATCCTGTTCCAGAGATTCCGCCCTCTGCCGGACTCCGCAGCGCGTGCCGGCCCGGCCGCAATCCTTGCGGGATCCCACCGCGCCGCGATCGTCTTCTTCAGCGTGCTGCAGGCCGGCGATGGAGGCAGGAGATCGGCAAAAAGCCTCTCCACGAATCGAAGCGCCGAGGCCGCATCGCCGCGCGGCATGTAACGCTCCACCACCTCGCCGACCAGGTCGCCACGGTCGAAGAACGCAGGATCCCAGTGCAGCGCCCGCGCGCGGCAATCCATCGCGGCTGCGCGATCCCCCGAGGCGAATGCGAGCACGGCGGCGCGGAAGTAATCGCGCGCCAGCACGCGCGCCAGCGGCTTCGGGGGATGCTGTGCGAAGCGCCGGCGCAAAGCGCGCTCGAGACCGATCGCTTTGCGCAACATCTGGAGCGGGCGTTTCCCCCGGCTTACCGAGCCCGCATGCTGGCGGTACAAGTAGAGAGGCTCGCCCAGGCTTGCCAGCTCGGCCACTTCCGCGAGCCGCAGACACAGATCGTAATCTTCGCTGTAGCTGAGTTCTTCGTCGAAACGGAATCCCGCCTGCTGCAGCGCCTGCCTGCGGATCATCAGCGTGGGGCCGCAAAGGCACATCCGGTCCAGCAGCTGCTGCTGGATCTCATCGTTGCGCTCGGGGCTCTTCCACACCCCCTGCGAGTTGCCCTTGCCATCCATCATGACCACGGCCGTCGCCAGTGCTCCCACTTCGGGATGGACCCGGAGGAAGCCTACTTGCAGGGCGAGCCGTTCCGGCACCGAGCGGTCGTCGGCGTCCTGGCGCGTGATGAACTCGCCGCGCGCCAGCGCCAGCGCCTGGTTGAGAGCCCGGCTCGTGCCCAGGGTCTCAGGATTGCGCCGGGCCACGACGCGCGCGTCCTTGGCGAGCCAGGCGACAACCTCGTCCCATGTGCCGTCCTGCGATCCGTCATCGACGATGATGAGCTCGAATTCCTCGAAGGTCTGATCCAGAATGCTGGCAATGGCCTCGCCGACGAACGGGAGGCCGTCGAGCACGGTCATCAGCACGCTGACAAGGGGAGGCTTCAAGACGAATCCTCACGCGGATGCGGCCGTCCCGCCGATCAACGGGAGTGTCTCCCACTCGAGTTTCGGGTGAACGGCGCCCGGCTCCTTTCCGTACCATGCGCCGGGACGCCCGCCGGTTTCCAGCACCTCGAACAACAATGCCTCCTCGTGGCGAAACACGATCTTCAGGCCGTTGATCAGAAAGAGCAGCACGATCCGATGGACGCCGGAATTCAGCAGGTCTGCCGGTATGCGGCACGAACTGCGGTAAAGGCCCTCCGGCAAGGGATTGTCGCGTGTCAAGGCATCGCTCTCATTGGAGCCGGTAGTGAATGCCACGGCTTGTTGTTCGGTGAGCACATGGAGGCAGAGGTGAAGCCTGGCGCCGGCCCGCAGGTTCCAGAATTCCACTTCCACGATCAGGGGCACCGACGTGGAGAGCGGATCGGCCGGTGTCCCGCCTTCCGGCCTGATGCAGACCCGGCGCAGGCGTACGATGTCGTTTCCCGGCGCGCCTTGCGGATCCGGCCAGTGTTGCTCCCGCCGGGCGCAAAACGCGGCGGCAAGATAGCGGTTGAGCACGTCCGCGGCGGGGCCGTCGGCATGGAGGCGGCCCTCATGGAGCCACAGGACGCGTGCGCACAGGTTCTGAACCGCGATCATGTTGTGGCTCACGAACAGGACCGTGCGCCCCTCCGATGCCACGTCGGTCATTCGCCCCAGGCACTTCTTCTGGAACGCCGCGTCACCCACGGCCAGCACCTCGTCGACCAGAAGCACCTCGGGCTCGAGGTGGGCCGCGACCGCAAATGCCAGGCGCACGTACATCCCGCTGGAATAGCGCTTCACGGGGGTCTCCAGAAATTTCTCGACGCCGGCAAAGGCGACGATCTCGTCGAACTTGCGCGCGATTTCCTTCCGCCGCATGCCGAGAATCGCGCCGCTGAGAAAGATGTTCTCCCGGCCGGTCAGTTCGGGATGGAAGCCGGTGCCGACTTCGAGCAGCGAGCCGACCCGCCCGCGCACCAGGGCACGCCCGCAGGTCGGTTCCGTAATGCGGGAAAGCAACCGGAGCAGCGTGCTCTTGCCCGCCCCGTTGCGCCCGATGATACCCACGACCGCGCCGCGCTCGATCTCGAAGGACACGTCGCGGATCGCCCACAGGATCTCGTCGGGCCTCGGGCGTCTCATCGCCTCCACCAGGTACCTGAACGGCGACAGCGCCCGGCGGAAAAAGGAAGGGTGGTTGCGCGCCTCGCGGCGCGCCCGCCCGATCCGGTAGCGCTTCCCCAGGCCCTGGACCCGAATGGCGATGTCGCTCATAGAAGATCCACTACCGACCTTTCGGTTCGGCGAAACACGTAGGCACCCCCTGCCAGCGCGGCCAGACACAGCGCAAGCGATGCGGCGAACGCAGCTCCCCCGGGCGCATTCTGGCCGAGAAGCATCCAGCGGAAACCCTGGATCACGCCGACCATGGGATTCAAGCTGTAGAGAAACTGCCAGCGCTCGGGCACCATGGCGGCCGGATAGATCACGGGCGACGCGTACATCAAAGCCTGCAGCACGAAAGTCACGGCAAACGATACGTCGCGGTACTTCACCGAAAGCGTCGCCAGCCAAAGACCGATTGCCAGAGCCAGGCAGAACGCGATGGCGAGGAACAGGGGCAGCCAGAGCATCTCGATGCGCGCCGGCATGCGATAGAACTGCATGGCCGCGAGCAAGACCAGGAAGGAAGCGGCAAAATCGACCAGTCCCGATACCGTCCCCGCCAGCGGAATCACGATGCGCGGGAAATAGACCTTGGATATCAGGTGCATGTTGTCGACCAGGCTGCGCGCGCCGCGCGCGGCCGCTCCGGAGAAATAGCTCCATGGAAGCAGCGCCACCAGGGCGAACAACGGATAGGGCATGCCCTCCGATGGCACGCGCACGATCTTGCCGAAAACCACGGAGAGGACGAGCACGTTCAGCAGCGGTCGCAGGAAAACCCATGTCATTCCCAGGGCCGTCTGTCGATACACCCCCTGGATTTCGCGCCACGTCAAAAACCAGAGCAGCTCGCGATACTCCCAGATCTCCCGGAAGCCGAACCCGCGCGAGGCTCCTTCGCCGATGACCACCGTCGGCGGCGCGGCCTGACTGGCCGCGCGCCCGCGACCGGCACCTCCGGCGCCGCCGCCCGCGGGCGGGGCAGCCGCGACACAAGCGCCGGCCGCCTCGTCAATATCCCGCAAGGTCGATGCGCTCACGGTCGTATACCTCGTCCTCGGACCCGCCCCGCCTCGCCGGACACCCGGCGTCCCTCGAGAGGCGCGATCCTACGCTCCAGTTCGATTTCCGGGGACGTTCGCACCCGCGGCGCCCGTTCAGCACAGAACCGGCGCAGCATCCATGCCGGGGTGCGTCCCACCCTTACTCACCCGCAACCCATCGCGCGAAAACGCATGCACCCTACGCGCCCGCATTGCAGACAGCGCACCCGGATCGCCGGGCCCGCCCGCGTTCCGAACGACTCATCCGACGCGCAAAAGCTGACATGCCTTCACCGCACACCCACGTTCCGACGTTGAGCTCCCACCGTAAATCATCCATAATTGTTCAGGGGTTGCCCGAAAGCTACCTGTTCCCGCGAAAGCTGTCAAGAGGCTTTCCCGGCTGCAAGGGCGCAACCCCCGGGCTCGGGTGACACGATTGCCTACGCTCGACGGCGACGCCGGCGCAATGCGGGGGAATCTTCTGTGACGCAGAACACTCCGGGTGGCCGCATCCAGGACTATCATCCTGAGCGGCCGGGTTCAGCGTGCATGGACCCCGGGACGGAAAGGTGGGGCGATGGTCGGTGATGACGGTTCGGGCGCGATGGGCATTCATTCAGGTGTACCTCCCCGCCCCGGATGCGCCCGGCACGAACGTTTCCGGATTTTCGGAGTACCAGCCTGGATCGCCATTTTCGCCGCCGCGGCCGCGGCCCAAACCGGCCTGCGCATTACCCAGGTCACCGACAATCGTTCGTCCTATCCGGGCTTCACCATCCCCAAATACGAGAAGCTGGAGATCGACTTTCAGGTCGAAGGCAGCGTGGCGCCGAATCCCCAGATGCCGTACGATCCCGCTCCACCCCCAGGCATCGCACCAGGCATGGGGATCAGCGTCAACGGTCACTTCACTCCGGACGATTGGCGGACGGTCTATACGCAGCCGGCGTTCCTGTACCAGGAGTTTTCGGATGAGGTGCGCGGCAACCGCGAATGGTATTACCCCACGGGGCGCTTCGTCTGGAAAGTACGCTTCTCTCCGCCCTTTCCCGGTCACTGGCACTATCGCCTGACGGCGGAGGATGCCGGCGGGTCTTCGGCTTCAAACGCCGTTTCCTTCGTCGTCTCACCTTCGACGAACAAGGGATTCCTCAGGGTGAGCCCCCGGGACGTGCGGTATTTCGAGTTCGAGGATGGAACCTATTTCCCCGCGCTCGGCTACAACATGAATTACGATCATGTCTCATGGCGCAGCCCCGTTCTCGACAATCGTGCCAACTTCCAGGCGCTGGCCGCCAACGGCATCCAGCTGATCCGGATATGGCTGTCGCAGTGGGGCATTTTCGGCAGCGAATGGACGCCCTGGAACTCGCAGGATCCCGCCGAACACGGCGCCTACCTGCCGGCCAACGGAATAACGTTCGCGGAGGCATACCCGGGAAGCGATGTATCCATGCTGGTGAGTGCAAACCGCTTCCGTTGCATGTTCATCGGCCTGTGGAAAGCACCGCCCGCCGTCAAGCGCAATACCGTATATCGCGTGCGCATCCGCTACAAGACGAGAAACATGGGCACGCCCATCGACCCCGCACAACCTCATGGGTTCGTGGCCAAGATCGGCGGCTGGCTGTGGTCCGACGACGCCGCGCAGCGCTGCTACGCTGCCGGCACGGGCATCGCCGTTACCCCGCACCAGGCGCGCAATACTGCAGGCTGGGAAATCCTGGAAGGTTCGCTCCAGACGGGGAATGCCGACTTCCTGCCCAACTTCTTTCTTGTCATGGAGAACATGGCTCAGGGAGAAGCCTTCGTCGACCACGTCTGGATCGAAGAAGTCCTGGGCGGCGGGAACTACGGTCCCAACATCGTTTCGAAACCGTGGATGGCCCACCACCTGTACTTCGAACAGCGGAACTCCTACGCCTTCGACAAACTCCTCGCACTGGCCCGGGAGCACGGCGTCTACCTGCGCCCGGTCGTCATGGAAAAGAACGACCGCATCCTGAACCGGATCGACTACGCCGGCAACACCGCCGCGGACGGCGGGGGCAACGATTATTTCTACGGCGACGGCCGACGGATCACCAAGGTGCGCTGGCTGCAGCGGGCCTGGTGGCGGTACCTTCAGGCGCGCTGGGGATACTCGGCCAACATCCACTCCTGGGAACTTCTCAACGAGGGAGACCCGGCCAACGGACGCCATTTCGCCCTTGCCGACGAGTTCGGCAAGTACATGCACCAGTTCACGGCCAATCGCCACATGGTATCGACCTCGACATGGCATTCGTTTCCGCGCCGCGACTTCTGGGCCAATCCGGCATACCCCGATGTCGATTTCGCCGACGTGCATCTTTACGTCCCGCGCGACGCCGCTTACGGCCTGCGAGTCGACGGCAACACCGTTCCGGTCGGCGACGGGACCAGCTATGCGGATACCGCGGCAGCCAGCCGCGATCTGAGCATGCTCGTCGGCGCCCGGCAATCGCTGGGCGCCGGCAAGCCGGTTATTCGCGGCGAGACGGGCTTCGTGGCCGGAAGCACGGATAATCCGGACCTGCAGCTGCTCGCGGACCGCGAAGGTCTGTGGCTGCATCAGTTCATCTGGAGCGGGATCAATCCGGGCGGCCTGATGGAGTCTTACTGGTACGAAACCGTTCATATCTACGGGCGCCAGGGCGACGGCGTCGACCTGCGCCCGCGTTTCCGCAGCTACTACAACTTCATCAAGGACATCCCGCTGAACAACGGCAATTACACCGATGCCGCTCCGACAGTGGCGGGAACGCTCCTGCGCGCCTGGGGCCAGAAGGACACGGTCCTGGGGCGAGCCCACCTATGGATCCATAACACGGAGCACACCTGGCGCAAGGTCGTGGCCGGCACGGGGCACCCGGCTGCCGGTGGTCGGATCTCCCTGACGGGCTTCCGCCCCGGGACAAACTATCGGGTCGAATGGTGGGATACCGCCGCCGGCGCTCCCGGCCGCACCGAAACCCTCCAGGCCGATGCAAACGGCAACCTCACGCTCACAGTGGCCGATCTCGTTGCGGACGTCGCCGTCCGGATCGGGGATTACGGCAGCGGCGCGCAAAGGCCGCAGCCGCCCCAGAACCTGCGCATCCTCGCAGGCCCGAACTGACGCCGCGGTCGGCTACGCGAACCCCTTCGGGATCAGGCCCGCCGCATCGCCCCGAGGACGAATCCCGGGTCGGCGGCAGGCGCTCCGCCGCGTCCGGCAAGCGCCAGAAAGGCCCCGTTGCGCAGGCTCTCCTTGTTGTAACGTAAAGAAGCCCCGGTGGCGGTATCGGCGACCTGACCGCCGGCCACTTCCAAAACGCACTGGCCAGCGGCCGTATCCCACTCCATGGTCGGCCCGAATCTCGGGTAAACCTCGGCCGACCCTTCGGCAAGCAGGCAGAACTTGAGCGCGCCTCCTGCGGCGACCAGATCCACGCCGGAGAATCTGGCTCGCAGGAGCGACAGGAAGCGCTCCTCCCGGTGAGCAACGCGATGGTGCCTGCTGGATACGACCCTGAAGCGGGTGCTTGCGGCTGCCGGCTGCATGGCCGGCAGCGGCTCAGCATCGGCCAAAACCCTCGCCAGCAGTTCCGCGCCGCTCGGGTCGTCGCCGGCGACGGCCCCGGCGGCCTCGATCGAGCGCAGATGAAAGGCCCCGAAGAGCCGAGCGGCGAAATACACATCTCCCCTGGCGGGCATGTGGACCACGCCGAGCATCGGCCGCGCGCCGACTATCAAGGCGACGTTGATGCTGAACTCGCCGTTGCTCTCGATAAACTCCCGCGTGCCGTCGAGCGGGTCCACCAACCAGTATGCCGGCCATGCCCTCCGCTCCGCAAAGGGCACGTTCGCTCCTTCTTCGCTCAGGAAGGGGAAACGGCAGTCGGCACCCGCGCCCGCTGCCAGGCGGGATTTGAGGATGCGATGCGCACTGACATCCGCCTCGGTGAGCGGGGACCGATCCTCCTTGTATCCCACGGAGAAGCCGCGGCGATATATCCGCAACACCTCCTCACCCGCGGCCAAGCTGGCCGCGAGCGCGCATCCCAGCAAGCGGCGCGTCTGCGCCGCCGTCCAGCCGACCTCAGCGTCCATTTCCGGACTCCGGCTGCGACCGACTCGGCTGGACGTAACCGTTGTCGATCAAGTAGTCCATCAGGCGGTCGAGGCATTCTTCGACGGAAAGCACCGAAGTCTCCAGTACGATCTCCGGATCTTCGGGATGCTCGTAGGGGGCGGAAATGCCGGTATATTCGCGGATCAGGCCCTTCCTGGCTTTCTCATACATCCCCTTGGGGTCGCGCCGTTCGCACGCCGCCAGGTCGCACTTGACAAAAACCTCGATGAAGTCGCCCTCGGGCAGCATGCGGCGCACGCGCAGGCGGTCCGATCGGTACGGGGAAATGAACGCCGTCAAGACGATCAGACCGGCGTCGACGAACAGTTTGGTCACCTCGCCGATCCTGCGAATGTTTTCCTTTCTGTCTTCCGGCCCGAAACCAAGGTCGCTGTTGAGTCCGTGGCGTATGTTGTCCCCGTCCAGAACGTAGCTCATTATCCTGCGCGCATGCAGCTCGCGGCACAACGCATTGGCGAGCGTCGACTTGCCGGATGCGGGCAACCCGGTAAACCAGATCACGCAGCTCCGATAGTCGTATTGATCCCGGCGGTCTTCGACGGTCACGGATGGCTGATGCCAGCGAATGTTTCCTTCCCGTGCTTCCACAGCAAGTCACCTCCTTCAATCGATCTGGCAGGCCCCGCGCGGCGCAGCTCCAGGCCGGTGCGCCGCTTTCAAGAGGTCGAGCACGCTCTTGACGGGAGACACGATCTCCCGGGGCATCTCGACAAACACCGTATTCCACCGAGCCATGGCTCCGTTCCACAGACCCGGCAGCTCGAGTACTTTGATCCGGCGTCCGTCCCAATATTTCTCGGCGACGATGAGCGCCTCAGGGTCGCTGAAGGCGGAGAGATCGAAGGGCTTTCCGCGGCGGTCGCGCAGCGAGCAAACCAGGTCGGCGGGATTGAAATACTCCGCGGAATCCCACAGTGACCGCTGCGTCGCGGAGTTCATGTCCACCTGACCGGCCTCGACGATCTGCAGGCTTTCGAGCCCTTGGGCGTCGACGGCCCAGAAAGGCTTGCCGCCCGTTTCACCCAAATCGCCCACCACGGCACACACCCGCAGAGGACGGTCGAGTCTGTCGCGCAGATGGCGGGCACGCAGGTCTGGCGACAGTTCCGCCATCGAGGCCGGCCAGCGCAGGCTAAGTTCCGACCCGGCCCAGCGCTCGATCTCGCGAAGCTCCACATCCGACGCTCCCCGCTCGAGACGGGCCAACGCATGGGAGATCTCCTCGCAGGTCTCGATCAGGAGCCCGGCCAGCACCTTGCGGTGGAATGACAGCGCCGCCCACGCGCGCTCGGGCAATACGTTGTCGATCGTACGGACGAAGACGATGTCGCCGTCGATCGCCTGCAGGTTCCCGAGCAGGGCCCCGTGGCCGGCAGGGCGAAGCAGCACAGGCGCCCCGTCCCTGCGCGCGGGCAGGCCGGCCTCGTCGAGCGCGGGGGTGTCGCTGGCAGCGTCCTGCAGCGAAAGGGATACCAGATAACGGTTGTCCGGATCCCGGTGGCGCCGAACGGCCCCCTCGAGATGGTTCCGAACCCTTTCGGCATCGCGCGGCCGCACGGTGAAGTGCACCCGGATCCGGCCGCTGCGATCGCGGAGGTATCCCGCCGCTTCCAGCAAATGCTCTTCGAACGCACTGCGAGCGCCGCCGGGATAGTGATGGAATGGGATCATCCCCTTCGGCATGTCCGCATATCCGAGCCCCCAGTCCTCGAGTATCGCCTCGAGAAGCGAATCGAGAGCCCTGCGCGCCACCAGTTCGTCCAGCCTGAGATCGCGGCGCGCCAAGACTTCCTCGAGCTGCCGGACAAAAGGGAAATCGTGCAGGTGCTCGAAAAATGCGAGCAACTCCGCCGCGGCGCCGCTTCCTTTTGCAGCATCGGCGGGCAGTCGCCGCTCGAGATCCGCGATGCCGCGATACGCAAGGTGAGCCCGGAACATTCGGCTGCCGGCGCCCGAAGCCGCGACGAATTTCGTCGCCCTGCCGCGCGCCGCTTCGCGCTCGAAAAGCACAGCCAGGCTTCCGGCACGGGCCGGTTCCACCCGCCGGATGCCGTCCCCGGGCGCACAGGGGCGAAGCAACCGGATCGGGCGCACGCCGCTTTTCAGCCGCGCCAGTTCGCGTTGCAACTGCACCTCCGGCTTGCCTATCCGGCGAAGGTATTCACGGTCTGCCGGTGTGAGGGCAAAGCCCCCCTCTCGCATGACGGCCGGGCCTGCCACCCCCATTCGGTCGTCGCATCCTCCGCCGATCGGCTGCACCCATCTCTCCGATTCGGGCCGCAGCGAGGGATTGCCCTTTTAGCAGAGGCACACCCTCCCGAGCACTGCGACCACAGCGTTGTTGGTTATGGTTCCGGATTGCGCCGCCGCGGCGGAATCGGTGGCCGCGCGGCCATCCCACCTTGTTCCGACATGCACGCATCGCCCCGAGCCTGCGACGCGCACCGTCGCCGCAAATGTTAGGGCTCCTGCTACGGCGTGTCAAGGAGCCGGCGGCTCGCGCCCGGCCGAGGCCTTCCTCCTTCCTGCTGTTGCTCTCCGAGTGCGGTCTGATACAATGATCGGGCATTACATCCACTCGGCGAGAGAAGGCGATGAAAGAAACCGTCAAGTTCCGACTCAACGGCAAACCCGTGAGCCTCGAAGTCGAAGGCGAGCGCAAGCTGCTCTGGGTGCTGCGCACCGACCTCGGACTCACCGGAACCAAGTACGGCTGCGGCGAAAGCCTGTGCGGCGCCTGCACCGTCGTCCTCAACAAAGAAGCCGTGCGCTCCTGCCAGCTCCCCGTCCGGGAAGTCCACGGCAAGGACGTCGTCACCATCGAAGGACTGGAGCAGAACGGCAGGCTGCACCCGCTGCAGGAGAAATTCATCGAGCACGGCGCGCTCCAATGCGGCTTCTGCACCCCGGGCATGATCATGAACGCCTACGCCCTGCTGCTGAAAAACCCCAGGCCCACCCGGGAACAGATCATCCAGGCCATGGACGACAACCTGTGCCGCTGCGCGGCCCACAAGCGCATCGTCCAGGCCGTCGAGAGCGCAGCCAGGAAGTGAGGGATACCATGGACGACCGCAGACTCACAGAAACCGGATCGCCAGACCATGCCGCGGCGCACGCGCTCGACCGGCGCGATTTCATCAAGCTCCTGGGCGGGGGGATCATCGTTCTCTTCGACATCGATGCCTGGGGACTGCCGGCCCAGGGCCGCGGCCCGAGCTATCCGTCCGATCTCAACGCCTACCTCAGAATCGCCGAGGACGGCAAAGTGACCGTCTTCACCGGAAAGATCGAGATGGGCCAGGGCGTCATGACCTCGCTCGCCCAGGAAGCCGCCGACGAGCTGGGAGTGGCGATCGAATCGATCCACATGATCATGGGCGACACCGACCAGTGCCCCTACGATCCCGGCACCTACGGCTCGATGACCACGCGCTTCTTCGGCCCCGCGCTGCGCGCGGCGGCCGCCGAAGCCAGGGCGGTGCTCCTCGAACTGGCCGCCGAGCAGCTCAGAGTCCCCAAGGAAAAACTGAGCGTCGAGAACGCCACGGTCTTCGTCACCACGGACAAGAAAACCCGCGTGAGCTACGGCCAGCTCGCCCGCGGCCGGAAGATCACGCGCAAGCTGGAAGGCAAGGCCGTCACCAAGTCCGTTTCCGAATTCGCCGTCATGGGCAAGTCCATCAAGCGCCTGGACGCGCGCGAGAAAGTGACCGGGCGCGCGAAATACGCCGGCGACCTGCGCCTGCCGGGAATGCTCTATGCCCGGATCCTGCGCCCCCCGGCGCACGGCGCGACCCTCAAGAGCGCCGACACGTCGGAGGCCGCCAAGATCCCCGGCGTCACCATCGTCAACCAGGACGGCATGATCGCCGCGCTGCACGAAGACCCCGAGGTCGCCGAACAGGCCCTGGCCAGGATCCGGGCCGAGTTCCAGGTCCCCAAGCCCGAGGTCGACAACGAGACCATCTTCGACCACCTCGTGCGCGGCTTTCCCAAGGCCTCCGAGATGGATCCCCGGGGCAATCTCGCCGAGGGCGAAAAGGCCGCCGCGGCGCTCTTCGAGGGCCGATACGTCACGGCCTACGGCGCCCATGCCCCCATCGAAACCCATACGGCCCTGGCGCACCTCGAAGGGGGCAGGATGACGGTCTGGATCTCGACGCAGTCACCCTTCCCCAACCGCCAGCAGATTGCCAATGCTCTCGGCATGCCGCTCGAGAGCGTGCGGGTGATCACCCCGTACGTCGGCGGCGGCTTCGGCGGCAAGAACCCGGCGCCGCAGGCGATCGAGGCCGCCCGGCTGGCGCGCATCACCGGCAGGCCCGTCCAGGTCGCCTACAGCCGCGCCGAGGAGTTCTTCTACGACACCTACCGCCCGGCTGCGGTCGTCCGGATCAAGTCGGGCATCGACGGCGCCGGCCGGATCTGCCTGTGGGACTATTCCGTCTATGCCGCCGGATCGCGCGCCGCCGAGCAGTTCTACGACGTGCCGCACAACATCATCCGGGTCTACGGCCAGGGAATGGGCGGCGGGCCCAGCCCGCACCCGTTCGCCACAGGGCCGTGGCGCGCCCCGGGAGCCCCGGTCAATGTCTTCGCGCGCGAGTCCCACATCGACATCATGGCGGCCAAGGCGAAGATCGACCCCCTGGAATTCCGCCTGAAGAACACCTCCGACAAGCGCATGCGCAGCGTCCTGCAGGCGGCCGCCGAGCGCTTCGGCTGGAAGCCGGCTCCGGCACCCAGCGGCCGCGGCTGCGGCATCGCCTGCGGCATCGACTCGGAAACTTATGTCGCCGTAATCGCAGCGGTCACCGTGGACAAGACAAGCGGGAGCGTGCGCGTCCGGCGCCTTGTCGCCGCTCAGGACATGGGCATCGTGATCAATCCCGAAGGCGCCGTCATGCAGATGGAAGGCTGCCTCATGATGGGGCTCGGCTACAGCCTGGCCGAGGACATCAGCTTCCAGGGAGGGCAGATCTTCACCAGGAACTTCGACAGCTACGAAGTGCCGCGCTTTTCCTGGCTGCCCGAGATCGAAACCGTGCTGGTCAAGAACGACGAGCTGCCCCCGAAGGGCGGAGGCGAACCGGCGATCGTCCCGGTCGGCGGCGCGATCGCCAACGCGATCTTCGACGCCACCGGCGCCCGCCTCTGCCGCTTCCCCATGACCCCCGAAAGGGTCAAGGAGGCGCTCGAAAAAGTCTGACCGGCCGGGCGGGCACGGCCCCAGAGTCGCCGGGGCGGAACGAGCCGAAAAAATCAACGGAGGAAATGACGCCATGATCGTCACCACAGCCCAGATGTTCCCGGTCGCGTACGGGAGATTCGCCATCGGCGCCTACAACATCAACAATCTGGAACAGGCCGTCGGCCTGTTCCGCGGCCACATGAAGAGCCGGGCGCCCTTCATCATCCAGATCTCCCGCGGGGCGCGCAAATACACGGACAAGCGCTTCCTGGAAGCCGTCATCCGCGCGGCCGACGAGATCTATCCCGAAGCCGTTTTCGCGGTCCATCTCGATCACGGCGACGAGGCCACCTGCTACGATTGCATCGAATCGGGCTTCTACAGCTCCGTCATGATCGATGCCAGCCACGAGCCCTTCGACAAGAACGTCGAGATCACGCGCCGCGTCGTCGAAAAGGCCCACAGCCGCGGGATCTCCGTCGAAGCCGAGCTCGGGATGCTCGGCGGCGTCGAGGAGGATATCGCGGGCAGCGTGTGCCTGACCGATCCCGACGAGGCCAAGCTGTTCGTCGAGAAGACGGGCTGCGACTCGCTGGCGGTAGCCATCGGCACCAGCCACGGCGCTTACAAGTTCAAGGCCGAGCCGGGCAAGAAGCTCGGATTGCATTTCGAGGTCATCGAGCAGATCCAGAAAAGGCTGCCCGGCTTCCCCATGGTCATGCACGGGAGCTCGAGCGTACCCAAGTCCGAGGTCGACCGCATCAACGCCGCCGGCGGCTGCATGAAGGAAACCAGCGGCGTGCCCGAAGAAGACTTCCTGCCGGCCGCGCGCATGGGCGTGTGCAAGGTCAACATCGACACCGACGGCCGCCTGGTGTGGACGCGCGTGCACCGCGAGTTCTTCCGCGACCACTGCGAGAAATTCGACCTGCGCGATCCCGGCAAGATCTTCATGGACGAATACGCGGCCATGATCGAGCACAAGAGCCGCGTGCTCGGATCGGCGGGCATGCTGGAAGAGGTGCGCGCCGCCGTCGGCCGGCGCTGAAGCGCCCCCGCGGGCGATGCGGCGGGGCCCCGGCCTCATTTCTTGAGCTTGTCGCGGAAGATTTTCCGGAACTTCTCGATCTTGGGGGTGATGACCAGGGAGCAGTATCCCCTGTCGGGATTGCGGGCGTAATAGTCCTGGTGATAGTCCTCGGCCGGCCAGAAGCGCCCGGCCGGCACGATCTCCGTCACGATCGGCCGGTCCCAGATGCGCTCGGCCTCGAGCCGGGCCTTGTAGGCCTGCGCCAGCTTCCTCTGCTCCTCGTCGTGATAGAAAATCACCGAGCGGTACTGCGGTCCGACGTCGTTCCCCTGGCGGTCCTTCGTCGTGGGATCGTGCGTCTTCCAGAAGACTTCCAGCAGTTCCTCGTATGAGATCTTCCCAGGATCGTACGTGATGCGGCAGGCTTCGGCGTGCCCCGTCGTCCCCGTGCACACCTGCTCGTAGGTCGGATTGTCGACATGCCCGCCGCAGTATCCCGAAACCACGTCCTCGACGCCCGCGAGACGCTCGAAGACCGCCTCGACACACCAGAAGCAACCCGCCGCGAAAGTCGCCGATTTCAACCGCCCGCCGTCTTTCTCTTCCCCCATGGCCTTCCCTGCCGCCTCTTTCGTTTCCGGCCGCGGCGCGCCCATTTGCAGGCCGCACGCGGCGGCCGCCAATACCAGACTCAGGACGATGATCCTGTGCTTGCGTTCCTGCTGCAGGTTCGTACCCGCCACTGTTTCACCCGAAAGTTCGACGAAATTCTAGCAGAGCATGCCTCGGTCATCCAGATCCCCCGAATGCCGCATGCACGACAATGGTCGGCCGCGCATAGCCTGACTTCCGCGCGTGTGTTACCATTTCCCCCGCTGCGGCGGCCGGCGCGCGACCCGGGTGGCGCGCCCTGCAGCCGATGTGCAAGGACCGGGAGAGATGCTCATGTCGAAACGCTTTGCACGCTGTGCCCCGGCGCTCGCCGCTTCCCTGGCGATCGCCTGCGCGGGCTATGCGGCGGCACGGAGGCCCGACGGGCAAGGTGCACCACGGAAATCGGGAAAGGAACTTTACGCCGCCGCCTGCTCCACCTGCCACGGGGCCGACGGCCGCGGCGCGTCCCGGGAGCACGTGGGATTCGACCAGCCGCTGCCGGATTTCACCGATTGCAACTTCACCTCCCGCGAGCAGAAGGCCGACTGGTTCGCCATCGCCCATCAGGGCGGCCCCGTGCGCGGTTTCTCGAGGCTCATGCCCGCCTTCGGGGACGCGCTCGCACCCGACGAACTCGAGCTGGCCGTGGCCCACGTCCGCTCGTTCTGCACGGACCGGCACTGGCCGCCGGGAGAGCTGAATCTGCCGCGCCCGCTGGTGACCGAAAAGGCCTTCCCCGAGGACGAGGCCGTATACAGCACGGCGGTCTCCGCCGAGGGGCCGGGCGCCGTCTCGAACAGGATCATCTACGAGAAACGCTTCGGCGCGCGCAACCAGTTCGAATTGACGGCCCCCTTCGGCTGGCGCAAGAACGAATCGGCGGGCGCGCCGCTTGTCGGTGCCGGCGCCTGGCTGGGCGGGCTGGGCGATATCGCCGTCGGCGCCAAGCGCGCGCTCTTTCACAACGCCCGTTCCATTTTCAGCCTCACCGGCGAGATCGTGCTCCCGACCGGAGATTCCGAGAAAGGCTTCGGTAAAGGCACTGCGATTCTCGAGCCCTTCGTCTCCTTCGGCCAGGTGCTACCCTCCGAGTTCTTTTTCCAGTCGCAGGCCGGTGTGGAGTTCCCGACCGACACGGAACGGGCGCAGCGCGAAGGCTTCTGGCGCTTCACCCTGGGCAGGAGCTTCGCGTCCGCGCGCGGCTTCGGCCGCCAGTGGTCCCCCATGCTCGAGCTCCTGGGGGCGCGCGAACTCGTCGCGGACGAAAAGAACCAGTGGGACGTGGTGCCGCAGATGCAGGTCACGCTCAGCAGCCGGCAGCACGTCCGGGTGAACCTGGGTGTCCGCCTGCCCCTCACCGACCGCGGGGCGCGCGCTACGCAGATCCTGTTCTATCTGCTCTGGGACTGGTTCGACGGCGGTTTCTTCCAAGGATGGTAGGCGCCATGGTACCGACACTGCAACTCTGGCTCTCTCTTCTGCTGCTGTTTCCGTCCGGCGATCCCGCACAGGCGGCCCGAGCGCCCGCGCCGCAACTCTTCGCGACCTCGGACCAGTGCATGGCCTGCCACAACGGGCTGGTCACCTCCGCGGGCGAAGACGTCTCCATAGGCGTGGCATGGCGCACGACCATGATGGCCAACTCCGCCCGCGACCCGTACTGGCAGGCGGCCGTGCGGCGCGAAGTTCTCGATCACCCCACGGCGCGCGCCGCGATCGAGCACGAGTGCGCCGCCTGCCACATGCCGATGCCGCGCTTCGAGGCCAAGAGCGCGGGGCGCCGGGGAGAAGTGTTCGCCCATCTCCCCATCGGCGCCGGACAGGAGCGCGCGCATCGCCTCGCAGCCGACGGCGTTTCCTGCACGGTGTGCCATCAGATCCGGCCCGACGGTCTCGGCGAACGGTCGAGTTTCACCGCGGGATTCGTCATCGACGCGCGCGCGCCGCTCGATCTGCGCGAGATCTTCGGCCCCTTCGAGGTCGACCAAGGCCACCGCACGATCATGCGCTCGGCCTCCGGATTCCAGCCCGTGAAAGCCGATCACCTCGCATCCTCGGAGGTGTGCGCGACCTGCCACACGCTGATCACCCACACGCTCGGCCCCCGGGGCGAGGCGATCGGCGAGCTGCCGGAGCAGGTTCCCTACCTGGAGTGGCGCCACAGCGCCTACGCCCGCAGCCGCAGCTGCCAGTCCTGCCATATGCCGCGCATCGAAGAGCCGACGCCGATCTCGTCGGTGCTCGGCGAGCCGCGCAGCGGTTTCGTGAAGCACGTGTTCCAGGGAGGCAATTTCTTCATGCCGCGCGTCTTCATGCGCCATCGCGACGAGCTGGGCGTCGCCGCCGCGGCGAACGAGTTCGAAGCCGCCGCCGTGCAGACGCAGGAGCACCTGGAAAGGGAAGCCGCGCGCATCGCCGTCGAGAACCTGCGCGTCGCCGACGGGCGCCTCGCGGCCGAGGTCGTCGTCGAGAATCTCGCCGGGCACAAGCTGCCGAGCGCCTATCCCTCGCGCAGGGTGTGGATCCGATTCGCGGTGCGCGACGGTCAGGGCAGGACCCTCTTCGAATCGGGGGCCTTCGCACCGGACGGCGCGATCGCGGGCAACGACAACGACGCCGACGCCGACCGCTACGAGCCGCACTACGACGAGATCGACTCGCCCGACAAGGTGCAGGTATACGAGGCCATCATGGTCGATCCCGCCGGCCGCCCGACCACGGGCTTGCTCACGGGCATCCGCTACGTGAAGGACAACCGGCTGCTGCCGCAGGGCTTCGACAAGACCACCGCCGGCGAGGAGATTGCCGTCCACGGCCGCGCGCGCGAGGATCGCAGCTTCGGCGCCGGCGGCGATCGCATCCGCTATTCAGCGGCCCTGGGCCGGGCAACGGGACCCTTCCGCGTCGAGGCGGAGCTCTGGTACCAGCCGATCGCCTATCGCTGGGCGCTCAACCTGCGCCGGCAGGAAGCCCCGGAAACGGCGCGCTTCGTGTCGATGTATCAGTCGATGGCGCGCGTTTCGGCCGTCATCCTCGCGCGCACCGCGGCCGCGATCGATTGACGGGCCCCGTCTACCAGCCCTGGATGCGCTCCAGGACGCTGTCGGGCACTCTGCCGGCCAGTGCGTCCGCAAGCGAGTCGTCGAGGATGCTCAGCGCCCTGTCCGCCTGCGCGCGCGTGATGACGAGCGGCGGGCATATGCGCAGCACCGACCCGCTGAAAAATGTCAGGAAGAGCCCTCGTTCCCAGCAGCGCCAGCACACCTTGGCCGTCAAGGCGCGGGCGCGCTCCCTGGTCTTGCGGTCGAGCACGAGATCGACGCCGATGAGCAGCCCCATGCCGCGCACTGCCGGCGGCCGCTCCTTACAGATCACTTGGCGCCGCCCGCTTCCGGGGGTAAACTATGCCGCGTTTGTACATGGCCCGCTCCGGATTGCCGGAGTACCGGACGGGAAGCGTTGCAGCAGCTGCCTCTGCACGACGCGGCATGCCGTAGCCCTGAATACGCACCGCGCGCTCGAGCCGCTGTATCGGATTCAATTTTCTGGTTGAGAGGAGAAACCGTACGATGCGAGTCAGCTTTACTTCGGAATCGGTGACCGAGGGACATCCCGACAAAGTCTGCGACCAGATCTCCGACGCCGTCCTGGACGATGTGCTGCGCCAGGATCCCGCCGGACGCGTGGCCTGCGAGACCTTTGTCACCGTGGGCCTGGTTCTCGTGGGGGGAGAGATAACCACGATCGCCTGGGTCGATCTGAACAAATTGGTGCGCGATCTTCTGACAGAGATCGGCTACCTGTCGGACGAGTGCGGCCTGAGCGCGCCGAGTTGCGCCGTCCTGAACGCCATCGGGCACCAGGCGCCGGATATCGCCCAGGGGGTGGATGCCGGCGGCGCGGGCGACCAGGGAGTCATGTTCGGCTATGCCAGCCGCGAGACCGAGGAACTGATGCCCATGCCCATCATCGTCGCCCACCGGCTGGCCCAGCGCCTGGCCGAAGTTCGCAAGAAGGGCATCCTGAAATATCTGCGCCCGGACGGCAAGACGCAGGTGACCGTGCAGTACGAAAACGGCTCGCCGGTGCGCGTCGACAGCGTCGTGCTCGCGGCGCAGCACGATGCCACGGTACTCGATGCATCGGGTCTGCGGATGACGGAGAAGGCCAGGCAGGAAATCATCGAAGCCGTGGTGCGTCCGGTCGTGCCGGCACAGTTCCTCGACGGCAACACCAAGTTCTACGTCAACGAAACCGGCAAGTTCGTCACCGGCGGCCCCCAGTCCGATACGGGCATGACGGGACGCAAGATCATCGTGGATACTTACGGGGGGCGGGCGCGCCACGGCGGCGGCGCCTTTTCGGGCAAGGATCCGACCAAGGTCGATCGCTCGGCAACCTACATGGCGCGTCACATCGCCAAGAACTGCGTCGCCGCAGGGCTGTGCAGCGAAATCGAGGTGCGCCTGGCGTACGTGATCGGGCGCGCCGACCCGACCGAGCTGTCGGTCAACACCTTCGGCACCGGCGTCATGCCGGACGATAGGCTGGCCGCGCTGGTGCGCGAGTTCTTCCCGCTGACGCCGCGCGAAATGATCCGCTACCTGAGTCTGCTCTCGCCCATCTACCTGCCCACGGCCGCGTACGGTCACTTCGGCCGCGCGCCTTTCCGGCGCGGCGATCGCAACGGCAAGGAGTACGATTTCTTCACATGGGAGAAGACGGACCGGGCCGAAGAGCTGAGCACCGCGGCCCGCAGCATGGTCAAGTGAGATACCCCGGGGGCGGCCGCCGACGGGGGCGCGCCGCGCGCATCGGCCGGCGGCTTCTGCTGTTGCCTTTCGCGGCCTGGGCGGCCGCCTCCGCCGCCCTGACGCAACGCGTCATCGCGAAAGTGCCGGCACCGCATCCGTGCGGGCGAAATCCTCTCCCTTATACAACAGGGATTCCCCTCTCGTTATCGCGAGAGCGTAAGAAAAGCAGTCGCCGTAATTGAGACCGGCCGGGTGCCGCCCCTTACCGTAGCGGCTGAAGGCCCGTCGCGCCACCTTCCCCTGCTCGAGATCCACGTCGGCAATCTCGATTCCCGCCCGGTCGATGAACAGGTCCAGGTCGCGCAGACCTTCAGCACCGAAGCGCGCTTCGATCACGATCGAGATTTCGACAAAGGTCGCCACCGACATGACTCGCGATGCCGCCGCCGCGATGGCTTCGCTGTATGCGCGCCGTTCCCCTTCGTCGAGGAAGATTGCAAGCAGAGCCGAAGTGTCGATGACCATCAGCGCGGCAAACCCCGCTCGTCATATCCGAGAATCTCGTCGGCGCTTCTTGGATCCAGGATGCGCAGACTCGCGCAATGCCGGGCGATTTCCTCGAGTTCGTCGGCGAGCGGCCGCTTGGCACGCTCGCGCCTCAGCCTGGCCAGTCGGTCCCGCAGCGCCTGCACCACCGCCTGGGTTTTCGTCTTTCCCGTCAACCTGGCCAGCTCCTCGGCAAGCCGCTCCGCCTCAGGATTCCGTATGTTCAATGCCATCGGATCTTCCCGTGTAGACTCGCGTATGCATTGTATCATCACCGGGCGCCGGCGTCCAATTACGAAGTTCTCACGGTGAACGCCTCGAGTCGCTCGCGCCGCCCGAACACCACGAGTCGATCCCCTTCGGCCAACCTCGTCGCGGCGTCCGGAACGAAGCTCGTCGCCCCACCCGTGCCCGCTCCCCTGCGTACGAGCAATAAGGTCAGGCCGTAGCGCTCGCGAAAGCGCACATCGGCCAGGCTCCTGCCGACGGTGCTCGGCGGTGCAGGCAGTTCCCCGATGGCATAGTCCGCGGGAATCCCCAAGCTCTCCGCTTCGCCCGCACTCGCCTCGGACGGCGCGGCGCCGCGCAATGACCTGCGGTGGAGGGTTTCCAGCGAGCAGAGGCTCAAGATGTCGCGCTGGGATACGGTTCCGATCAGCTTGCGCGAGGCCCGGTCTTCCACTACGGGCAGCCGTCCCGACTCGGCGGCCCAGAAACGTTCCATCACCCGATCGAGTCTCTCGTCGGGCACGGCGACCTGGAAATGCTCGTTGGCCAGTTCCGCGGCCGTGAGCGCGGCGGGGTCGCGCAGCTCCTTCAAGGCGCGCATCACGTCCTGGATTCCGATCACTCCGGCCAGGCGGCCGCCCGCACCGACTACGTAAAGATTCCTGCGCCCCGATGAGAGAAACCGATCGAGAAGCTCCGGCAGGGCAACCTCGGCGGGGACGGTCACCTGATCGTGCCGCATCACATCACGCACCGTCAGCCGGCACACGACCGCGCCCTCTCCCGAAAGCTCGCCGCGCTTCCTGCTCAGCGCTTCCGTGTAAACCGATTCCCTGCTCATGGTCCGCGCCACGACGGCTCCGGCGGCAGAAGCCACCAGCAGAGGCAGGACCAGATTGTAGTCGAGCGACATCTCGAAGCACATCACGGCGGCCGTGAGCGGCGCGTGGGTCGTTCCGGCCAGCAGGGCACCCATGCCGACGAGGGCGTATGCCGTGGGATCGGCCACCTGACCTGGAAGCGCCCGCTCCAGGGCGGATCCGAAAGCGTTTCCCAGCAGCGCCCCGAGGAGAAGCGTCGGCGTGAAGACGCCGCCGACCGCGCCGGAACCCACCATCAGCGAAGTGACGGCCAGCCTCGCCAGCAAAAGCGTCAGCGCGAGAGACAATCCCCAATTCCGGGCGAACAGCCGCTCGATGGCCTCGCGGCCGTTGCCCACAACCTCCGGATACTGCAACACCACGACTCCGAGCACCAGACCGGCCAGCGACATCGCCAGCGGCCGGGGGAGGGAGCTGCGCCGGAACAGTTGCGCGGAAAAGCGCAGGGCATAGAGGAACAAAGCGGCCGCGGCTCCCCCCAGAAGACCCAGGCCCGCATACGCCGGAATCTCCCATACCCCGGCCATGGCCAGGCCGGGCACGGGAAACAGCGGCGTGTTTCCGAAGACCGCGTGTGCGATCAGAGTTGATGCTACCGAAGAAAAGACCAGCGGCGCGAAAACTTCGAGCGCAAAACTCCCGAAAATGATTTCCGTGGTGAACAGGGCGGCGCCGATGGGCGCGTTGTAGGCGCACGCGATGCCGGCCGCGATGCCGCAGCCGGCCAGGGTGCGCAGATGCCGGGTCGCCGCAGCGAAGCGGCGCCCCGTGAAGGAAGCGACCGTGGCGGCGAGCAGCACCATCGGGCCCTCCCGCCCGACGGCGCCCGCCGACGAGACCGTAACCAGCGACGAAGCGCAATGGACCAGCGTGGGGCGGAAGTGAAGAACGCCGTCGCGCAGCACCACAGCTTCGAGGATGTCCCACCCTTTGGCGGGTCCCGACCAGCGCTTGCCCAGCATCAAGATCAGGCCCGCCGCCAGGCCGCCGGCCGCCGGAAGCAGAAGGCGCCGCCAGGTTGGAGCCAGTGCCACGGCCTCGACCAGATTGCGGCTCCCCGGCCAGAGAAGCAACGGCAGGTCGGTAGCGGCCGCGCGGAACGCAACGGCGGCGCACCCGGAGAGCACGCCTATGGCCAGAGCCCAGAAAACCAGGCGCGCCTGCCCGCGTTCGAGCACGTGCTCGCGCAACCATTCCATGTCGGGCGCATCCTCCGGCGGCCGGCCGCGTCCCATCGGGCGCGCCGCGGCCCGCCTGCGTCGCTAAAGAGTAGCGGGCCGGTATGCGGATGCGCAATGGCCTTGCGGGCCGACGCCGAAGAAGATCACCTTTGCGCGAGGGCCTCGATCGCCTTGCGCGCCCAGTCGGGATCCTCCAGCATGGCCCGGCCGATGCCGACGAGATCGGCCGACCCCTCGCGCACGATGCGGTCCGCAAGCGCGGGTTCGCGGATCCCGCCCGTGACCATGACCGGCACGGCGACGCGCGCCTTGATGGCTGCGGCGTAGGGAACGAAGTCGCCCTGCGGCGTGGCCTGGCCCGACCACATCGGCGGCATGACGATGCGATTGCGCAGCCTGACTCCCGAAAAAACCAGCGGAGTCAGAAGATCGGCCATAATCGTGCACCCATGGTCTCGCGCCGGCAGGCGGAATTTCGTGCCGCCGGTCATTGCCCTCGAACTGCGGGAGCCATAGAATGGCACCCGTGCTCTCCCTGCGGCATTGCGCTTTCGAGGGCGAAAGCGCGCCATGCCCGGATGCCTTGCGGGAGGGCGTATGGTAGCATCGAGGAGTCGACCCATGGAGACATTTCGCAAGAGTCGAAGCGCTCGGGAGCGTCCCTGTCCGGCCGCCCTCCCTGCCGTCGCCCTGCTGTTGCTCTCGGTTCCCGGAATACGCGCCGCCGCACAGGCTCCGGCGCCCTGTTGCTTTACCAATCCGGCTTACAACGGGATCTGCGTCGTCAAGCCGGGCGATCAGGAAACCTGCAAGAGCGTCCTCGAATATCTCAACAATCCGAACAGCAGCGGCAAGACCTACTGCGGCGGCACCACGATCCGTGGAGGGTGGAAGGAAGTGAAGTGCCCGCAGACCGCCGACCCGAAGCGAGGCCGCAATTCTCTCGTCGACCCGCTCAGCGGGCCGGCGTGCCGAGCAACCGGCGCGACCCCACCGCGGGCCTTCCGGTGAGAGTGCGCGCCGCATACGAGAGGGCCGCGCCCTTCAATCCGCTTGGTGCGGTCGGCGCGATCGGGTAAACTCGGCCGTCATCAGGCGCGGCAGCGTGCCCGGCCGGCCTGGGAATCGAGGTCGTGAGATGAACAAAGATGCGGCAGTGCAGGCTCCACGTCAGGCAGCGACGGGTTCCCTCCCCCGCGTTCTCGGCTTCTGGGACATCGTGGGCATCGTCATCGGGGGCGTCATCGGCTCGGGCATATTCCTGGTGCCCGCCGACGTGGCGCGGCAGGTGCAGTTCCCCCTGCTCGTGCTCGCGGTCTGGGTCATCGGCGGGGTGCTCTGTTTCTTCGGCGCGCTCTCGTTCGCCGAGCTCGGTGCCGCCTATCCGACGGCGGGCGGGATGTACGTCTACCTGCGCGAGGCCTACGGCTCGCTGATCGCCTTCCTTTTCGGCTGGACGCTCTTCCTGGTGATCGACTCGGGGGCCGTGGCCACGCTGGCGGTCGCGTTCTCGTCCAAGTACCTCCCCTACTTCTTCCCCATATCGCCGCTGATGTCGAAGGTGATCGCCGTAATCTTCATCGTCTTCCTCGTGGGCGTGAACTACGTCGGCGTGCGCTGGGGCGCCTTCCTGCAGAACGTGCTCACCATCATCAAGTTCGGCGCCATCATCGCCGTGTGCGGCACGGTCTTCCTGTTCGCCGACGGGAGCACGGAGCATTTCGTTTCGCCGGCGCCGACATCGTTTTCCTGGGACCTGCTCGCCAAGATGGGCGTGGCCCTGGTCGCCACCTTCTGGGCTTACAAGGGATGGGAGACGGCCACGTTCAGCGCCGGCGAGTACAGGAACCCGGGGCGCAATCTCCCGGCCGGCCTGTTCGTCAGCACCCTGGTCGTGATCCTGCTCTATATCATCACCAACCTGGCCTACCTCTATGCCTACCCCGCCAGTTTCATCGCGCAGTCCGACAGGATCGCTTCGGACGCCATGGACAAGGCGATCGGCCCCATCGGCGCCTCGATCATCGCCTTCATCATCCTGTTTTCCATCCTGGGCGCCGCCAACCCCACGATCCTGTGCAGCCCCAGGGTCTATTTCGCGATGGCCAACGACGGCCTTTTCTTCCGCAGGATAGCCGCCGTCCACAGCCGCTTCCTCACGCCGCACGTGTCGATCGTGGCGCTCGGGCTGTGGAGCATCGTCCTCAGCGTCTCCGGGACCTTCGAGCAGCTCTTCACCTACGTGATCTTCGGCCAGTGGATATTCTTCGGCCTGACGGTGGCCGCAGTGATCATTCTCAGGAAGAAGCGGCCCGACCTGCCGCGCCCGTACCGGACATGGGGCTATCCGGTCACGCCCATCGTGTTCATCGTGTCGGCGTTCCTGATCTCGGTCAACAGCCTGATCCGGGAATTCTGGAATTCCTTCGCCGGGCTGGCGATCATCCTCCTGGGCGTCCCCGCCTATATCTACTGGAACAGAAAGAGAGCGGCGGCCAAGGCGTGAAGGGCCGCCCGGGCCGCCGCTCATGCGCGTGCGTTGCGTGCTTTACGCCTGCTCGGGATTGTTGACGCGGCTGTGCTTGCGCCCGTACGAGAAATAGATCACCAGGCCGATGATCAGCCAGATGAACAGGGCCGCCCAGTTCGCCCATCCCAGGTTGTACATCATGTAGCCGTTGAACAGGATTCCCAGCAGGGGAATCCAGGGCACCCAGGGCGTGCGGAACGGCCGGTGCTGGCCGGGCTGCGTCCGACGCAGGATCAGCACCGACAAGCAGACCATGACGAACGCGAACAGCGTGCCGATGTTGACCACCTTGGCGATGTTCTCGATCGGCGCCGTGGCGCCGACGACGGCCACGACGGAACCGATGAGCAGGGTGTTCTTGTAGGGCGTGCGGAACTTGGGATGCACGGCGGCGAAAAAGCCGCGCGGCAGCAGGCCGTCGCTCGCCATGGCGTACAGGACGCGGGTCTGGCCCAGGATCATGACCAGCATGACGCTGGTAAGCCCGGCGAGGGCGCCGAGCGTGATCAGATGCGCGGCGGCTTCCAATCCCCGGTCGGCGAAGGCGCGCGCCAGCGGCGCTTCGATGTTGACTTCCTGCCAGGGCACCATGCCCGTGAGCACGGCGGCTACGAGGATGTACAGGATGGTGCATATGGCGAGCGAGCCGATGATGCCGATGGGCAAGTTGCGTTGCGGGTTTTTCGCCTCCTGCGCGGTCGTCGACACGGCGTCGAAGCCGATGTATGCGAAGAAAATATACGCCGCACCCGCGCCGATGCCGGCGATTCCGTTGGGGGCGAAGCTCTTCCAGTCGTGGCCCCAGTTGTCCGTATTGATATAGCCGATGCCGACCGCGATGATGAAAAGCACCACCGAAACCTTGACGGCCACGATGGCGGCGTTGACGCGCGCGCTTTCCTGGATGCCGATGACCAGGATGGTCATGATCACCAGGGCGATCACAAACGCAGGCAGGTTGAAACCGAAGTCGACGCCGAAAATGTGGGGCGCGTTGACGAGGTCGTGCGCCCTCTGGACCAGCTCCTGGGACTGCGCCGCCAGGATCGCCTGGACCTTGTCCACGAACTGCTGCGTTCCCTCGACCAGGCTGGGGTCTGAAGCCTTGGCCATCTCGCGCGCGATCAGGTTCTGCGCCGTGCGGGCGGCCGTCCAGCGGTCGTAGGCCAGCCACAGCGGCACGTCGATCTTGAACAGGCGCATGAACTCGATGAAGTGGTTGGACCAGCCCGATGAAACCGCCGCACCGGCCATGCCGTACTCGAGGCACAGGGCCCAGCCGATGATCCAGGCGAAGATCTCGCCCATGGTGGCATACGCATAAGTGTAAGCGCTGCCGGCCAGCGGGATCATGGCCGCGAATTCGGCGTAGCAAAGCCCGGCGAAGGCGCAGCCGAGGCCCGACAGCACGAACGAAGCCATCAGCCCCGGCCCGGCGTAGTGCGCCCCCAATCCGGAGAGGACGAAGATCCCTGCGCCGATAATGGCGCCGACTCCCAGCGCCACCAGCGAGAAGGGGCCCAGGCTGCGCTTGAGGCTGCGCTCGCCGGTCTCCTGGGCTTCCTGCAACATCAGGCTGATCGGTTTCTTGGCCATCAGCGAACCTGGCATATGAACCTCCAGAGATTGACGAAGTATCCGAATGCCATCATGCGGGAAGCACGACGGCCCGCCCTATTGGATGCGCAGCACCTCCGCGCGGAAAGGAAGCCCGAAACTAACATCTTCCGCGCGCCGGCGCAAGCCTCAATTTCCATGCCCGAGCAGGTCCGCCGCGCAAGTGGGTCCGCCGCGCCGCGGCGGACCCCCCTACCGGCGCGCGGGACGTATCCGTCCCGGAGGGACGGAAGCTGGTAGCTCCAGGTGAGCGCAAGCGAACCTGGAGAAAAGGGAGCGGCATGCGACAAGCCCCGAAGGGCCGGCAGAAGGATGAATCAGAAACCGTGGTCTGCCGGCCCTCCGGGGCTCGCCTCATCGGTGCGTGCTTTTCCGGGGGTTCGCCTTCGGCTCACCCCCGGCTACCCGCTCAGGGCCCCTGCCGGGGCCGGATGGTATGCCCGCCGCGGCGTGCGCGACCTACCGCGCGAGGCGGCTGCGGCGTGCGCCGTAAGCGAAATAGATCACGAGCCCGGCCACCAGCCAGAGCCCGAAGCCGATCCACGTCATCCGCGGCAGGCCGGCCATGAGCGTCAGGCACATCGCAATCCCCAGAAGCGGCACCCAGGGCACCAGCGGCACGCGGAACTTGCGCGGCAGGTCCGGCTCGCGCACCCGCAGGATCAGTATGCCGATGCATACCATCGTGAAGGCGAAAAGCGTCCCGATATTGGTCAGCTGCACGATGAAGTCGATGTTGGCGATCGCCGAAAAGAACGCTACGAAGGCGCCGGTGAGAATCGTGGTGTTGTGGGGCGTCCGATAGCGCGGGTGGATGCGGCTGAACCACGGCCCGAGCAGGCCGTCGCGCGACATCGCCATCAGGATGCGCGGCTGGCCCATCTGGAAGACCAGCAGCACCGCGGTCATGGCCACCACCGCACCCAGCGACAGGATCCCCGTCGCCCAGTCCAGCTTGGCATACGACAGCGCGACCGCCAGCGGATCCGCCGCTCCCAGGAGCTTGGCGAACGGGATCATTCCCGTCAGGACAATGGCTGCCGCCACATAAAGAATCGTGCAGATCGTAAGCGAGCCGATGATGCCGCGCGGCATGTCGCGCGCCGGGTCGCGGCACTCCTCGGCAGCCGTGGAAATTGCATCGAAGCCGATATAGGCGAAAAATATGAGCGAGGCGCCCGTCCACACGCCGTGGATGCCCCCCGGAAAGAAAGGATGCCAGTTCTGCGGATTGACCACCGTCGCGCCCACGACGATGAAGAAAAGCAGCGTCGCGAGTTTCAGGACCACGATGACATTGTTGAACTTCGCCGACTCCTTGATCCCGATGACCAGGATCCAGGTCAGAAACGCCGTGACCACCACCGCGAGCAGGTTGCAGATGATCGGGATGCCGTACACCTCGGGATGGTTCAGGTACGCCTGATAGGCCACCGTAGCCTCGGGCCCGAGGGAGGCCGCTCCCGACTCCGCGACCGCCGAGGCCGCGAGCTGCGCCGAACGGTAGTCCGAGGCCATCCATGCGGGAATGTGGATCCCCAGCCCGAGCAGCAACTGGCGGAAGTAAGCCGCCCAGGAAATCGCCACCGCAATGTTCCCCACGGCATACTCCAGGATCAGGTCCCAGCCCAGGATCCACGCCGCCAGTTCGCCCAAGGTCACGTAACTGTAGGTATAGGCCGAGCCCGCCACGGGCACCAGACTGGCGAATTCGGCATAGCAGAGCGCGCAGAAACCGCAGGCGATCGCCGTAAGCACGATCGAGACCGTCACCCCGGGACCGGCCGGCGGCTGGCCGCTGCCCCCAGAGGTCGCCGTCCCGAGAACCGCGAAGATTCCGGCGCCGATGATGGCGCCGATTCCCAGAGCCGTCAGGTCGACGGCGGTCAGCGCCTTCTTCAGGCCGTGAGCTTCATCCCCTCGCTCGAGCAGCAACTGCGCTATCGGTTTTCTGCGAAACAGAGACATGCATGCGCTCCTTGGCCGGCCGCACCGGCGCCCGCGCAGTTTACCAGCAGGCCGGCGTACGCGCCAGCAAAGTCTCGCGGCCGGCCGGGCCTGCCTTCACCGGCAAACCCGTCGATCGATTTTTCCGGTTGAACATGCTCGACTCCGCGTGGAAACTGCTGATAGATTCCATTCCGCGGGCGCCGGCGAGCGGCGCCGCGGAAAGGTTTTTTCGCCCGACGACCGATGGAAGCTCGAGCGCATATGCCCGGGGCCGGAAAGCTTGCGAGCATCACGGCCTTCTTCCCCGCCTACAACGACGGCGGGACGATCCCCAGCATGGTCCTGGGAGCGCGCATCGCCCTGCGCCGGCTGACGGACGACTATGAAGTCGTCGTCGTCAACGACGGCAGCCGTGACCGTACAGCCTCGGTGCTCGAAGAGCTCGCCGGCTGCTGCCCCGAGCTGCGCGTGATTCACCACCCGCGCAATCTCGGATACGGCGCCGCGCTGCGCACCGGGTTCGCGGCCGCCGCCAAGGAATGGATCTTCTATACCGACGGCGACGCCCAGTACGATCCGGGGGAACTGCCCGCGCTGGTCGCCGCCTTGCGCGACGGCATCGACGTGGTCAACGGGTACAAGATCACGCGCCACGATCCCATGGTGCGCAGGATCCTGGGGCGGATCTATCATTACCTGGTGAAATACACCTTCGGCTTCAAGCTGCGCGACGTCGACTGCGACTTCCGCCTGATCCGGCGCGCGGCCCTCCGGCGGATCGAGCTGGAAAGCGACAGCGGCGCCATCTGCCTCGAGATGGTGAAAAAGCTCCAGGACGCAGGCTGCGTGTTCGCCGAGGTCCCGGTGCACCATTACCACCGGCAGTACGGCACCTCGCAGTTCTTCAACTGGCGGCGCCTGCTGCGCACGCTGCGGCAGGTGGCGGCCCTGTGGTGGAAGCTGGTGGTGCGCAAGGAACACCTCAGGCCGCGCGTGCAGGAGGTCGTCCGTGAATGATTTGAAGGCGGCGTTCGCCGGCAGGCGCGTCTTGATTACCGGCGGGCTGGGATTCATCGGCAGCAACCTGGCGCGGCGGCTGGTCGAGCTGGACGCCGATGTGCTGCTCGTGGATTCCATGATCCCGGATTACGGCGGCAATCTCTTCAACCTCGACGGCATCGAGGGGCGCGTGACCGTCAACTTCGCCGACGTCCGCGACCGCTTCGCCATGCAATACCTGGTGAGCGGCCGCGATTTCCTTTTCAATCTGGCGGGCCAGGTGAGCCACCTCGACAGCATGCAGGACCCCATGACCGACCTGGAGATCAATTGCCGCAGCCAGCTCGCGCTGCTCGATGCCTGCCGCGAGCGCAACCGCGGCGTCAAGATCGTCTATGCCGGGACCCGCCAGGTCTACGGCCGGCCGCGCTATCTCCCGGTCGACGAGGCGCACCCGTGCGAACCGACCGATTTCAACGGCGTGCACAAGCTGGCCGGCGAGTGGTACCACATGCTCTACCATCGCGTCTACGGGATGCGCACCGTCAGCCTGCGCCTGACCAACGTCTACGGCCCGCGCATGCGCGTCTGCGACGGGCGCCAGACCTTCCTCGGCTTGTGGATCCGGCGCATCGTGGAAGGTGCCGAGCTCGAGGTCTACGGCGACGGCACGCAGGTGCGCGACTTCAACCATGTCGATGACGTCGCGCGCGCCCTCCTGCTGGCCGCAGCCAGTCCGGCCGCCGACGGCCGGATCTACAACCTCGGCGGCGACGAACCCGTCACTCTGCGGCAGCTCGCCGAGATGATGCTGGAAATCAACGGCGGCGGAAGCTACCGCCTCGTCCCCTTTCCCCCGGTGCGCAAGGCGATCGACATCGGCGACTATCGCGGCGACTACGGCAAGATCCGCCGCGAGCTGGGCTGGAGCCCTTCGATTCCGCTGCGCCGGGGTCTCGAGGAGACGCTCGCCTACTATCGCCTCAACCGCCGTCACTACTGGTAGACGCCATGGTCCCTTTCTTCGATCTCACCCGGCAATACCTCAGCCTGCGGGCGGAAATCGATGCCGCCACGGCCGAGGTTCTCGAACGCGGACGCTTCATCCTCGACCGCCAGGTGGAAGCCTTCGAGCGCGAATTCGCCGCCTATTGCGGCGCCGCGCACGCCGTGGCGGTCGGCTCGGGCACCGATGCGCTGCGCATCGCCCTGACGGCCTGCGGCGTCGGCCCGGGCGACGAGGTGGTCACCGTGGCGCACACGGCGGTGGCCACCGTGGCGGCCGTCGACCTGGCCGGAGCCCGGCCGGTGCTCGTCGACATCGACCCGGCGAGCTGCACCATGGATCCGGTACGCATGGAGCGGGCGATCACGCCGCGCACGCGCGCCGTCGTCCCGGTGCACCTCTACGGCGGCCCCGCCGACATGGAGAGCATCCTCGCGATCGCCCGCCGCCGCAATCTGCGAGTGATCGAGGATTGCGCCCAGGCGCACGGTGCCGCCTGGCGCGGCCGGCGCGTCGGCTCCTGGGGCGATGCGGCGGCTTTCAGCTTTTACCCGACCAAGAACCTGGGAGCCTGCGGCGACGGCGGCGCCGTGGTGACGGACGACCCGGCGACGGCGGAACGGGCGCGCATGCTGCGCGAGTACGGCTGGCAGCAACGCTATGTCAGCCTGATCCGCGGCCTCAACAGCCGCCTCGACGAACTGCAGGCCGCCATTCTGCGCGTGAAGCTGCGCTACCTGGATCGCTGGAACGAAGAGCGCCGGCGCCTGGCACGCCTGTATGCGGCGGCGCTCGCGCCCAGCGGGCTGCGCCTGCCGGTCGAGCCCGAGGGCGGCGGGCATGTCTATCATCTGTATGTCGTGCGCCATCCGCGCCGCGACGAGCTGCAATCGTTCCTGCGCGCGCGCGACATCGGCACGCTGATCCACTATCCTCTGCCCGTGCACCTCCAGCCTGCCTACCGCGACATGGGATACGCGGAGGGCTCGCTGCCCGAAACCGAAGCGGCTGCGCGCGAGGTCCTCTCGCTGCCGCTCTTTCCCGAACTGCGCGACGACGAGGCGGCCGAGGTATGCGCGGCCGTCAATTCCTGGGCCGGGCTTGCGGCCGCGTCCCGGCAGGACTAAAAACGGTGGAGCCCGAAGAATATGCCGTCATGTTCGGCGCCGAGGAGCGCCACTGGTGGTACCGGGGGATGGAGCGCATCACGCGCGCGCTGCTCGACCGCTGGTACGCCCCGGGCGCCGATCTGCGCATCCTCGATGCCGGCTGCGGCACCGGCGGGGCGATGACCTCCTATCTCGCCCGATACGGCCGGGTCACGGGAGTCGACCTCGCGCGCCAGGCGCTCGCCTTCTGCCGCCGCCGCGGTGCCGAACGGCTCGTGTGCGCTTCGGTGATGCAATTGCCCTTCCGGGCCGGCAGCTTCGACCTCGTGACCAGCTTCGACGTGCTCTACGAGCAGGGAGTGCCCGACGACCTGGCCGCGCTGCAAGAGTTCGCCCGCGTGCTCGCCGGCGGAGGCCGCGTCCTGCTGCGCCTGCCTGCCTATGACTGGCTGCGCGGCCGCCATGACCGCGCGGTGCACACGCGCCGGCGCTACACCCGCGGGCGGATCGCGTCGCGGCTCGCGCAGGCAGGATTCCAAATCGAGCATCTCTCCTACGCGAACACCTTCCTGTTTCCCATCGCGCTCGCCAAACGGTTGCCGGAGCGCATCCGCCCGCGCGCGGGCCCTTCGGACCTGGCGCTCCCGGTGGGACCTTTCGACGGGCTTCTCGCCGCCATCCTGTCGGCCGAGGCGCCGCTGGTAGCCCGCCGCTGTCTGCCGTTCGGCCTGACCGTGGTGGCGGCAGGACGAAAGCCATGATCCGCGCCGGATACCTGAAGGCCGAGCACGCCGCCCTGCTCCTGATCCTGGCCCTGGAATTCTGGATATTCTCGGGCGCGCACGAAAAGTTCTTCAATCACGACAGCCTCTTCTACGTGATCAATCATCCCCGCTCCTGGCAGCAGTTCGCCCGCCTGCTGGCCGCGCCGGACGTCAGCCAGCAGTACCGGCCGCTGACGCTGGGCGCGATGAGCCTCGCGGCCCCCTTTTTCGGCACCGACCCGCGGCCCTATCACTGGATCCCCCTGGCCTTCCACCTGGCGAACACCTGCCTGTTTTTCATGCTGGCGCGCCGCCTGCTGCCCACGGTTCTCGGTGCGCTCGCCGCGGCGGCCTTCTGGGGCCTGCACTCCGCCGCCGCCTGGGTGACTTACGATGTCGGCTACTTCCCCGACTTCCTCATGTCGTTTTTCGCCCTTTCTGCGCTGATTTCGGCGGTCGACGGATATCGGAGGCGCTCGGGGGCGAGATATCTCCTCGCCCTGTCGCTGTACTTGGCGGCGCTGCTGTGCAAGGAGGCCATGGTGGCACTGCCGCTGGCGCTGTGGATCGCCCTCCTGCTCGCCGACTGGAAGGACTCGCCGCGCGCCCTGAGCCTGCGCGAGCTGATGCGGACATCCCGGAAGGCCATGCCCGTGATCGCGATGTTCATCGCGGCCGCACTGCTTCACGCGCTCAGGCTGGCGCTCTGGCTGCGCTCGGGAGCCCTCTATGCCCAGGGACCGTCGCAGGCATACGATATCGGGCCGCTCGCGAATCTGGCAGGCAAGCTGCACTACCTCTATTGGGCGCTGAACCTGCCCGACGCCCTGTCGATCCCGCGTGCGGGCCGCTATCGCGCCGGCGCCCTGCTGCTCATGGGCCTGCTGTTTTTCCTGTGGCTCGCCGACATTTTCAGGCGCCGCGGGAAGCCGTCCGCGATCGAAATCGGGGGCGCCCTCTGGTTGGCGGGGATGCTGGCTCCCGCGCTCCTGCTGTCGAGCCGGACCGCCAAGTGGTATCTCTACGTCCCCGCCATGGGACTCGCGCTCGCGCTCGGCGCGCTCGCCGGCAATCTCGAAGCGGCACTGGCGGGCCTGCGGCGTGCCGTGGCGTACCCGGCGATCTTCGCGCTGTTTTTGGTGCCGGTCGCCTTCTCGACTTCCGCGCAGACGCGCAGCTTCCTGGCGTCGTCCGACCCGGCATTCCAGTCCGCAGTTCTCGCCGATTTCCTGCGCGACTTCCGCAGCGAGCACCCCGGCCTGCCGCCGCAGGTGACGCTGTTCTTCCTGCCCTCGTTCAATGCGGACGTACTGCAGCTGCTGGCCGCGGAACCCATCGACCGGGGACAACTCTTCGAGCTCTATTACCCGGAAAGCCGGGTAAGAGCCGCCTTCGCCCACAAGGGCGAGCGGCTGCCTGCCGACTATCGCGAGCGCGCTGACCTGCGGATACTCTATTACCTGGACGGGCGGCTGTACGACGTTACCGAAGCGTTCCGCCGGGGCGGGCGGCTTACGCTCCATTTCCTGGCGACGCTGGAAGGGAAAGTGCCTCCGCTTCTGGAAAAGGAACCTATCGGGGGGCGCCGGTTGCACGATGATTACGTGAGCATGCGGTTCGCGGATCGCGGCGATCCCCTGCCGGACGACTACGCCGCGCGCGCCGATCTCATGATCTTCCAATACCTCATGGGGCACTTCCATGACGTGAGCGCTTATTACAAGGGACGCCGCCGGGACACGCAGGCGCGGCGGGTGATCGAAGATCTGGCGGCAATCGAGGTGGAGGTCAGCCGCGACGAGTTCTACCCTAGCTACGAGCGCTTCGCCACGCCCACGGGCGCTCCTCTTTTCTGGACCACCCCCGACAGGGACATCGTCACCCAGATCGGCGGATCGACGGCGGTGATCCCCCTGGGCACGCTCCCCGAGCGGGCCCGCCTGATTTTCGATATCTCCTGGATGTACGATCAGGGAGACGGGGCCTGGGCCGCGATAGTTGTGCGGACCGACGGCCGCGAGGAGACTCTTTTTCGCAGGTATATGAACCCGAACCCCAAGGGAAAGGGGCTTACCTGGGAGGAGGTGCTGCTGGATCTGGGTCCCTATGCGGGCAAGACCGTCGATCTAATCCTGTCCTGCAGGAACTCCCCGGGAAACACCACGATCGCCGACTGGCTCAACTGGCGCGACCTCCGCCTGAAATAGGGACGCTCACCATTTTCTTGCCTGTTCATCGGGGCGGCGCTCTATCAGAAATGGGTGAGCGTCCCTATTTTTGTTGAGGGGGAGGGGAAAATCGCTTAGAGTGGCCGGACGGAAACAGGGCTGAAGCAGCCCGTTCAGGCATCTCGGAGGAAATATGAACACGCAGCGATCCCGTCATGTGCTTCATATCCCACTGGCCCTGGGCCTGGCGTTCGCCTTGGCGATCGGTTCCTATGCTGCGCCCGCAGCCCAGCGCGCCCGGACGGCGGCCGCGCCGGCGCAGGTTCAGAAGAACGACGAGGAGTATACGAAACGTATCCTGGACGCCACTCCCGACAAGCGCATCCTGACGGAGCTGGTCGACCACATGCCGCTGTCGGCGACCGTCCCCTCGCCGCTGAAATTCCTGGGCTATGTGCCCGGCGAGAACAATCAGGTCACCTACCACAAGGACATCGTCGCCTACTACGAGGCGCTCGACAAGGCTTCCGACCGTGTGCTCCTGTGGGAAATCGGCAGGACCGAAGAGGGCCGGCCGATGGTCGCGCTGGCCGTCGCCGATGAAGCGACCATCCGCGACCTCGCACGATACAAGCAGATCACGGCCGAGCTCAGCGACCCGCGCAAGCTGAGCGAGGAGCGCGCGCGGGAGCTCATCCGGACGGGCAAGCCGATCTACTACGTCACCGGCAGTCTCCATTCGAGCGAGGCCGGCAGCCCCGAGATGCTCATCGAGCTCGCCTTCCGCCTGGCGGTCGAGGAAACCCCCTTCATCCAGCAGATCCGCAACAACTGCATCGTGGTGATCACCCCGGTGGCCGAAGTCGACGGTCACGAGCGCTATGTCGACAACCGGCGCGCGGCCGATGCCGGCCAGCCGCAGCCGGGCATGACCTACTGGGGCAAGTACGTGGCGCACGACAACAACCGCGACGGCATCGGCAAGGGACTCGCGCTCACGCAGAACATACTCAAGACCTTTCTCGACCTCCATCCCCAGGTCCTGCACGACCTGCACGAATCGGTGACGCTGCTTTACACCTCGACGGGCACCGGGCCTTACAACCCGGAGATCGCGCCGGTTCTGGTGACCGAGTGGTGGTGGCTGGCGCAGACGGAAGTCATGGAGATGACCAAGCGCGGTGTTCCCGGCGTGTGGACCTACAACTTCTACGACGGCTGGGTCCCGAACTACATGTTCTGGATCGCGGTCACGCACAATTCCATCGGCCGCTTTTACGAGACCCAGAGCTACGGCGGGCGCGCCGGGGGGCCTCCTCCGGGCGGCCGCGAAGGCGCCCCGCCCGCGGCGGCAACGGCGGCAGCGGGCGCGGCCCAGGCGGGCGCGCGCGGTCGGGGGGTGGGCGCCGGGCAGAGCCGCGAATGGTACCGGCCCTTCCCGGTGCCGCCCGAAGGCGTGCAGTGGAGCGGGCGCGCCAATATCAACATGCAGCAGTCGGCGATCCTGATCGCGATGAACGCCGTGGCCAAGAACAGGGAGATGTTCCTGGAAAACTACTACCTGAAAAACAAGATGATGGTCGAGCAGGGCCGCACGCGCCCGCCCCACGCTTACGTGATCCCGGCGCGGCAGCGGCGCCGTGTCGAGGCGGCCGAGCTCGCGAACCACCTGCGCCGCGAGGCGGTGGAAGTGCACACGGCCACAGCGCCGTTTTCGATCGGCAACGTCCAGGTGGAAGCGGGGGATTACATCGTCCGGCTCGATCAGCCTTACGGCGGGCTGGTGAGGACGCTGCTGGGCGTACAGTGGTATCCGGAGCAGAATCCGCGCCCGTACGACGACACCGGCTGGTCGTTGCCCCTGCTGCGCAACGTCAAGACCTACCGGATCGATGACCCGGCCGTCTTCGAAAAGCCGATGGCGCTCGCTACCGCCGATTTCAAGGCCGCCGGCTCGATCACCGGCAGCGGCGGGACGCTCGTCATCGAGCACACGACCGACAGCAATCTCGCCGTCTTCCGCTTCGCCAACGCCGCCGTCCGGATGTACGCCGCCGAGCAGCCGTTCGAGCTCGCCGGTCACCGCTTCGCCGCGGGTGCTTTCATCATCCCCGACGCCGACCGGGCGAGGCTCGAACCCCAGATCCGCGATCTCGGCCTGCTGGCCTGGGCGACCGATAGCCGTCCGAACGTGCCCATGCACGAACTCGACCTGCCGCGCATCGGTTACATCCACTCATGGACGAGCACGCAGGACGAGGGCTGGGTGCGGATGGTCTTCGACAAGCTCAGGATTCCCTACAGTTACTTCGGCGACAACATCGTCCGCCAGGGCAACCTGCGCGCCAAGTACGATGTGATCATCTATCCGAACGGCCCGATCCAGGTCGACGGCGCCGAGGCCCCGACCGGGGGCACGCCGCAGCCCTACAAGAAGACCGAGCTCACGCCCAACATCGGCACGGCCCCCGATTCCACCGAGGACCGGCGCGGCGGCCTGGGGCGCGACGGGCTGAGGGCCCTGGAGGAATTCGTGGCTCAGGGCGGCCTGCTGATTACCGAGGGGAGCGCGGCTTCGCTCTTCCCCGAATACCGGCTGCTGCCCGGCGTCGCGGTCGATCAGGTCGAAGGGCTGTTCGCACCGGGCTCGGTCCTCAAGGTTTTGCTGTCCGACAAGACCAGCCCGATTCTTTACGGCTACGACCAGAATGCACTCGGGGTGATGTACAAGAACGGTCCCAATCTGCAATCTGATCGTCGGCGGCCGCGGCGCCGGCGCCGGCCGCGGCGCGGCCCTGCCACCCGGCGTCGGGGGCGGCAATCTGCAGCCGATGGCGACGCCGCCGCGGCTCACCACGCTCGAAGGTGGTCCGCCGCCCGCGCCGGCTGCCGCAGCAGGCGGGCGAGGCGCCGGGGCATTCGGCGGGCGCGGGGGATTCGCCGTGGTCGCACCGGCGACCGCCGCGCGCGTCATCCTGGCCTATCCCAACGACGCGAACGACCTGCTGCTTTCCGGGGCGTTGGTGGGCGGCGACAACCTGGCGGGCAAGCCGGCCCTGATCGACGCCCCGCTCGGCAAGGGCCATGTCGTGATGTTCGGCGTGCGCCCGTTCTGGCGCTACGAAACCCAGGGGAGCTTCTTTCTGGCCTTCAACGCCATCCTGAACTGGAACGATCTGGACGCGGGGCGTGCCAAGCCGGCCGCCGCCGGCCCGTGAGCCCAGGGTGCCGGCAGGAAAGAGTCCTCCGCCCTCAGGGCAAGGCGGGCGCGCACTTCCTCCTCGCCGCGCAAAGCCTGTTCGCGCAGAGCGCGATCGCAGCGGGCCAGGCCTTCGGATGCGCCCTCACCGGCCTGACCCCCATCATGCCTTTCCGCGATCTCCTTCAGGGCAGGCGCGGGGGGCCGGCGGGGATGTAGGCTTTGTAAGTGCGCCCCTTCATCTTTTCGCGGAAGTCGGCCTTGATCTCCTCGATGAGGTGCGGATTCTCATACAGATCGACCATGGTCGCCGCCAGCACCTTGGCCGCCTGCACCATCCCCTTGTGCCCGATCGACATGCCGCCCGCCGCCACGACGTACCAGGAGTGCCAGGGAACGCGGCGCGGAGCCGTGGTGACGGAAAAGTGCAGCGTCGGTACGTTGTAGCTGACGTCGCCCACATCGCTCGACCCGCCTTCCGGCTCCTGCCCTTCGAGCGGGTGGATCGAGCCGTCCAGCCCGGCAGGCTCCACTCCCGCGGCCGCCTGCAAGGCGCGCGCGAACTCCTGCTCCTCGGCGGTGTACTGGATGGGCCCGAGCCAGCGCAAATTGGCGTCCAGCAAACGCGCCCCCGGCGTGTTGATCAGGATTTCGGCGTCGCCGCCCTGGATGCTGAAGCTGTGCTCGACGCCCGCAATCAGCGCCGCCCCCTGCGCGATCGAACGTACGCGCTCGAGCACCGCCTCGACCCCGGGCATCTGCCAGTCCCGGATCCAGCACCAGACGCGGGCGTATTCGGGAACCACGTTGGGAACATCCCCGGCCTTCTGCGTCACGTAATGCATGCGCACCGAGGGGCGCACATGCTCGCGCAGCAGGTTCACGCCGTGCGCGAAGGCCTCGGCGGCATCGGCGGCGCTGCGCCCGTTCCAGGGATCGAAAGCCGCATGCGCGGTCTTCCCCCGGAACTCGACCGCCAGGTCCACCAGGGCCTGTCCGCCGAACATGTCCGCTTCCGTGCGATCGGCCGGATGCCAGGCGAGACAGACATCCAGGTCGCGGAAGAGCCCTTCGCGCACCATGTAGACTTTGCCGCCGACCGCCTCCTCGGCCGGAGTGCCGTAGTAGCGCACGGTCCCGCGCAGCGCGCCTGCGGCGATCAGCTGCTTCACCGCCACCGCGGCGCCCAGGCTCGCCGTGCCGAGCAGGTTGTGGCCGCAACCGTGCCCCGGCGCACCCGGCTCGAGCGGCTCCTTGCGCGCCACGGCCTTCTGCGACAATCCCGGCAGCGCATCGTACTCGCCAAGGATGCCGATGACCGGGGCGCCGCTCCCGTAGCTCGCCGTGAAGGCCGTCGCCATACCCGCAACGCCGCGCTCGACCCGGAACCCCTCCTTCTCGAGATAATCCGAAAGCAGCTGCGCCGAGCGCGTCTCCCGGAGCGCGGTTTCCGCGTAAGACCAGACGCGGTCGCTCAGCCCGATGAGGTCGGGCGCAAGCCGCTCCACCAGGCCGACGGCGCGCTGCTTGGCGGGGCTCGGGGCCTGGGCGGGCAGAGCTGCGGAAAGGAGAACGACAGCCGATACCACAAGTGCGAAGCGGGATGGCTTCATGCGCGGATCCTCCATAAACGGGCAACATTCTAGGAAAGCGCATGCGAGGATTCCATGTATTTCGCCGATCCGGATTCCCTTCGCAATCCGCCGCCGAATCCGATAATCTAGTCGCCTTGCGGGGAACTCGCGCCTGTTTCGGGCGAGAGGTCGAAGAGGGGCGTGATCGTCGTTGCTGAATCGAGCTTTCAGCTATCAGCCGTCAGCCGTCAGCGCCGGGCGATCGCCTCGCATGCATCGCACTCCCATCGAGGAATGCTGACGGCTGAAAGCTGATAGCTGCTGCGCGACGCCGCGCACGAACGGAAACGGCATCGCGTGCCGGAGGCGGTGCTGCTACGGGCCCGGCTCCACCGGGCCGTGCCTTTGGAGGGCTGGATATGGCCAAGAGGAGTGTATTGGCGCTACTGGTTCTTTCGGGATTCTTCGCGCCGCCGCTCGCTGCCGCCGATTTGCGGTCCGTCGTCGAGAGTTACGTCGAGCGCAACCAGCGGCGCATCGTCGCGGAGCTGGTCGAATTGCTTTCGATCCCGAACGTCGCCGCCGACCGGGAGAACATCGCGCGCAACGCCGAATACCTGCGCCGCATGCTGGAGAAGAGAGGGTTTGCGGCCGAAATCCTGCCCACCGCCGGCAATCCCCTGGTCTATGGAGAAATCCGCACCCCCGGCGCGAGCCGCACCCTGCTTTTCTACGCCCATTACGACGGCCAGCCGGTCGACAGGTCCGGATGGAAGCAGGCCGATCCCTTCCGGCCGGTCATGCGCGACGGGCGGCTCGAGGAAGGCGCGCGCGAAATCCCGGATTTTCTCAGGCTCGACCGCTACGAGCCGGATTGGCGCCTCTACGGGCGGTCGGCATCCGACGACAAGTCGCCCATCGTGGCGCTGTGCGCGGCGCTGGACGCCGTGCGGGAGGGCGGCCTGCGCCCCGGCGGCAATATCCGCGTCGTGCTCGACGGCGAGGAGGAAGCGGGATCGCAAAGCATCACGGCGGCCATCGACCGCTATCGCGAAAAATTCCGCGCCGACACCCTCCTGATACTCGACGGGCCGGTGCACCCGAGCGGCCGGCCTACGCTCAATTTCGGAGCGCGCGGGATCGTGACTCTCGAGCTGACCGTCTACGGGCCGAAGCAAGCGCTGCACAGCGGGCATTACGGCAACTGGGTGCCGAACCCGGCGCTGCGCCTCGCCCAGCTTCTCTCCTCCATGAAGGACGAGCGCGGCCGCGTGGTCGTGGAAGGCTTCTACGACGGCATACCCCCTCTGTCGGCGGAAGAGCGCCGGCTGCTGCTGGCCGTTCCCGACGACGAGCAGGAACTGCGGCGCCTGTTCGGCTTCGCCGAAGCCGATGCCGTCGCCGCCACGCTCCAGGAAGCCCTGCAGTACCCCAGCCTGAACATCCGCGGCCTGCGCAGCGCCTATGTAGGCGGGGAAGCACGCACGATCATCCCGCCCGAAGCTACCGCCGCGCTCGACATCCGCCTGGTCAAGGAAACCCCGGGCAATGAGCTCGCCGACAAGGTGCTGGCGCATATCCGCAGGCAGGGCTATCACATCGTCGACCGCGAACCGGACGACGCCGCGCGCGCCCGCTATCCCAGGATCGTCCGGGTGCAGCGCAGCCGGCCCACCGAGGCATACCGGACGGAGATGGACCTGCCGCAATCGCGCGCCGCGATCCGCGCGCTGCAATCGGCCTGGGGCGCCGAGCCCGTATGCATCCGGACCAGCGGCGGCACCGTCCCCATCAGCCAGTTCATCAAGGCGCTGGGCTTCCCCGCCGTCAGCGTGCCCACGGTCAACTTCGACAACAACCAGCACGGAGAGAACGAAAATCTGCGCCTGGGCCACTTCTATCGTGCCGTCGTTACCATGGCCGCGCTCCTGACCATGGAGCTGCCCGAGCATTAGCGAACATTTTCAGGAACAGCGAACTGCTGTCGCGGCTTCCCCGGCTTCCGGGAAGCTGCGCCGAGTCGGCGCGCCTGCTTCTCGAGAAACGCGCCTTGTACGAACAGGAGGGCATCTTCCCTGCGGGAGCAATCGACTACGTCGCCGGGCTCCTCGAAGCCGAAGACGACGAGAACCTTCGGGCGACCGTTCAGTCCTTGCCCGAGGACGAGCGTCTGGGAGCTCTGCGGCGCGTCATGCACCGGGATATTCACAGGCACTGAGAACCGTCGCGCTATCCCCTGCGCGGTCCGGCAACCATCACGGGAAGCCGGCAGCTTCACCGCGCTCCCGCTGTAACAGCCCGGGCGGCAGGTGCGCAGGCCGTCTCCGGCGTGCCGTCCTGCGATTCAGTTACCGGCAGCCGACGGCGAGCTGGGTCCCGCGCGCCGCGCGGGACCGGCAACTTGAGGCAATAAGCTCACGGTCCGCCGCGGCGCGGCGGAGCTACCATCCGGCCCCGAAGGGGCCCCGAGCCGGTAGCCGGGGGTGAGCCGAAGGCGAACCCCCGGAAAGGCGCCATCGATCAGGCGAGCCCCGGAGGGCCGACAGACGCGGCTTTCCGGTGTATCCATCTGCCGGCCCTTCGGGGCTCGTCGCATGCCGCCCCCTTTTCTCCAGGTTCGCTTCCGCTCACCTGGAGCTACCAGCTTCCGTCCCTCCGGGACGGATAGGTCCCGCGCGCCGGACCGGCAACATCAAGCAATAAGCCCACGGTCCGTCGCGGCGCGGCGGACCTA
>CAZHQK010000040.1:0-52380 GCA_964534795.1 uncultured Acidobacteriota bacterium
TGGTGGGCCCAGCAGGACTCGAACCTGCGACCCGCTGATTATGAGTCAGCTGCTCTGACCGACTGAGCTATGGGCCCGCGCGCAGCATGCAACGTGCCCCGAGAGTAGCACGCCCCCCCGCCGCACGTCAATTTCGGTGACAGGCTACTCAACCCCGAAACTCCCCGGACGCCAGCGCTCCGGCGCGCGCCTGCAATTTCGGGGTTGAGTAGCCTGTCACCGAAATTTAACATACTGGCATGCGCAGAATCTTTTCGCCTCTCTTCAAGCGCAGGCGTACGCAAGAGTCCGTCGAAGACACCGCATATCTCCGCACCTACGAGTGCTTCCGGCAAATCCTCGCCATCAACGACTCGACACTGCAGCTCATCGCCGACATCGACGACCGTTTGCTCGGCCAGGGCCCCTTCAATCTCGAGCCTCTGTTCCAGAGAATCCGCAAGGCTGTCATGGAAATCTTCCTCATGATCAACAACCTCAACGAGATCGCCGGAGGAAGGTTCCTCAGATTGCACGATGCCCTCGGCCGGCTCCAGCTCGAACTGGAAGCCGAGATCGGCGAGCAGCGGCCCGCACAGCCTGCCGGCTACGTCGTCCCTCTCTCATCGCTGCGCGCCTCCGACGTTTGGCTTGCGGGCTCCAAGATGGCCAACCTGGGGGAAGTGCGCGCGCTCGGCTTTCCCGTCCCCGAAGGTTTCGTCATCACCACCGAAGCCTGCCGCGCGTTCATGTCGGCCAATCGGCTGTGGGACAAGACCGTCCGCCTCGAGTGCCTGCTGGACGCCTTCACACCGGCTTTGCTGGACATCGCCTGCCGCGAAGTCCAGCAGGCCATTCTCTCGGCGCCCATCCCGCAGCCGGTGCGCGGCGCCATCGATGCCGCCTACCATGAGCTGGCGGGCGATCAAGAGGCCCTGGTGGCCATGCGCAGTTCGGCCGTCGGCGAGAACGCCTCGTTCGCAGGCAAGTATTACACCGAGCTGAACGTGACCCGCGGGCTGCTCGAAGATTCCTACCGCACGGTGCTGGCGAGCATGTTCAGCGCCGACGCCATACTGTATCGCTTCGAGCGCGGCCTCAACGACGGCCGCAACGAAATGGCGGTCGGCTGCATCCGCATGGTCGAGCCACGCGCGAGCGGCATCATGTTTTCCCGCGCCTTCGACGATGGCACGGCCGATCGGATCGTCATCAGCTCCCGGGCCGGGCTCAACGTCGGCATCACGGCAGGCCTGCAGGGCGCCGAGGAAATCGTGGTCGGCCCGGATTCCGACCTGGAGGGCGCTTCGCGCATCCTGCATGCCGGCGAGCTGCTGCGCCTGCGCGAGATAGCGCGCGCGCTCGAAGCCCATTTCGGCGGACCGCAGGACATCGAATGGGCCGTCGATCGCCAGGGCACGGTGGTCGTCCTGCAGTGCCGGCCGATGGTGTTTCCCAAGCGCCCTGCGGGCGAATGCCGGCGCGAGGCCATCTCTGCCGAACCGCTGCTCGCAGGGGGCATGGCCGCCTGCCCGGGTGCCGGCTCCGGTCCGGTCTATGTTGTGCAGTCCGAAGCCGACCTGGAAAGGTTTCCCGCAGGGGGCGTGCTGGTCGCGCGCCATTCCTCGCCCGTTTTTTCGCGGGTCATGTCGCATTGCTCCGCCATCATCACCGAAATCGGCTCCCCTATCGGGCACATGGCGATTCTGGCACGCGAGTTCGGAGTCCCGAGCGTCGTGGGCATGAAGGAAGCCCTGAGCCGGCTTGCGCCGGGAGAGATCGTCACGGTCGACGCCACGAACACGCGCGTCTACGCCGGAGACTTGCTCCGGGCCCTCGAAGGCGGCGCCGAGCGCTTCCCGCTGGCCGATTCCCCCGTCGTGCAGCGTCTCAAGCGGGTCGCCAGGCTCGTCACCCCGCTGCACCTGACCGATCCTGCGGCGCCCGAGTTCAGGCCCGCAAATTGCCGCTCGCTGCACGACATCACCCGGTTCGTGCACGAAAAGGTCTACGAGGTGATGTTCCATCTCGGCGATCGCGCCCGGAGTTCGCGCGCCCATTCCTTCCGCCTCGAGGCGCATCTCCCCCTCGAGGTACGGGTGCTGGACCTCGGGGGCGGGATCGCGCGCGCCGCCGGCGCCGGCGATTCGGTCCGTCCGTCGGAAATCGTTTCCGTGCCCATGCAGGCCTTCCTCGAAGGGCTCCTGGACCCGCGCATTGTCTGGGACCAGCCGCGGCCGGTCTCGGCACGCGGATTCATGTCGGTCATGGGGGAGAACATCGCCGGGCCGCCGGCTCTTTCGCGGGGCGTGGGCGGAGCTTCCTTCGCGGTGATCTCGGACCGGTACATGAACTTCAGCACCAAGGCGGGGTATCACTTCTCGACGCTGGACGTCTATTGCGGCCAGAGCCAGAACAAGAATTACATCCACTTCAAGTTCCACGGCGGGGGCGCGGCCATGAGCCGGCGCCTGCGGCGCATCGCCTTTCTCGCCGAGGTGCTTGCGGGGCTGGAATTCAAGGTCCAGACCCAGGGCGACTATCTGACGGCCCGGCTCGACAAGTACGAGCGCGACTACATACGGGCCAAGCTGGTCGCGATGGGCCGGCTCACGATGTGCGTCCGGCAGCTGGACATGCTGATGGATTCCGACGTGAAAGCGTCGGCACTGGCCCAGGCTTTTCTGCGATCCGATTTTTCGGTGTTCTAGCGCCCTGCGGTACTCCCCGCGGGTCCGCGGGCGCGAGCCGCAAGCTCGGCGCACGCACCAACAGGCGGAATTCCGGGGCATCAACGTCTCGGAAATTGCACCTCTGTCTGACCACGCATGGGTTGTAGCATAACTCCCGGCAATTGTTTCAAGGGGTCAAGGGGCAGAGGGGTAAAGGGTTCCAAGTTGTTCCCGTGACGTCTCTTTTCAGCAGCGCATGGCGCCTCGGCAGCAATCCTCGTGAATGACAGCCTTTCCGGGCTGGTTTTCCGGATCGTAAGTCACCGCTCCGCCTGTGTGGCTGCGATACAGCGTGGAAGTGCCGCCGGATACATCCGCTTCGCCGGCATCGCCGCCGGCTCCGCCACCCAATTGGAAACGCGGATCCACCTTGCCGGTCGCCTCGGTTATCGCAAGGGAAACACGGCTGAAGCAGTCCCGGCCTTGTATGCTGAGGTAGCAAGGATGTCGGATTCCTTCATTCGAAGCCTGCAGGCCAAAATCGATCTGAGGCGCCGAGCGGTCTTTCCCCTTTGTTCCTTGACCCCTTTGCCCCTTGGCCCCTGAAGTTGGTGAGCGCAGCGAGCTAAGTTCCTTTTTGCAGCTCCTTCTGCTTGGTGAGGTTCATCACGCGCACGGCCACGGCGGCGCCCTCGGCCTCCCTGTAGGCGACGCGCACGATGTCGTTCGCCTCGGGCGCGGCACCGATCTCGGCTTGCGCCACCGAAAAGCTGATTTCCCGATGCGGCGGGATCTCATCCCGGACCACCAGCACCTGCGTTTCCGGGGTGTAACTGACCACCGTGCCCTGAACGACGTGCGGCGGAGTGCCGCAACCGCCCAGGGCCAGGAGGCACAACAGCACCGGCGCCAACGTCCATAGAGGTTTCATCGAACCACCCCCCGATCTCTTCTCTCTCATTCCATGGCCTTGCGCGCCCGGAGTTCGCGTACGATACCCCGGACCAGCAAGGCAATGATGACGCCGCTGATCAGAATTCCGGCGGCGAGGATCAGAACCGCCGAGGCCGTCTGCATCTCGAGCTGTTTGAGCAGCACCGAGGCGCAGGCAATGAAGATCGTGGTCGCAAACAGCAGGCGGATGGCGTAGCCCCGCACATACTTGACCGCCACGGTTCCCATCTGGGCGCCCACGGCCGCGCCGAGCAGCATCCACATCGCCGCCAGCAGATCCACCCGGCCCTTGACGCCGTAAGTGAACGCTCCGTAAGCTCCCGTGATCATGACCTCGAAAAGATCCGTCCCGACCGCCACCAGGGTGTTGCACCCGACCAGGTAGATCAGCGAGGGCATGCGGATGAAGCCGCCGCCCACGCCGAGAACCGAAGCCACGACGCCCGTCGCAAATCCTACGAGCACCGGCAGCCAGGCGGAACAGGTGATGCCCGCCGTGCGGAAATGGAGCATGGGCGGAATCCTGATGCGCTGCAGCTTCATGGCGATCGTTTCCCCGGAAACCCGGGCCGGCGCGCCCGCCACTGCCGCCTGCTTGCTCTGGCGCACGTGGCTGATGTAGTCGTAAAGAACGTAACTGCCGATGAGAAAGAGAAAGACGACGTAGATCTTGCGTATCACGGATTCGGCCAGGCCGAGAGACTCGAGGTAAATGACCAGGCGGGCGCCGAGCTCCATGCCGACCGTGGTGCCGACGATCATCGACACCCCGAGCTTGAGGTCCACGTTGCCGAACTTGCCGTGCCGCATCGTGGAGACGATGGACTTCCCACCCATGTGCGCGAGATCCGTGCCGATGGCATAGGGCATGGGAAAGCCGAAGATGTTCAGCGCGGGGGTGACGATCCATGCTCCGCCGATGCCGAAAAAGCCGCCGCACACTCCCACGGTGAACCCGATCAGCAGCAGCAGAAGCACATTGAAATGCAGCCCGGCGATCGGGAGATAGATCTGGAAGAATTCCATGAGCACAATCCTCCGGTCACTCGGAAAGAGGAGCTACTCGGCATGCTCCAACCGGCCGAGGTCGATCCCGATCATGGCCAGCAGCCGGTCGAATCCCATTCCCAGCACCAGGCCCATGACGACCATGGTCACGACCACGACCAGTCCGTACATCCAGTAGTCCGTGTTGTAGAGTTCGGCGATCCACCTGCTGATGCCCGGCGGCATGTTGCGCGTGTCGGCTACGTTGACCAGCTTCGTGGCCGGCGCGGCTCCCGCCGCCCAGGCGTCCCGCAACACCAAGGGGACCAAGCCGAGCGCGCAAGCGATACGGACGACCGCCTGCCGCCGCTTCGAGTGCCGGGCGCTTGCGTCCATTGTCCTATGTTTCATGCACAATCTCCCCAGAAACCGCAACAGCTGCTCTATGAGGTTTGCGACGAAATTCCGCGTGAGCGGCCCGCCGCTGGGAGGAGGAGACCGACAAAACCGCCCACCGGCCGGATTCTAAGAAAAGAAAAACCCGAATGCCAGCGAAATCGGAGACGCCAGACGCGCTCAATCGCGGGAAGGGCTGCTTTCCAGGAAAGCCTTGAGCAAGCGGCTGCGCGAGGGGTGGCGCAGCTTGCGCAAGGCCTTGGCCTCGATCTGCCGGATGCGCTCCCGGGTGACCGAGAACCTCTGCCCGACTTCCTCGAGCGTGTGCTCGCTGCCGTCGCCCAGGCCGAAGCGCATCTTGATCACCTGCTCCTCGCGCGGCGTCAATGTCTTGAGCACCGACTCCGTCTGCTCCTTGAGGTTGATATTGATCACCGCTTCGGCGGGAGAGATGATCGCACGGTCCTCGATGAAATCCCCCAGGTGACTGTCCTCTTCCTCGCCGATCGGGGTCTCGAGGCTGATCGGCTCCTGGGCGATCTTGAGGATCTTGCGCACCTTGCTGACGGGGAAATCCATCTTTTTGGCGATTTCCTCGCTGGTCGGCTCGCGCCCGTACTCCTGGACCAGGGCGCGCGACGTGCGGATCAGTTTGTTGATGGTCTCAATCATGTGGACCGGGATGCGGATGGTGCGCGCCTGATCGGCGATCGCGCGCGTGATCGCCTGCCGGATCCACCAGGTGGCATAGGTGGAGAACTTGTAGCCGCGGCGGTATTCGAACTTGTCGACGGCTTTCATCAGCCCGATGTTGCCCTCCTGGATCAGGTCCAGGAACTGCAGCCCCCGGTTGGTGTACTTCTTGGCGATGGAGACCACGAGGCGCAGGTTGGCTTCCACCAGCTCCTTCTTGGCGATGTCGGCCTCGAGCTCGCCGGCTTTGATCGTGGCCAGCGTCCTTTTGAGCTCAGGCGCGGTGGCGAAGGCTTCCTCTTCCAGCGCCCGCAGCTGGCCTTCCGTTTCCTTGATCTTCTTCTTGATCGACTTGGCGTCCTCCAGGCGGCGGGGCGTCTCCAGGCTCTTCTTGAGCTTGTGAATCTCCTGCTCGAGATTCACCACCCGATCCACCGTCTCCTTGATGATGCGCACCAGGCGCTCGTGCTGGGCGGGATTCAGATCCAGGGAGCGGACCTCCCAGGCGATCGGTATGCGGTAGCGGGCCAGCATGGTCAGGTTTTTCTTGTAGAGATCGGAGCCCTTGCGGCAGCGGCGCAGCTTGGCGCGGATGCGGTTGGCCGCACGCTCGTGCCGCCGCACGCGCTCGAGCACTTCGAGCACGGCCGCCCGTTTCTCCTCGATGCGCTCGTCGGTGAGCTCGTCGTCGTTGAGGCTGACGACGTCCCGCACGGAGATCTGGTTCTTCTTGAGCTGATCGGCGAGGCTGAGCAGCTCGCGAACCACCAGGGGGGAACGCGAAAGCGCCTTGAGCACCACTCTCTGCCCGTGCTCGATGCGCTTGGCGATCTCCACCTCCCCTTCCCGGCTCAGCAGGGGCACCGTTCCCATCTCGCGCAGGTACATGCGCACGGGATCGTTGGTCTTGTCGAGCGCTATGGAGCTCAGGTCGAATTCGCCCTCTTCGCCGGTCTCGTCGTCCTTCTTCTCGTCCTTCTTGACCTCCTCCAGGAACTTCTGCTCGGACTCGATCACCTCGATGCCCGCCGACCCGAAAAGGGAAAAGATGCTGTCCAACTCGTCGGAGGAACAGATGCCTTCGGGCAGGAGATCGTTGACTTCGTCGTACAGGAGGTAGCCCCTCTCCTTCCCCATCATCATCAGTTCTTTGACTTCGTCGTATTTATCTTCGATGGACAATGCCGAGGTCTCCTTTCCTGCTATTTCCTAAAGAGACTGAGCAACTCACGATCCACGAGAACCCGCTGTTCGATCAAGCGGTTCAGCATCGCTTCGTCCCGGCGCGCGGCCGCTTCGGCGATTCGCGAAACGATCTGCTGCTTGCGCATTTCCAGCCTGGAGGCGCGCAGGGCACTGATAAAGCTTTCCGCCGTCTCGCGCGACATATCTTCCGGCACCTCTTCGATCGCGAGGCACGCCAGCAGGCTCTGCTCCGGCATGTCGGCCAGCCGGGTATGCAGGCCGGCAAAGCTCGCCGTCCGGCCGCAGCGATAATCTTCCAGGATATGGTCGAATATGCGCGCGGTCGCCAGCCCTTCGAAGTCATCCCGGCAACAGGAAGGCAGGATCTGGGCCTGCAGTTCGGGACGGTTCAGCAGAAGCTGGAGCAGGCGTTTTTCGGCGAATTTCACGGCGGTCGCCGAGCCGCCCGCCCGCGCTTCCATCTGCGGGCGCCGCTGCTGGGCGGCGCGCTTCAGCTCGTCGAGCAGCTGCCGGTCTTCGATGCCCAGGCGCCGGGCGCAGCGGAAGACGTATTCGGAGCGCTCGACCGCGTGCGGGATCTTGGCCAGGTAGGGCAAAACGGCGTCCATGACCTGGACCTTGCTCTTCGGATCCTCGGGATCCTTCTGCGCCTCGAGGGCGCTCTCGAGCACGAAATCCAGGTAGAAAACCGCTTCCTGCAATCGCCGGCGATATTCCTCGGCTCCTGCGGCGCGCACGAAGGCATCGGGGTCCTGCCCGCGGGGGAGGCGCGAAACCTTCACCTGGAAGTCCTCCTCCAGGAAAAGGTCGAGCGAGCGTCGCGCGGCCGCCTGGCCTGCCGAATCCGGATCGTAGCTGACCACCACGCTGCGCGTGTAGCGGCCGAGCAACTTCGCCTGCTGGGGCGTGAGGCTGGTACCGAGCGAAGCCACCAGATTCCTGACACCGTGCTGGAAGGGGATGATGAAATCCAGGTAACCTTCGACCAGAACGGCATATTCCTGGCGCCGGATCTCGTCGCGCGAGAAGCTCAATCCGAAGAGAGTCCGGCCTTTGTTGTAGAGCCGGGTTTCGGGCGAATTCAGGTACTTCGGCTGCCGCTCCCCGAGCGCACGCCCCCCGAAAGCGATCACCCTGCCCTGCAGATCGGTGATGGGGAACATGATCCTGCCGCGGAAGGCGTCGTAGAGCCGGCCGTCCTCGGACTTTTTCACCAGCCCGCACTCCTCCAGGGTTTCGGGCGCATGCCCCTTTTTCTGCAGGAACTCGCGCAGGGCCTGCCCGCCGGCCGGGGAGTAACCGAGGCAGAACTGCTCGATGGCGGCACGGCTCACGCCGCGTCCTTCGAGATAGGCGCATGCCGTACGCCCCTCGTCCGATTCGAGCAGCATGCGCTGGAAATAGCGCGTCGCCTCCAGCATGGCGGCGCGCAGGGCGTCGAGATCCGCCCCCTGGGCCCGCTCGTCGCCTGCAGCCGGCGCCGGGAGCGGGATGCCGCGGCGTTCCGCCAGCCAGCGCACGGCCTGCGGGAACGAAATGTGCTCGACCAGCGTGATGAACTTGAAGACGTCGCCGCCCACCCCGCATCCGAAGCACATGAAAATCTGGCGCTCCTCGTTGACGTGGAACGACGGCGTCTTCTCCACGTGGAAAGGACAGCGCGCCACCCAGTTTCGGCCGCGCTTCTTGAGCGCGACGTATTCGGATATGAGCGCGACGATGTTGACGGAGTTTCGAACCTCGTCCAGCAGGGAATCCGAATACAATGGCATACGCAAAGCCCGGACCTGCGCGCGTGCAAATGATAGCAGAAAAAAAACAGCGGTCCAGTTCTCAACCCGGACGAGCGGGAACCGAAGCTGGTCCGCCCCTGTCCGGTGGTATTGCTCCCATGCGTCCGTGCCGCAGCTATCCGCCGTCACCCCCCCATCCAGGGAAGCGGATGGCTGAAAGCTCGGGGCCGCAACGATGATCATCCTCCGTCCTTGTCGGCTTCCTGCCCGATACCGACAAGAGTTCGCCGCCAAAACACTAAGGCGATCTCCGGCGATTGATCAAGCTGGCGACGAATCCGGCGCCGAACCCGTTATCGATGTTCACGACCGCGACATTCGAGGCGCAGCTGTTGAGCATCGCCAGCAGCGCCGTGACGCCGCCCAGGGAAGAGCCGTAGCCGACGCTCGTGGGCACCGCAATCACCGGCACGCCCACCATGCCGCCGACCACGCTCGGGAGCGCTCCCTCCATGCCCGCCACGGCAATGACGACGCGGGCGCGCGCCAGTGATTCCCGGGCGCTCAACAGGCGATGGATGCCCGCCACGCCCGCGTCGTAAGTGGTCTCGACCTCGTTCCCCATCAGGCGCGCGGTCAGGGCCGCCTCCTCGGCCACCGGGATGTCCGTGGTCCCGGCGCAAACGACATGGATCACCCCTTCCCCGTAAAGGGTCGTGTCCCGGACGATGCTGATCGCCCGCGCAAGGTCGTGGTATTTCGCTTTCGGGCTCAGCTTCCGCACGCGCGGGAACACCCCGGGATCGCAGCGCGTCACCAGGATGTTCACTTTGTGGCGCAGCAGGCTGCGGACGATGCCGACGATGTGCTCGGGCTTCTTGCCCGCCCCGAAGACGACCTCGGGGAAACCCTGGCGCAGAGCGCGGTGGTGATCGACCCGGGCGAATCCCAGATCTTCGAACGGCAGGCCTTCCAGGCGCCGCACGGCCTCCCGGGGCGCAACCCGGCCTTCCTTCACATCTTCCAGAAGCTCGAGAATGTCCCGGCGGTTCATCGCTCCTGCTCGATCGGCAGCCGGGCGCGGTATTTCGCCCGGGCGCGCAACCTAGCGAATCCCGGGCCGGGGCCGGCTGCGTTCCCTGGCCCGATCGCGCGCGCCGCCGCGCGCACGCTCGTCATGATGGGGCCGCCTCGGAGGCCGCGGGGCGGAAGCCGCCGGCGGCAGCCCGGCCGCCTCCCTGAGCACCGCCTTGCGGCTCAACCGGATCTTATTGGGCGGGTCGATGCTGATAACCTTGACCAGAATCTTCTCGCCGACCTTCAACTCGCTGTTGATATCCTTGACGCGGTAGTCCGCCACCTCGGAGATATGCAGCAGGCCTTCGGTCCCCGGAAAGATCTCGACGAAGGCACCGAAGTCGACGAGGCGCGTGACCGTACCCAGGTAAGTCTTGCCCACCTCGGCCTCCATGACCAGTTCTTCGATCATGCGGATCGCCGCCTGGGCGGAATCCTGGTCGGTCGAGGCGATATTGACCGTGCCGTCGTCCTCGATGTCGATCTTCACCCCGGTTCGCTCGATGATGCCGCGGATGACCTTGCCTCCGGTGCCGATGACTCCGCCGATCTTTTCCTTCGGGATCTGGATGGTGATGATCCGGGGGGCATAGGCGGATATGTCCAGGCGCGGGGCGGCCAGTTTCTCCGCCATGCGCTGGAGGATGAACAGGCGCCCTTCCCTGGCGCGGGCCAGGGCTTCGGCCATGATTTCGCGGGTGATGCCGGCGATCTTGATGTCCATCTGCAGGCCGGTGATTCCCTTCTCGGTTCCGGCGACCTTGAAGTCCATGTCCCCGTAATGATCTTCCGCGCCCGCGATGTCCGTCAGGATGGCGTAGCGGTCGCCCTCCTTGACCAGCCCCATGGCGACGCCGGCCACCGGAGCCTTGATGGGAACTCCCGCATCCATGAGAGCCAGGATGCCGCCGCACACCGTGGCCATCGACGAGGAGCCGTTGCTCTCCAGAATGTCCGAGACCACCCGCACCGTGTACGGAAAGGCCTCCTCGCCGGGCATCACCGGCAGAATGCTGCGCTCGGCGAGCGCCCCGTGGCCGATCTCGCGGCGCCCCGGCCCGCGCAGGGCCTTGACCTCGCCCACGCTGAACGGGGGGAAATTATAGTGCAGCATGAACCGCTTGAAGGATTCGCCTTCGAGGGTGTCCAGCCGCTGCTCGTCGTCTGCCGTACCCAGCGTTACCGTAACCAGCGCCTGGGTCTCGCCGCGCGTAAAGAGAGCCGATCCATGGGTGCGCTTCAACAGCGAGACTTCGATGTCGATCGGCCGGATCTCGTCGAACCGCCGCCCGTCCGGACGTACCCCGTCCTCCAGGATTTCCTTGCGGAATATCTTCTGCATGATGTCCTGAAAGATGCGTCCCGCCTGCAGGCGCTTTTCCACATCCTCTTCCGGGTAGGAGCCGACTATTTCCGCGACGATCTCGTCCAGGCGGCCGTAGCTGGCCAGCTTGCCCGGAATGTGCAGCGCCTCCGCTATCTGGCGCGAGTATGCCTCCTCGATCCTCCGGTACTCGGCCTCATCCATGGACGGTTTGACGACCTCGATCTTCGTGGGATTGATCCTGGCGTACAGCTCCTTTTGCAGGGCGACCAGGCTGCGAATCGCCTGATGGCCGAAATCGAGCGCCTGAACCATCACGTCTTCAGGCACTTCCTTGGCGCCCGCCTCCACCATCACGATCGCCTCTTCGGTGCCCGCCACCGTAAGATTCAGGCGGCTATCCTTGAGCTTGCTGATCGACGGATTGATGACGAAGTTGCCGTCGACCAATCCCACGCGCACGGCGGCCACGGGCGTGCAAAAAGGAATCGGCGAGCAGTAGAGGGCGGCCGAGGCCCCCGTAATACTCATCAGGTCGGGATCGTTCTCCTTGTCGGCGGAAAGCACGAGAGCGATCACCTGTGTCTCATTGCGATAGCCCTCGGGGAAGAGCGGGCGCAGGGGCCGGTCGATCAGCCTCGAGGTCAGGATTTCCTTCTCCGTGGGACGACCCTCGCGCTTGAAGAAGCCTCCCGGTATCTTGCCCGCGGCATACGTGTTTTCACGGTAGTCGACCGTCAGCGGGAAAAAATCCTGCTGCTCGACGGGCTCCTTGGCCGCGCACGCCGTGGCCAGAATGGCAGTATCCCCGTAGCAGACATAGGCGGCACCGTCGGCCTGCTTGGCCAGCCTGCCCATTTCGATGGAAAACTCCAGACCACCTATCTCGGTGGAAACTCGGTGTACCATTTTTCGATCCTCCAATTTTATCTTGTCCACCGGGAAGCCGGTCCGAGATGGGCGGAGCAGACGGGGATGATGATTATGAGTCCTGAGTGAAGGGCTATTCGGGGATGTCCCCATCGGGGAATAGCCGTTGACTCACAACTCATAACCACAATCCCGTCAAGTCCTTTCAATCGGCCATGAGCCCGCCCGGCCCCCGCATCGGCAGCAGCGGACATTTTCCCGATGGAATGGAAAGCGGTTGTGCGATCGTCACGAATTCATCACGGGAAACGCAACTGAAGTGTACGAGGCCGGCATCATGCTTCCGCATCGCCGCTTTCTGGCGGGGTTTCGGATGGTCCCGGCGGCCTTGTGCGGTTGTTCGGCCGCCCGGAGTCGCCGCCGGCTCCGCTATTTGCGCATGCCCAGCTTCTCGATGACGGCACGATAACGTTCTACATCCTTCGATTTCAGGTAATCCAGCAGGCGGCGCCTCTGCCCGACCAGCTTGAGCAATCCCCTGCGAGAGTGATGATCCTTGGCGTGCACCTTGAAATGGTCGGTCAAATAATTGATTCTCTCGCTCAAAAGCGCGATCTGCACCTCAGGCGAACCGGTGTCGCTCGGATGCCGCCTGTATGCGTCCACGATCTCACTCTTCCTGGCTCTTTCCAGTGGCAAGGCCTACCTCCCGCAAGCACTTTGAAACAATAAAAGCTAGCATGCCGCGGCGGTCGATTCAAATCAAAAAACCCCGCTGCCGGCCGCGCCCGCGCGCAGGCCCGTGCTTACGGCGCCGCACAGCCGCTCAGGAGGCTGAAGAAGCTCCACCGCTGTCCCGAAAGGTTCCACAGCAGAATCAGCGCCGCAAGGACAATTACGGCGGCGGCCAGTGCGGGCAAGGCCCAGCGGGCCGGCCCGATCAGCCGGATGTGCAGAACCGGCGGCTGCCGGCCTGAAAGCACGCGGGCGGCATGGCGCACCATCCTGCCCGTAATGGTTCTCGAACGCAGGCGGTAGCCGGCCAGCAGAGCGCGGTCGCACAGCGCATTGACCAGACGGGGGTACCCGCGCGAAAGCCTGTGGACCACCTTCAGCGCTTCTTCGGTGAACGAAACGCCGGACGAACCGCCCGCCACCTCGAGGCGGTGGCGGACGTAGCGCGCCGTATCGTGTTTCGACAGCGGCTGCAACTCATAGCGCGCGGTCACCCGCTGATGAAGCTGCCTCAGCTCGGGCAGCCTGAGTTTGTCGTCCAGTTCCGGCTGCCCCAGGAATATGATCTGCAGGAGCTTCCGCTTCGGCGTCTCCAGGTTCGAAAGAATGCGCAGCTGTTCGAGAACACCCAGCGAGAGATTTTGCGCCTCGTCGACCAAAAGCACGTTGGCGAAACCTTGTTCGGACCCATCGACGAGAAATCTGTTCAGCTCGTCGATGAGATCCTTGCGCGTGAGTCCCTGCATCCACTCGGTGCTCGCAGGCGCTGCCGGACGGTCCGGCTCGGGCCCTCCCTGCGCCGTCCGCCCTGCGGGGCGGATGCCGAAATCCTGCAGGATCGCTCGCAGTATCTCGTCCTCGTCGAGCAGCGGGTTCAGGATGACGGCAGTGCGGACCGATCCGCCCAGCCTGCCGAGCAATGTCCAGCAAAGCATGGTCTTGCCGGTTCCCGCTTCGCCCATGACTACCGTGAAGCCTTCGCGGCAGTCGATCCCCTGCATGACGCCCTCGAGCGCCTCGCGGAAGCTCGTGCTCATGAAGAGAAAATCGGGGTCGGGCGTGAGGCTGAAGGGCCTTTCTTTCAACCCGTAGAATCGTTCGTACATGCAATCCCTGCCGATGCCTTGCTGAAGCGCCGCTTTGACCGGGGCGAACCGCCGACGATATTATAACTCCGGACGTACGTCGCTAATCCTTATAATTCATCGTCTTACCCGGCCTGAAGGATTAACGCCGCGTGCGCGCGGACCGGCGGCGAGGCGCCCGACAGTCCATGCCCCATCCGACCCTTCGTCAGAATTCGTATCGCAAGGCCGCCTGGATCCGGCGTGGATAACCCTGCAGCGAGCTGATCCTGCCGAAGTTGGAGGAGTCGCTCAGTGTCGCACCCGGCAGACCGAAATTGGTGCGGTTGAATATGTTATAGATTTCGGCGCGGAAATGAAGCCTGTTTTCCCCGCGCACCCGAAAGCTCCTCATCAGAGACAGATCGATGTTGAGATACTTGGGGCCGAGGAAGGAGTTCAAGCCCGAATTGCCGATCGCGCCTGCAGCCGGTACGGAGAAGGCTTTGATCTGGCTTTCAGAGAACCAGAAGACTCCTTCGCTCTTGCGCTTGACGTCCCTGACCCGGCGATCGCCCGTATAATCGGCCAGGCTGTCGACATCGGCCCTCGCCATCCTGCGACCCGAGCTTACGGAAAAGCGGGCGCCGCTCTCCCAGACACCCAGAACCCCGATGTCCCAGCCGCTGGCAAAGCGCGTCAGCCAGCCGATGTCACCGGACGCCTCCTCGGGATCGAGCGGCGGAAGGCTGTAAACCAGCCAGGTGCTGAATGCATGCGGGCGATCGGCGTCCGACAGCGCCTTGTTCGCTGCCGGCCGGAAGCTCTCCAGGGGAACCGGGCCGGCGCCCGTTGAAAGGTTGTCCTGAGACTTGCTCCACGTGTAGCTTGCGTGAACCTTCAGGGGACCCGAATCGCGCCGCAGCCGGAACTGCAGGGAGTCATAGTAAGAGCGCCCTTCATTGGTTCCCACGATCAACTGGCTGAATTGCGGGAAGTTTCGCAGATAGAAGTCGGAAACGCCGGCAGCGGGATAGAGGCGGAAGTGGTTGCGATCCACGGTATCGGCTGCGGCACCCGCCAGCCCGAGGTCCAGCACCGACCCGCCGATCGCGCTCACGGCCGCGTTGACCGATCCGAAAATCCTGGCCAGCGTATTCGTCGAAGGCACGGGGGTCCCGCTCGATCGGAAACTCTGAAGCTCCTGGAAAGCCTGCAGGAAATCCCCCCCTATCTTCAGCTGGTTGAGATTCAGGTTCATGAACAGATCGACGCCTCTCTCTCCGACGTAGCCGGCCTCTGCGATCGTGTTGGCAAATACCTCGCGCTGCAAAAGCAAGGCGAAATGCTGCACGTAGGGAGTACGCAGGTCCGGCCTGAAAACGGCCGCCGGGGTGGACCGGGTGGCGGGCAGCCTCAGCTCCGGCGCCGCCGGCTGCGGCAGCGAGGGGACGCCGTCGCGCAGTCGCAGGTCGGTCCCCGCCAGATTCGGAAAAACTGCCACAACATGCGAGGATCCGGGTGTGTTGCTGTCGGCGAAATTCGTCGCCGTTCCCGCCAGGCGGTCGAAGAAGATGCCGTAGCCGCCGCGCAGGACCATCCTGGTGCTTCCCCACGGCGACCAGGCAAACCCAAGCCGAGGCCCGAAGTTGTTCAGGTCCTTTTTGTACCAGGCCGCCCCGGGCACGAGCCTCAGGTCGGCAATGCCGGCCGACGAGGTAATATCGCCCGCTCTGTCGAGGGCCGCAAAGATGCCGCTTTTCTCCCGCGGCGCACCCGCATATTCGAAACGCACTCCCAGATTCAGGGTCAGATTGGACCGCAGCTTCCAATCGTCCTGCGCGAAGGCTCCGTACTCGCGGAAAACGAAATGCCGCTCCCGGGCGGTGCCGGCCGGCAGAAACCTCTCCAGGTTCCCGTAAAAGGTCTGGCTTGCCTGCTCCATGCGGCCGAGGAGGTCGTTGTACAGCTTCTCGAAGCGCAGCCTGTCGGCCTTGCTGATGCTGCTTCCCGATGGGCCGATGGAGATCGGCGGGGCATTGCCGTAAGCCGTGCCGAAGGTCACATCGGGGTAGATGCCGGCCTCGTCGCGCCCGCCCTGCCTGACATAGCGGAATGTGAAGCCCGCCTTGAAGGCATGTTTGCCTCGAATCCAGGCCAGGTGATCCGCAACCTGGGCGACCTGCGAAGACTGGCTGCGCGGAAAGGAAGGATCCAGCGGGTCGGTCCACGAATTCGCGATCATCATGGGTCCCGCCAGCCTCGCGGGCCGCCTGCGGTCGGACTGCGCGCTTTGATAGCCCGCCCGCACCTGGTTGACCGTCAGGGCGCTGACGCTCCAGTCCGAACCGGCGGAAAATCCCCAGTTGCGCGCGTCGATCTTTCCCTGGGGCTGCCCGGGATAGCGCGCATCGGCGTCGCCCGCCGAATCGACCGCGGTGGCGCGATTCCAGCTGAAGCGGGCAAACATGCGGTTGGCGCGCGAAAGGTCGCGATCCACCCGGATGGTGAACTGGTGTTCGTCGCTGTTGTCCGGATTCTTGAATCTATACCCGCCCGTATTGAGCCCGTCGCCTGTGTCGGTGTTGTTCGGATCGGGCAGCAAGGCCAGCGCCGCGGCCACCTTGGGATCGATTCCCAGGCGGCGCGGGTCGTTTGCCACGATGTCGAAGGAACTCGTGGTCGAACTCGAAGGCGGCGTCCAACGGAACAGTCCGGATTTGGCCTCAGGCGTCGGCACCGTGCGGTTGCGCACGATTTCGCGGGTCGTGCGCCGGCCCTGGTAGTTGGCGAAGAGCAAGGTCCCGCCCTTGGTCACGGGTCCGCCGAGCGAGCCGCCGAAGAGATTCTGCGTGAATCGCGGCCGGGTGATGCCGGCGGCATTGTTGAAAAAGCCGTTGGCGTCGAGCGACCGGTCCCGGAAATACTCGAAAGCGCTGCCCGACCACCGGGCGGTTCCCGGCCTTGTGGTCAGCATCACCTGCCCGCCCGCATTGCGCCCGTATTCGGCGGGCGCGCCTGCAGTGATCACCAGAATATGCCCGATCGAATCGGGATTGGTTGCCGCGAGCGACAGGCCCAGGCGCGGGTCGACCGGATCGTTGACGTCCATGCCGTCCAGGTTGACGTTGTTGCTCGAGCGCCGGGTCCCGTTGACCTGCGAGCTGCCCTCATCCCCCGCCCGCAATGGGACTCCCGGCTGGAAGGCGGCAAGCACGCCAGGGATGCGATCCGCGAGCGGCAGGACCCTGATGTCGTGCCCGGCAAACGCACCGGAAAACTGCGTCTCCGAATTCAGCACGCGCTCTCTCGGGGATTCCTCCCTTACCGGCTCCGTGGAGCTGAAGGGCTCGAGCACGAACGACTCGATGACGCAGGCGGAAACGCCCAGCACTATGTTGGGATGCACAAGTGTCTGAAAGTCCTTGGCCTCGGCCCAGAGAGTGTAGATGCCGGGCGGCAGCGCCGGGAAAACATACCGGCCTTCGGAATCCGTCATCGTCTGCATGCGCCTGCCGGTTCTGTCGTCGACCGCCGTCACCGCGGCTCCGGATATGGGAGCGCCCGTGACGTTCTGAACGCTGCCTTCCAGGCGGGTCGCCGGTATCTGGGCCGGCACGGCCGCGCCCAGGAAGAGACAACAGGCCGACATGATCACCACTACGGTCGCTCGAGAACGATTCACCGTCCACCTCCGCCTTCCATAACGCTACGGGACCAGACCGATAACCAGCATAGTATACGAGGGGGCGGGTACTTTGTTCCAGCGGCACCAGCCGGCCGGGGGCGCATTCGGAACCGGGCGCCGGCGCTTTTTTTGCAACGAAGAACGGCCCCTCACGTATAATTTCGGCTGCAGTACTGGTGCGCGTGCATGCGATTCATGGCCGCGACCGATGTCGCTTCCGCGGCGCGAGCCGGTGCCCGAAGCTGTCGGAATGCTCCCGCCGGGCGCCGCCGGGAGCGGTCATTGTTCGGAAAGGATGAAAATGTCTTCCAGATTCTGCCCACGACTGGTCCTGCCGGCTGTCGTTTTCTGCCTGGCATTTGCCGGATCGCCTCCCGATTCCTTTGCTGAAAAACGGGTCTTCGCCCGAGTCGAACCCAACGGAGATGCCGTGAATACCTCGGCCGAATTGTTCGATCCCGCTTCGGGGGCTTTCACGCTGTCTTCGGGCGCCATGAACGCCGCCCGCCAGATTCACACGGCGCTGTTGCTGCGTGATGGAAAGGTTTTCATCGCCGGCGGATTCGACGGCAACGGCTACCTGGCCTCGGCGGAGATCTACGATCCCGGCACGGGTACCTTCACGGTCCTCGCCAGCACGATGTCCGTGGCACGCGCCGGCCATACGGTTTCGCTGCTCCAGAGCGGCAGGGTGCTGATTGCCGGGGGCTTCAACGGAAAGTACCTCGGCTCGGCGGAAATATACGATCCCGATGCGGATACCTTCACCACCACGACCGGGTACATGAATGCAGAACGCTGGAACCACACGGCCACCTTGCTGTCCAACGGCAAGGTGCTGATCGCCGGGGGATTCAACGGCAGCTATCTGAGTTCGGCGGAACTTTACGACCCTGCCAACAAGACCTTTTCGACCACCGGCGCCATGACGGCGGCGCGCGCAGGCCACACGGCCACGCTCCTTTCCGACGGCAAGGTCCTGATCGTGGGCGGCTTCGACGGCAGCAAGTACCTCGAATCCGCGGAAATCTACGATCCTTCCACCGGTGAATTCACCCTGGCAGGATCGAAGTTGGACACGGGGCGCGACAGCCACACGGCCACGCTGCTTTCGGACGGCAAGGTATTGATCGCCGGAGGCTTCGACGGCAACCATCTGAAGTCCGCAGAAATCTACGACCCTTCGAGCGGGCGCTTCACCACGGTTTCCGGCTCCATGACCGCAGCGCGCGCAGGGCACACGGCCGTGCTCCTGGGAGGCGGCAAGGTGCTGGTCGCCGGCGGCTACGACGGAACCAGTTATCTCGCCTCGGCCGAGATCTTCGATCCCGCCGGGGGGACCTTCACGGCGACGGCGGCCCCCATGTCGGCTCCGCGCCAGCGCCATACCGCCACCGCCCTCGGCGACGGCAGGATCCTGATCGCGGGAGGGCAGAACCAGGCTCTCCTGACCTTCGACGTCAACAGCAACGTAAGCGATAACGTCTCGCCCAGCCTGGTTTTTTCGGCCGATTCCCGAATCGGTTTCGTCCCCTACACGGGATCGGGCATAATCGTCGCCTTTTCTGCCGAGACGGGCGACGTACTGAAACGCATCGAGACCGGCGGCAATCCGGCGCTCGCCACGCCACTGCCGGACGGCAAGACGCTGGCCGTCGTATCGGCCCTGGAAGACCGGATCTTCATCGTCGACATGGAAGCCATGACCCTAAGGGCGACCTATACCTTCACCGACGCACAATTCGGCTTCGGCAGCTTCCTGACGCTTTCGCCGGACGGCCGTTACGGCTATATCTCTTCCACCGGGACCGGCGAGGTGATCAAGTTCCAACTGTCCGACGGCAAGGAGTCGGGTCGGCTCAAAGGTCTGGTCTGGCCGGCCCAGATCACCATTACGCGCGACGGCAGCCTGCTGCTGGTCGTCGACACATCGACGGAAGAGGTGGTCTTCGCCGACGCGGGAACCTTGACCAAAAAATATTCGCTCAAGACCCGCGACAAGATGGCCAATTCGGACCTGTCCATTTTCAACAGGGCAGTGCTGGCTCCCGACGAGCAGACCGGAATCATCGCCGTGCGCGATACCGGTGGGAGCCTCGTGTCGGGCAAGGCGTTCATATTCAAGACCTCGAACGGCGAGGTCCTGGCCACGGAGGAGATCGGCTCGCTGCCCGGATTCACGGGGATCACGCCCGACGGAAGCAAGTGGGTGATCCTCAACGAGTTCAGCTTCACGATAATCCCTACGGCAAACCCGGATTCTTCCGAGGACATCTCCACCGTCCGAGGAGAGCCCCTGGGCTCGGCCAACGTTGTCTTTTCCCCCGATTCGCGCTATGCGTTTTACGCATCCTCGGCAAATGACCTGGTTTTCCAGCACGACCTGGAAACGACGGCCGTCGTCGGACAGGTGCTCGTGGGGGATTACCCCAACAAGGGCCTGGACCAACCGAGCAGCATCGCGATCACGCCCGACGGCAAGACTATCGGGGTCCTCAACTTCATCAGCAACAGCATCGACCTGCTCATGGATGTCTCCGTCATCAGCACATCCAAGTTCATCGCATCCGGCAACCAGTTCACCGGCCTGAGCCTGATCAACCTCTCCGACCGGCAGACCAAATGCACGGTATACGCTCTCGACAACATCGGCAGGGTCATAACCGCGGACGGGCTCGAGAATCCGGTCGAGCTGAACCTGGGCCCCAACGCCCAGGTCTCCGTGAATGTGTCGCAGATCTTCAGCCTGGACCTCGACAGCGAAAACACCGGCAGGATCACGGTCTGGACGGATCATCCGGAAATGGTGGGTTACTTCTCCATAGGCCAGATCACCCCCACCTGGCTCGGCTTCTACTTGAACCGCCTGGATGGCGCCCCGATGTTCCGCAAGCCGCTGCACGACTGGATCGTGCCGGAGATCCCCACGGACAGCAGCGAAAGCGCACAGCTCAATTTCGTGAACCCCGCCTATTCTTCGGCCGCCTACGACCTGAAGCATTACTCTTCGGACGGCACCCTGTCGGAGGAAAGGAGCGGCGTTTCCTCGGGCGCCCAGAACCGGCTCGAGCAGTCGGCGGGCGAGCTGTTTACGTCCGCGGGCAAAGGCAAGGTGCTGGTCGCCGGCGGGCAGGCTTCCACCTCGACGGCCGACACCAGCAACAGCGCAGAGACGTATGATTCATCCATACGCGCGTTCTCTGCCACCGGCTCGATGACGACTTCGCGTGCCGGGCACACGGCAACGGTTCTGGTGAACGGGAAGGTGCTGATCGCAGGAGGGAGAAGCGGCAACACGATCCTGGCTTCGGCCGAAACTTACGACATTGCCGGGGGAACCTTCACCGCAACGGCGGACTCGATGTCCGTCGAGCGGCAGCGCCACACGGCGACTCTGCTGCCGAACGGCAAGGTGTTGCTCGCCGGGGGCCAGAACTCGATATCGGTCACCGACACCGCCGAGATCTACGATCCGGCCACCGACACCTTCTCGCCCACCGCCGGCGCCATGACCATCCCCCGAGACGGCCATACGGCCACCCTGCTGGCCAACGGCAAGGTTCTCATCGCGGGGGGCATCGGCGGCGACACGGTCACGGCGCGCGCCGAGCTGTACGATCCGGCCACGGGCAAGTTCAGCGCCACGGGCAGCATGGTCACGGCACGCGTTTTCCACACGGCCACACGGCTCGCCAACGGAACGGTGCTGATCGCCGGGGGATTCAACGGCAGCCACCTCGCCGGCGCCGAAATCTACGACCCGGCGACGGGGAGCTTCCGGCCTGCGGCCGGGACGATGAACTCCGCGCGCAGCGCTCACACGGCCACCCTGCTTACGAGCGGCAAGGTGCTGATCGCCGGCGGATCCGACGGCAGCGGGCCGCTCAGTTCGGCGGAGATCTACGACCCGGTCACCGAGAGCTTCTTGCCAGTCGCGAACAGCATGACGGCGGCACGCAGCGCGCATACGGCGACGCTGCTGTCGGACGGAAAGGTGCTGCTGGCCGGCGGGAACGACAGCAACGGGCCGCTCAAGAGCGCCGAAACCTACGACCCGGCGACGCAGGAATTCCAGTCGGCCGGCTCGCCGGCGAACGCGCGCAGCGGGCACACCGCGACGTTCCTGGAGCCGAGCATCGGAGGGTACGTCCGCAGCAGCTCCAGGTCCGGCCTGCACTTCACCGAGTTTTTCCGGCGGGGCAAGGACGGCAGCATGCTGAACGGCATCGACGTCGAACAATACCGCGGCGTCACGCGCCTATATGCGCCCCAGTTCGCCATCACGCCCGCTTTCATCACCGTGCTCAACCTGATCAATGCGAACGCGGATGAGGATGCCGAGGTGGTTCTGACATTGCACGGCCCCGGCGGCGAGGTGCTCGGCACGCCGCGCACCCTGTCCCTGCCGCGCGGCGCCCAGCTCAAGGACGACCTCAACAGCATCTTCGAACAGGATCCCGCGATCCAGAACACGACGGGATGGCTCGAGGTGCAGAGCTCGGTCGACCGCGTCCTCGGAACCGTGAGCTTCACCAACAGCGATGGAGTGTTCCTGACCAGTCTGGCACTCTCGGGCACGCCCCTGACCCGGTTCCTGTTCCCGATCGCGGCGGAAGACGGCATGTACCAGACGGGCATTGCGCTTCTCAATGCCGGCGACCGGCCGGCCGCGATCACCATGGAGCTGTGGAAGCCCGACGGGTCCGTGGCCCGGCGCGTTTCCCGGACGCTGGCCCCGCGCTCGCGGACGGCGCTCTACCTGCAGGACTATTTCCCCGGCCTTGCACCGCAGCTTGTGGGGAATATCCGCGTGGCTTCGGATCAGCCGGTGCACAGCTTCGCGCTGTTGAATGACAGGAGCTTCCACTTCATCGCCGCCGTCCCGCCCATACCGTACCCCGAGGAGACCCTGGCGAGGGAGTCTGCAGCGCATTCCGCAGGTGCGAACGCTCGCCCGGGAGTACGAAGGTAGGCGCGCGAACGCCCGCTGAGCGGGCGTCTCACGGTGGGGCGTGCCCGGCATGGTCCATCCGGCAGAGGCTCCGGTTCTACTGAAGGAGGGAAAAGGAAATCTCGCGCACCTCGCCGCCGGTCGCCTGCCGGATCCTATCCACAAGCTCGTCCTTCATCGAGGCGAGCGCGCTTTCCCATGCGGCATCTTCGACGGCGATCGTGAGTCTGGAGCCTTCGAAAGCGCCGGGACGGCATGCGCGGGCTATTCCCTGCCCCACGATCGCAGGCCAGGCCTCCTGCAGGCAGTGGACGACCCACTCGCCGTGGCCGGGCGTGCCGCGGAAAAGGGAAAACATCACGGTGGAAATATGTTCCATGACTCCGGGAACCGGCCGTGTCGAGAACCGCCGTTTCGGTGCCGGGCCCGGCACCAGTGTAGAATATCCGGCACCCATATGCTACAACCCACGCGAACGGATCACCGATTCATCCTGGCATCCGCGTCACCGCGCCGCCGCGAAATCCTGCGCCGGCTCGGGGTGCGCTTCCTCGTCGACCCGAGTTCCGCCGGCGAACCTGAACCCGTGCCGGGCGATACGCCGGCGATGCACGCCTTGCGCCTGGCGCGTCTCAAGGCGCGCGACGTCCGCGACCGGCACAGTTCCGGAATCATCATCGGCGCCGATACCATCGTTGTCTGCGGCCGGCAGATATTGGGCAAGCCGCGCTCCGGGCGCGAGGCGCGCTCGATGCTGCGCTGCCTGGGCGGGCGCTGGCACGAGGTGATCACCGGGATCTGCCTGATCGACGCCGCATCCGGCAAGACCCGCTCGGCATGCAGCCGTTCGCGCGTCCACATCCGCAGGCTCACCGGCGCCGAGATCGACTGGTATCTGGCGACCGGCGAGTACCGCGACAAGGCCGGCGCCTATGCGATCCAGGGCCACGGCGCATGGCTGGTCGACCGCCTGGAAGGCTGCTACTACAACGTGGTGGGCTTTCCCGTAGTGACCTTCTTGAATCTCTGCCGCAGGCTGGGCATCCGCCTGCTTCCCTGAAAGCAGGCCGCCCGCCTCCCCGTTCAAAGAGCGGCCGTCGCGCTCAGGCTGCCGGTCTCTCCCCGACCTCAAGCAGGCAAGGAGCACCCCGTCAGCTCCACTTCAGTTTCTCGCGCAACAGCCGGAAAAAACTGCTCCCGGCCACCTGCACCAGGCGGAGGGAGTTCGCCGCCTTGCGGAAAACCACCGTGTCGTCCTGCTCCAGGGCCGTGCCCACCTGCCCGTCGATGGTGAGCATCACCTCGGTCCCGTGACGCAGGCTCACGCCGACCGTGGCGCCCGCCGGGATCACGACCGGCCGGTTGGTGAGCGTATGCGGGCAGATCGGCGTGATGATCAGGGCGTTCATGCCGGGGTGGAGGATGGGGCCTCCCGCAGCCAGCGAATAGGCCGTGGAACCCGTCGGGGTGGCGACGATCAATCCGTCGGCGCGCGTGCGGGTAACCTTCTCCGAGTCTACGGAAATCTCGAGGTCGATAATCCGGGCCAGAGTGCCGCGGTTGATGACTCCGTCGTTCAACGCCAGGTAGCGAACCGACGGTTTGCCGCGGCGCAGGACCTCGACGTCGAGCAGCATCCTGGCTTCGAGCAGATAATTCCCCGAAAGAACGGCCTCCAATGCCGACCACATCTCCTCCAGCCTCACCTCGGTCAAGAAACCGAGAGCGCCCAGGTTGACCCCCATGATCGGCCTTTCGCTTCCCGCCACCAGGCGGGCCGCATACAGAAGAGTGCCGTCGCCGCCGAAGACGGCGACCAGATCGACGCGCTCGACCATGATTTCCGGCGAAGCCACCGTGGCCTTGACCGGATACTGGTCCGTGAGCGGCTGCTCGAGGAAGACCTCGATCCCGCGCGCCTGCAGCCAGGGTACGACCTCGGTCACGATGCTGCGCACGTGCGGATCGTGGCGCTTGAAGATCAGGCCTACCTTGCGGATGGCGGCGTTCATGATGATACGGATGATAGATCAGGCGCGAGCATGAGATACATAAAAAACTCCTGGTTTCCTTCGGCTCCGGGAATCGGGCACGGGATCACGTCTCCCAGGACATAGCCTGCGGCACAGGCATGATCGGCCACCGCCCGCACCGCGGCCAGCCGCGATTCGGGATCGCGGACGATCCCTCCCTTGCCCACCCGTCCCTTGCCCAGCTCGAACTGCGGCTTGACCAGCAATATCAGCTCGACGGGCGCGGCGCCTGCCTTCTCGCACAGCGCCGCCCGGAGCGGCTCGAGCACTTTCGTCAGGGATATGAAGGACAGATCGACGGTGACCAGCGTGACTCCGGACGGCAGATCGCCGGCCGTCAGATAGCGGACGTTGCAACCTTCGTGCAGCACGACCCTTGGATCCGTGCGCAGCTTCCACGCGATCTGCCCCCTGCCGACGTCATAGGCATGGACCTCGCGCGCGCCGTATTGCAGGAGGCAATCGGTGAAGCCGCCCGTCGAAGACCCCAGATCCGCGCATACGCGACCGGCCACGCGCACGGCGAAACGATCCAGGGCGGCCTGCAGCTTGAGGCCGCCGCGGCTCACGAACGGCATCCTGCCGGCCACCAGGACGGACGCATGCGGGTCGATGCGCTGCCCGGGCTTTTCCACCTTCTGTCCGTTCACGAAGACCAGGCCGGCGAGCAGCAGGGCCTGGGCCTGGTGCCGGCTCTCCGCGAACCCGCGCTCCACGAGCACCTGATCGATCCGCCGTTTCAAGGAAAACCTTCCGCGAGGTCAGGCCGAGCGCTCGCAGATAAAATGCGCCAGCCCCCGCAACGGCTCGGCGCGCGCGCCCAGCACCTCGACGTCCGCGATGGCCGACGCGCACAAGGCGCGGGTCTTGGCGCGCGACGATTCCAGGCCGTACAGGGCGGGATAGGTCGCCTTTTTGACCTTCTCGTCCTTGCCGGCGGTCTTGCCCAGGGCCGCGCTCGTGGAGGTGACGTCGAGAATGTCGTCGACGATCTGGAACGCCAGGCCTATGTCCCGGCCGTATCGGGTCAGCGCATCGAGCTGGAAATCATCGGCTCCCGCCGCCAGGGCGCCGCAGCGGGCGCAGGCGGTCAGCAGGGCCCCGGTCTTGGAGCGGTGAATATACTCGAGGGTGGCCTCGGAGATCGCCCGGCCTTCGGACTCCAGATCGACCACCTGCCCGCCGATCATCGCCTCCTGCGTACCCGTTGCGCGGGCGATCTCGCGGATCACGGCCAGGCGCACCGTGTCGTCCACCTCGGGCAGCTCGGCCAGCAGCTGGTAGCAGCGGGTCATGAGGGCGTCGCCGGCCAGGATCGCCATCGCCTCCCCGAAAACCTTGTGGCAGGTGGGCATGCCGCGCCGCAAATCGTCGTTGTCCAGCGCCGGCAGGTCGTCGTGGATGAGCGAGTAGGTGTGCATCATCTCGAAGCAGGCGCCGAGATGGATCAGCGTAGCGCGCGCGCCGCCGACACTCTCGCCCGCCGCGAATACCAGAATCGGCCGCAGGCGCTTGCCGCCCGCGAACACTGAGTAGCGCATCGCCTTGTGGATCGTGGCAGGCTCTTCATCCTCGGCCGGCAGCAGTCGGTCGAGGCAGCGCTCGACCTCCTCCCTGACCTCGGCCATATACGCCCTCATGTCCATGGCGGCACTCTCATCGGTCCTGCGCGCCTTCCGGCCCCGGAGTGAACGGCGTTTCCTTCCAGGCGCCCTCGGCGTCCTTGACCAGCAGTTCGACCCTGCGCTCGGCCTCCTCGAGCTTGGCGGAGCAGAAACGGCTCAGTCTGGTACCTTCTTCGAAAAGCTCCAGGGCGCGGTCGAGGGTCAAGCCCCCGCTCTCGAGCTGCTGGACGATGTCCTCCAGCGACTGGAGGGCCGACTCAAAGTCCTTGATCTTGAGATCCATCGGAATCCTCCCTGATCGATTGCACCCGGCAGTCGAGCGCACCGCGCGCCAGCCGGACCGCCACCATGTCGCCCGGGGCGGCGCGGGCGGCGTCGGTCATGATGTTACCCCGGGCATCCCGGCAGATGGCATAGCCTCGCTCCAGCACGGCCAGCGGGCTCAGGGCGCGCAGCCGGCCCGCGGCCTGGCCCAGGCGTGAGCGCTCTTTCTCCAATCGCAGCAGCAGCGCCGCCTCGAGCCGGCTGCGGCATCCCGTCAGCGCGCGGGCGGAGAGGGCGACGATCCGCGACAGATCCACCTTGGCCAGGCGCACATGGAGCATCTGCGCGCGATGCCGCTGCGCCGCGAGGTAGCGGCGCACGCACTCCCCCAGCCGCAGGGCGGCCTCGTCGAAGCGCTGCTGCAATTCGCGGATCCTGCCGGGAGCCGCCTGGAAGGCGCGGCTGGCGGCGAGGCGCTGGAGCTTCGAGCGCCGCCTTTCGAGATCCAGGCGCATCGCCTGCAGCGCGCGCCGCGCGAGCGAACCCACCGTGGCTTTCAGGTCGTCGCGCGCGCCCGAGACCATCTCGGCGGCCGCCGACGGCGTGGGCGCCCGCAGATCGGCGACAAAGTCGCAGATGGTGAAATCGACCTCATGGCCGACGGCCGAGATGATCGGTATGCGCGAGGCGTAAACGGCACGGGCGACCGCCTCCTCGTTGAATGCCCACAGGTCTTCGATCGAGCCGCCCCCGCGCCCGACGATGATGACGTCGATGTCGTCGCGCGTGTTGAAATAGCGCACGCCCGCGACGATCTCCTCGGCCGCCCCCTGGCCCTGCACCCTGGCCGGGTAGACGAGCACGTGCAGCGAGGCGTTGCGGCGCTCGAGGATGCGCAGCATGTCCCGCAGGGCGGCCCCCGTCGGCGAGGTTACGATCCCGATCTTGGCCGGGAGCAGCGGCAGTTTTTTCTTGCGCGCCTCGTCGAACAGGCCCTCCTTGCGCAGCCTCTCCTTCAGCTGTTCGAAAGCCAGCTGCAGAGAGCCCAGTCCGACCGGCTCCATATATTCGACGATGACCTGATAGTCGCCGCGCGGTTCGTAAACCGTCAGCCTCCCGCGCACCATCACTTCCAGTCCGTCCTCGGGGCGGAACTTGACGTACATGTTGCTGTTGCGGAAGAAGGCCGCCCTCAGTTGCGCGCGGTCGTCCTTGAGGCTGAAGTACATGTGCCCGGAAGAGTGGTGCTTGAAATTGGAGATCTCTCCCCGGATCCAGACGATCCCCAGCGCCTCGACGGAACGTTTGACCTCGGCCGTGATCTCGCCGACGGTATAAACCTTGCGCGGCGCATACAGGTCCATGCGACATGTTTATCACGAAGCCTCCCGCTAAACAAATGAAGAGACCGCAACCGCCGCGCCGCGCGCCCTGAGAGGGTGGCACAGGCATGGAACTCGGCGCTCCGCGCTCGCTGATGCAGGGGAAAGGGGGCAAAGGGATCGAGGGGTGAAGGGATCGAGGGGCAGAGAGAAAAGCACCGGATTGCTCAGGACAAACCGGGGCGGAGAATTCCACCGCTCCCCTTGCCCCTCGATCCCTCGATCCCTCGAAACAACTTGAAAGTGCGGGACGAAAATCGATCGGGATTCGATTGGTCGGGAAATCTCCGAGATGGCAAATCAAGCCAGGCGTCGACGCGGCATCGCCCGCCGCCGGAGAGCGGGAGAGGTGCCGCGCCTGCGCGGCTCAGGAGGACAGCTTGACCGCGGGCTCCATGCCCAGGGAATCGCCGGGGGCCGGCGCAGCATCGACATGCCCCCGGGCGGGGCCGCTGCCGTTGCGCCCTTCGAACCTGCCGCCGAGGAATATCACGCGGATTCCGTAGTCGAAGAGCTGCTTCAATTGGCCGGCCTGTTCGGCCGAAATGCGGCTGTCGGCGATCACGACGGCGTCCGGCTTGAGATACGGTATCTGGGAGCAGTCGAGAATCTTCCTCCCGCACCAGTCCTTGCCGATTCTGGCGGGCTCGAGATCGCAGACTCCCACGACCGCTATCTGGGCCGATTCGAGCGCATGGAAGGCCATTTCGGCCAGATCGCCGCTCCCGACCAGAACGACACGCTGGAGCATGCCTTCGGACTGCGAAAAGATGCGCTCGCGGATGCGCGCCTTGCCCGCCGCAAAGCGCTCCACCATTTCATGGACCAGGTCCGCCTCGACGGCCTCGATCTGCTGCCTGCCGGCCGGGGTCACATGATAGGAAACGCTCTTGGAGCTGCGCCGCCGGTACTGGAGCCAGCCCAGGCCGCTCAGTCCCTTCATGTAGTTGTTGACCATGGCTACGGAAAGCCCGCAACGGCGCGCCAGCTCGGCTTGCGTCAGGTTCGGGTCCGTGGATATCTCCCTCAGGATCAGAAGCTGATTCAACCTGGGAGAGCGGATGTAGAAATCTTCGGGGGCGTGGTTGTGCATACGCTTCACTCAGTAAGTGTCTGCGCCTGGCCGGGCGCTTTCCCTTGGCGGCCCGGTAATACTCTCATCGGCCGCAAATTGGGCCGTCTTTACGCTTTGATGCCCGGGGCGTCGTGCCTGCGGGCCGGCGCGTCCCCGAGGTTCATCCAGTGTCTGGACGGGACCGGCAGGGCGCACGGGTACCCGTACCAAGCTGCGGCGTTTTGTGCTACCTTTTGGCGATGCGCAGGTATTCCGAAAAGCATGCCCGTGCGGGTCTGGACGCACGGCTCCCCGCCGTCGAGTGCTGGGAGAACCAGTTCCCCGATTATGAGATCGAGATCGTGATACCGGAATATACGGCCGTCTGCCCCAAGACCGGGCAGCCGGATTTCGGCACCATCGTGGTGCGCTACGTGCCCGCACGCTGGTGCCTGGAACTGAAATCCCTGAAGGAATACATCCAAAGCTACCGCAACCTGGGCATCTTTTACGAAAACGCCGTCAACCGGATTCTCGGGGACCTCGTGGCCGCCTGCAAGCCGGTCTGGATGACGGTGCGCGGCGAGTTCACGCCGCGCGGTGGTATGCGGAGCGTCGTCGAGGCGCGCTACAGGAGGCGTGCCCGAAAATAGGCCGCGCCCCGAGCCGGGGCAGGCGAAGCCTTTCCAGCTGTCGGGAGCCCATCATGTCCGAGAAACGATCCCCCAATGCCCTCTCGCGGGAAACCAGCCCGTATCTGCTGCAGCATGCGCACAACCCGGTCGAGTGGTATCCCTGGTGCGAGGAAGCCTTGCGCCGCGCGCGCGCGGAAGACAAGCCGATTCTCCTCAGCATCGGATATTCCGCCTGTCACTGGTGCCACGTCATGGAGCGGGAGTCTTTCGAAGACGAGGCGATCGCCCGCCTCATGAACGAGAACTTCGTCAACATCAAGGTCGATCGCGAGGAGAGGCCGGACCTGGACGCCATATACATGAACGCCGTCCAGTTGATGACCGGCCGCGGAGGCTGGCCCCTGACGGTCTTTCTCACCCCGGACCAGGTCCCATTCTTCGGCGGGACCTATTTCCCGCCCGAGGACCGCCACGGCCTCCCCGGCTTTGCCCGCGTGCTGCGAAGCGTGGCCCGCGCCTACCGCGAGCACGGTGAAGAGATCCGGCGCGACGCCGCGCGAATCGCGCGCGAGATCGCTGCAGCGACACGCATCGCGGGATCCCGCGAGGAGCCCGATTCCGGCTTCCTGGATGCCGCCGCATCCGGGCTGGCAGCCGATTTCGATCCCCGGCACGGGGGCTTCGGCGGCGCGCCCAAGTTCCCACCCTCCATGGCGCTCGATTTTCTCATGAGGTGCCATGCGCGCACCGGAAATCCGCAGTTGCTCGAGATCGTGGAAACGACCCTGCAGAAGATGGCAGCCGGCGGGATCTACGACCAGCTGGGCGGCGGTTTCCATCGCTACTCCGTGGACGCCGGTTGGCTCGTGCCGCACTTCGAGAAGATGCTTTACGACAACGCCTTGCTCAGCCGCGTCTACCTCGAGGCTTTTCTGCTCACGGGAAACGAGCTTTACCGGCGGGTCGCCGAGGAGACGCTCGACTTCGTCCTGCGTGAAATGACGGCGCCCGACGGCGGCTTCTATTCCTCACAGGATGCCGACAGCGACGGGGAAGAGGGGGCGTTTTACACCTGGCGACGCGACGAGGTCATGGCCCTGCTGGGCGAGGACGACGGCGATCTCTTCTGCCGTTATTTCGACGTCTCGGCCGACGGCAACTTCGACGGGCGCAATGTCCTCAATGTGCCGCGGCCCGCGGCCCTGGTCGCTCGGTTGAACGGCGTTTCCGAGGAAAGGCTTGCCGAGGTGATCGCCCGCGGGCGCGGGATCCTGTTCGAAGCCCGCCGGGGCCGCCCCCGGCCCGACCGGGACGAAAAGATCGTGGCCTCGTGGAACGCCATGATGCTGAAAAGTTTCGCGCAAGCCGGATGCGCACTATCCCGCGGCGACTATCTGCAGGCTGCCGTGCGCAACGCGGAATTCATCACGACACGACTTATGAATGCAGGCAGGCTCTTGAGGACCTTCGCCGCCGGCAAGCCGAAGTACCCGGCCTACCTCGAGGATCACGCCGCCCTCGCCGACGCCTTGCTCGCCCTGTACGAGGCCACCTTCGACCTGCGCTGGCTGCAACTTGCCGAAGAGCTGGCCGACACGATACTGTCCCGGTTCCGCGACCTCGAGGACGGCGGCTTCTACTTCACCGCCGATGACCACGAAAAGCTCATCCAGCGGCCCATGGATATCTTCGACAACGCCACCCCCTCCGGAAACTCGCTGGCGGCGCATGCCCTGCTGCGCCTGTGGCACCTCACCGCCGAGGAACGCTGGCTGGAGCCGGCAGCGGACATCTTCGAGAAGCTGGCCGGCAGGGCTGCGCTGCACCCGGCGGCATTCTGCCATCTGCTCGGCGCTCTGGATTTCCATCTTTCCGGCGGCCTGCAGATCGCCGTGGCAGGCGACGTGCAGGATCCCCGCACCCTGGAATTGCTCCGGGTGATTTACGAACGCTACCTGCCCCACCGGGTGATTGCGTGCGGATCAGCCGGCAAGCCCCGGTTGCTCGAAGGCCGGGTTCAGGTCGGCAATCGGCCGACAGCTTACGTCTGCAAGGGACGTGTGTGTGCGGCGCCCGCCACCACTGCCGAGGAGCTTGCGGCCCGCTTGAACTAGTTCGCCTACTTGTTCTTTACGATATCGCCGACTTTGAACCCTTCGCCGGAAACGATTTTGGCGACCGCGGAGACTTCATCGACCTCCGTGACCTCGATTTCGCCCACCTGGGTGGTGATCCGGCGCAATACCTTGCCGGTCGCCGGGTCTTTCACCTCGCGCCCCACACGTTCGACGACCAGCTTCATGCCGACCTCAACCCCGGCGCTCTTCCCGACATTGATGATGACGGTGCCGCCGGAAACGTCGGCAACCAGACCCTCGACGGCGACTGTCGTGCTCGGCACCTTTCCCGCCTGAGCGATGAGTTGCGCCGCCACCTGCTCGACGGCGGCACGCGTAGCCTCGCCCAGAATCGTCTCCTGGAAGTTGCTGCTCGACATGTCGATGCCCCCGGCGCCGAAACCGCCCCCGCCGGCCCCGCCGCCGCCCAGAAGCAGGCCGGAGCGCTGCGACGTACCCTTGCCGCTGCCTACGGCCAGAATCTCGCCTGTATTGACGTCGATCAACCGGGCATCGATGGCTACCTGGGCCTTGCCCTTCGTCGTGCCGATCTTCCCCGCGCCTATGCCTCCCCATGTGCCCCCGATGCCGCCGAGGCTGAGCTTTTTGTCCTCGAGGCCGAACTGCGTCACCGATCCCACGATGATGGCATTCACCCCGAGGATCTTGCCGATTTTGGCCGCCGTGGTCGGATTGGCGCGGTCCGAATTCGAGAAGTTCTGCTCCTGAAGGATCGCATCGAGCTTCTTGCGTTCGATGACCGAATAGGTGCCGTCTTTGACCAGGCTGGTGACGATCAGATCGGCGATTCCCCGGCCGACATCCCAGTCTCCGCCCCACCAGCGATGAACCGCCGTGAAGTCGAAGTCGAGGAGCGCCACCCGCTTCTTGCTCTCGCCCGCCGAAGCCGAAGCGCCGCCCAGAGCCCAGACGAGCAGACAGGAAAAAACGATTCTCGGTCTCCTCATTGCCGTCCTCCTAGTGCGAATCCTGCGAGACTGCATAGGCTCATGCCCTGTTGCGACCGCACGAGCCGGCATCGACATTAGTTTATGCGTGCCGCCCCGCGATTGCAACGAGCGGCCGCCCGCCTGCTTCCCATCGGCCGCGGCCGGCGCTCCCATTAGCTCGCGCCATTGCTTGCTGGACTATGATCTCGCCCCGATGATAATATCTCGCGGTCGATATTCAGGGCCGGACAGTTGGCCGGTTCCGGAGCGCCTTCCCATGGCATGGTTCAGGAAGCAGAGCGGGCCGCCCAGCCCGCCCAAAGAAGAAGAACGGACCGTACGCACCGAGGGATTGTTCACCAAATGCGAGGGGTGCCGCGCGATCATCTGGAAAAAGGATCTGGAAGCCAACCAGATGGTCTGCCCCAAGTGTAACTACCATTTCAAGATTTCCTCGTTGCGCCGCCTCGAGCTGCTTTACGACGAGGGCAGGTTCGAAACCTACGACATGGACCTGGTGTCGCCCGATCCCCTGCAGTTTTTCGACCGGCAGCCCTACCCCCAGAAGCTCGCGGCCGCGCGCCGGCAGACGAAACTGAACGACGCCATGGTCAATGCCTTCGGCATGCTCGGAAAAAGGCCGACGCTCATCTCGGCGATGGAATACTCCTTTATCGGCGGATCCATGGGCTCGGTCGTCGGCGAGATGTTCACCCGCGCCGCCGAGCGCGCCTTGCGCGAGCGGCGGCCGTTCATCGTCGTTTCGGCCTCCGGGGGCGCCCGCATGCACGAGGGCGCTCTGTCGCTGATGCAGCTGGCCAAGGTCAGCGCTGCGCTCGCCTGCCTCGACGATGCGCGCGTGCCCTTCATATCGGTTCTGACCGACCCGACGACGGGCGGCGTCACGGCAAGCTACGCCATGCTGGGCGACCTGAACATCGCCGAACCGGGCGCGCTCATCGGGTTCGCCGGGCCGCGCGTGATCGAACAGACCATCCGGCAGAAGCTGCCCAAGGGCTTCCAGCGCTCCGAGTTTCTGCTGCAGCACGGGATGCTGGACGCGATCGTGGATCGCCGCGATCTGCGCGAATACCTGATCCATGCCTTGAACTTCTTCCTCGCCTGATCCTTTGAATTACCGCCAAGCTCTCAGCTTACTGCAGTCGCGCGGCAACGAAGTGCACGGTCTGCACCTGGGGTTGCATCGCATCCGGGCCGTGATGCAGGCTTTCGGAAACCCGCACCTGCTCGTCCCGTCGGTTCATATTGCGGGCACCAACGGCAAGGGAAGCACGGCGGCAATGGTCGACTCGATTCTGCGCTCGGCCGGGCTCAAGGTCGGTTTGTTCACCTCCCCCCACCTGCGGCGGCCGCTCGAACGCATTCGCGTCGGCAGCCGCGAAATCAGCCCCGCCGCGTTTGCAGACCTGGTGAGGCGCGTGCACGACAGGGAAGCGAAAATGCTGCGCCAGGGAAGGCTGGACATCCCGCTGACCTACTTCGAGCTCGTCACCGCATGCATGTTCCTGCACTTTGCCGCTGCCCGGGTCGATATCGCCGTCGTCGAGGTCGGGCTGGGCGGCTCGCTCGACGCGACCAATATCGTCCGGCCCGCCGTGTGCGTGATCACGGGGATCTCCCTGGACCATCAGGAACTGCTCGGCCGCACTCTGCCGGCAATCGCCCGGGAGAAAGCGGGCATCATCAAGCCCGGCGTACCCGTGATCTCGGGAGTGCGGCAGCCGCAAGCGGCCAGGGTGATACGCGAGCACGCGCGCGCGGCCGGCTGCAGGCTGCTGGAAATCGATCGCGCGTGCAGGATGGTCGTGACCGGCATCCGCGGCGGCCGCTGCCGCCTCGACCTGGAAACGCCGCGCCGCCGTTACCGCCGCCTGCGGCTTTCCCTGGCTGGGGAACATCAGGTCCGCAATGCCGCCCTGGCCGTGACCGCCGTCGAGGCCCTCGGCGGTTTCGAGGTCCCGGCGCAGGCGATACGTAACGGGCTCCGGCAGACCCGGTGGCCGGGCAGGCTCGAAGAGTTTCGCTGCGCGCGGCGGACCCTGGTCGACGGCGCGCACAATGCCGAGGGTGCCCGTACGCTGCGCGATTTTCTGCGGCGATGCGGGCCACAGGAGATCCATCTGGTATTCGGCGCCTTGCGCGACAAGGACCTGCGGGGCATGGGCCGGCAGCTTTTTCCCCTGGCCTCGAGCATCCACCTGAGCCCGGTCGCCAATTCACGCTCCGCCGATCCGCAGTCCGTCGCTTCCCTGCACCGCCGCTTCGCCGCCCGCATGCGCCTGCACGGCAGTTCGGCCGAGTCCCTGCGTGCCGCATGGCAGGAGTGCTCGCCGGGCGGGGTGGTGGTCGTCACCGGTTCGCTGTATCTGGTGGGTGAGCTGTTGCCGCTGATCCGCAGGTGCAGCCGGCCTTGACGGCGCCGTCGCGCGCTACTCCAGGCTGACGAGAAGTTCGCCGGAATTGACCGCTTTGCCTTCGACGGCCCCGATCTCTTTGACGACGCCGCTTTTGGGGGCGCGGATCTCGTTCTGCATCTTCATCGCCTCGAGCACGACCAGACCCTGGTCGTAGGCCACCCGATCGCCGACGCGCACGAGGACGCGCACCACTTTCCCCGGCATGTCCGCGCAGACGCGCTGCAGGCCCGCCCGGCCTTCCTCGACCCCGCTCCCCGCGATCGCCCGGCGACGGTCGATCAGTTTCAGCGCATAGGTTCCGTCGCGCGAAAAAACGGCGCAGTGGTCCCCCTTGATTTCGACGCTCAGGTCATAGACGCGCCCGTCCAGGATGATCGAGTAGCGACCGTCGGGCAGGCGCACCCAGTCGCACGGCACTTCCCTGCCGTCGAGCAGGATCCTGCGACGGCCGCCGGCCGTGCTCACCTCGACCGGAATGCGGTGCTCGTTGAACGTAACCTCGAGAAGCATGCGTCCTCTCCGCGGGCCTGCCTTTCCGTCACGCGCGCCAGTTGCGACCCACGCCGCCGAGGCCGGGGCGCAGCGCGAGCTTCCATGCGCTCCGGCTCGGCCCGGCCCCCCTCCCGCCGGCGGCCCGTTCCTGTTTCTCCGTGTAGGCCAGCACGGCGGCCGCGACCAGCGCATCCAGGCGCGTGCCGTCTTCACGGTCGGCGCCCGCCCGCCGCCGGAAGAACTCCTCGATGAATCCCGTCGACAGCCTTCCGGCGACGAATTCCGGATCGGCGAGCACCTCGGCGAAAAACTGCAGGTTGGTCTTCACCCCCAGGATACGGTATTCGCGGATGGCACGCCTCATGCGCGCTATCGCCTGGGCGCGGTCGGCGCCGAAAGCGATGAGCTTGGCGATCAGCGGATCGTAGTGGATGGGCACCTCCCATCCCCGATACACGCCCGAATCCACGCGCACGCCGGGCCCCATCGGCTCCACGAGTTCGCGGATGACGCCGGGCGACGGATGGAAATTCCTTTCCGGATCCTCCGCGTAGATGCGGCACTCCAGAGCCCATCCGCGCCAGTGCACATCTTCCTGCTTCACGGAAAGCGGTTCGCCGGCGGCGATGCGGAACTGCTCGCGCACGATGTCGATGCCGGTGACGGCTTCCGTCACGGGATGCTCGACCTGGAGGCGGGTGTTCATCTCCAGGAAATAGAAGTTGCGCTCGTCATCCACCAGAAACTCGACGGTGCCGGCATTTTCGTAGTTCGCCGCGCGCACCACGCGCACAGCCGCCTCGCCCATCCGGCGACGCAGATCCGCATCGACCAGCGGGCTGGGGCATTCCTCGATCACCTTCTGATGCCTCCTCTGGATGGAGCATTCGCGTTCGCCGAGGTGCACGGCGTTTCCGAACCTGTCGGCCAGGACCTGGATCTCGATATGGCGCGGCCTGGAGATGTACTTCTCCAGGTAGAGCGAAGGATCGCCGAACGCGTTCCGCGCCTCCGATCCGGCGGTTTCAAAGTGCGAGCGCATCTGCGCTTCGCTCTCCACCAGACGCATCCCCTTGCCCCCGCCCCCGCCGGCGGCCTTGATCATCACCGGGTAGCCGATGCGCCGCGCTTCCTCCAGCGCTTCGTCGACGGAGGTCAGTGCGCGGTAGGTCCCCGGCACCACGGGAACATCGGCCTTGCGCAGCAACGAACGGGCCTCCGTCTTGCTTCCCATCAGTTTCATCGACCGGGCGCCGGGCCCGACGAAAACCAGCCCGTGCTCCGCGCAACTTGCAGCAAAGGCTGGGTTTTCCGAGAGGAAACCGTATCCGGGGTGCACCGCCTCGGCGCCGCAGCGCAGGGCGGCGGCAATGATCTTGTCGCCTGCGAGGTAGCTCTCGTTCGAAGGGGCCGGGCCCAGCAGATAGGCCTCGTCGGCGAGGCGCACATGCAGGGAGGCCCGATCCGCCTGGGAATAGACGGCGACCGGGGAGATGCCGAGCTCGCGGCACGCCCGGATGATGCGCACCGCGATCTCGCCGCGATTGGCAATCAGGACCTTGCGGAACATGCCGTATCTTCGACCTCGTCGCTCACAAGGGAATGTTTCCGTGTTTGCGCGGCGGGTTGGTGTCCCTCTTGTTTTCCAGCATACGCAGGCCCAGCACGAGCTTGCGGCGCGTGATGCGCGGCTCGATGACCTCGTCGATGTAACCGCGCTGGGCGGCGATGAAGGGCGAGGCGAACTTGGCCCGGAATTCCTCCACCTTCTGGCGGCGGAATTCCTCGGGCTGCGCCGCTTTCTTCAGCTCGTTGCGATAAAGGATATTGACCGCGCCTTCCGGCCCCATCACCGCGATTTCGGCCGTGGGGTAGGCGAAGTTTATATCGGTGCGGATGTGCTTGGACGCCATGACGCAGTAAGCACCGCCGTAAGCCTTGCGCGTGATGACCGTCAGCTTGGGCACGGTGGCTTCGGCGAAGGCGTAAAGCAGCTTGGCACCGTGCTTGATGATGCCGCCGAACTCCTGGGCGGTCCCGGGGAGGAACCCGGGAACGTCCTCGAAGGTCACCAGCGGTATGTTGAAGGCATCGCAGAAGCGCACGAAGCGCGCGCCCTTGATCGAGGCTGCGATGTCCAGCGTGCCGGCGAGATAATCGGGCTGGTTGGCGACGATGCCCACGGGGCGCCCGTCGAGGCGGGCGAAGCCCACGACGATGTTGCGCGCGAAGTGCCGGTGAACCTCGAGGAAGTAATTGTCGTCGACCACCGACCGGATGATTTCGCGCATGTCGTAGGGCTGGTTCGGATCGACGGGCACGATGGTGTTCAGCCTCTCGTCCTCGCGATCCCACGGATCAGTGCACTCCCGCACCGGCGGGTCTTCCATGTTGTTGCCGGGCAGGAAACTGAGCAGCTCCCGGATGGTCGCCAGGCATTCCTGGTCATTGGCCGCGGCAAAATGGGCGACGCCGCTCGTGGTGTTGTGCGTGACCGCCCCCCCGAGCTGATCCATGGTCACTTCCTCGTGGGTCACCGTCTTGATGACGTCCGGGCCGGTCACGAACATGTAGCTGGTATTCTGGACCATCAGGATGAAATCGGTGATGGCCGGGGAATAGACGGCACCCCCGGCGCAGGGTCCCATGATCGCCGATATCTGCGGGACGACGCCGCTCGCCAGAGTGTTGCGCAGGAAGATCTCGGCGTATCCGGCGAGACTCACCACGCCCTCCTGGATGCGCGCGCCCCCGGAATCGTTCAACCCGATGATCGGGGCCCCCGTCTTCATGGCCAGATCCATGATCTTGCAGATCTTTTCGGCATACGCCTCGCTCAGGCTGCCGCCGAAGACCGTGAAATCCTGGGCAAAGACATAGACCGGCCGGCCGTCGATGCGCCCGTATCCCGTAACCACGCCGTCGCCGGGGATCCGCTGGCTCTGCATGCCGAAATCGGTGCACCGGTGCTCGACGAACTTGTCGAGCTCCTCGAACGTCCCTTCGTCGAGCAGGAAGTGGATGCGTTCGCGAGCCGTCATCTTGCCCGCTTCGTGCTGCCGCCGGCGGCGCTCGGGCCCGCCGCCGTCTTCCGCGCGACGTTGATAATCCTCGAGCTTTTTCAGCTTTTCCTGTATATCCATACTTGTCGCCTGCTCGCAGCGCTACTCTTTATCACAAAGGTCAAGAGCCGCCAACGGCAAACAGCGGAGCTCCGGTGATGATGGCTCCACGCCTGCCGGTGTGCGAATCGCAGAAACGCATGCGGCCTCACGGCACCTCGAGAACGATCGAGGCGGCCGGGCCCTCGTTGCCGTGCCCGTCCACGGCGCAGACGCTGTACTCGTATGCGGCGCCCGGGCGGGCGTTTGCATCGCGGAAGCTGAGTACGCGGATGAGTCCCGCTGCCAGAAGCTCCCTCGTTTCAGATCGTACCTCCCGCCGGTAGACGCGATAGCCGGCGACATCGCCATCCGGGGATGCGGTCCAGAGCAGAATCACCACGCCCTTTTCGACGACGCCGTCGAGGTTCTGCGGCGGGCCGGGGGCGAACGTGTCCTCGGCGACGACCTTCAAAGCGGGCGAGGGGAGCGTCTCGGCGTATGGATCCCGCACGCTTGCGATCAGGCTCACTGCGTAATAATAGGTCCTGTCGAACTGGAAGCTCCGGTCCTCGAATTCGGTCGTTGTTACGAGATCGGCGCTGAGCGGGGACCGGCCGACGTCCTTCGGATTCTCGCTGCGATAGACGCGATAACCCGCCGCCGGCGCGCGCCCGCTTTCTTCCATCCGGGGCGGATCCCAGGCCAGCCGTATGCAATCCGGCGCGAGGGTGTAACGGAGGCCGGCGGGCGGAGACGGCAGCCTCACGGGTGCCAGGTAGACCTGATTGCTCAACCCGGCGGTCTGGTTCTTCCGATTGATGAAGCGCACGGCATAACGATAGGCGCGCTCGAAGATCCGCTCGGCGGGCTCGTCCGCGAGGTCGTCATGAAACACGAGCGTGCTGTCTTCCCGGATGCGGGCGGTGTCACCGGCCGGCAGCCGGATTATTGCCACGGCCCGGCTGAGAAAGACGTCCTCGGGAAGCGGCGCAGGGTCGCGGCCGCGTTCTTCGGCCGCCCGCAGCACCTCGACGAACCCCGAATTCTCGACGGGAGAGCCGTCCGTGTTGAGATCGGGAAGCGAGACCCGGAGCACGATGCCCCCTCCGAGCTGCATGCCGGCGAGGTCGCGTGCCGGGCGCGGCACGCGGATCACCGGCGGCAGAGGCTCGCCGGTTTTGGCGCACCCGGCGCAAAGCGCCGAGAGCAGGGGAAGCAAACCGAGGAAGAGCCTCCGCAGCATGGCAGGGTCACAGGATGTAGCGGCTGGCATCCCGATCCTTGAGAATGCCGCCCAGCTTCTGATGGACGTAGGGCGCATCCACCCGCACGACCTTGCGCCCCAGCGTGCTCCCTCGGAAGGAGATGTCCTCGAGAAGCGCCTCCATTATGGTGTGAAGGCGCCGGGCCCCGATGTTCTCGGTGCTGTCGTTCACCAGGCAGGCGATCCGGGCGATTTCCCGGATGGCGTCTTCCGTGAACCGCAGCCGGACGCCCTCGGTCGCCATGAGCGCGACGTACTGCTTGATGAGGGCGTTCTTCGGCTCCTTGAGGATGCGCACAAAATCCTCCTCTGTGAGCGCCTTCAGCTCCACCCGGATGGGGAACCGGCCCTGCAGTTCGGGGATGAGATCCGAGGGCTTGGAAACATGAAAGGCGCCGGCGGCGATGAAGAGAATGTGGTCGGTGCGCACCATGCCGTAGCGCGTCGTAACGGTCGTGCCCTCGATGATGGGCAGGATGTCGCGCTGGACGCCCTCGCGGCTGACGTCGGGACCGTGGCCGCTTTCGCGCCCGGCGACCTTGTCGATTTCATCCAGGAAGACGATGCCGCTCTGCTCGACCCGGTCGAGCGCGATGCGCGCCACCTGGTCCATGTCGACGAGCTTCTGCTCCTCCTCCTGGACGAGGTAATCCATGGCATCCACCACCGGCATGCGACGCTTCCTGGGCCGGGCTTCCATCAGGCTGGAAAAGAACTCGCGCACATTGAACTGGACTTCCTCGACGCTGCCCCCTTCGAAGACCTGGAAGGAAAAGGGTCCGAGCGGATTCTCCCTCACCTCCAGCTCGACGGTGCGATCGTCGAGCCGGCCGGAGCGCAACTGCCGGCGCAATCGCTCCCGCATGCGGTTCACGCGCTCGAGCTGCGCGCCCGCATCCTCTCCCCTGCGCTGCGCCTCGGCGGGCTGCATCGAGGAGAGCAACAGGTCGAGCAGCCGTTCTTCCGCGTTCTGCTCCGCCTTGTCCTCGATCTCCATGATCTTTTCCATGCGCACCATGTCGACGGCGACTTCCACCAGATCGCGGATGATCGACTCGACATCCCGTCCGACGTAGCCCACCTCGGTGAAGCGCGTGGCTTCGACCTTGAGGAACGGCGAGTTGGCCAGGCGCGCCAGGCGGCGGGCGATCTCGGTCTTGCCGATGCCGGTGGGGCCGATCATGATGATGTTCTTGGGCGCCACCTCCTCGGCCATTTCCGGGTCGAGCCGCTGGCGGCGGATCCGGTTGCGCAGGGCGATGGCCACGGCGCGCTTGGCTTCCTCCTGCCCGATGACATACTTGTCGAGCTCGGCGACGATCTCCCGGGGAGTCATCTCATCCAGGCCGCGCCGGGCGGCGCCGCGGTGCTTCATCGCCGGCGACATGGCGTTCCACTCGATGCGGGAAAGAGGTTCATTTCAGATGGCGGGGCGGTTCCGGTCATCGACGCTCATGTTTCGGCAGGGTTATCTCTTCCACGACGATCTCGCCGTTGGTGAAGATGCAGATCTCACTGGCGATCTTGACCGCCTCCAGGGCGATTTCGCGCGCGCCGAGCCTGGTGTGGCGCAGCATGGCCCGGGCCGCGGCGAGCGCATAGCCGCCTCCGGAACCGACCGCGAGCAGCCCGTCGTCCGGCTCGATGACGTCGCCGCTGCCCGACAACAGATAGGTCGCTTCGCCGTCGGTGGCCAGCAGGTATGCCTCGAGGTGGCGCAGGGCGCGATCGGTGCGCCATTCCTGCGCGAGCTCCACCGCCGCCCGGCTCAGGTTGCCGTGGAACTGCTCGAGCTTGGCCTCCAGCCGGGAGAACAGGGCGAAGGAGTCGGCCGTCGCTCCCGCGAAGCCGACGAGGACGCGGTCGTTGTACAGCCGCCGGATCTTGCGCGCGCTCTGCTTGATGATCTCCTCGCCGAGCGTCACCTGCCCGTCGCCCGCGATCGCGGTGCCGTTCCCCTTCTTGACGAGAAGGATCGTCGTGCCGCGCAGTATCTTGCTTTGCGAGGAACTCATGATGGCGCAGTATAGACACGCCGCCGAAGCAGTGTCAAGGAACCCGGCCGGCCGCGCTGGCGGCTGCAGCCCTGCCGTGCTTTAATGACAGCGCCTTTCCCGGAGGGCGGAAGCATGACCGAGCGACTTTACTACGCAGACTCCTACATTAAGGAATTCCACGCCACGCTGCTCGAAACGCGCCGTGAAGGCGACCGCCTCCTGGCGCTGCTCGATCGCACCGCCTTCTACCCCACCTCCGGCGGGCAGCCCTGCGACACCGGCACCCTCGGGGGCGTCCGGGTGACGGCGGTCGAGGAAGACGCCTCGGGCGCCGTCCTGCACCACCTGGAATCGGATGTCCCGGCCGGGCCGGTCGAAGGAAGGATCGACTGGGAGCGGCGTTTCGACCACATGCAGCAACACACGGGCCAGCATATCCTTTCCCAGGCCTTTCTCCGGCTGGCCCGCGCCCAGACCATCTCCTTCCACCTGGGCCGCGACCTCTCGACCATCGATCTCGAACTGCAGGCCGCGTCCCCGGCGCTGATCCGGGAAGTCGAAGAGCTCGCCGCTCGGGTCGTGTTCGAGAACCGCCCGGTGCGCATCCTGTCGGTCGATCGGCAGGACCTGCCGGCGCTGGGGGTTCGCAAGGATAGCGAGCGGCAGGGGCTCATCCGGGTGATCGAGATCGAGGACTTCGACCGCTCGCCCTGCGGCGGCACGCACGTGAGCCGCACGGGAGAGATCGGCATGATCGCCGTACTCGGGTGCGAGCGCTACAAGGGCGGAGTCCGGGTCGAGTTCGTATGCGGCGGCAGGGCGCTGAGAGTATTCCGCAACGAACACGACATCCTGCAGCAGGCCGCCAGGCTCCACACCTCGCATCCCCATGATTTGCCGCAGCTTACGGAGAAGCTCCTGGCCGAAAAGGCCGCCCTCGCCAGGCAGAACTCCTGCCTTCAGGAAAGGATTCTGGAAATGGAGGCAGAAGAGTTGTGCCGCGCTGCCGATAAGATCGGTGAGATCACGCTGATCCGCAGGATCTTCACAGGCCGCAAGGTCGAGGAATTGAAGGTCCTGGCCCGGAAGTTGATCGCCCGGCGGGGGGTTGTGGCGATCCTCGCGCTCGGCGGCCCGCCGCCGCAGGTGGTGATCGCGCGCAGCGAGGGCGTCCCCGGCAGCTGCCACCTGGCCGTACAGGAAGCCGTCGCCCGTCTGGGCGGCAAGGGAGGCGGCAGGCCGGAACTTGCCCAGGCCGGGGGAATGGATGCCGATGCGCTCGAAGCCTGGATGGGGGTCGCAGAAGCCCATTTCGCGCCGGCGCGATGAAGCGCGCGCCGGGCCGTCGCTCCAGGCTTCGGAGATGCGGCGCGATCCGGCTGCGGAGATCCGGACAAGCCTTCTATGAGCTCGCGCACCATTAGAAATTGCATCACGGGCGATACCCTGCTCGCCGAGGTCCCCCTTACGCTTTCGGGCGCCGCTGCCCTCGCCTCCTCGCTTTACGGGTCGTTGCAGCTCGCCGACATCCTGCGCGGCTGCCGGCGATTCCTGGAGCAGCGCTTTCGCATCGGGCGCCTCAGTCTGGTTCAGCACCGTGCGAACGATTCCACCGCCACGCTGTACTCCCTGGATCACGGCGGCGACGCCCCGCTGGCGGGTCCGCGGGTAATCGCGATCGAACCTTCCCGCCTGCGCCAGGCCCTCGTAGAGCCCAGGATGCGCCAGGTGACGCTGGCGTCGGCGTCCGACCAGGACAGGACCGAAAGGAAGTATCTCCTGCGCCCGGCGACCGGCCTTGCCGTCTATGCGCCGCTCGTGCTCGGCGGGAGGCTCAAGGGAGTGCTGATTCTCGACCTGCCGCGAAAACTCCCTCTGTCGCAGACCCAGCAGGCGCTGCTTTCATACGTCGCCGATCACCTCGCACTCGCCATCGAAAATTCCGACCACCATTACCTGGAGTGTCGCCGCAGCCGCCAGCTCGAGATGGTCAGCGAGATTTCCCGCCGTGCGGTTCAGGTCGAGGATCTCGAGACTTTCCTGCATGAGGCCGCCGCTCTCATACGGGTCTCGTTCGACTACGATGCCGTGCAGATCTGGACCCTTACGGGCGCCGACCATCGCTTCGAGCTGAGGGCCGCAGCCGGCAAGTCCGGGTTCGAAGCGGCCGCACCGACCGCCGTCCCGTGGATGGTCCGTGAGTGCAGCCGGCTCGATTCCACTCTGTGCGACAATGCCGTCCCGCCGGACGACGGCGCGGCCCTGCCCCCCGAAAGCTTTGTCAGCCGCCTCGCCGTGCCCGTTCGCATCCGCAACGTGCCCCTCGGCGTGCTTTACCTGGGCAGCAACCGTCTGGACGCCTTTCCGGCCGAGGACCTCAGCACCATGGAAGGAGTCGCCTCCCTGATCGCGGGCGCCTACGACAACCTGCGCAGCTTCGAACACGCCCAGCAGACCAACGAGTACATGCAGGCCATCCTCGAGTCCGCCAAGGACATGGCCATCCTGTCGACCGACACCCGGGGCATCGTGATGACCAGCAGCGCGGGTTCGGAGGCCATCTTCGACCTTGCGCCCAGGCAGATCCTGCGCGCGAGCGTGCTCACCCTGTTCACGGATCCCCAATTCCGCTCGGAACTGGCCACCTACATCGAGAGCCGGGACTCGTCCTTCCTCGAACGCAAGAAGCTGGTGCAGCACCGCAACAAGGAAAGGACCTACCTCGATGTGAAAATCCAGCGGGTTTACGGCCCGGGGAAGGTTCCCGTCGGTTTCCTGTGCATCGTCCAGGACGTCACGGCAAACGCCCACCTCGAAGAGCGGCTGGAGGCGCTCTCGATCACCGACGAGCTGACCGGGCTGTACAACCGGCGGCGCTTCTTCGCCGCCGTGGCCGGCGAGCTGGAGCGCAGCAGGAGATTCCGCAGGAAGATCTCGCTCTGCTTCATCGACCTGGACGGCTTCAAGAAATACAACGACATGATGGGGCACCGCGTGGGCGATCAGGCGCTGAAAGGCGCGGCCGAGCTCGTCATGGCCTCGGTGCGCTCCGGAGTCGACACTTGCTACCGTTACGGCGGCGACGAATTCACCATCATCATGCCGGAAACCACCCGCGAGAATGCTCGCCTGGTGGCCGAGCGCATCCGCGAGCAGCTCATGCGCCACTTCCGCGGAGAGATCACCGCCAGCATCGGAATCGCCGAGTCCTCGCCGGCAACCGACGTCGAAAAGCTGCTGGAAAAAGCCGACCAGGCCATGTACCGGGCCAAGTCGCTGGGCGGCAACCGGACCGTCCTCGCCGACTAACGCCGCCGCACCCGCTGCCGCGTCCCGATCTCGGAAAGCTTCAGCACCCTGAAATCGTCGCGAAAATCAGGGGAACCCAGGTTGATGCGGTTGACCTTGAGCACCAGGTTCTCGAAATCGAAGCTCGACAGGGGGGCCAGGTGAAATTCCTCGTCGCCGGCCCGCACGGTGACCGCCGCGGCTTCGCGCGCATCCGCAAAATCGCCGCGCAGGGTCACGCCGAAGGACGAGCGCGGTCGAATCTTCAACGAAGCGACAACGACCGGCTCCTGGGGGTCGCCGGTGTCGATGGCGAAATGCCGGCCCGTCACGGTGCGCCCGCCCAGAACCAGCCGCACCTCCTTGGCCTGGAGGGAACGCTCCTCCTCGGCGAGCGACACGAAGTTGAACAACGGGACGCCGGGTTTGACGAACTCCAGCGTGAAGATGAAGTCGCGATCGACGAACGCGAAATAGGCGCTCTTCCCCGCGACGTCCTGGGCCGGACCCGCCTGCTGCATGACAAGCACGCAGTAAAGCAGCAACAAGGGCATAGGAAAGCGACCGCCGATCCTAGTAAAATGGCGGCGCGCGCAACCGCAGCACGAAGCGCCGCGCAACGATAAGTATACCCTTTTTCGCGGTCATACCGCCCATATCCGCCAACGCGAGGGATCATGGAACTTGCACTCTGCCTCATGAAAATCATGATCACGGCGGCCGTTGCCGCCCCGCCGCCGGCTCCGGCCGGCGACCTGTTCGACGTCGACGTGCGCGCACTGGCCGAAACATGGGAGCGCGAACGTATCTCGCCCGAAGACCCGTACGCGCTGCGCCACGCGGGACTCAAAGAGCGGCTGCAGCAGCTCGCCTCGTCCTTCCCCGAGACGATCCGGCTGGAGCGGGCGGGCGGATCGGTCGAGGGACGCGACATCTTTCTGCTCACGCTCGGCCGCGGACCCGAGCGCATCCTGCTGTGGTCGCAGATGCACGGCGACGAACCCACGGCCACCTGTGCGCTGCTGGATCTGCTCGCATTTTTCGGGCGGCATCGCGGACAGGAATGGGTGGAGCAGATCCTCGAGAAGTTCACGCTGCTCATCATACCGATGCTCAATCCGGACGGAGCCGAGCGCATGCAGCGGCGCAACGCGCAGGGCATCGACATCAATCGCGATGCCAGGGCGCTGCAGACACCCGAGGGCCGCCTGCTCAAGGAGATGCGCGATCGCCACCGGCCTTTTCTCGGCTTCAACCTCCACAACCAGAATGCCGCCACCACCGTGGGCGACACCGGGCGCGTGGCTACGATCGCGCTGCTGGCAGTGGCCGCCGATGCCCGCCCCGAGACGGCAGCCGCAGGAACCGGACCTGCAGCGGGCGTTCTGGCCAAGCAGGTGACCGCCGTCCTGTACGAAGCCCTCTCCCCCTTCGTCTACGGCCACATCTCGCGCTACGACGAGGATTTCAATCCGAGAGCTTTCGGGGACAACCTTACACTGTCGGGCACACCCGTGGTGCTGATCGAGAGCGGGGGCAATCCGGCGGACCAGCCGGCCGACTTCGGCGTCAAGCTCAACTTCGTCGGCCTGCTGGCGGTTCTGAACTCGCTCGCCAGCGGGCGGATCCGCAACGCCAATCCGGCGGTCTTCGACGCCCTGAAGCGCAACAGCGCGAACCCCATCTATGAGACCATGCTGCAGAATGCCGTGATCGTGACCGGCACGGGCGTGCCGCCCTTCCGCGGCGACATCGCCATCCGGGCCGAAATGCGCGCCGGGGCCCGGGGCCAGGCGGTCATCGCCGATCTCGGCGATCTGGCCGTCTATACGGCACACCGCACCATCGACTGCTCGCGTGCCATGGTCACGCCGGGACTCATCGCATGGGATCCGCAAAAATCGCCCTTCGACGCCGGAGGCGACGACCGGCGCTACCTCGAGCGCGGCGTCGTGACCCTGCTCGAAACGGTCGCCTGGCAGGACTTGGCGCGGCGCCGCCCGGAGGCCGGGGAATGGCTGCGCCGGCCGCGGCAGGTCAACTGGGGATACCTGGTCACAGGCGTCCCTGCGGGCGGCGGCCCGGACGACCGGATCCGACTTGCCGAGTGGCTCAGCGCCGGCGGCCGCGCGTGCGTCCTGCGCCCCGAAACCGGTCCGGGCGGGCTCGAGGCGGTATCGACGGTCTCCCGCTGGTTCGGGCTGCCGAGCCTGACGGCCGAAGAGGCCGCCGAGTTTCAGCTGCCGGCGTCCTGGACGGGGATCGCCGCCGAAGTCCTGCCGCGCTACACCTCGAAGGCGGCTGAAAAGCTGGGGATCCCGCGGCGGGGGGTAATCGCGCAAAGCGCGGCGGCCGACCTCGTGGTCTGGGATATCCCGGACGGCAGCACCCTGGACCTGCGGGATTGCCGGCCGCGCTACATCATGATCAACGGCCGGCTCATCGACCTGACCCGGGAGGAAGCGGCAAGCTACGGCCGATTCCTGGGAAGGAATTGACGCCGACAGGATGCGCACGAGGCTGCGGGCGATCCGAGTTGACCGCGGGCCCGCCCGTGGCCTAAGCTGGCCGCGCATTGCTGATCCATTGCGGGCAAAGACAAGTCCCGGAAACTCGAGGCTGAACCGGAAACCGTTACCTACGGAAGGAGAGAACGATGATCGTCAGACTTTCGAACGGCAGGGAAATTCCCGTCGAAGCCCATAAGATCCGGATTGTGCAGAAAGCCAACCTGATTCCGGCGGCGGAAAGACTGAAGGCGCTGGAAGAGGGCGGATACAACACCTTCCTGCTGCGAAGCCGCGACATATTTCTCGACATGCTCACCGACAGCGGCACCAACGCGATGAGCGACAACCAGCTGGCCGCCATGATGCAGGCCGACGACGCCTATGCGGGGGGCGAGAGCTATTACAAACTGGCGGCGGCCGTCAAGGACGTGCTGCACTTCGATTATGTCCTGCCGGTGCACCAGGGGCGCGCGGCCGAGCACCTGCTCGCTAAAGTCTTCGTGAAGCCGGGGGACGTCGTCCCCATGAACTATCACTTCACCACCACGCGCGCCCACTTCGAGATGGCGGGCGGCAAGGTGCTCGAGCTCTTCACGGACGAGGCGCTCAACACTCAGAGCACCTGCCCCTTCAAAGGCAACCTGGACCTGCACAAGTTCGAGGAGGTGATCGCGCGTCACGGTGCGGGAAAGATCTCCTTCGTGCGCATGGAGGCCACCACCAATCTGCTCGGCGGCCAGCCCTTTTCGATGGAAAACCTGCGCGAGGTCAAAAGGATCGCCGCCGCGCACGGCATCCATCTGGTCATCGACGGCAGCCTGATCTCGGAAAACGCCTATTTCATCAAGCAGCGCGAGCCCGGATACGCGGGCAAGTCGATCCAGGAAATCCTGTGGGAGATGATGGAGCTGGCCGACATCTTCTACCTGTCGGGAAGGAAGAGCAGCTGCGTGCGCGGCGGCTTCATCGCCACCAATGAGCGGAAGCACTTCGAGGCCGTCAAGCCCTGGTTGCCCGTCTACGAGGGCTTCCTGACTTACGGCGGCATGTCGAGCAGGGAGATCGAGGCCATGGCGGTCGGCATTCGCGAAATGACCGACATCAATGTCGCCGGCAGCGCCGCCGAATTCGTCCGCTACTTCGCCGAACGGCTGATCGAGCAGAACGTGCCGGTGGTCACGCCGCCCGGCGGCCTGGCATGCCACGTCGATGCCCGTCTCTTCCTCCCTTCGTTGCCCCAATCCCAGTACCCTGCAGGCGCTCTGGCGGCCGCCATTTACCTGGCTTCGGGGGTACGCAGCATGGAACGCGGCACGGTATCCACGGATCGGGACCAGGAGGGGCGGGAGATGTTCGCCGATCTCGAGCTCGCGCGCCTGGCGGTGCCGCGACGCGTCTACACCATGTCCCAGATCGAATACGTCGTCGACCGTCTCGGCTGGCTGTACCGCAACCGCGAGCTGATCGGCGGGCTGAAGTTCGTGGAAGAGCCGCCGGTTCTCAGGTTTTTCTTCGGGAAAATGGATCCACTGGGAGACTGGGGAAGCAAGCTCGTATCCGCGTTCCAGAAAGACTTCGGCCCCGATTGCTAGTTGCGGCGGAAGTTGGCGAGCCGCTCGAGAGCGGAGTCCTGGACATACTCGACGGCACGGTTGGGGGCGAGAAAGTTGTTGGCGAGCATCGCGAAGGCCAGCATCTCGCCCTCGCCGGTGCGGACGTACCCCGACAGGCAGCGGACGTAGGCGATCGTTCCCGTTTTGCCCCGCACGTTGTTCTCCGCTTTCGTACCCTTCAGACGCCCGCGGATGGTGCCGTCGACGCCCGCGATGGGAAGCGCATCGTAGAAATGCGGGAAGTAGGGGTGGCGGTACATGTAGCGGAGCACGCGTACCAGCTGGTCCGCGCTCAGGAGGTTGTGCCGCGAAAGGCCGGAGCCGTCGGCATAGGCATAGGTCCCGGGCGGGAGCGCCATGGCGCTCAGACTCTCCTGCAGCACCTGGCGCCCGGCGTCGAAGCTGCCGTCCTGGCGCGCCGCCAGGCCCAGGGTACGCACGAGCGTTTCGGCATAGAGATTCTGGCTTGTCTTCAGGAGAGGTTTCAGGATTTCGGAAAGCGGCGGCGAAAGGTGACGCGACAACAATTCCGCCCCGGCCGGGATCGCCTCATCCGTTCCATCCAGGGCACTGATCCCGGCGCCCGCGGCATCGATGCCCTCCTCCTGGAAGACTTTTTTCAGCGCCGCCAGGTAGTAGTGCGTCGGGGATTCGACCGCCAGGGTGGTCCGGTCGGGTTTCGCTTGAAGGGCTATGCTGCCGCGCACGATGATGGATTCGCTTTCCTCCCCCCGCTGGATCGCCAGCGTGCCGCGCGCGCCGGCAGGAGCGGTCGTCACCCGGGCGTCGAGCCTGACGTAGTCCGGCAGGGGCAGGCATCGGGCGGCGGCGGGCAGCCCTTCGGCCTCCCCGGGCGCCACTTCGAGCGTATAGGCGTTTTCGTTGAACTGGAGCGCGCTGACCGGGGCGGCATAGCCGTACGCCAGATCGTCCCATTCCCACCCTCTGCCGATGAGCGGCGGCGGAAAAGCGCGGCCGTCGCCGACGATCGCCCCCTCGATGCGATGGATCCCGCGCTCCCGGAGCAGAGCGGCCCATTCCCTGAAAACGCCGAAGGGATCGCCTTCGTGAAACCTCGGCGCCGTCGTCGGATCGCCGCTCCCCACGACTATCAGATCCCCCCTCAGAGTTCCCTCCTCGACGGCCCCGTGAGCCAGCAGCCGGGTCTCGTACCGGAACTCGGGCCCCAGGCGGATGAGCGCTGCGGCCGCCGTCAGGATCTTGTTGTTCGAGGCGGGCATGACCAGGCGCGTCCGGTCGAGTTCGAACAAAACGTCGCCCCGATCCAACGAAAGCACCTCCACGCTCCACTGCGAGCCGGCAAGCGCGGGATCGGAAAACATGCGCCCCAGATCCGCGCGCAAGTACTCGATGCAATCCGCCGCGCGCGCCGGGATGCCGGCAGTCGCCCGCACGCGGGCGGCACAACCCGTCAGGCCCGGGGCGGCCGCCAGAGGAAGAAAAAGGAGGAGAACGGCGATCGTTTTCTTCATGCGCGCGATTTAAGCACAAAACCCGACAGGCTGCCATGCTCCGGTTGATCCGATTGCAGCGCGTCCGGGCTATACTGTAGCCGGCCGGCAGCATGGCGGAACATCGCTGCCTTCGCGCTCAAGCTCGGCATCGATGCAAGGGCACGGCAGCCGGCCGCGGACACGCAAGGGGATTGACATCATGACTTGGGCGATTCGGCGAATTGCACTCATCTACGTCGCCACGCCATGGGTACAGGTCGATCTGACGCGCGGCGACCGCGGCCGGCTCATTCCCTGGAAGCCGCCCGCTGCGGATCCGGCGAACCCGCGCGCATACACGGCCCGCATCCAGGGCCGCCCGCCGGTCGAAAGCATCGTACCGGGCGTCTTCGATATCTTCGTCTTCGACGCGCGCGACCCTGCCGCCTTCATGAAGGAAATCAGCACGCTCACGGGCCCCGCGGTCATGCCGCCCAAGTGGTCGCTGGGCTACATGCAGTCGCACCGCACCCTCGAGGACGAAAAACAGTTGATCGACATAGTCGACACCTTCCGCTCGAAGAAAATCCCCATCGACTCGGTCGTGTACCTGGGCACGGGCTTTTGCCCGCGCGGCTGGAACACGAGGCAGCCCTCGTTCACCTTCAATCCGGAGGTCTTCAAGCGTGACCCCCGGGAGACCATCGCCGACCTGCACGCGCGCCACGTGAAGGTCGTCGTGCACATCGTTCCCTGGGGCCGCGACCTGCTCGTCGCGCCGGTGTGCGAAAAGGGTGCCTCCGTTCGCGACGTCTACCTGCCGCGCGGGGATTGGTACGACTTTTGGACCGATGTCAGGGAAGCCGGCGGGCGCACGGTCCGCCGCCCGGTCGATCTGGCCACCATGCCCATCTATGTCCGTGCCGGAGCGATCATTCCGTTCGATCCGGTGCGGCAATACTCGAACCAGGAGGTCGCTGAGCCGACGACGATCAGAATCTACAGCGGCGCCGACGGCCGGTTCACCATGTACGAAGACGACGGCATCAGCCCGGATTATCTCCGGGGCAAGGCCTCCTGGACCCGGTTGCTGTGGAACGACGCCGCCAGGAGACTGACGATCGAGCCCGGCACGCCCTCCGGCGCCGAGGCCGGCGGCGCTACCGCGATGCGAACGTTCAGAGTCCAGCTTCTGCCCGCAGGAAGCGTCAAGGAGGTGAATTACCGGGGACGGCGTGTGACCATAAGCTTCCAGCGCGGCGGTTCCTCCGGCCGTCCGACATGAATGCAGCGCGACAGGGCGGACGATGCGTGCCGGGCGGCTGAGACAGCCGGATGTTCTCGCCTGCCTGCGGAAGATTGGGGCCCGCAGGCGAAATCGGGAGTTTCGGGGTTGAGTAGCCTGTCACCGAAAATCCAGCCGGTGATACTTGCGGCGGGGGATTCCTGCCGGATGGGTTATCCCAAGGCCCTGTTGCCCCTGGGAGAGGAAACCTTCGTCACGCACATCCTTTCGACTCTCGAGCGATCGGGATTCGCGCAGCCCTCCGTGGTACTCGGAGCGGACGCCCCGAGGATCATGGCGGCGCTCGAGGGACGCCGGGCCGCCGTAATCGTCAATCCCCATCCGGAGCGGGGGCAGAGCTTTTCCCTGCAGCTCGCCCTCAAGCGGATCCCTCCCGCGGCCTGCGCCTGCCTCGTCTGGCCGGTGGATCACCCCGTGGTTACCGGGAAACTGCTCCGGGATCTGGTGCAGCTGTTCGCAGACTCGGGCGCGGACGCAGCGTTGCCGCGTTGCGGATTGCGCCGGGGGCATCCGGCTATTTTCGGC
>CAZHQK010000041.1:0-14662 GCA_964534795.1 uncultured Acidobacteriota bacterium
GCCCTGCGGCCGCGCGCCGCCGGATTCCCCGCGCCACCGCGAGAAATGCCCCGGCCATCGTCGGCAGCCCGCGCAACACCGTGATGATGCCCGCCGTCGCCACGGCGCCTGCGCCGATGTAGCGCACATAGCGCGACCAGATGTCGCCGGCGGACATCTCGGATATCAAGCGGCCCGATTCCGGATAGAGCGGGGCGGTCAGCCCGCTGCCCAGCCAGGCGATCAGCGGCGTCAGTGCCGTGGCCGACAGCAGCGACCCGGCCACGATCACCGCCGACTGCCGGTAGCCCAGGATGAAGCCGACGCCGAACAGCGCGGGCGCCAGCTCGAGCGCCAGCTCGGCTTTGGGCAGCACCGGGACCCCCACGGCAATGATCGCCGGGAGAAAAAAGAGCAGCGCCACGATGAACTTCACGGCCGCTCCCACGGCCATGCCGCGGAAGATCCACGCGCTCCCGCCCGCCCCGGCCGCCGTGGCGCGCAGCACCTCGGCGCACGCCGTGCCCTCCGGGTAAGGCAGTTCGTTGTGCGCCTCGACGATCAACAGCCGCCGCAGCGGTATCATCGCCGCCAGGCCCAGGCATCCCCCGAGGAAACAGAGCGCCGTCACCTGCAGATAGGGCGGCGCCACGTTCCACAGGAACAAAGCCGGGATGGTAAAGATCGTCCCGGTGGCCAGGGCCGTGGAAGCCGATCCGATGGTCTGCGACAGGTTGGCCTCGAGGATCGTCCCGCGCCGCCCCAAGAGGGTGAATATGGCCACCGTCATGACCGCGGCCGGAATCGAGGCCGACACGGTCATGCCCACACGCAGGCCCAGGTATGCATTGGCCGCGCCGAAGACGATGCCGAGAAAGACCCCGACGGCGACCGCTTTGAAGGTGAATTCGGCGAGCGATTCCGTTCTGGTAGTCATGGCGCGCGCCAGTTTAATCGCGCGCGCATGCCTTTGGAAACCATAATCGCGCGTCCTACGGCCGGCACCGGCGCAGGGCGGGTTCGATGGCGTCCTTGCGCAGGCGCTCGAAATACTCGGCGGCATTCACCTCGTGGATGACCACCTGGCCGTGCGGCGGGACGGAGCGGTAGAGCACCTTGACCTTCTTGACATCCTCGCCGGTGCCGCGCACCTTGAAGTAATAGCGCTCGCCCGATTTTTCGATGCCCTTGTAGACATCCAGGGGCAGGCTGCCGAAGTCCGCCTCGCCCGAGGTGGAAAACTCATGGATGGTGTCCATCTTGGGGAAGATCTCGTCCTGCTGGGCGTGGCTCTTCTTGAGGAAATCCTCGCGCGCCGCCGCCGTGCCCAAGTCGGCCACCTGCACCCTCACCCGGTTCCGGTCGGGGAAGACTCTGCCGACGTAGAACGTTTCCGCCGCGAAATAAACGGGAAAACGGCATTTCGAATTCATCACGAGGTCGGCCAGCGATTGGGCATGCGCGCCGGCCGCCGCCAGCAGCGCTGCAAGGGCCGCCGATAGAAGGCGCTCGCTTTTCATGGTGACCTCCCGCCCCGCCGGGCCGGCAGCCAGGCAGGGCAGCGCACCCGTGTTCCCGGCACCGTCGCAGTGCCGCCCGCGGCCGGCCGTTTCCGGCCGGCCGCATTCCCTGCACCCCATTGTACTGCGGGAGGAGGCCCGCGGGCACACGTTTATTGCGAGCCGTCCCCGGCGCGCTCATTCCATGATGCCGGCCGCCCTCAGCTGCGCTTCGCGCATCGCCTTGAATTCGGTTCCGGGCTTCCATTCCGGATACCGGTCGGCCTGCGCCACGCGATATCCGATCATCCAGTAGAACTGGAGATCTTCGACCGCCCCGCTCATGTCCCAGTCGGGCCGGACGATATCGGAGGGCTTGTGATAATGCTTGGCGGTGTACTCCTCACGGATCTGCCTGCCGTACCCGGGCGGCTTGCCTATATAGTCGATTCCCGCGCCGCTGGCGAGCGCGGGCACGCCCTGCTTGGCGAACGGAAAATGATCGGATCGAAAATAGGATCCCTTCTCCGGTGTGGGATCGGGCTCGGCCACGCGGCCCTGCTCGGCGAGCACCCGGGTTGCATAGTCGTCGAGCTCCGAATAGCCGAAGCCGGTGATCGAAATGTCCCGGGTCCGGCCGTGCACGTTGAGCGAATCCATGTTGATCACGGCCAGTGTGCGGGCGAGCGGATAGATGGGATTGCGCGCGTAATATTCCGAGCCCAGCAATCCCTGCTCCTCGGCCGTGACCGCCAGGAAGAGGATCGAGCGCTTGGGCGCTGCGGGAAGCCTGACGAAGGCGCGCGCGATTTCGATCAACCCCCCGATGCCGGTCGCGTTGTCCTGTGCCCCGTGATAGATCTTGTCGCCGTCGATCTCCGGCCCGATGCCGAAATGGTCCCAATGCGCGGTGTAGATCACGTACTCGTCCTTGAGCTTCGGATCGGAGCCTTCCAGCTTGCCCACGACGTTGCGCGAGTCGATGGTGCGCAGGGTGTTCTTCAGCTTCATCGAGGCGCTCACCGCCAGGGGCACGGGGGCGAAGTCGCGGCGGAGCGCGCGTTGCTTCAGGGCTTCGTAATCCTGGCCCGCCAGCGCGCACAGCTTCTTTCCCTGCTCGAGCGTCAGCCATCCTTCCACGGCGACGCGGCTCATGTTCTTGTCGGGGGCGACCAGATCGAACTGTTCCGTCACCTTGCCCTGCACCACCGAGAAGGGATAGGCGGCGGGCTCGGTCTCATGGACGATGAGCACCGCGGCGGCTCCCATCCTGGCGCCGATCTCGTACTTGTACGTCCAGCGGCCGTAATAGGTCATCGCCTTGCCGCCGAACATCTTGGGATCCAGCTTGGCGGGGTCCTCGGGATCGGGAACGGGCGGATCGCCCACGAGCATGATCAGCGTCTTGCCCTTCAGATCGGCGCCCTTGTAGTCGTCCCACTGGTATTCGGGCGCCTGCACCCCGTAGCCGACGAACACCACCTCGGAGTCCGCCACCTCGACCGCATCCACCACCCTCTTGGTCCAGGCGACGAAGTCGTCCTTGAATCTCGGCTTCAGCACGGCGGATCCCTTTTCGAAGACCATGGTGAAGCCTGGATCCGCGGTGATGCCGACGAGCGGAACCTTCTGTATGTAGGTTCCGTCCGTGTTCCCCGGCTTCAGCCCCACCTTCCGGAACTGCTCGACGATATAGTCGACCGTCAGATCTTCTCCCCTGGTGCCGGGTGCACGGCCTTCGAACTCGTCCGAAGAAAGCACCTTGGTATGTTCGAGAACCGCGTTGCCGTCGATTTCGGGGAACCCGACCGTCTCGGCCTTGCGCCCGCCGGAACAGCCCGAAAGCGCAACGAGAAAAACGACAAGACCGATCAGCTTCGAGCGCGCTTGCATGGCAGCCTCCCTGTCAAAAAAGATTCATTGTCGCGCTTGCGCATCGACCATTCCGGCGCACGCCGGCATGCCGCACGGCTACTCGAGCGGCCCGACCGTTTCTTCCACGGTCTCGAGTACTTCGCAGGAGCGCACCAGTTCCTTCATGGCGTTGTGGTCGGGATACAGGGGCCGGTCCTCGTCCAGATGGCACACATGCCTGCGCACCACCCCATGGGCCGCCTGCACGCCGCGCCCGGGCCGGAATTCGCGGAAGTCGAGCGCCTGGGCCGCGGCCATGAATTCGATGCCCAGAACTCCGTAGGCATTGTCCAGGATCTGCGCGTTCTTGATGGCCGTGTTCATCCCCATGGAAACGAAATCTTCCTGGTCCGCGGCGGCGGGGATGGAGGCGATCGAAGCGGGCGCGGAAAGTATCCGCTGCTCGACGATCAGCGTGTCGGCCGTGTACTGGCTCAGCATCATCCCGGAAAACATGCCGGCCCCCTTGGTGAGAAAGGCCGGCAGGCCGGCGCTCAATGCCGGGTTGGTCATGCGGTTGAGGCGCCTCTCGGAAAGGACGCACACCATGGTGACGGCGGCGCCGACCATGTCCATGGGCAGCGACACCGGGGTGCCCTGGAAGTTGGCGCCGGTCAGCGTCAGGCGGGCATCGGGCAGGAAGACCGGATTGTCGGCCACCGCGTTCAGTTCGGTCTCGACCTGCTGCTTCGCGAAGTGCACGGCGTCGTGCGCGGCGCCGATCACCTGCGGCGTGGAGCGCATGGAATAGGCGTCCTGCACCTTGGTCTTGATCCTGCCGGAAAGCAGGTCGCTCCCCTGGATGCACTTCATGATCGAGCGCGCGCTGCGCATCGCGCCCGGAAAACCGCGTAGCTCGTGCAGCCTGATGTCGTAAGGCTTCAGGTTGGCGAGCAGCGCCTCGAGCGTCATGGCGCATGCGATCTCGGCCTGCCGCAACCAGCGATCGATGTCATAGAGGTGCAGGGCGCTCATCGCGGTCAGCAGATTGGAGCCGTTGATGGCCGCCAGGCCGTCGCGCGCCTCCAGGCCCGGCACCGGTATGCCGGCGCGCCGCATGGCCTCCCGCCCCGGCAGCCGCTCGCCCCGGTAAAACGCTTCCCCCTCGCCCAGCAACAGCAGGGCCATCTGGGCCATCGGCGCCAGGTCGCCGCAGGCGCCCACCGAACCCTTCTGGCACACGACCGGCGTCACTCCCTTGTTGAGCATCTCCACGAAGGTCAGCGTGATCTCGGGCCGGCAGCCCGAGTGGCCGCGCGCGTGCACGTTGATCCGGCTCGCCATGGCGCCGCGCACGTACTCGATGGGCGCCGGATCGCCGATGCCGGCGGCATGGTTGTATATGAGAAACCTCTGGAACCGCTTCACCTGCTCGTCGTCGAGCACGATCTCCGAGAACTCGCCGATGCCCGTGTTGATGCCGTACATGATCTCATGCGCCTGTAATTTCTCCTCCAGCATCGCGCGGCAGGCGCGGATGCGTTCGAGCGCGCCCGCGTCGAGTGCCACGTCCTCGCCGAAGCGCGCGATGCGCACCAGCTTGTCGATGTTCAACGAAGATCCGTCCAGAACGATGGTCATAGGACTCCCTTGCAGCCAATTGACGCGCGATCCTCGCCCGCTCTCACAGCGTCGGGCCCTTGCCGCGCACTCCTCCGCCCTCGAGCTTCTCCTGGCATTTCACGCACAGCACGGAAAAAGGCAGCGCGGCGAGCCTGGCATCGCTGATCTCGCCGCCGCACTCTTCGCAGACCCCGTAGGTGCCCTCCCGCAGCTTGCGCTCCGCCTCGAGCAGCATGCGCAGTTCCTGCTGGCGGATGTTGACGCGCTGGACGTCCACGGATTCCAGGAGATCGACCACGGACAGGTCGCCGGCGTCCATGGCACGCTCGAATTCCCTGCGGTACTCCTCGCCGAGCCGGCCGAAGACGTTGCCGCGCAGCTCCTGCCACAGCTTCCGTTTCTGTTCCTCGAGGATTTTCTTCAGCTTTTCCCGCCGCCGGGCTTTGGATTCGGGCATGGGCGCCTCCTGCAGCCTGCGAGATCGACAGTTTATCCCACTGTGTCCGGATTGCAACTGTTCGCGCAGCGACGGTGGCGCAAGCGGGGATCAGTGCCGGGGGGCGGCGGCCGGACGCAAAGCCGTGCCGGGCTGCGTCGCCGGCTCGTCTTCGGGATTCAGGACGATGACGGAAATCCTGCGATTGGCGGGATCCAGCGGATCGTTGCGGTTGCGCAGGCGCTGGTCGGCGAAGCCGCGCACCTGGATCACCTGGTTCGGGCGCAAACCGTTGGCCTCCATCAGGCGGCGTGCGGCATTGGCACGATCGGTCGACAGCTCCCAGTTGCTGTACTGAGCCCTGCTGGTGAAGGGCTTGGAATCCGTGTGGCCCTCGATCAGGATCCTGTTGGGCAACCGGCCGAGCTGCTGCGCCAGCATGACGAGCAGCTCCTTCCCCTTGTCGCTGGGCAGGGCGCTCCCGCTCTCGAAGAACATGCCGGCGGCCGTTTCCAGCAGTTCCACGCGCAGGCCTTCCTTCCCGACCGCCATCTGAACCTGGGCGCGCAGCGCCTCGTCCTGCGTCAGTTTTTCGAGCTGCGAGGTGATCGCCTCCTGCAGCCGGCCCATGTCATCCTTGCTCACCTCGAGATCGACGCCTGCGTCCGCCTTGGCGGCCACTGCCTGCCGGCCGGCACCCGAAGGATCGCGGAAATAACCGCCGACGGCCTCCTGGATTTCCTTGCTGCTGTTCATCAGCCACAGGACGATGAACAGCGCCATCATCGCGGTCACGAAGTCGGCATACGCGACCTTCCATGCGCCCCCGTGATGGCCGCCGTGCGCCGCCGGCTTCTTGACGATGACGATCGGCTGGGGCTTGGGATCCGCCATGGGACACTACGCGGCGGCGGCCGGTGCCGCAGCCCCCGACGCCTTGCACGCCGCTTCCATTTCCTTGAAGGTGGGCCGCACGCGGTGCGGGATCGTTCTCCTGGCGAACTCCACCGCCAAGATCGGGGCGCAGCCCTTGACGAACGAGATGATCCCGACGCGCAGGCAGTTGTAGTACTGGGCCTGGGCCTGGTTGGCCTTCGCCATGTTGGCCGCCAGCGGGCCGAAAAATCCGTAGCACATGAGAATCCCGAGAAACGTTCCCACCAGGGCCGCCGCCACCTTGTGCCCGATTTCTTCGGGCGGGCCGCCGAGCGATCCCATGGTGATCACGACACCGAGTACCGCCGCCACGATTCCCAGCCCCGGGAGCGAATCCGCCACGGAGGTCAGCGCGGAGACGGGCGCACTGGTTTCCTGGTGATGGACTTCCAGGTCGAGCTCCATCATCTGATCGAGCTGAAACGGCTCGACCCCGCCCATGACGGCCATGCGCAACGTATCGCACACGTACTGCACCGTGTGGTGGTCCTTCAAGAAATGCGGAAATTTGGCGAACACCTGGCTCTTGTGCGGTTCCTCGATGTCGGCCTCGAGCTTGACGATCCCGTTCTTGCGCGCATGGCTGAAGAGCGCGTGCAGCATCTTGAGGCTGTCGAGATACATCGACTTGGTATACTTCGAGGGAGCCAATACCCCCACGATCCCCTTCGCCATCGCGATGATCGTCGCAGGCGGATTGGCAATCAGCACGGTTCCCAGAGCCGCACCGCCGATGATGACAAGTTCGGCCGGCTGCAGCAGGACCTGGATCGAACCTTTCTCCAGGAGATAGCCGCCGACGACCGCCCCCAGCACCACGAGCATTCCGACAACAGCAAGCATACGGGTACTCTCTACTCAAGAGCCATATCGGCTTATCGACGGGCCGGGCTTGAATATTTAGTGGGCGACTTCCGCGAAAGATCGCAGGCACAGCTATTTACGGAGCCTGCGGGCACCATCGCCGCCCGTTCCCGCCGTCCCGCAGCCGTCAGGCACGGCGCTGCGGCGATTCGTTCTTGCAAGAAGAACAAGCTCATGTGCGATAATTTAGCAGTATCTAGGAACTTGCATCCGGAACTGCGGCCGATGGGGCGTGTTTATGGATGAGTCGAGACGCCGGTTCGTTTTGCAATCGCTGGCCGCCGCCGGCGGCCTGGGCCTTGCTTCCCTGGGGTGCGGCACGATGGCCACCAGAACCACACCGCCTGCTGCGGGCAGGTCCGAGAAATTCGAACCCGTATATCTCAAGTCGGAGCGCGAAAAAAAGCTCGCGTCCCTGGAAGAGGAACTATGGGCGATATTCGGCGCCTGCACATGCTGCCCGCGCGAATGCCGCGCCGACCGCCTGAAAGGAGAAACCGGCTTCTGCAGCTCGACGGCCCGGCTGAAGGTCTACTCGGCAGGGCCGCACTTCGGTGAGGAGCGCCCCCTGGTAGGGCGCGGAGGCTCCGGGACGATCTTCTTTTCCAACTGCAACCTGCTGTGCTGCTTCTGCCAGAATTGGGAGATCAACCATCGCGGCGACGGCAGGTACATCAGCCACCAGACCCTGGCCGAGATGATGCTCGAGCTCCAGCAGATGGGGTGCCACAACATCAATCTCGTCACACCGACCCACGTGGTCCCCCATATCGTGCGCGCCCTGCGCATCGCCATCCGCATGGGCCTGCGCCTGCCGCTGGCATACAACACGGGCGGCTACGACAGCCTCGAAGTCGTTCGCAAGCTCGAGGGCGTCGTCGATATCTACCTGCCGGATTTCAAGTACCAGGACGGCAGCCTGGCGGCCAAGTACTCGAGCGGGGCCGCGGATTACCCGCAGGTGGCGGCGGCGGTCATCAAGGAGATGCACCGCCAGGTGGGGATCCTTCGGGTCGACGGGCGCGGGGTGGCCGAGCGCGGGCTGATCATCCGCCACCTGGTCATGCCGCAGAACATCGCCGGAACCGACCGTTTCGTGCGCTGGGTGGCCGAGGAGCTCTCACCGGACACTTACGTCAACATCATGGGACAGTACCGGCCGGAGCACAAGGCCTTCGACTATCCGGAGCTTTCCCGGCGCATCACATCGGAGGAGTTCAGCCAGGCGGTCCGCTGGGCAAGGGAGGCGGGGCTCAGGAACCTGGACCTCTGACCGGTGCCTGCGGAGGATTCCCGCGACAGCCATGGAATTCATGCGGCGCCTCGGCGATCAGCTGATCCTGCTCGGGATCCCGGGAGTGTTCCTGCTGAGCCTGCTCGATTCGGCCGCGGTACCGATGGTCGGAGGGCCGGACGCGGCCGTCCTCCTGCTGGCCTGGAAGAGACCCGCAGCCCTGCCGTGGATTTCCCTGGCGGCGACTCTGGGATCGCTCCTCGGCTGCCTTCTGCTGTACCAGGCCGGCGCAGCGGGGCAGCGCATCGTCAGGGCACGCCGGAACGGCCGGGAATCCTGGGCGCTCAGGAACCTCGACCGGCATGCCGCCTGGGCCCTGGCTGCCGCCACGCTTGCCCCGCCGCCCTTTCCGGCCAAGCCGGTGATAGTGGGGGCGGGCGTCATGCGGGTGAAGCTCGGCAGATTCGTGGCCGGAGTGCTTGCCGGCCGGATCCTGCGGTACACGGCGGTCGCATGGGCCGGGGCCCGCTTCGGCGACCAGGGAATGAAAATCCTGGCCGAGAACTACCCCGGCGCCGCATTGGGTGCGATCGCGGTCGCCGCGCTGATCTTCCTCTTCAGCCGCATCGTGCGCCGCATGCGTCCGGGACGGCAGGTTGCCGCCCCCGCCGCTTCGGGCGACACGGCGGATGGGAAGCCGTGAATTCTTCTCAGACCGGAAACCGCGGTGACGATAAGCACCCTGGATCGACCGCATCGACCCGACCGCGAAAAGGGATGACGCTCTGATGGACATCGGGACGACGTTCGCGCGCCTCGGCATCGCGCTGGGCCTCGGCCTGCTGGTCGGCCTGCAGCGCGAGCGCAGCAGCGGCGCGCTCGCCGGAGTGCGCACCTTCCCGCTCGTCACCCTGTCCGGCTGCGTTTGCGCCATGATCGCCCAGCAGTTCGGCGGCTGGGTGGTCGCGGCAGGCCTCATTGCCCTGGCCGCCATGATCGTGGTCGGCAATCTCGCGCAGTTCCGCAACGGAGAACTGGACCCCGGGCTTACGACCGAGGTGGCCATCCTTCTCATGTACGGGGTCGGCGCCTATCTTATGGTCGGGCATGCAGGCATCGCCATCGCCGTGGGCGGCGGCGTCGCCGTTCTCCTGCAGTACAAGGGGCAATTGCACGGGATCGTCCATCGGCTCGGGGACGAGGACCTCAAGGCGATCATGCAGTTCGCCCTGATTTCCCTCGTCGTGCTTCCGGTGCTGCCGGATCGCGCGTACGGGCCCTATGCCGTCCTCAATCCCAGGCAGGTCTGGTGGATGGTCGTGCTGATCGTCGGCATGAGCCTGGCGGGCTATATCGTCTACCGGTTCTTCGGGGAAAAGGTCAGCACGGCGCTCGGCGGCATCCTGGGCGGCGCCATCTCGAGCACGGCCACCACGGTGAGCTACGCGCGCTTGAGCGCGCGCTTTCCCGAAAGGGAGAAAATCGCCACCGTCGTGATCATGACCGCCTCGACCGTCGTGCTCGTCCGGATTCTCATCGAGATCGCCGTGGTCGCTCCGCCGTTCCTGCGCGTGGCCGGGCCGCCCATGCTCATCATGCTCGCGTGCTTCGCCGCCCTTTCCGCCGCTTCCTACCTCAGGGAATGGCGCGGAGTCACCGAACTGCCGCCGCAGAGCAACCCCTCGGAACTGAAGCCGGCCCTTCTTTTCGGACTCGGCTATGCCGTCGTCCTCCTGGCTGTGGCCGCGGCCAAAGAGCACTTCGGCCAGGGGGCGCTGTACCTCGTGGCGGCACTTTCCGGCATGACCGACATGGATGCCATTACCCTTTCCACCTCCAGGCTGGTCGAGGCGGGCCGCGTCGATCCCGCCACCGGCTGGCGGGTCATCCTGGTCGCCCTGATATCCAATCTGGTGTTCAAGGCGGGAGCGGTGGCCGTCCTCGGGCACCGCAGGCTGAGCGCGCGTGTGGCCAGCCTCTATGCCATGGCCATTGTCGCCGCGGTTCTGCTTCTCGCCTTGCGGAACTGACCGGCACAAGCCGAAGCATACCGGGGGCGCACCGGCGGCCTGGACTGCGAGTCAGAAAACGGCCTTGAAAACCAGGACGAGCGGGAGAGCGACAAGGCCGGCGAGCAGGATCACGGGAAGGCACAGCAACAGCGCGGGAAGCGCGACGGCGGCCAGCACGATGCCCGCGATGAGGAGCGGCAGCCCGACGAGCAAGCCCAGGACAAGCTTGACCGCGCCGAAACCGACCTTGAAGACCAGAATCACGAGCGCGGCCAGGAGCTTCAAGAGCACAAAGACCGCCGCGATCGCAATCGCTATGGCCGCCAGGACACCGAGTTCCAACATTTCGTCCCCCAGTGATCTCTATCCATCCATACGCACGCGGGCCCGTTCGGGTTCATGAAAAACCGGCCGCATCCGTCCCGATATACCGGAGGCAACGCCGATCTATTCGGCGAGCAACAAGCGGCAGGCTTGCGCATTTTGATCCGGCGTCCTTTCGGTCACCGGCGACCTCCCGGCCCGCACCACTACTGACTACTGAAAGCTGACAGCTGATATCAGTGATGCCGCCGACGACCTGTCTGAGAGCTCCGGCATTCCCGATCGCGCCTGGAGCTGTCGGCGGTGCAGACAGCGTTCCACAGCGGCCCGAAGATCTGCTAGTATGTCCTCTGCGATCAGCGGTGCCCGATCTTCTTCGGGCCTTGCAATCCGGGACGGCGGCTGCATGGACTATCGAACAGAGGAAAGCGCACACGACACGGCTCACGGCGACGGCGGCAAGCTCATCGTGCTCACGGCCCCGCTGACGGAAATCATCGATCATGCCGGCTATTTCATCCAGATGGGCATGGCGTCGCTCCCGGTCTGGCTGGAATGGATCCTGAACAAGAAGTATCCCCGCTGGCGTGAGCTCGAGTACAACGAAGACGGCTCGGCACGCTACATGCCTGCAGGAATCCGCCTCCTCGAAGCCTCGCTGCTGCGCGCTTTCCCCCCCGAGGCAATGGTCGCCTGCTATCCCGCCGACCTGCACAGGTTCGTAGGCCCGCGCACCAGAGTGGTGGCGGTGTCCACGCACAACCCCCTCGGGGTCACGTTCGCTGCAGGCGTCTACGCCTCGGTCTTCGGCTCCTCCAAGGAACCGATCAACTCGCACTATGCGCGGCAGCTCTTCCGCAGCTTGAAGGAAAGCCCCTGGCGCTCGGGCTTCAAGGTCATCGTGGGGGGCTCGGGCGGCTGGCAGATCGCGCAGACGCAGGCTTACGGCGATCTGGGGGTCGACTGCGTCGTCGAAGGCCGGAGCGAAGCCCCCGAGGTTCTCGAGCTTTTCCGGCAAGCTATCCGCGGCGAGGAGCTTCCCCGCAGGATCGACGCGAGCCACCCGGACGGCCCGGACGCGGTCCTGGTGCCCGAGCGGCGCACGACCTTCGGCGTAGTCGAGATGACGACGGGATGCGGCAGGAGATGCCGTTTTTGCCTGCCCGACCTCAACCCGCAGATCGGCATCCCGAAGGAAAAGATCATGAAAGCCGTGCGCGCGAATGTGCGCGAAGGGAACCGGCAGATCTCGCTCGCGACCGAAGACCTGTTCATATGGGGACAGATCGGCACCGATACCCCGTTCTATTTCCCCAACCGGGAGGCGTTGCTCGATCTCTTCGCGGAGATCGTCTCCACACCGGGCGTGGAACATCACGTCCTCAGCCATTGCACCATCGCCCCGGCCGTGGTCGACCCGGTCCTGATCCGGAAGCTGTCGGAGATCCTGCTCGACAAGAGCCCGATCCACCTGCCGGGCCTGAGCAGCCATCCTAAGAACAAGGTTCTGTCGCCCCTCATCGGCCTGGAAACCGGATCCGTGCGCCTGGCCAGGCAGATCATGCCGGCCAAGGGTGCGCCCTTTCCCATCGAGGACTGGCCCAGCGTCTTCATCCAGGGGCTGAGCATCCTCAACCAGAACAACTGGTATCCGGTCGTGACGCTGATGATCGGCAGTCCGGGGGAGACCGACGAGGACGTCATGGCCACCCTCGATCTTCTCTACGAAGCGGAGCGCCGGAAGCTCTTCGCCTTCTTCATTCCCTCGATCTTCACCCCCCTGCACGACACCCGGATGGCCGACCGTGAGGCGATCAGGGAAACCCGTGAACTGTCGGCCCTGCAGTGGCAGCTGATGATGAAGTGCTGGAAGATGAACGTGCGCGTGGCGGAGTTCAAGTGGTGGGCTCCCTACGTCTGGCGCACGGGCGCGCTGGGGCTGTGGCTTTATCGGCTGCGCCGGCTCAACGGGCCCAACTTCACCTGGCCGCTGCTGCTTTTTGCCGGCGCGCTCCCGGAACGGCTGATGGCGCGCATGGGAAAGATCTACCCGGGGAAGCCGCTGCGCATCAAGAGCCGCCGCGAACTGCTGGCTTCGATCCGGCCGCAGCTGTGGAAATACCTGCGCCCGGACGCGGGGGACCTGCCCGGCGAGGCACGCCGCCCTGCGGACGCTGGACCGGCTCAGGACCGTTCGGCGGAAGGGATGTGCGGCGGGGCCGCACTCGCTGCAGGATTGGACCCGGCCCGGAGCTAGTAGAGATCCTGCGGCCGGCGCCGCGGAGGATTCCCGCCTCTCGGCCCCCTGCCCGGCCGGTCACGCCGCGCGCCGAACCCCCCGCTTTCGGGCGGCCGCCTCTTCTGGGGGCGCGCCTCGCTTACCGCCAGGGGTCTGCCGTCCACCATCTTGCCGTTGAGCTTCTGGATGGCCGCAGCCATGTCGGCTTCGGGCGGCAGCTCGGCGAAGGCAAAGCCCCGCGACCTGCCGGTATCCAGATCGCGCACCGTCTTGATGCTGTCGACCGGGATCTGCTCGTCGGCGAAGAGCCGGGAAAGCTCGTCATCCGTGATCTTGTAAGACAGATTCCCTATGAAAAGTTTGCTGGGCATGGTTTCTCTCACTTGCGGCCGGGCAGCAGACCGACTCGCCGTAATCCGGGGAGCGCGCGCACTGCCGGGCGTCGGAGGGGCAACGGCCGGGCTGCGGCGGTCACAGCTTCACGACATTCTGCGCCTGCAATCCCTTGGGCCCCTGGACGACGTCGAATTCGATCTCGTCTCCCTCGTTGAGCGACTTGAAGCCCTCTCCCTGGATGGCGGAATGGTGGACGAAAACATCGTTGCCGGAAGCGCGGCGGATGAATCCGTAGCCCTTCTCGACGCTGAACCACTTCACTGTTCCCCGTTCTCTCATGATATCTCTTTTTCCCGCTGCCGGCCCGAAAGCCGGTTGTTTTTCATTTCACTCGCGTCTTTGTACGATTATCGGACCGGAGTCGAAAGGAAGAGCGGCTGCTTTCCGGACTCAGGATGCGGCAGCCGCATTCGGTACGAAAACGGATACAAAAACCTGCTCGAGCTGAGTGCATGTTACACGCATTCGCCGGACGGCACAAGCAATATCGCCTGCGATTCGGATACCGGCAGGGAGGAGAGCCATCATCACTGGAGCGCGGCCGCCGGAAGAGCCTTGATCGGCCCCCCGATGTGCCGGTGTCCGAATCGCTGCAATATCGCAGTTTTATGAGCCGGCACACATTATCGGGCAAAGCAAGTGGTATGATGGCGGGCGCATACGTGTACAATGCAGCTCAGCCCTGCACGGCCGCCGGCTCGCGGGGACGATTCCGGCGGCAGGCGCCGTTCGACGCGTGCCTGTCCGGGGAGCGGTCGTCATGTTATGGTGGACGTTGCGGCAACTGCGGTCCGAAGACGCCGTCCGGCGCATCGAGGCGATCCGGCGGCTCTCGGGATCGCGCAACGCGCGCGCGCTCGCGGCACTGGTCGAGATGCTGGACGACCCGGCGGAACCGATCGTCAGCGAAGCAGAAAAGGCCCTGATCGCCGCCGGGCAGTTGGCCGTCGGCGAGCTTCTGGGCGCGCTCGGCCATCCCTCGGACAGGCGCAAGGTGCACGCCGCGCGCACCCTGCGCGCCATCATCGCCGACCGGCCTGCATGGGAGCATGCCCGTGAGGTCACGGCGGCGCTCGCCCTCGCGCTCGCCGGCGCCGACGCGGGCACGCGGCGCATGGCGGCGGCCGAACTCGGCGCGCGACCCGCGCCTGCGGCCCTCAAGCCTCTGGCCGCTGCGCTGTGCGACCGGGATGCCGGCGTGCGCCGCGCGGCCCTCGAATCGCTGGGCGCTTTCCTCGCTGCGCAGCCGTCGCCGCTCGACCCCAC
>CAZHQK010000042.1:0-3301 GCA_964534795.1 uncultured Acidobacteriota bacterium
CGAAGCCCCGGAGGGCCGACAGAACTACCTCAACCACACGCGGACGGTGCGCGCAGCGTAGCGCTCCCCGGAGGGCGGGAAGTCCACATCGATGCGCCCCTCGCCCGACCAGCGCGCCCCTTCGACCGACACCACGCGCTCGGGCGAAAGCACCTCGATCACATAAGACACCCCGCTGCGCCCCTCGAGGTCGAGGCGGCAGCTCTTCGAAGCGGCATCCCAGGCGACACGCACGATCCTGAGCTGCCGCGCCCTCTCGCCCACAGCGGCAGGCTCGAGCGGCTCGACGATTCTCAGCCCTGGAACGATGCCGATCCGCACCTCGTCCCTTCCCGTGAGCCGCAGCTCCAGGTCGCAATGCAGGTCGCCGGCTTCCCGTACCGCCCACTTCGCGGGCTTCCCATTCACCCCAGCGCCCTTGACTACCGCACCCGGCTCCAGGCCGGGCGACAACTCCAGGAGAAAGCCCTCGAGCCCCGACGAATCGATCTCGAAGACCATCGTCTCCGCCTCGCGCCGCACCGCAAGATCGAGTGATCCCGACCCGACACGGAGATTTCTCACCTTCAGCCGGTTCCAGCGCACCGGGAGGTGCGGCTCGAGCTCGATCACCCTGTCGGCCGCCGAGGGGTAGAATCCGAGCATCCCCTTGATCAGTGCCGTCACGACGGCCGAAGATGAAAACAACTGGTGCGGCACCGCCGTATCGAGCGCCAGGTGATAGTCGCCCGACAGCAGCTCCGGCACGAAGCCGAGCGCATGTGCATAGGTCAGCAGTGCTCCCTGGGACCAGTGCATGAATGCCGCCGCCGGCCGGTGATTGCGGTACTCGGCCCAGCTCGCGAAGCCGTTCAGGAAGGGCCAGACGGCGCCGTTGTTGTAACTGACCGCGTCGTAAAGCGCGCTCGTTGCGGCCAGCATCCGCACTCCCCAATCGGTGCTCAGGGCCGCACCCGCGAATCGGTCGAGCATCGCCGCGGCCGTCTCGGGCGGCGCCAGCCGAAAGAGGAGCGCGACTGCAGGCCATGCGGTGATCTCGTCGTTGCGCCCGCCCGCCTGGCCCAGGGCGAACGAAAGCAGTCTCTTTTCCGGATTCCAGAATTTCCGGTTCAGACTTTCGCGCGCCGATGCGAAGGCCGCGCGCGCCTCCTCGGCCTCGGCGCCCCGGCCGGCGGCGGCCGCCAGGCCGGCCATGGCGCGGTGCGCTTCCGTGCTCACCGCCGCCAGATAGACGTCCGTGGCGATGCGGTCCAGGAGCTTCCCGGTCTCCACGGCCGCAAGCCCCGCCTTGGAGTTGTCCATGATCCGGTCGCCGTCGGCGTCCGCCGACAGGCAGTAGCGCCAGGCCTTCTCGAGCGACTCCCACGACTCGCGCACGAAAGCCGCATCCCCCGAGTGCCGCAAGTAGTTTTCGACCGCGATCAGATACAGGGGCGTGGTATCGGCATGGTAGTAGCCGTACGGGTAGTCCGTGAACCAGGGAATCATCGCCCCGGCCTGCGAAAGCTCGTGCATCATCTTGCCGTCCGCGCGCTGGCGCGCGCGCAGGAATTCGAGCTGCCGCCGCAGCACCTCGAATTCGCCCGTCGATGCGACCGCGAACGAATTGATGAAGGTGTCCCCGCCGAAAAACCAGCCGAAGCCCGGCCGAGCGCTCGTGCCCGAAAGTCCCAGGCCGGCCACTTGCCCGCAGCCGAGCTGCGGGTTGCAGACGTATCCGGTGTCGAGGGCCGCCTTCGCCCATTCGAGCGCGCGATCCAGCGCCGGGTCCGGCGACTCGACGGCGGCGAGGCGCGCGCGCAGCCCTTCGAAATGCCGGACTTTTTCGGCATAGAGCGCGGCGGCCTCATCCAGCATCTTGCGGTATTCCTCGACGGCCGCCGCAGGCGCCATGATGCCGCCGGCAAGGGCGATGGGGACGAAATGCCTTTCGGCGTAAGCCGGATCGATGTCGATGCGGAACTGCGTCGCCGCATCGGGCAGGTTATGCGCCGGCTGCGACGAGTAGCCGGTCGCCGCGGGGCAGCCGATCACGGCCGCATGGCGGCGCGTGCTCTCGGTCAGGACGAAGCCCTTGACCTTCTCGTCCCAGTAGCTGTATTGCCCGCCGAGGCCCCCGGGCCACATCGGGATCAGGTCGATGAGGAAGCTCGCCGTTACCGTGAGCTTGCGCGCCGAATCGACGTCGAGCAGGATCATGCTTCCCGGCCGGTCGAGCGGCGTGAACACGTGGGCGCGCACCGCGAAGGCGGGGTGGGCAAAGGTGATCGTCGTCGATTCCGGCCTCACGGCGATCCATTCGGCGAGGTCGGCCGCCCGCAGGGGATAGGAATATCCTTCGAGCGTGAAAGTCAGGTTCAGATCGCGGACGATCTTGAGGGGGTAGATCCAGCATTCGAAGACGCCCTCTTCCCTTCCCATGAGAACGGCGCGCCGCCCGGCGGATTCGATGTATTTGCCGCGGCGCACGGGTTGGGAGATCTGGATGGGGCTGTCGGGGATGGGGAATTTGTCGACGGTGGTCCCGGCTTGCGACAGACCTATGAGAACTGCGAAGACAAGGGAGATCATGTCAGGTGCCCATGGTCGCGATCACGGCGGCGCGCGGGAACCACCGGCGCCGGGAACGAAGCTCTGTCGGCCCTCCGGGGCTTGCGCCTGCGCCGCCGCCTTCCCGGGGGTTCGCCTGCGGCTCACCCCCGGCTACCGGCTCAAGGCCCATTCCGGGGCCGGTGGGTCCGCCGCGCCGCGGCGGAGCGCAAACTTATTGGTTTAAGTCACCGGTCCCGCGCGGCACGCTGGGTCTACTGCCTTCGGCTGCGGCTCACCCCTGGCTGCCGGTATCTGAATCGCAGGGGCCGCGCGCTTCCGGTTGACGGGCCCGCGGAGCTCTGCTACCATGTCGCCCCGAACGGCGCTATCGTCTAGGGGTCTAGGACGGGTGGTTCTCAGCCATCAAACCAGGGTTCGAATCCCTGTAGCGCTACCAAGCCTTCCGATCTGCCTCGAACAGCAGCGGCCTTCCCCGCTTTTCTGAAGCCGTCGTAATTCAGCGACAAAAAATTGAATGTAATCTTGCATGCAATATGTTAGGCTGTCATGGCGGAGGCGGGGCGGCCGGCGCGCGGGCGCGGGCCGGGCGGCCGCCGGGACAGCAAGGCGGGGGCGCGGAGCGCCCCGGGATCGGGCAAGAAAGGAGAGAAGCGCCATGGAGTTTCGCAGGCTGTTTGAACCGCTGCAGGTCAAGAACATCGTGTTGCGCAACCGGGTGGTGATGTCGGCTGCGTGCACGGAGTACGGC
>CAZHQK010000043.1:0-1638 GCA_964534795.1 uncultured Acidobacteriota bacterium
CCCCATCATACCGCTTGCGCTCTCTCTTCATCTCTCGCCCCCCTCTTAGGCGGTAGCGATTTTATACCTTAACCACCTGTCCAGTTTTTGGGGTACATCATACACTGCCGGCGCAGCGTGCGCCTTTTCGAGTGCTTCAGCAGGCGCCCGATGTACACCATCTTTTGCCCGTCGTGCCGCCTGCGAATCTTTTATTTCGACGCGAAAGCAGTGGGCATCCAGGGCCTCACCTTCCAGCGGAGAAAGTACTCGTGAGAACCGCTTTCCCCGTTGTGCGACGCTCACGGGAGCCGTCTCCCGGGCGCGGCGGCACGGGAGTTCTTGCCGCAATCCGCCGCGCCCTGGCGGCGGCATGCAGGACCGCGTCATGTTCGAGCGTTACTTGACCGTCCGGGACGTCGCCGCGATCCTTCAGCTGAAGGCGTCGACCGTCTACGGCTGGATATTCCGGCGCACCCTGCCGCACGTCAAGGTCGGGCGCTTCGTGAGAATCGACCCCGAGGAGTTCCGCGAGTTTCTGCGCTTGCGGCGCCGCGGGGGCTTTGCTACGATCCCGCCCGACCGAACCCAGTCTTGCCCGGAAAGGAGGTGAGGCTGGCCATGGGCATTTTCCGCAAGCGTGGAAAGTATTACATCGACTTCTACGCGGACGGAAAGCGGGTTCGGGAGTGCGTGGGGCCGGTGTCGAGGCGGGTCGCGGCCGACGCGCTCAGCGTGCGCAAGGCCGAGGTCGCGCAGGGCCGTTACCAGCTGCGCGCGCGGCAACGGGCGCCGCTGTTCGCGGATTTCGCGCGCGATTACCTCGAGTTTTCCCGGGCCCATAAAGCGCCGCGAACGGCCGAATCGGATCAGACGCGCATGCTGCATCTCGCACCGTTTTTCGGGCGATACCGCCTCGACGAGATCACCCGCTTCCTCGTTGACAAGTACGTCTACGAGCGCCGCCGGTCTACGGGCCGGCGCGGGCGGCCGGTCTCGCCGACCACGATCAATCGCGAACTTGCCGCTCTGAAGCACATGTTCACCAAGGCCATCGAGTGGGGTCGCGCCGAAAAGAACCCGGTGCGCGGCGTGCCCATGCTCAAACAGGATCCGCCGCGGCAGCGGGTGCTGTCGTTCGAGGAAGAAGAGCGGTTGCTGCGAGCGTGCGCCCCGCACGTGCGCATGGCGGCACTGCTGGCCACGAACGCGGGCCTGCGCCTGGGCGAGGTGATGGCCCTGCGCTGGCAGGACATCGACCTCGATGGCGCCATCCTGCGCGTCGAGCACGGGAAGGGCAATCGCCGGCGCGAGGTCGAGATCAACTCGCGCTTGCGAAACGAGCTTGCAAGCTATCGCGCGCTTGCCGGGCGCTCGGATTATCTGTTTTTCAACGAGCGCACCGGGCGGCCGATCCTGGATCCGAAGACGGCCTTCCGCGCGGCCGTGCGCCGCAGCGGAATCGGCCCGTGCCGCTTCCACGATCTGCGCCACACGTTCGCCACCCGTCTCGTCACGGCGGGTGCGGATCTGGTGACGGTCAAGGAGCTGCTCGGGCATGCCACGATCGAAATGACCCTGCGCTACTCCCATCCCGGTCGTTCGGAACGACGCCGGGCGGTCGAGCTGCTCGCCGATGGACACCATATGGACACCACG
>CAZHQK010000044.1:0-2260 GCA_964534795.1 uncultured Acidobacteriota bacterium
GGTTGTCGCCGGGCACGTAGAGCGCGCTGCGGCGCAGCCCCGTAATCGCCCCCGGCCCGAATCCGCCGCCTCCCGCCGTCGCCATGACCCTCCCTCGGCGCGCCCGCCCGTCGTCCGTTCAATGATACCCCAGAGAGTGCGGCGCACCGCAGTGCGTCGCTGCCAGAATGATTACATGCAATTTTGTATGTTATTATTCCCGTGCTTGTCAACCGCAAACAGGCGCAGGAGGGACAAAGCGGCCGCAAACGGCAGCGGCCCGCCTCGGGCGGGCCGCTGTCCCACGACCGCGGCACCCGGCCGTCAGACCTTTTCGGCGGCCGCGTTCAGCCCGGCGAGCCTCCCGAATGTGATGGCGCGCCCATGGCTGATGCCGTGAACGTTGCGCGGGTAGGTGTCGGCGAAGAATCCACCGCTCGTGTTGCCGGCGGCATACAATCCCGGGATCGGCTTCCCTTCCTTGTCGAGCACCTGCAGATGCTCGTTGACCCTGAGGCCGCTGACGGTGACCAGGGCGAAGTTGCGTACCTGCATGGCGTAGAAGGGCGGCTTTTCCACGGGCCTCATCTTGTCGCCCTCGACGCCGAAGTCCACGTCCTTCTTGTTGCGCGCCAGCTCGTTGTAGCGCGCCACCGTCGCTTTCAGGGTCGCCGGCTCCACCTGCATTTTCCTGGCAAGCTCGTCCAGGGTGTCGGCGACCAGGACCGTCCCTTCCTGGACGTAGCGCGCCATCTGCTTCTTGACGAAGGAGACATACTCGGGGTTCTGGCCGGGTCCCTCGCCCCAGCGCGCGTCGAGAATCGACCAGTTGAAGTGTCCCGGAAGGATGGCATTGGCGTTGGCGGCGCGGCAGTAGTCGGAATCCTCGTTGACGTATCTCCGGCCGAACTTGTCCACGCGCAGCCAGGGCGTGAACATGATCAGGTAGAACTCGTCCTTGTTGGTCAGGATGCCGTTGCCGACGATCAGGGTGTGCGGCGGTTCGTCCATGTCGGCGCCCACCGCGAGTGCCATGTTGTGGCCGTCGCCGGTGCAGATCTTGTTGGCCGAATTGTACTTTTCGATCCTCAGATCCGAGGGGCGCAGGAACCGCTTCATCATCTCCGGGTTGTTGTCGTAACCGCCCGTGGTGAGGACGACGCCCCTGCGCGCGTCGAACCGGATGTAATCGCCCGCCTGGGTCCGGGCGATCACGCCCGTCACCCTTCCCTGCCCTTGGCGCACGAGCTGCACGCCGGGCGTCTGATAGCGAATGTCGCCGCCCTTTTCCTTGACGATGCTCTCGAGGACGGACATCAGTTTGGGATTCTGCCCGGTGAAATTGACGGCGGTGCGATAGACCTTGTACGGGCCTTCCCTTTCATTGCTGACGGGCGCCAGCGAGGCTTTCACCCCCTTGGGCTCCACCCGGGAGCGCAGCCAATCCATGACCTCGCCGCTGCGGTCCACCCAGAGCCGGATCAGGCGCTGGTCGGCCCGGTAGTTCGCCTGCCGCATCAGCTCCCCGATCAGCTCGTCGCGATCGATGTGGACGCCCGCCTCCTTGTGGACGCTGCTGTTGACGCAGCCGTCGTCGAACCCGCGCGCATTGAAGGTCGCGCCCTTCTCGAGCAGCACCGTTTTCGCGCCCGCCTCGATCGCCGAAAGCGCGGCGCACATGCCCGCGATTCCCGCCCCGACCACCACCACGTCGGCCGCGACGCTCTCCTTGACCTGGGACGGTGCGATCTGGGGCGCGTCGCCTGCGGCCGTCCGGGTGCCGCCCACGGCCGCCGCGCCCACGCCGACAGCCGTTCCCTTGATGAAGTCTCTCCTGCGCATGCCTCGTTTGTCTTTCATGTTTCCTCCCCCAGCTTTGCCCTGCTCCGAGCGAGCGGCGACCTCCGCCGCGCTCCCGGCTCGCGTCCCCTTGCGGCGCGACCGGTCACTCCGTCAGCCTACGACCATGATGGTTCGATATCAACACATTTCTCGAGCGCCCCCGACCTGAACGATCCGGGGCCGACCCGCACCGCCCTCCGCCCAGGGGCTTTTTTTGCGATGCAGGACCGCCGTCAGCTTTCAGTGATCAGTTTTCAGCGATCACCTGCCCCCGATGCCGCCTCTGGGCGCAGGATCCATTGCCGCAGGCTGCAAACCCGGGGCCCCGGCAACGATCGCGCTCCTGCCCGGCCGGTTCCCTTTCCGGAACCGACGCGAACCCGCCGCCCGCAGACCGGCGTCCCGCCCGTGCTTCCGATGGGCGGGCGTCATCAATAGG
>CAZHQK010000045.1:0-2152 GCA_964534795.1 uncultured Acidobacteriota bacterium
ATTCGACTGGAGGCGGAAGAAGTGAAGTCTGACGTGATGGGGTAATTTTCATCGGCTGTCCTCCGGGCGCTTTTTGCGCCGACAGCCGAACCATATCAGAAGGGATCAAAGCGGGTCATGCAGCCTTGCCGGAAGGACACAGACAACTGGCAGGCGGCCCGACTTGACTCGAGCTGAGCGCCAGACAAAAGTTCGCTCCTCGCCGCGGCATCAAGGCGGCTTCAAAACAAGACAGGGAACATCGGCCTTTGCGTATCGGCGATCGACGTGTCAGAGTTCTGACCGACAGCCGACGTCTGCGATTGCCCATTCTCTGGCAAAAACACTGCTTCGCGAATCGCCGTGATCGGTCTTTCTCGAAGGGATCAGTGTCTACGGCGTTTGTTGTGAGAGCTGAACGCGGCAGCCGGCAGGGAGCCTGATCCCGTCTTCATGTTCGGAGAGGCTGCTCGCCCCATCAAAGGCAGAGGCCGGTCTCGCGCCCTTCGCCCAGCGGAGTTTCCTTGAAATCGCAAGCCCGTCGCGCGGCCTGCAGAAATCCATCATGCGTCCGGGTTACCGGATACAAACAAGTCGCCCGCCGCGCGTGGGCACGGCCCCGCTGCCGAAAAGCCAGGGCATTGTGCCGCCTTGGCGTCGGGGCCCGCCGACAGGAAGAGATACCGGCTGGCGCACCTGCAATTCCCGCTCGCGCCGCCCGGACAGAATTCGAAAACCCGGCAGGGCTCTAACACCGGAACATGCGGGTCGCCGATCGCAGGCGGTCCGAGATCGGTCCGGCCATGGAGATGCCGCTCCGCTTGCGCGCCGCGCACAGAACAACGAGCAGGCCGCCAGACAGGAGCATCCACGTCGCAGGCTCGGGCACCGGAGTGAAGTCGATCGAAAGGATGTCGTGATTCTGATACCCGTACCTGGTCCCGGCCGTGAATCCGATGTACGCGTCGCCGCCGCCCTGCAATGCCAGCAGCGTCGCGAGGTCGAGGCCGATCGAAAAAAGGCGGTCGTTGTTGAGATACATCGTCAGGTTGCCGGGATTGTAAACGATCTGCGCTTGCTGGATCTCGCCGTCATTGAGCTTGCGCTCGACCGACACGGTCTTCAGAGACGGATCGCCGGCGGCCGGCACCCAGCGTCCCCACCCCTCCTCCAGCCACAGGCCGTCCGACCCTTGATCAAAGGCGACGTGATGCGGAACATTGAAAGCCGTTCCGCGGGTCTGCACGCTGACGTGATTGCCGTCGGGATCGCCGTACCAGTAAGCATTCCGGTACGTATCCAGTTCCACGGCCAGGCTGTTTTCGATGTACATGTAGCCCAGCCCGCCCGCACCGCGCCCCAGAGCGCCGGAGCCGGCTGCAGAGTTCTGTATGACGAAAGCCAGGCCATCCGCCCCCACCTGCAGGCCGTCGGGATCAGGCCACCCGGCGGCCTCGGACATGCGAAATCCGAACGACAGCACGAAACCGGAACCCACGGGCACCGGCTGCGGCAGCCAGATGGCGCCCGCGGGCGGATCGATGCCGACGTCGTCCTTATTGTCGGTCAGGCGTGCGCCCCCGGTCGGGAGCGCGTAGGCAGTGCCGACATAACATAGGGTGTCGAAGCGAATCGGCTCGGCCGGAGCTTCGAGCGCACATATCACCATAGCCAGCGAGATCGACTGCAGACTTACGAGCCTGCGCATTTATCCTTCTCCATGGCGGGAAAACTCTCCCGCCCCGCGATAGCTGTCGAAACCGGCTGCACGGCCGTCACGGCATACAGGTGATTGTTGCACCATGAATGCTGCTTGCCGGCGGGGTGAGGGGATCCAGCGCGGCGGCACAGACGACCTTCGCAGGGCCGTCATCCCGACTTTTCAGATAAATTTCTTACCTGATTTTTCGCCCGCAATCCAGTCGAATTTTCGCTGCCGCAGATTCAAGGCCGCCTCACGGGATCGCCCAAGCCGCGCAGGACAGACGTTTACCGGGCTCTCGGGAAGATGTGAGCGGCGGAATCCCGCGCGTGCGCTCGGGCGACAATCGGCAAAGCGCCCCGGCCTCGCCCGCCTCGTTCGCTCCTCCATTCCGCCGGCGAGGTTTCCGGCGCCGCGCGCGGCAGGAGATCGGCGCGCGCATGCGCAGCCGGGTTGCAGACCGCCGTCTGG
>CAZHQK010000046.1:0-78657 GCA_964534795.1 uncultured Acidobacteriota bacterium
AAGAGCTTCTTCATGGAAAGGCTTTCCGAGGTCGGAAGGCTCGCCAGGCTGCTCTGCTCGCGATAGATTTGCGAGGCTTGCTTTTTCAGATCCTCCACCATGCCCGCATCCTTTGAGATGGGAATTGTATCATGCCGCCGCCCATCCCCGGGAATCGACCCCCTCGCATAAGATGACGTTGCCGCCGGCCCGATGTTTCACCCGATCCGGCAGGCTCCCGGCCGGCGGCGCACCTTCACAGCGGGCTGCGGCTTTCGCCGCGCACGAGATCCTCGAAGCTCTCCCGCCTGCGGATCACCTTGAAGCGGCGGCCACGCACCAGAACCTCGGCGCCGCGCGGTCGCGAATTGTAGTTGGAGGCGAAAACGAAGCCGTAAGCGCCGGCGCTCATGACGGCCAGGAGGTCGCCCGGCCGAACCGCCGCCATTTCGCGGTCGCGCGCCAGGAAGTCCCCCGTTTCGCAGACCGGGCCCACGACGTCGTAGACATGGTGCCGCCGCCGGCAGACGGTTCCGGGCACGATGCGGTGGTAGGCCCCGTACAGGCTGGGGCGGATCAGGTCGTTCATGGCGGCGTCGACGATGATGAAATTCTTGCCGTCGCTGCGCTTGGTGCGCAAAACCCGCGTCAGCAGAATGCCCGCGTTGCCCACGATCGCCCTGCCCGGTTCGAGCAGGAGCTGGCAATTCATGTCACGCGCCAATTGCAGGATGGCTTCGGCATATGCCTCGGGCCGCGGCGGCATCTCATCCTTGTAGGTGATGCCCAGCCCGCCGCCCACGTCCAGGTGCCCGATCGCGATGCCCGGCGCGCGCAGTCCGGAAAGGAGGCCCTTGAGGCGCTTCAAGGCCTCGACAAACGGGTCGAGACGGGTGATCTGGGAGCCGACGTGAAAGCCGATGCCGGTGACTTGCAGGTGGGGCATGCGGCCGGCCTTGCGCAGCAGGGCCGGCGCACGCTCCAAGGGCACGCCGAACTTGTGCTCGAGCATGCCGGTCGAATGATAGGGATGGGTCTCGGCGCGCACGTCCGGGTTCACTCGCAGGCCGACCCTGGCGACCTTTCCCCGAGCTCCGGCGCGCTCCTGGATCACCTCGAGCTCGGCCTCCGATTCCACGTTGAATTGAAGGATGTCGTGGCGCAAAGCGAGGTCGATCTCGCTTGCGCTCTTGCCCACGCCCGAAAAAACCACCCGGCCCGGATCGCCGCCGGCCGCCAGAACGCGCAGCAGCTCGCCTCCGGAGACGATGTCGAAACCGGCTCCCAGGCGCCGCAGCAGGCTGAGAACGGCCAGGTTGGAGTTGGCCTTGACCGCGTAGCATGTCAGATGCGGCACCGCCGCGAAGGCGCGGTCGAATTCGCGGAAGCGCTCCTCGATGGCCGTCTGGCTGTAAACGTAGGTCGGCGTGCCGACCCTGCGCGCGATCTCGGCCACGGGTACATGCTCGCAATGAAGCTTGCTGCGGCAGTAGGCGAAGGGTTCCAAGGCGACTCCGTCGCGGGCGGGCAGCCCCGGCGTTTTCTCGCTTTCACGGCGCCGGCCGGCCCTGCGCTGCAGCGTCCCCGATCCGGGCGGCGCACCGCGTGATTCTATGGTCCCGGCCACCCGGGGTCAATCCGCATTTTCGTTGCCTTGCCGGCCTGCGTGCTGTATGGAGATGGGCACAACACGCAGGTTGTTGGGGAGGTTCGATGAGCCGAATCGACTGGTCCATCGTGCTCGCCTATTTTCTCGGCAGCGCCCTGATCGGCATCTACTATTCGAAGCGCGCGGGGCGGGGCATGGACGAGTTTTTCCTTTCCGGCCGCAGCCTGCCGTGGTGGCTGGCGGGCACTTCCATGGTGGCGACCACGTTTGCCGCCGATACTCCGCTGGCGGTCACCGAGCTGGTGGCGCGCAACGGCGTGGCCGGAAACTGGCTGTGGTGGAATTTCCTTCTCGGCGGCATGTTGACGGTTTTCTTTTTCGCCCGCCTGTGGCGCCGGGCGGGCGTGCTGACGGATCTCGAGTTCACGGAGCTGCGCTACTCCGGGAAACCCGCCGCTTTCTTGCGCGCCTTCCGCGCGCTCTATCTCGGGCTCTTCATCAACTGCGTCATCCTGGGGTGGGTCAACCTGGCGATGGCTTCCATCCTGGAGGGGATGTTCGGCGTGCCCCGGGATCGGGTCCACCTGTATGTCGTTGCCGCCCTCGTGATCACGGCGCTCTACTCCGCGCTCTCCGGGCTCTGGGGAGTGGCAGTGACGGATCTGTTTCAGTTCGTCATTGCCATGGGGGGGACGGTCGCGCTGGCTCTGGTCGTTCTCCGATTGCCGCAGGTGGGCGGAATCGCCGGCCTGCAGGCCCGGCTGCCCGCATGGTCGCTGCGCTTCACGCCGTTGATCGGCGAGGCCGGTAGCGGCGGTGCGGCGGGCGCCATGGCCATGTCGCTTTCGGCCTTTCTGGCCTATGTGGGCGTCCAGTGGTGGTCTTCCTGGTATCCCGGGGCCGAGCCCGGCGGAGGAGGCTACGTCGCGCAGCGCATGATGTCGGCGAAGGACGAAAAGCATTCGCTTCTGGCCACCCTGTGGTTCCAGGTGGCTCATTACTGCATCCGGCCCTGGCCCTGGATTCTGGTGGGCCTGGCGACTCTGGTCCTTTATCCCGGACTGCCGCCGGAGCAGAAGCGCCTGGGGTACGTCTATGCCATGCGCGATCACCTGCCTGAAGGCCTTCTCGGCCTGCTGGTGGCGGCCTTTTTCGCGGCCTACATGTCGACCGTGGCCACGCAGCTGAACTGGGGCAGCAGCTACGTGATCAACGATTTCTACCGCCGTTTCGTCCGGCGCGGCGCTTCCCAGCGCGAGCTGGTGGCTGCGGCGCGGGTCACCACCGTTCTGGTCATGGCGTTTTCCGTTGCGATCACGGGCATGATGGAGCGCATCTCGGGAGCGTGGGAGTTCATCATCGAATGCGGCGCCGGCCTGGGACTGGTGCTGATCCTGCGCTGGTACTGGTGGCGCATCAATGCCTGGAGCGAAATCGCCGCCATGGTCGCCCCGTTCGTCGCCTATTCGTACATCAAGTTCCGCACCGATATCGCCTTCCCCGTTTCCCTGTACTACATCGTCGGCTTCACCACCCTGGCCTGGCTGGCCGTGACCCGGCTGACGCGCCCGACCGACACGGCGCGCCTGGTGGAGTTCTATCGCCGGGTGCGTCCCGGCGGCGCGCTGTGGCGCCCGGTTGCGCGGCTGGCCCCGGAGGTGCGCGCCGATGCCGGAGTGGCGCGGTTGTGGCTGGACTGGCTCGCCGGCGTCGTGCTGGTCTATGCAGCGCTTTTCGGCATCGGATCTTTGATCTTCGGCGACCTGCGCCACGGATGCCTGCTGCTCGCCGGTGCCGGCGCGGCCGCGGGTTTTCTCGTCCGGGACCTGAACCGGCGCGGCTGGACGGAGATCTCGCACTGAGGCATGCCCCGTCAGGCTCTATCGCAATGTGTCCGGGCGTGCATCCCTGATGTATAATCCGGCTCGTCCGCGTGCGGCCCGCGCGCCGCAGCAAGGCGCACAAGCGAAGGAGGGGACCGTATGAGCCCGGGCAGGCGCAAGAGAAGACGCGACGAGATCAAGGTTCACATCGGGCCGTTCCGCACGCTCGACGACTACGCCGCCTGCATGGAAATCCAGCGCGAGGTCTGGACCTGCCAGGACATCGAGATTGTGCCCGCCTTTTTCCTGCTCGCCGCGGACCACCACGGAGGTCTGTCGCTGGCCGCTTACAACAATCTCGGCGACATGATCGGCTTCGTCTCCAGCATCATGGGCGTGCTCGGCGGCGAGCCCATCCACTACTCCTACCTGCTGGGCGTGCGCAAGGCCTACCGCAATTTCGATGTCGGCTTCAAACTGAAGCTGGCCCAGCGCAAGGAGGTCCTCAAGCGCAAGATCCGCACCATCGCCTGGACTTTCGATCCCATGCAGCCTCTGAACGCCTACTTCAACCTGGGAAAGCTGGGCGCGCGCGCCGAGGCATACCGCGAAAACTACTACGGCGAGACCACCAGCATCCTCGACAAGGGCCTGCCGACCGACCGGATCATGGCGCGCTGGAACCTGACGGACCGGCAGGTCGAAGCGCGACTCGAAACCGGACCGCCGCGGCTCGAGCTGCGCAAGGAGCTCAAGCGCTTCCCGGTCATCAACCGACTCGAAGAAATTGCTCCGGCCATGATGACCTGCTCGCACGTCAAGCCGGATTTCGACGCCGACCGCGTGCTTTTCGAGATCCCCTACAATCTGCCCGACATCAAGAGCCGGAACCTGGGGATTGCCCTGGAATGGCAGGGCAAGATGCGCCAGGTTTTCCGCGCCTACTTCAGGAAGGGCTACGCGGCCACGGACTTCTGGGTGGCCGAGGACGAGGGGCACCTGCGCACCTTCTACTTTTTCGAGAGGGACTGAATCCGCGGCGCCCGCGGCGGATCGCCAAGGTTTTGCGAACCCGCGGTCGCCGGCCGCTCGAATCCCGCCGGGCGCAACCGGAAATCGGCGTGCGCGCAGGCACGGAATCCGTTGAAAACCGGCGGCGGAAACGATAATGTGCGTTTCTCACATTTTTCGACTTCCGTCTGCGGAGGCACTCATGAAAAAGGAGAGAGACTACAGCAGGCTGCTGGCCGTCATCGAGGAAGAGTATCGCAAGCGGTCGCCCAGGTGCGGAGAACTGGCCGAGAGGGCGAAGCGTTGCATGGTCGACGGCGTCAACCACACGCTGCGCTTCGTCCCCCCCTTTCCGCCGCGCATCACCTCCGCATCGGGAGCCTACGTCGTGGACGAAGACGGCCACAGGATTCTCGATTTCTGGCAGGGCCATTTCACCAATATCCTCGGGCACAATCCGGCCGTAGTGTCCGAATCCCTGGCCGGAGCCTTTCAGGAAGGATTCGGCCTGCAGACCGGGTATCCCGACCGCCTGCAGGTGGAGGCTGCGGAGATTCTCTGCCGGCGCACGGGGTGCGAGCGCGTGCGGTTCACGACCAGCGGTTCGCTGGCCACCATGTATGCCATCCTGCTTGCGCGCGCCCATACGGGGCGCGAATGCGTGATGAAGGTCGGGGGCGGCTGGCACGGCGCACATCCCTGGGGGCTCAAAGGAGTGGGCTTCCAGCCTCCGAGTACCGTCGGCTACCAGCACGTCGACAGCGCCGGCCTCCCGCCGGCGATCACGGAGAATGTCGTGGTCACCGGCTTCAACGATGTGGAGGCGCTCGAGCGCGATTTCCGCCGCCACGGCGACGCGCTCGCCTGCTTCATCGTGGAGCCCTTTATCGGATCCGGCGGCATGATGCCCGCCGCGCCCGAGTACCTGCGCACCGCGCGCGCGCTGAGCGAACGCCACGGCGTCGTGCTGATCTTCGACGAGGTGATCGCCGGCTTCCGCTTCCGGGCCGGGAATGCCGCAGGGCTGTACGGCATCCAGCCGGACCTTACAACCTTCGGGAAGGTGATGGGAGGAGGGATGCCCGTTGCAGCCGTCGGAGGGCGGGCCGACATCATGGAGCTGGCGAGCCGTTCGGCCAAGGTCAAAGTCAGCTTCTCGGGCGGGACCTACTCGGCGCATCCGGCATCGCTGCTGGCCGCGAAGACCATGATGAGCTATCTTGTGGAAAACGAGGCCGAGATCTATCCCAGGATCGCCGCCACGGGGGAGAAGGTGCGCAGGGCCCTCGAGGACACATTCGCCGGGGAGGGCATATACGCATACTGCACCGGCCGGGGAAACGCCGCCATTGCCGGCAGCTCCCTGTTCTACCTGCATTTCCCTTACAAGGAAGGAGCGCGTCCCGACCGGCCCGAGGAACTGTTCGACCCGGCGCTTGCCGACACCGTCCTGGGCGAAAGGGTGGCTCACCAGGCGTTTCTGCTCGAGGACGTGCACCTGCTGCACGGCCACGGAGCCGTTTCCACGGCCCACGGCGACGCGGAGGTCGGCAGGCTGGAAGCGGCTTGTCGCAGAGTGGCCCGGCGCATCAAGGAGTATCTCTGATCGCGATCCGGGCGGGCGGCAGGCGGCTGCGCCAGGCCGGAAACGCTCCTGCGAGGTAGCGCTTGACTCGCCCGGGGGCGGATTCTATAATCCATCCTGCAGTCGCGGGGTGGAGCAGTCTGGTAGCTCGTTGGGCTCATAACCCAAAGGTCGGAGGTTCAAATCCTTCCCCCGCAACCAGCACTCATAATCCCGATCGGAATATCTTCACAGGGGGCTGCAGGGCCCCCTGAAGTTTTTCCCGGCCTGTCCCGGCCGACGGCGTTTCTTCAGGAGTCGAAGGTCTTCAATCGATGGCGATCTCATGCGCTGCGTTGACGAACAGAACGTCGCGCAATGCAGGATGGTTGGCGAACACCTGGGCCCCCCTTTCCTTCAGCCCTTCGACGTCGAATCCGAAGACCGCGAGATCGCTGTCCGCCGAAAGTCTTGCCACGAGCTTGTGGAAGGAGTCGAGATCGTCGACGGCCCGAAAGCGGATATTCTTTTCCGAAATCGGGATGCGCCCTTCAGCCACGAGCTTCCGGAAATCCTGGCGCTTGTGCTCCACCTGGTCGCTCGGCAGGGCGGCGAACACGCGGATTTCGCCGTGCGCCCAGTCCCTGTGCCCCAGGATGATATAGCTCAGCAAAATCATGAGGTTGGCGTTGTCGCGGTCGTTCCATGTGAGCCAGACGTCGAGCGTCTTGCGCGCGCCGAAGTGAAAATCCCCATGCCGCAGCACCATCAGGCTCATGCGGGCGCTGTGAGCGAACAGGCATTTCTCGACTATGTCGTGCATCGCCTGGGAGCCGTCGTGCATGGAAAACTCGAACATGGCGCTGTTGTGTTCGAGGCCCGAGGGGCCTGGGATCTGGAGGCTCTGGGCAAAAGCCGAGGTGAGCGACGGGCTCACGATGGTGTCCATGTATACGCCTCCCGCCTGCAGCCGCGCCATCTTGCGCAGGCGGCGTTTGATGCGCTCGCTTTCCACCCATGACTCGGCACTCAGGCCTCCTTCGATGAAGTGGAGATAGGTCCCGAAGCCGTAGCGATCGCAGATCCAGCGCATCAGCTGCAGCGGGGATTGGCGATCGAACGTCCTGGAATTCACCATCAGGACGTTAGGGCGCCACTCACCGCCTTTGCGGCGCTGCACGCGCAACTGCAGCCGGATCCGGATGTGCCGGCTGAGCTGGGTCATCACTCCTTCGAACATTTCCGCCAGATCGTTCCTTTCAGCGGCCGCGCGCGAAACCCATCGATACAGGAGGAACATCGCAAGGATCGCGATCACGGCGAAAAGGGGATCCATCTGGAACATCATGAACAGACAGGTCAGCGCTCCGAGAAGGCTTACATACCAGCGGGACCGGAAGGCCGGACGATAACTGGGGCGGGCTGCGAAATGCTCGAGGAAGCTGATGGCGCACAGCGATCCGTAGGTGACCATGAAAAACATCGATATCAGGCGCGCCACGATATCGACGTTCCCGAGCGCCACAATCACAATCACGATGGCTGCGGTGATCAGGGTTGTGTTGCGGGGTTCGTTGACCCGGCCCACTCCGCGCGCGATCCATCCATTGAAACGTTTCCAGGGAAGCGCGCCGTCCCCGCCGAGGGCTTGGAGCGTCCTCGGCGCCACGAGCACCGAACCGATGGCGGAACTTAGTGTCGCCGCAGCCAGCCCGATGGGAACGATCGGACCCCAGAGAGCTATGTCCGCCATGATCAGTTGGTTCGAGGCCAGCGCCTCCGGGGCTGCCGAAAAGGCCAGCTTGATTACGACGGCCACGTAAACCACCAACCCGACGAACGTGGCCAGCAACGTACCGGCAGGGATGGATTTCTTGGGCTCCCGAAGATCGCCCGAAAGGCCGACTCCCGCCGTCATTCCGGTGAACGCCGGGAAACAGATCGCGAAGACCAGAACGAAGGGATCGTGATTCGCCACCGTCGCCGTCAGTCTCAAGGATGCCGGATCGAACCCCTCGAGCGGCCTGCCGAGAAAGAACAGCACCAGTGACAGCCCCAACGTGGCGACCACACCATACAGTGCCTTGACGCCCAGTGCGGCCCCGCGCGTGATCGCCAGCGCCAGGACCGTGATTGCGGCCGGAAGGGAGATCAGCCGCGGATCGAAGCCGACGTGCAACGCACGCTCGATCCAGGGGGCCAGAGGGCGGAAGGCTTCGGCGAAGGCGATCATGTAGAAGGCGATCGAGATCGATTGGGAAAGATACAGGCTCAGGCCGACGACCGTGCCGATGGTCATCCCGAAGGAGCGCGAGATAATGAAATACTCGCCTCCGCCCTCCACCTTGCGGTTGGTAGCTATTTCCGCGATGGCGAGCGCCGTCGGGACCGTGACCATGTGGCCCAGGAGGATGACCGCGAGCGCACCGGCGAGTCCGGCGTGGGCCACCGCATAACCGAACCTCAAGAACAGGATCGCGCCGAGGATCGTGCTGATCGCGGCGAGAAAGACCGGGGCGGTACCGAAACCGTGCCCCGACACTGCCCCCGAATCGGGAACCGCGCGCGGCGCAACTACTGCGGCAAGGCTGTTCCGCATGGGGATATACCCTCCGGGATGAGCAAGCTGAATCTACAATTGATCGTTCCCATGGATGCCGAACGGCACCAATCTTTGTTCGTTTCCCGGCGGTTTTGCAAGCAATAAGCCCCGCATGCCATATGAGTTTCCGGGCGTTGCCGCCGATTCTGCCCGCCCGGAGCGTGACCCGGCGGCCGAGAAGGGGCAGGACCCGGATTCCGCAAGCCGCGCCTTTGCATTTTCCCTCGTCTCCGTCCCGCCGTCATCGTATAGTCTATGCGAAACGGAGCTGCCGGCGCGGGGCAGTCCCGCGCCGGCAAGCGCGAGCGCGGAGTGCCATGACCCGGCAAGCGCCGTCTGGAAAGCCCCCCGGCTCGAGTCGGTCGGGCTCCCTGGATCTGCCCGATGTCATGCCGGCCGTCTACGACGAACTCCGTCGCTTGGCGCGGCTCTACCTGGCGCGCGAAAGGCCGGGGCAGACGCTGCAGGCCACCGCGCTCGTCAACGAAGCCTATCTCCGGCTGGCGCAGCAGGAGGGGTGCCCCTGGCGGGACCGCGCGCACTTTTGCGCCATCGCGGCCATGACGATGCGCCGCATCCTGGTGGAGCGGGCGCGCCCCCGCTCCGCCGCCAAGCGGGGCGCCTCGCCGGTTCGTGTCAGCCTGGCGGAGGGCGCCGCGGCGACGCCCGAAGTATCGTTCGATATCGTCGCCCTGGACAGGGCGCTGGAGCGGCTGGCCGCCGCCGACCCGCAGGCGGCCAGGATCGTCGAGCTCCGCTTTTTCGGCGGTTTGACCATCGAGGAAGCGGCCGCTGCGTTGGGAGTTTCTCCCGCCACCGTCAAGCGCGGCTGGCTCATGGCCAAGGCGTGGCTCCGGCGCGAGATGGAGAACGGCCGTGGATCCTGAGCGCTGGCAGAGGCTGAAGGAGATCTTCGAAGGCGCGTTGAGCCGGGATCCGGCGCGCCGCAGCGCATTCCTGGCAGAAGCCTGCGGTTCGGACATCACGCTGCGGCAGGAGCTGGAGGCGTTGCTCGCCGGCTGCGACGAAGATGACGGCTTCCTCGAACGTCCCGCCTACCGCCAGGCGCCCGAGCTGTTGCGCGCCCCAGACGAAGAACGGGTGATCGGACATCGTTTGGGGCCGTACAGCATAACCGCCAATCCGCAAGACCGTTTCCGTCGTGTAATGCGAAATCGGGGAAGGAATCGGCTCAGGCAAGAGATCGCCCGGGCCGGGCCATACGGGGGTCCGATGGCGAGTGCCGTGTCGGGTGCGGGTTGGCCGGCGCGGCAGGTGCCGCCGGCAGTCGGGCAGTCACCGCCTCCGGCAAGTTGCGTCCTCGTACAGGGCCGCGTGGAGCGTCCGGACCGCCCGGGCGGCGTCGGCTTCACGGACGACGAGGTAGCTTGCCGCATCCGACGCGCCGGCGGCCATGAGCCGCACCCCGATGCCTGCGTGCGCCGCCGCGGCCAACAGCCGAACTGCCGCACCGTCGCGGCTGCGAAGTCCCTTGCCGACGGCGGCGACGAGGGCCAGGCCGGTTTTCAGTTCGAGTCGCGCTCCGACGGTCCGGCAGAATGCCGCCAGAGCGCGCCGGCCCGCGGCCGCAGCGGTATGGGCCAGCAGGAAGCTGATGCACGTCCGCGAGCTCATCATCGAGAGAATTTCGACGTCGTTTGCCGCCAGCCTGCGCGCTGCTTCGGCGATGATGCCCGGCCGGCATCCCGCACCGGGGCCGCAGATTCTGAGCAGGATCAGGCGGCGCATGCAGGCCACGCTCCCGGCCGCCCTGCCGCCCTGGCGGGCGCAGGTCAGGATCTCGGATCCCGGGGCTTCGGGCCGGCGGAAGCTCTGGATCCGTATCGGGATGCCGGTGTCGGCCAGCGGTTCCATGGTGCGCGGGTGCAGCACTTCGGCCCCGAAATGGCAGAGTTCCGCGGCTTCCATGTAGGACAGGCGGTCGAGGAGGCGCACGTCGCGCGCCAGTTTGGGATCCGCGCTCAGGATTCCGTCGACATCCTTCCACAGCTCGAGTCCGTCGGCGCCGAGGGCTCGTGCCACCACGGCGGCGCTGTAATCGGAACCGTTGCGCCCGAAGAGCGTCACCCGGCCGTCCTCGGTACGGCCGAAGAAGCCGGTGACGACGGGAATCGTCCCCGTGCGTATCCGGGGCAGGAGACGGCGTGCCAGGTTCCGGCGCACCGCCGGCAGGAGGGCCGTGGCGTTCTCGAACGAGTCGTCGGTCACGATCCCGATTTCATCGGAATCGAAAGCTTCGGCATCGGCCCCCGAATCCCTGAGGGCGAAGGCCAGCAGCAATGCCGACAGGCGCTCGCCGTAGCTCAGCACATGCGCGCGCGTTGCGGCGCCGATCTCGCCCGTGCATGCCGCCCCGAGCAGGAGTCGCTCGAGTTTCCGCATTTTGGCATCCAGGCGGCGGCCGGCCGACGTGCGCAGGCTCGCAGAGCGCACTGCCTGTTTCAGGACGCCGCGGTGCCTGCGGCTGAGGGCGCGTACCAGCCCGGCGACCGCCTCTTGCGACGCGGCGCAGCGCTCGAGCATTCGTTCGAGCTCGTCGGTCACGCCCTGCATGGCGGAAACCACGACCACTTTCCGGGCGGGATCTTCGCGGACGATCCTCGATGCCTGCACGAAGGCCTTGCCGTCGCACAGGCAGCTGCCGCCCAACTTCATCACCTTCACGAGTCGCCGCATTCCTTTCCCTCGGACGGCCGGCCTGCGGCCTGACGGATCAGGCCGGCGCGCAGGGCGTACTCGGCGTTCAGGATGCATGTCCCCGCCGCGCCGCGGATCGTATTATGAACGAGCAGAAAGAACGAGACGCTGCGGCCGCGGCGGCGGATTCGGCCGATGGTGACCGCCATACCGCGCGCCCTGCGAGGAAAGCCCGCGTGCGCATCGAGCAGCGGTTGCGGCCTGTCCTCTTCGGTGCGCACGATGAGCGGGCGCTGCGGGGCCGTCGGCAACGCCATCGCCTGGGGCACGCCCCGGAAGTCGCGGAATGCGCCGGCAATCTCGTCGGGCGCGGGGTCGGAATCCAGGTCGGCCGTCACGCTCATGAGATGGCCTTCGCGCGCGGCGACGCGGCAGCAGCTTGCGCACACCTCGATGCCCGCGTCCCTGACGGCCGGCCCTTCGAGGCGGCCCAGGATCCTGTTGCTTTCGCGCGCGAGCTTTTCTTCTTCTCCCCGGATGAACGGGATCGCGTTGCCGAGGATATCGAGCGCGGGCAACCCCGCGCGTCCCGCGCCCGAAACCGCCTGGTAAGTCGAAACCACGACCCTCCGCGGGCCGAACGGGAGCAGAGGCTTCAGCGCCAGCACCAGCCCGGCGGTGGAGCAGTTGGAGTCGGCCACGATGGCGCCGCGCGCGCGTGCCGCCCGCCGGATGAGAGCGAAATGTTCGGGATTGACTTCCGGCACGACCAGAGGAACATCGGGGTCCATGCGGTGGGCGGATGCGTTGGTGAAAACATAGCAGCCGCCGTTCGCCAGCTCCGTCTCCAGCCCGGACGCGACCGCCGCGGGCAACGCGCTGAAAGCGATCGCGGCGCCGCTCTCGATCACGGCGGCCGCCGAGGCTTCGACGACGGGCATGGCGGCGGCATATGCAGGGATCTCTGCGCCGAGCGACCAGCGCGCGGCCTCGGCATAGGTTTTGCCGGCGCTCCGGGCCGAGGCGGACAGCAGCACCACCTCGAACCAGGGGTGGTTGTCGAGCATGCGCACGAACTGCTGCCCGACTACCCCCGTGCAGCCCATGATGCAGGTGCGCAACTTTTCCATAGTTCACGCCTTGGTGATGCGATGCCAGGGAAGGTCGACACGGATCACGTCGGGCAGGTTGCCGCACCACCCGATCCGGCGGCCGACGACCGCGATCAGGCAGTCGATGCCGTTCAGCAAGAGCGAGTTCAGGGCCGAGCGTATGGTCGGCGCGTGGGGCCGGCTCAGACGGTTGCCCAGCGCGGTCGCCGCTGCATCGGCGAGGACTGCGTCGCCGGCGATGACCGTGGCGGCGTCGGCGCGGCCGAAGCTCAGCGAGTGGCCGACCGTAGCCGAAGAAGTGCAGACGCCGAACAGGTCCGATCGCGGTTGCAGGCGCAGCCCCAGGTCGAGGGGCCCGTCGCGCCCGGTGTAGAGAGCCAGCGTGACCGGGCGGTCGAGGAAGAGGGCGACATCCCCGCCGTTGTCGACGATGGCATGGCGCGCGCCGGCTTCGACCATGGCGCGCACGGCATACTCGGCGATCGCGCCCGCGACCGCGGCCATGGGCCCTACGCCCACCCGGGCGGCTGCTTCGGCCATCCGCCGCGCTATCTCGGGGGCTCCCCGGCGCACGGTGCAGGGTTCGAGGCTGCGGCCGAAGCGGGGGTCGCTGCGGATATAGGCCTCCAGCTCGCCCCGCTGCCGCAGGATCTCCCGTTCGGCGACCGCGATGAAGCGATCCTCGGCCGTGATGGTCGCGATCGTCTGCCGGACACGGATGGTCTTCCGCACTATCCGGCCGTCGGCGCGTCGGCTGCCGGTCGAATGGCACCGACCGGGCAGGCGTCGAGGCAATTGCCGCATTCCGTACATCCTTCGTAATCGGCGCTGATGCACCACTGTTCGCTCCTGCGATAAACGCCGTGCGGGCACAGCGAAAGGCACAACCCGCAATGAATGCAATCCTGGTCACGCCGCGCGATCCCTCGCTGCGCCGCCGCGGCCGCGGGCGCCGCGGCCGCCGGCGCCCGGTCCGCCCGCGGCGCGCGTTCCGCCATGCCGGCCGCCGAGCCGCGCAAGGGCAGCCGTTCCACCGGCTCGGCGAGGAAAAAGACCCCCTCCTCGATCCAGTATTTCAGGATCTCGGCTACGCGGCGCGCGGCGGCGAAGCTGGACAGCGGCGAGGCGGGCACGCGCCGGCCTTCGATTTCGACGGATCCCGATTTCAATCGGGCGTAGCTGACGGTCGCGAGGCGCGGGCGCACGCGCGCGGCGACGCCGTAGTCCAGGATCGACGTCGTGATTTCCTCGTCGCCGATGCCGGTCGATGCGGCCACGGCCGCATCCAGTACCGGGATGGGTACCCCCAGGCCGACGTACAGGGTGCATCCGTAGCCGGGAAAGACGGCGGCGCGCAGAAAGGCGCGCGACATCCGCTTCAGGTCGCCCTGCACCATCAGGGTGGCGAAGCGGTCGGCGGGATTGTGCTGTGTACCGTTGCCGACGATGTAGCCCGGCGCCCCGCCGAGGAAGATGCGCGTGCCGATGCCGATGGTGCGGAACTCGGGATCGTTCATCAGCGGAGACAGCGCCCCGGCGCCCGAAAAGGTCACGTTGCCCAGGCGCGGCAGAAGCTTGCCCATGTAGGTGTGCAGGATGCGGTCGCTGGAATTGGCGGCGGCGTTGTAGCGCTGATAGCCGTTGCGCGGATTGGACATGATGGCCTGGTTCACGTCGTCGAGCGTGATCTCGACGGTCACCTCCCTGCGCGGATAGCAGTCCGTGCCGCAGGCCGCGGCGCGCAGCACCACGCTTTTCCCGCTCACCAGGTCCTCGATGACGTGCGCGCCGCCGTATTCGATGCCGCGGTGCTCCGAGGGCTGAGTCGCGCCCAGGTAGGCGTCGACCGCCGCCACTCCGGTGTAGGCCTCCACGTCGTTCAGATAGACGCCGGACATCTTGATCGGAGGGTCGGCGTGCCCGAAATTGAACCAGACGCCCGACGAGCACATGGCGCCGAACGTGCCGGTGGTCACGACATCCACTTGTTCTGCGGCGCGCTCCGGCCCGATCTCGCGCACGATGCGCGTCATTTCATCGGCCGTCACGACCACGGCGCGCCGCCGGCCGATCTTCCGATTGATCGATCGAATGGTCTTGCCCATGGAATGAACCTCCGCACGGATAGTGCTGTTTGGGACAGGAAAGCTCGAGTGTCGGCTGGAGGAAATCCCGAGCCGCGGTTCCGTCAGCGGACGGCGACCGGGCCCGGGCCGGGCATGATCATTCCGAAGGCGTGATTGCGGCGGATGATCCGTTGCATGGCGCGTTTATATACATGCCCGCCGGCGCGGTGTCAAGGTTTCTTTTGGGCGGGGCCGCCGGCAGGGTCGTACATGCGGACGACGACGCCCCGTTCTTCCAGTACCATCTGGTATACGCGGCCCTCGGGGGAGACGCGCACGGAGCGATAGACCTCGTGGGGCATGGGCGCGGCGGCCAGGGTCAGGCGGCCGAGCTCTTTGCCCGCGGGATCGAGAAGGGCGACGACGTTCGCCGCTTCGGGCTCGCGCACGAGAAAGACACCCACGTAAATCCTCCCGCTGCGGTCGTCCCACAAGCCCAGCAGGTGGGCGACCGGCATGTCGAAGGCCAGGCGGCGGTCCCATCCTGGAGTATCCTCGCGCGAGCAACGGATCACGACGGTGGTTTCACCGCCCATTTCCGCCTTCATGAAACGCACGCCGTCGAGCGACGGGCGGCCGGGGATCGCAGGTCGCCCGGCGTCCGGCGTGCCGTCGAGCGCCGCCAGCCGCAGCCACCCCTCGTCGACCTGTGCCCAGATTCCCGACCATCGGGCGTCGTCGCGGCATTCGATGCCCGTTACCGCCGCAGGATCGGCGATGCCTTTCCCCGCCAGCGGGAGGATCCTGACGGTTTCTCCCTTGGAGCCCAGAACGTAGACCGCCTTCTTGACCAGATTATCCATCAGCACGAGCTTGCCGTCCGGCGTCCGGTCGATGTCGACAAATGTCCGTCCGGGAATGGGGATCGTCTCGGTACACACACCCCCATGAAAGACCTGAATGCGGGCGTTGACCTGATCGAGAATGTATATCCTTCCATCTGCGCCGAGGGCGAAGCTCATCGGGCCTTCGGGGTTCGCTTCGTCGGGAGTCGTGATCCCGATCTGGTTCGGGCCGGAGCCGTACGCAGCACTGGCAACCACGGTACCTCGGCCGGCGCGCCCCTGGCCGCCGCGGCTCTCATGGTTGTATGCCGCGAAACAGAGCACGATCGCCAGGATCGCCGGACGGGCCCGAGATCTGCATCTTCCGCCGTTCATCGCACTCCCGCCACAGCCGCCGGGTACGAAGCGGCATCCTACGGCTGCTTCAAGACGATATCCAGCATGTCTTCGATCATGCCTGCCTGGGGATTTTCGACGATGCGGCCGATTTCCCGGCCTTCCCTGTAGAAGATGAAGGTCGGGACGCGCTCGACTTTGAATTCCTCGACGTAGTACGGTACGGTCCTGGCAGTCTTTCGGGGCACGTCGATATAACGCACGGGAACCGCGGCATCGAGCCGGTCGAGGATCTTTATGAAAGGCGGCACGTTGTTCTTCGAGTCGGAGCACCACAGCCCGAGGTAGACATCGACTGTGAGGCCGGCGCCGAGATGTTCTTTGAGGATACCCACGAGGTCGGCCGGAGGATCGTACCTGTCGTAGTTGTCGCGCCATGCCTGGCCGGCCGCGAGGATCCTTTCCTTGGTGAGTTCCTCGGCCGGCCAGCAGGTCGAGATCAACACAAAGAACACCGCGCCCGCCTTGTGCATCCCTTTCATGGATCGCCTCCATGCAATGCCAGACATGTACCACAGTCCCGCTTCTCCGGCAAGAATCCGAAAACAGGGACGCTCACCTGTTTTCAATGCGGAGCCTGATTCGGCTTGATTTATAAGCCTCTGGAGCAAACGGGCCTACCGATCTACATAAAAAAATGGTGAGCGTCCCCTTTTCCCGAAAAATGGTGAGCGTCCCTATTTTCCTGTAGAATGGGGGAAGATGAAGCGAGGGCAGTCGTTCACTTTACGGGCAAGCAGCTATTCGAGGAGGTCGGCATGTCGCTCTATCTCATCCTGATCCTCGGCTATCTTCTCGTCCTGACGGCGTTCAATTTCATGCGCGCCAAGCGCATCCGCAGCCAGGACGATTTCATGGTGGCCGGCCGCCAGCTCAAGCTTTCGATCATGATCTTCACGCTCATCTGCACCTGGATCGGGTCGGGCACGTTCATTGCCGGCGCGGAGTATGCCGCCAGGGCGGGCTGGTCTTCGCTCTGGCTGCCGGCCGGCGCGTGGCTGGGGATCGCGGTCATCTATTTTCTGGCCGCCAAGATCCGTACCTTCGGCCAGTATACGGTGGGCGACATTCTCGAGGTGCGCTACGGAAAGTTCGCGCGGCTCTTCGGCGCCATCGTGCTGATCATCGCTTTCACGACGATCGTTTCCTACCAGTTCCGCGCAGGCGGCTACATCCTCAACGTACTGACCGACGGCGCCGTGTCGGTCGAGGTCGGGCAGACCATCGCGGCCCTGTTCGTCATTCTCTTCACCGCCCTGGGGGGTATGGTGGCGGTCGCGCACACCGACCTGCCCAACGGGGTGATTATTCTGCTGGCCTGTTGCGTGGCGCTCCCCTTCACCGTATGGTTCGCGGGCGGGATCTCTGCGGCTCCGGCCGTTCTGCCGGAGCAGCATTTTGCCGTGTTTGCGGCGGATTTCGGGGAGTATCCGGCGCTGAAAGCCGGGGGGTATTTCCTGGCGACCATGCTCCTGCTGATGGGCGTGCAGTCGATGTACCAGAAGTTCTATGCCGCGCGCACTCCCCGCGAAGCCAAGCGCGCCGTAGCCTTGTGGATCGTCGGCACGATTCTGGTGGAGACCGTGGTCGTGGCGGTCGCCATCTACGCGTCATCGGCGCACTGGACCGACATCCAGGCCTTCGATGTCGTGGCGCAAGTGAAGGAGGAAGTGGCCGTCGAGGGCCTGCCGCCGTCGCAGGCCCTGCCCCGCGCCCTGGCCATTGCCGCGGATCTCGAGGCCGGGGGAGCCCTCCGGCCGCAACAGGCCGCAGACCTCGAACGGAAGCTGCGGGCGGCCCTGGCCGGGGCGGATTCCCCGGAGAAAATCGCGGCGGTTCGCGCCGGGATCGATCCGGCCTCGATCGTGCTGCAGGCCGCCCGGGATATCGGCTCGCGGGGCGGCATCGGGTTTCTGGCGGGCGTTCTGCTGCTGGGAGCGGCATGCGCGGTGGTGATTTCCACCGGCATGAACTACCTGCTTTCGCCCTCCACCAACATCATGCGCGACCTCTACCAGAGATTCATGAAGCCCGACGCCGACCAGCAGAAGATGGTGGCCCTGCAGAAGGTGTTCGTCGTGATTCTGGGCGTGTGCGCCTTCGCCATGATATTCGTGCCGACGGTGCTGCATGCGCGCATCTCCGTGCTGAAATATGCCTACTTCGCCTACACCGTCTACGGGGTCGCCATCACTCCCGCCCTGATCGCCGCCCTGGCCTGGAAACGCGCCACGCGCGCCGGCGGCGTGGCTTCCATCGTTTCCGGCGCCCTCACGGCGCTGATTTTCGAGCTCGTCATCCCCAACTTCTTCCCGGGCGTGATGCGCGGCGGCGATGCCTGGGGCATACCGAGCATCTATCCGTCGCTGGCCGTGTCGCTGTTCTTCCTGATCGCCTGCAGCCTGGCCGGCAAGCGGCAGAGCGAAGAGCAGCTGAAAGCGCTTTTCCCGTGAGCGAGAGGCCCGGGCGGGCCCCTGCGGCCGCCGCCGCGGCGCGCGGCCGTGGTACAATGCGCGCAGGCGGGCTTGCTTGCCCGCGTTTCCGAGGGACGAGCGAAATGCCATGCTTGCGATTGTGCCGGGTTGCCGCGGCGGTCATCGCCTTCTTTCCCGCATGGATGCTTGCGGGCGGGGAGCGATGGGGTCCGCAGGCCGGCGCCGGGGCGCGCAGCGGTGATTACGTTCTGCTGCGGGTTTCCGTCGTCGACAGGGTGAACCGTTATGTCACCGGCCTCGAGAAGAAGCACTTCAAGGTCTTCGAGGACGGCGCGGCCCAGACCGTCGATTATTTCGCCCACCTTTCCGTGCCCGTGTGCATGGCGGTCGTGCACGACGCCCAGGGAGGCATGGCGGCCGTCATACCGGCGGCGCGCACCGCCATGGAGCGATTTCTCGAAAAGGGCGAGCGCGGCGATCTCTTCTCCCTGATCACCTTCGATTCCAAGATGGTGCAGGTCGAGAATCTGCCCTCGCAGGGATCGGTCGTGCGGACGGGCGTCGATTCCGGCCGCGGGCCGCTCCACGATGCGCTGCGGCAGGGGATCGAGGCGATCCGGCGGTGCGGGAGCGAAAAGAAAGCGCTCGTCCTGGTGGGGAGCCTCAGGGATTACGAAGCTCTCGACCCCGCACTCGGCCTGCCGGCGGGTTCGAGCGAGCCCGATTTCCAGGTTTTCGCGATCGTGAGAACGAACAGGCCGCCGGATGAGTCCTCCGCCGTCGCGCACTCGGGAGGAAAGACATACTCGCTCACGGATTCCCGCGAATCCGACTACTATCTCGATCTCATCCACGCGGAACTGCGCAACCAGTACATTCTCGGATATTCTCCCGCGAGGAAGGTCCGCGACGGCAAGTGGCGCAGGATCTCGATCAAGCTGGATTTGCCGCCCGGTTCGCCCAGGCTGACCGTGCGCGCCAAGCCGGGCTACAACGCTCCTGCCGCTGCCAGGCCCTAGCGCCCTGCGGGTGAGAAAGGCCGGTTTGCATGCAGCAGGGGAATCTTTTGAACTGGGTGGAGATCAGCCGCCGGGCGCTCGCACAGAACGTGCTGCGCTTCAAGACGCATATCGGCCCCGCGGTCAAACTGGCCGCGGTCGTCAAGGCCAACGCTTACGGCCACGGGCTGGTCGGGGTGTCGCGCATCGTCCTGGAATCGGGCGCGGACTGGCTGGCGGTGAACTCGATCGAGGAGGCCGAACAGGTGCGGGCCGCCGGTATTGCAGCGCCCGTCCTGTGCCTGGGATACGTGCCCCTTTCCCAGCTCGAGAAGGCGGTCCGGCTCGATGTGCGCCTGACCGTCTACAATCCTGCGACCGTCGAGCGCCTGGGCGAGATCGCCGGCCGCCTGGGGCGCAAGGCGAGACTTCACGTCAAAGTGGAGACGGGGACCAACCGCCAGGGGGTGCGCAGGGAGGAATTGCCGGATTTCGCGCGCATGATCGCCGGATATCCGCACCTCGTCCTGGAAGGCCTTTCGACCCACTACGCCAATATCGAGGACGTCACGGAACATCGATTCGCGGAACTGCAGCTGCGCAACTTCAGCGAGGCCTGCAGCATGCTGGAGAGCCAGGGTTTTTCCGTGCCCGTGCGCCATACGGCCTGCACTGCGGCCGCGATCCTTTTCCCCCGGACGCTTTTCAACATGGCCCGCGTCGGCATCGGCCTGTACGGGCTGTGGCCGTCGAAGGAGACCCGCATCAGCGCGCTGCAGGCGGGCGTGGCGCTCAACGAGCTCGAACCCGTGCTGACCTGGAAGACGCGGATCGCCCAGGTCAAGCCGGTGAAATCCGGCGAGACGATCGGCTACGGGTGCACGGACCTGGCGACGCAGGACACGAGGCTCGCGGTCCTGCCGGTGGGCTACTACGACGGTTACGACCGCAAGCTGTCCAGCATCGGATATGTGCTGATCCGCGGCCGTCGCGCCCCGGTGCGCGGGCGCGTGTGCATGAACATGATCATGGTCGACGTGACCAATATCCCCGAGGCGCGCGTCGAGGACGAGGTCGTGCTGCTCGGGCGTCAGGGCGACGATTCGGTCTCGGCCGAGGTCCTGGCCGGTAAGATCGGCACCATCAACTACGAAGTCGTGACGCGCATCAACCCGCTGCTCCCTCGCATCATTGTCTGAAAACTACCCCGGTTGCATGCGGGCGCCGAGCGGACGCCGGCAGCGGGCCGGCGTCCGCCAGGAAGGCGTTAGAAGAGGAACTTCACGGCGAACTGGATCTGGCGCGCCGATCCGGAGTCGCCCGGGCTGAAGCGGGTGTTCAGGATCTTGCCGAAAGAAGACGTTCCCACGATCCTGCCCGGCTGGCCGAAGTTCGGGTGGTTGAAGAGATCGAAAATCTCGGTCCGGAATTGCATCCTGAGATTCTCCCTGAGCTTCGTGACCTTCAGGATCGAGAAATCGAAGTTGTTGAACCCGGGCCCGATCACCACGTTGCGCCCCAGGTTGCCGAATACCGCAGGTCCGGTGCAGCCCGCTGCGCCGGGCGAGCAGAAGGCGGCCGTATCGAACCAGCGATCCGGATCCGGCCGGGAGAGCTTCCAGTTTCCGATGACATTGGCGCGGCGCGTCGCCAGCCCCGTCACCGTGTTGGTCACCGGCTGGTCGAAGAACAGACCGTAGCCTCCGCGCAGCGAGGTCTTGCCGTCCCCGAAAGGATCCCAGGCGAAACCGACGCGCGGCCCGAAATACCTGTAGCGGGTCTCGTAGACCTCGTCGAGACCCTCCGTGCCCACGCGCACGAGCGCGCCCTTCGCCGGATCAAACACGGAGAACTTGTTGTTGACTTCCGACGGGGTGGTGTTCAGGTCCCAGCGCAAACCCAGCTCGAAGGTCAGATTCGAGGCGAAGCGGTAATTGTCCTGCACGAACAGGCCGAAGCCGGTCGTGCGGATCCCGCTGACGACCCCGCCCAGCGTGGTGGTAAAGGTGTTGGCGTAGCCGAGCGCGAAATCGTTCCAGCTGTTGAACACCATGTTGCCGACATTCTCGCTGAAGTTGTTGTTGTGGAAGCGGCGCAGCTCCGTGCCGAAGCGCAGGGCATGCTTGCCGCGCTGGTAGCTCACGGTATCGGAAAAGACCACGACCGTATCGCCGCGTCCCTGCGGGAAGCCGGCGGGGCCGCCGGAATTCAGCATATGCGTGCCGAAGGGCCACGAAATTGCATAATGCCGCCCGGGTGGCCGCGTGCCACGGCGACAGCAAGCGCGTGCTCACGATGGTGGCGATGCTGTCGGCGGCGTCCCGGAAGCCGTTGAGGAAATCGAACACCAGTGCGGCGGTGACTGCGACGTCCCGCAGGGACACGGGCGCTCTGCGGGGTCTGCTGGGCTCGATGGTGATGGCTTCGATGACGTTGGCGACATCCTCGCAGCAATCGACGGCCTTGCTGACCGGGTCGATGACCTGGTGGGTGAGTTCGTCGCATTCGTGCTCGATCTTGCGGATATCCGGGCCGTAGTTGGGCGGGTGCTCGTAGTCCTGGAGCAGCTTTTCGAAGATCGTGCAGCCCGCGACGATATTCTGCCCCATCGTGTTGAAGCACTCGAAGAACCGGCCTTCCCTGGGCATCAATCCGGCCGGCACGAGAAACCCACGCTCGCTGCCGTACCGCCGGCACGATCAGCCGAGCCTTGCGATGCGGGCGGAAACGTCGTCGGCGAACCGCCGGATGTGTTCCTCGACGTACCGGGCGAGGTCGATTTCCTCGCGGATCAGCGGCGTCAGATCCATCGCGAAGGATGCCAGGCGCGACACGTCGACGCTGTGGCTCTCGTGGAACGTGGCGTGGGCCCGCCGCCTTCCCATGACGGCCAGATCGTAGCGCTTGCCCCCGGCGATCTGCGAATCGAAAACGCCCAGGAGCGCCGCGGCGATGTTTTCGTGCCGGTCGAGGCGGAACACGACCTTGTCGCGATCCTCGAGCCAGTCCAGGTCTCTCCAGACCTCGCAGCCGTATAAACGTGCGGGCCGGCGCTCCGCCGGCTGGGTCCGCAGGGCGCCGAGGGCGCGCAGCAGGACGGCCACATGGGTGTCGTGCTTGTCCGCGGGATTGTGGGTGTAGACGACTTCGGGCCGGCAGCGCCCGAGGAGGATCCCCAGATCGTGCCCTGCGGACGGGTCCGCAGCGTTCTTGACCGTGCCGCTCGCGTGGCTGAGGAAGGCGACGGCCGAGTATTCGCCGACGCATGCGGCCTTTTTCTGCTCGTGCCTGCGCACGGCGCGCATCTCCGCATCGGTGAAGCCTGCGTAGGGACCGTCGCGCGGGCAGCCGGCGCCGTCGGTGACGACGACCGCGGAAAACCAGCGGTCCCGGCGGCCGAAGCAGGCCAGGATGCCGTCGAGCGCCATGACCTCGACATCGTCGGGGTGGGCGGCTATGCAGAGATGGGTCGTGCGCGCCCAGGCGGTTTCCGGCGGGGTGCCGTCCGGGGTGAAGATTTCGGCGTCGTCGCGGGTCAGTTTCATGGCCTTTTCCTTTGGATTTCCGGCAGGCTGGCTGCGGCGATCGCCTGGCCGACGCGCCGGCTGGACTCGTCCGGGAGCGCGATCGCGACCTTTGCCGACAGTTCGGGGAAGTCCTCGCGCAGGACCTTTTCGGCCTCGGCCACGATGACTTCGCCGCCGGGGCCTGTGGTCACGCGTCCGAGGACGAGGACGTGCGCGAGGTCGTAAAAATCGGCATAGTGGGCCAGGGCGTAGCCGAGATAGGCGCCCACGGTTTCGTAGACCAGGCGCGCGAGCGGCTCGCCGGCTTTCATGCGCTCCTGGAGTTGTACGAGCTTTTCGGGCAGGCTCGAGCCCGCCGCAAAGCTCATGCCCGCTCCCTCGGCGACGCGGATCGCCCCGACCTGCGACAGGTATTGCACTCCGCAACCCTCGTCGCCCGACCATTCGTCGACCGGCGCGCCCTTGCGGTAGTCGATGGGGACGAAAGCGAGCTCGTCGAGCCAGCCTGTGAGCCGGCCCGCAGCGTCGATGTAGCCTGCGGCCTCGCTCGATCCCATGGCGATGCCGAGCACGGGATTCCTGCCGAGCGACATCGAGCCGGCCAGGGCGGTGACCTCGCCGTCGTTGATCACCTCGAGCGGCACTCCCAGCTCGTCGCGGATGCGCAGGAACAGCCCGGCCACCTTTTCTTCGAACAGGCCGGCGGGCACGCCCCGGAAGAGCGACGCCGCGCGCACCCGGTTGTCGATATAGACGCCCGCCGCGCTTCCTCCCACGGCGTCCAGGCGCGGCAGCCGCGAGGCGGCGCTGCGGATGGAATCCATGATCTCGCGATAATGGTACTCGGGGTCCGCCGCGGGACTTGGGTTCCAGGGAATTTCTTCGCTGTAAACCACCCTGCCGTCCTGAAGTGCGCAGGCCTTGCGGTCGCTGGCCCCGAGGTCGAATCCCACGCGGCAGCCGTCGAGATGCCGCCCGAGCGTGATCGCGGCCTCGTTCGCCGGAGGAACCGCTTCGGGCGCACACGGCACCACGGTGAACGGGCGCTCGAAGAGGTTGCTCATGTAGCGGTAGTCGAACTTCCGGGCACCGCCCTCGCTGTAGACGGCGCGCAAGTGCTCGCCGATCTCCGGCGGCCCGCCCACGTGGACTTTCCATGCGCCGCGCTGCCAGAGCAGGAACTTGAGGGTGCGTTCGGCATGAAACATGACGAGATCGGCCGTCGCGGCGGAAGGTTGCATTGTCCGAGTCTCGTAGACGGATACCGCGCCGCGGCTTCTCTCAAGTGCGAATCTCAGGGGAAGCCCGCCGGTCGCCGCTGCCAGGCGGCGGAATTCCTTGTGGAAAAGCGCCGCAGGCAGAAATTCGGGGTCGAGCGGCGGCACGACCGACTGCCGGATTTTCAGCAGCTCTCGCCAATCGGGACTCATGGGTTGCCTTTCAGGCCGTCACCACCGGCCGTCTGCCAGCCGGAAGATTATATGCCACCGCGGGTTCGATTCGTAATGCGCCGCGGTGCGGCGGACCCCCGCCGCTGCCTGAGTCGCAGCGGCGCACTGGACAGCGGGCGCTCGAGTGCGATTAAATATAAACGGGTGAGGCGAAATGCGCGATCCCTCCACGTTGTCGAGGCGGCGGTTTCTCGCACAGGCCGCATCGGGTGCGGCATGTGCCCTGCTCGGATCCGGCTTGCGCCCCCTTGCAGCCGAGTCGGGCGCGAGCGACAGCGGCGCGGCCGACAGGCTCCAGGACATCATCCGCAACGCACCCAGAGCCCGCTACTGGATCTCGACGGCGACCGCAGGGGCCGACTGCCTGCAGTGCCACGGCCCCGCCGAAAGCCTCACCCGTTCTCCCCACACCCAGGACCAGCCGCTCGTCAAGTGCCTGCTGTGCGCCCACGGCTGCGCCATCCCCGTGGGAGGGCGGGGCCGGTGCCGGGCCCGGATGAACGTCAAGGGGGAGCTGCGCAGCCTGGTCTACGGCAGGCCGATGGCGATCCAGATCGATCCCATTGAAAAAAAGCCCTTCTATCATTTCCTTCCCGGATCGACGGCTTTCTCGCTCGCGACGTCAGGCTGTCCGCTGCGCTGCCGCTTTTGCCAGAACTGGCAGATTTCCCAGGCCGCCCCTGAAGACTACCAGGCGCGATTCACGCCGCCCGGGGATATCGCGGCCGCCGCCGCCGCGCACGACGCGCCGGTCATCGCGTTCACCTACAACGAGCCCGCGGTCTTCGCCGAATACCTGACCGATATCGCCCGCAGCGGCAGGAAACGCGCCTTGCGCCATGTGCTGATCAGCTGCGGCTTCATGAATGCAGAGCCGCTCGCGGAGATGTGCGAGGTCCTCGATGCCATCAAGATCGATCTCAAGGGGATGGACGAGGACTTCTACCGCAGGGTATGTGAGGCGGAGCTGCGCCCCGTCCTGCGCAGCATCCGGCTGATCGCCAAGAGCCGCGTGCATCTCGAGCTGGTCAACCTGGTGGTGCCCACGCTCAACGATTCGGAAAAGATGCTCCGGGGCCTGGTCGATTGGGTCCTGAATGAGATCGGCCCCGATGTTCCGGTTCATTTCACGCGCTTCCATCCGGACTATCAATTGCTCAACCTGCCCCCGACCCCGATCGCCACGCTCGAGCGGGCCCGTGAGATCGCCCTGGGCGCCGGCATGCACTATCCCTACGTCGGCAACGTGCCGGGCCATCCGGGCAACCACACGTACTGCCCGGCGTGCAAGAAAGAAGTGATCAAGCGGGACGGGATGTTCGTCACCGAGATGAATCTCAAGAACGGCTCCTGCCGCTTCTGCGGCCGGGCGATTGCAGGAGTGTGGAAGTAGGCAGCGTTGCCGACGATCCGCCGGGGCGCGCCGGCCGCCCGCGAGCGGACAGGAGGTTTGCCGCTGATGTCCATCGAACGCCGTCCCGCGTTGCGTGTCCTCGGCCTTGCGGCCCTCGGCTGCTGCCTGGTGGGCAGCGTCTGCGCCCAGACCGGGCGCGATATCCGGCCGCCGGCCGTGGCGGGCCAGTTCTACCCTTCGGATCCCAAGCATCTCCGCCAGGCGGTCCGGTACTATCTCCAGGACGCCGTGACCGCCCGGGTCGAAGACCCGGTTGCGCTCGTGGTGCCCCACGCCGGCTACATCTATGCGGGCCAGATCATGGCCGACGGCTACCGCCAGGTGCAGGAGCTCAAGCCCGAGGTGGTGGTCATTCTCGGGACCAACCATACCGAGGCCGATTTCCGGGGTATCTCGGTATATCCGCGAGGCGCCTACCGCACGCCGCTCGGGGATGCCGCGATCGACGAAGGCCTGGCGGCCGCTTTGCTCGCCGCCGACAGGAATTGCAACACCGACCGGCGCGTCCATGAGCGCGAGCACTCCGTGGAGGTGCAGCTGCCCTTCGTGCAGGTGGTGTTCCCGGCGGCCAGGATCCTGCCCGTGGTCTTCGGCGAGCCGGACGCGGCCAGGTGCGCGGCTTTCGGCAAGACGCTGGCCGGGCTGCTCAAAGGCCGGCGCGCCCTGATCGTCGCCAGCTCCGACCTGTCGCACTACCCGTCGTACCAGGACGCCAAGCGCGTCGACCGCGAGACGCTGGCGGCGCTCGAGACGCTCGACGCCGCCGTTTTCAGCGCCAAGATCCGTTCCTTGATGGGCCTCAACATCGCGAATCTCTATACCTGCGCATGCGGCGAGGCGCCTGTTCTGGCGGCGATGGCGGCGGCCCGGGCGCTGGGAGCCGGGCGCGGCGTCGTGGTCAGCTATGCCAATTCCGGCGATGTGCTCGCGGGCGACAGGTCGCGCTGCGTCGGCTACGCAGCCGTGGTCATGGCCGCGGGCGGCGCCGCCGGCCGGGACGTTTTCAATGACGCTGCTGCCGGGTCCGCCGACGCGCCCCTGACGGAAGCCGACAAGAAGACGCTTCTCGTTCTCGCCCGCAGGACGATCGAGCGCTACTTGACCTCCGAGACGGTGCCGCTGGTGCGCGGCCTGTCGCCGAGGCTGAGCGCGCCCCAGGGCGCCTTCGTGACCTTGAAGAAGCACGGCGAGCTGCGCGGCTGCATCGGGCATATGGCCGCCGATACCCCGCTGGGCCGGACCGTGAGCGCCATGGCGCTGGAGGCCGCTTTCAACGATACCCGCTTCGGGCCGCTCCGGCTCTCCGAGCTCGGCGATATCGAGATCGAGATCTCGGTCCTGACTCCGGCGCAACCCATCGCCAAGCCTTCCGCGATCCGGCTGGGGCACGACGGCGTGATTCTCCAGAAGGGCGACCGGTCGGCGGTTTTTCTCCCCCAGGTGGCGACCGAGCAGCGCTGGGATCATTCGCAGTTGCTCGACAACCTGTGCCTGAAGGCGGGCCTGCCCGTCGGATGCTGGAAGCAGGGGGCGCGCCTGCTCGTGTTCCAGGCTTCGGTCTTTTCCGAGCCGGAGTTCAAATAGCTCGCGGCGGCACGGGCCGGAGCCATGCTGCATCTCTGGGTCGTCGGATTCACGTCGATACTGGGCCAGACGGTCCTCCTGCGCGAACTGCACGTGGCCTTCTACGGCGTCGACCTCGTCTATCTGCTGGCGCTCGGCATCTGGCTGTTGTGGAGCGCCGCCGGCGCCGTGGCCGACCGGCGGGGGGAGCCCTCGCCCCAGACGGTGCGCGTGCTTCTGGCGGCCTTCGCCCTGGTGCTGGCTCTCGATTTCGCCTTTGTGCGCGGCATCCGGGTGTGGTTCGGCGCCGTGCCCGGCGCCTTTCTGCCCTTCCATCTGCAGATCCTGACCGCGGCCGTCGCGCTCCTGCCCGTGGGATTCCTCTCCGGATTGCTCTTCCGGAAGGCCGCGGCGCTCTACATGACCGGCGCGCGTTCCCTGGCCGGCGCCTACGCCGTGGAGAGCCTGGGCGGGCTGGCCGGAGGCCTGTGGGCGACCCTGGCGCTCGAATTCGGGATACAGAATTTCGCGGCGGCGCTCACCTGTTCGCTGGTCGCCGCCGCGGCCGCTTGCTTTCCGCCCGGAAGGAGAAGGTGGGTGGCGTTGCCGGCCTGCTGCCTTCTGGCCGCGGCCCTGTTGCGTTCGGGCCCGCTGGATCGCGCCATGACGAGCTGGACTCACCCCGGGATGGTCGAATCGCGCGACTCGCCCTACGGCCGCGTGACGATCGACAGGGCCGGCGGGCAGATAGCGGTTTTCGAAAACGACGCGCTTTCCTTCGAAACCGAGGGGACGGCGGTCGAGGAGTTCGTGCATCTTGCCGCCCTGCAGCATCCCCGGCCCGCGCACGTGCTCGTGCTCGGCGGCGGCGTCGCCGGCTCCGTGGCCGAGATTCTCCGGCACCGGCCCGAGCTCGTGGACTATGTCGAACTGAACCCCGTGCTCATGCGGGCCGTGCGCCCCTTCCTGCCGCCCGAGGCGGCCCGTGCGCTGGAGAACGAGCGGGTCCGGACGGTGATTACCGACCCGCGCCGTTTCCTCGATGCCGCAGGCCAATACGATCTGATACTGGCGGGCATGCCGGAGCCGACATCGGGCCAGGCCAACCGCTACTATACGGCGGAGTTCTTCCGGCAATGCGCCGGGCGGCTGACGGCGGAAGGCGTTCTCGCCTTCCGCCTGCCGTCTGCGGAAAATCTCTGGACCGTGCCGCTCGCGCGGCGCAACGCAGGCATTTACCGGGCCTTGCGATCGGCTTTTGCCGACGCGGTCGTCCTGCCGGGTGCCGGCAACATCTTTCTCGCCTCGCGCGCCGCGCTGGTGCGCGACCCGGACGTCCTGGCCGCCAGGTTCGAGTCGCGCGGCATCCGCTCGCGCATCGTTTCCAGGCCATACATCCGCTATCTGTACCTCAACGAGCGGTTCGGCCAGATCGCCCGGATTCTGGAAAGCGCCCCGCCGCAGATCAACAGCGACGAGCGGCCCGTGTGCTTCCAGTACACGGCCGTGCTCTGGCTGTCGAAATTCTTCCCGCGGCTCGCGTTCCTCGACCCTTCGGCGTTGTGGCCGGCGGGCGCGGGAATGCCGCGGGTACTGTGGGTGGCCGCATTGCTTCTGCCGGCGCTGTTCCTCGCCGGCCGCGGGCGGGCCGCCCTGCGCCGTGCGCTGCTGGCGGGGACAGCGGGACTGATGGGCATGGTCCTCGAGACGCTCCTGATCCTCCACTATCAGGTGAAGCGGGGATTGCTCTATCAGGACATCGGCGGCCTGCTGATGTCCTTCATGGCAGGGCTCGCCCTGGGAGCCTATGCCGTGGACCGGCACGCGTCGTTGCCCGTGCGCAGCCTGCGGCCCCTCGCGCGCTGGGGCCCGTTGCTGCTCGCGGGCTTCGCCGCGCTCGGCCTGGCGGCGGGATGGCGCATCCGGGCGGGCTCGCCGGCGGGAATCGTGGAGACCGCCTTGCTGCTGGTCTCTGCGGGATTCCTCGTGGCCGGCACGTTCGCTTTTGCCGGCATGCACGGGGTGGCGGACCAGAGGGCGGCGATCGGGCCGCTGTACGGCGCCGATCTCATCGGCGGCTGTGTCGGTTGCCTGGCTTCCGCCCTTGTCCTGATCCCTCTGGCCGGCCTGACCGTGACGGCGTGGACGACGCTGCCGCTTGCGCTGTTGTCGGCACTGTTGCTGTATGGCCGGTCGCGATGACGCCCGGCCCTGCGCCGCCCGGCGTCACCGACGGCGCCGCCCGTGCCTTCAGGCCGGCGGCGCGCCCGGGGCACGGCGCGGGTGGAGGATGCCTTCCAGGAATGCGATAATGACAAAGGCGGGAGCGAGCAGCACGAACATCAGGGCTCCTGCGAGGCAGCGCAGCATCGTGTGACGCGGGCCCGGAGCGGATTGCTTCATTGGTCCTCCACGGGGCATCCCCGATCGTGATTCTGGATGCGAGCGACGCCCCGATGGTTCATGTCCGCCCGTGGCATCGTGCAAATCCGGCTTGGGGAAGGCGTGTGCGCCGACCGTTCCCGCCGTGCTGCGATGTGCCTGCTCCATCATGTGCCGACCGGCCGCGGCCGATCTCATGTGTAATAACCCCCGAAAGGTCGAAAGGGTTTCACAATCCGATTGCCTGCTCGAAGCCGGACGGGCCGCCGGGTCATGCGGCCGAGCGCCCGGCAATTCGGGCCTTGACACTGTCGAAGCGCGGCGACTAAGATGGCGTGGAAGCCGTGGCGGATGTTCTTTATATCGGAGATCGCGGGGTTCGCATGCCGGAGGAGGGCGCGATAGCCGACAGAATCGAGGTCAGGATCGGTAGCGCACTGGAGTATCTGGATCTGGTACAGATCATCACGGATTGCATCACCGGTCTTGTCGGATTCGACGAGGACACGGCCCACTGGATAGGGATGTCGGTACGCGAATCGGTGACCAACGCCATTCAGCACGGCAACAAGCTGGACCCCGCCAAGAAGGTCCACATCGGATACGAAATAGGACCGGAGCAGTTGCGGGTCTCGGTGCGCGACGAGGGCAACGGATTCCGGGTGGAGGATCTGCCGGATCCCCTGGATCCCGCGAACCTGTTGAAACCCAGCGGGCGCGGTATTTTTTACATCCGCTCCTTCATGGACGAGGTCGAGTTCCGGCCGCTTGCCCAGGGGGGCATGGAAGTGCGCATGGTTAAGAAGGTAGTTTCACATTAAGGAGGAAGGAGAAATACCTCATGAAGATCACGACTCGGACCGTCGGAGACGTCACCATCCTGGATTGCAGCGGCAAGATCACGCTCGGAGAAGGGACCATGGCCGTGCGTAACACCGTCCGCGAAGTGCTCAAGAACGGCGGCAGGAAAATCATTCTCAACCTGGGGGATGTGAACTATATCGACAGCTCGGGGATCGGCGAGCTCGTCAGCACCTACACCTCGGTGACCAACCAGGGCGGGAAGCTGATACTCCTGAACCTGACCAAGAAGATCCAGGAACTCCTGGCGATCACCAAGCTGCTCACCGTTTTCGAGGTTCACGACGACGAGCAGAAGGCTCTGGCCGGCTTCTAGCGGAACAAGTTGCCGAAGTTGAAAACCTTGGAGAGGTCGTTCAGGACGGCGAAGCCCATCAGCAGCAGCAGGAACACGAAGCCGGCCTGGACGATCTTCTCCTTGAGTTTCACGCTCAGGTCCCGCCTGATCAGGCCTTCGATCAGAAGGAGAGCGATCACACCGCCGTCCAGGATGGGGATCGGCAGGAGGTTGATGACTCCCAGCTGAAGGCTGACCATCCCGACAAATCCGAAGAAGAACCGGGCGCTGCCGCTGCGCGCTGCGGTGCCGGACATCTGCGCGATCTCGATGGGGCCGGAGATCGTCCTCAGGGATGCTCCGCCCGTCATGATGCGGCCGATGATGCGGAAGGTGAGGTCCGCCATCTGCCAGTTGGCGCGGATGCTTCCGGCCACGGCGCCGATCAGCCCGTGTTTCACGACGGCCGACGGCACTTCCGGCAGGAAGCCGATCATCACCCGGCCCTCGGATTTCACCGGCGTGATTGTGAGTTGCAGGCGATATCCCGCCAGCCGGCTGTCGTCGCGGCGCAGGATCTCGAACTGCAGCGGCACACCCTCGCTTTCGCTGATGAGGTTGAGGACGGCATCGTAGCCGGCGGCGCTCTTGCCCTTTCCCTGGGCTGAGAGGATTTCGTCCCCGGGTTGGAGGCCTGCCCGGGCTGCGGGCGTGCCCGCCTCCACGGCCGCCACCACAGTCCGCGGCAGGGTGAACTTGAAGCCCAGGGAAGCGGCGTCGAGCTGGGGCTGTGCCGGCGGCTCCAGGCGCAGGACGAGCTGCCGGCCCGCGCGCAGCACCTTCATTTCGAGCGCGCCCTTGGGTGCGGTGGCCAGGGCGATTTCCATCTCCTGCCAGGTCGCGACGGCGTTGCCGTTGATGGAGAGCACGCGGTCGCCCGAGCGGAGGCCGGCGCGCGCCGCCGCGGAATTGGCCGCCACCGGCCCGACCACCGGCGGCTCGTCCAGGTAGCGGTAGACCTGCACTCCCGCCATGTAGGTAACCGTCATGATCGCAACGGCGAGCGCAATGTTCATCAGCGGGCCGGCGAGTGCTACCAGGAAGCGGTGCCGCTTGGGGTGCGACAGGAACTCGTCGGGCGCTCCCTGCCGATCCTCGTCGATGGCTTCTCCCGCCATCTTGACGTACCCCCCCAGCGGCAGGTAACTCACCCGGTACTCGGTTCCGCCCCGGCTGAAGCCGGCGATGCGCGGGCCGAAGCCGATCGAGAAGACCAGCACGCGTATCTTCAGGAGTTTGGCGACCGCGAAGTGGCCGAATTCGTGGACGGTGATGGTGATGCCCAGCACCACGACGAACGCCAGCAGAGTCAGCAGCATATCCGGGGGTTCCTATGCATCTTTCGCCGATTATGATGCCTGAAAGTCGGCCCGCGCTCAATGCGCATTTGCGCAGATGTCCTCGGCCAGCTTGCGGGCCTGAGCGCGCGCCCCGGCATCGGCTTCCAGGACGGCCTCGAGGGAGGAGGCCTCCCGCGTCGGGTGCCTGTCGAGCACGGACTCGATGATATGCGGGATTTCCCCGAAGGGGATCATCCTCTCAAGGAAGGCCTGGACGGCGACTTCGTTGGCGGCATTGAGCGCGGCCGGCGCCGTTCCTCCTGCGCGCAAGGCCCGGTAGGCCAGGCCCAGGCATGGGAACCTGTCGAAGTCGGGCTCGTGAAATTCCAGGCTGGCCAGGCGATTGAGGTCGAGCGACGGGACCGGGCATTGCCAGCGCTCCGGATACGTCAGGGCGTACTGGATGGCGATGCGCATGTCGGTGGGGCCGAGCTGCGCCAGCACGGAACCGTCGATGAACTCGACCAGGGAGTGGACGATGCTCTGGGGATGCACTGCGACGTCGATCTCCTGCGGCGAGACGTCGAAAAGCCAGCGGGCTTCGATCACCTCCAAGCCCTTGTTCATCAAGGTGGCCGAATCGATGGTAATCTTCCGGCCCATATTCCAGGTGGGATGGTTCAGGGCCTGCTGCGGCGTGACCCTGGACAGTTCGGCCTTGGGGGTTTCCCGGAAGGGGCCGCCGGAGGCCGTCAGTATCAGGCGCTTCACTTCCTTGCGGTTGTTTCCCCGCAGGCACTGGTGAATGGCATTATGCTCGCTGTCGACCGGCAGTATCTCGATGCCGCGCTCGCGCGCCTTGTCCATCATCAGTTGCCCGGCCATCACCAGGGCCTCCTTGTTGGCCAGGGCGATATGCTTGCCCGCCTCGAGAGCCCGGTAGGTCGGCACGAGCCCTGCTGCGCCCGAGATTGCGGAAAGCACCAGGGTTGCGGCCGAGTGGCAGGCGACCTCGATATTGCCGCGTTCGCCGCATACGAAACGGGTTCTGTGGATCGGGTAGCCGCGCGCGCGCAGCATTTCCTGGAGCCGGCCGGCGCCCGCTTCATCCAGGCAGGATACGATTTCCGGCTGCGTTTGCGCCACCTGCACGGCCAGGCGCTCGAGATTGCGGCCGCCCGCGAGGCCGACGATGCGGAAGGCGTCGGGGAAGCTCGCCGTGACCCGCAGGGCGTTCGTTCCGATCGATCCCGTGGAGCCGAGAATGGAAATAGCCTTCATGGGTGGCCGCCTGCCGGCCGGAGGTTGCATTTTATCCAATGTCGCAGGCCCGTGCCAATATCGGGTTGCTGCGCTAACGGGGGCCGAGCCACAGCAGGTAGCCGTACAGCGCGGGCAGGGCGAACAGCACGCTGTCGATCCTGTCGAGCAGCCCGCCGTGGCCGGGGATCAGGCCGGAGCTGTCTTTCACTCCTGCAGCCCGCTTGAGCATCGACTCGGAGAGATCCCCGAGCTGCCCGAAGCACCCGACGACGACCGCCGCCGCCGCCGTGTGGCCCGGAGGCAGCCGGGGAAAAAGCAGGAGATTCAAGGCGATGGCGGCTGCCGTGCCGCCGATCAGGCCGGCCGCCGCGCCTTCCACGGTCTTGCGCGGGCTTACGATCGGCGCCAGGGGCAGGCGCCCGAAGCGGCCGCCGATCGCAAATGCGGCGGTATCGCCCGCCCAGATGGTTGCCAGCATGATCACGAGCCATACCCGTCCGTTCTGTTGCGGCAGGTCGAAGCGCAGCAGGACCGCCGGGAGCAGGCAGAGCGCGAGATAGAAAACGCCCGCCAGGCCGGCGATCGCGCCCCACACCCGCTCCTGCATGGGCGCACGCCGGCACAGGCCCGCCGTGAACCCTGCCGCAACCACCAGCGCGAGCACGGCGGCGGGTTGCAGGCGCGCCTGCCCGAGCGCGAGCAGGACGACCCAGAAGCCCGCATGGGCGAACCACGGCGCGCCGCGCGCGCCGAAGCCGGCGGTCAACCGCAGGTATTCATGCATGCAGATCGTGCCCATGGCGCCTACGGCCAGCACGAACAACGGCCGCGGAGCCAGCCAGATCAATGCCAGTACGGCGGGGATCAGAACGGCAGCCGAAACTATCCTAGCCAGCATGGTATGCCCGGAACGGTGCGTACGACTCTCGGCCGCCCATCAGATCCCGCCGTAGCGCCGGTGGCGCCCCTGGTAATCGAGGATGGCTTCGAAGAAATGCCTGCGGCGGAAGTCCGGCCACAGGACCGGTGTGACGTAGATCTCCGCATACGCGATCTGCCACAGAAGAAAATTGCTGAGCCGCATTTCGCCGCTGGTGCGGATCAGCAGGTCGGGATCGGGCAGGCCGGCCGTGTAGAGATGCGCGGATACCTCTTCCTCGCTGATCTCGGCGCCGCCGTCGCGCTTCATTTCCCTGTGCATCCGGTTGAAGGCGTCGACCAGCTCGGCGCGGCCGCCGTAATTGAGCGCGACATTGAGAATCATCCCGGTGTTGTGCTCCGTCCTGTGGACGGCTCCGGATAGGGCGTGCCGGACGGACTCCTCGAGTTCCTCGACGCGGCCGATCGTTTGCAGCCTGATGTTGTGGCGCGCGAGCGTGTCGATCTCGCGGCGCACATACTCCTTGAGCAGGCGCATGAGCGTGCGCACCTCGGAGCGGGGGCGCTTCCAATTTTCCCTGGAGAAGGCATACAGGGTGAGCACCCGGATTCCCAGGCGCGCCGAGGCTTCGACGACCTCGCGCACGGCTTCGATGCCCGCGCGGTGCCCTGCGACGCGCGGCAGTTTCCGCGCGCGCGCCCAGCGGCCGTTGCCGTCCATGATGACGGCCACATGGGCCGGCAGGCGGGCCATGTCGATCTTCTTGAGCAACCGGGCCTCGATCGTCCCGGCCCGGGCCGCGGCGTTGGCATCGCTCATGGTTCCGGCTTGCTCTCCCTGTGAGTCGGGCAATGGTAGCACACCCCGGTGCGAAACGATCAGGCCTTCGCCGGCCGCGGCACGCGCCCGTACCTGACCTTGACGAGAGCCAGTCCGCATGCCGGAGCCGTGAAGCCGGCAAGCCGCCGGTCGCGCTTGCCGAACAGCGCCCTGAATTCCCGCAGCCCCATGCGCCCGCATCCCACCTCGATCAGAGTCCCCATCATGTTTCTCACCATGTGGTGCAGGAAACCGTTGCCCTCCACGGTGAAGGTCACGCGGCGCCCCTTGGCGGCCAGGCGGCAGCGGAAGATCGTGCGCACGGTGCCCCGCGACGATCTCTTGGCGGCCGCGTCCGCAGCCGCGAAGCTGGCGAAATCGTGCGTGCCCTGGAACAGTTCGGCGGCGCGCCGCATCTTTTCGAGGTTCAGAGGCCTGGGATAGTGAAACCACTCGCGGGCGAGGTGCGGCGGCAGGACCGGGCCGAGATACACCTGATAGCGGTAGACCTTGGAGCGGGCGTCGCGGCGGGCGTGAAAGCCGAGGGGCACCTCGCGCGCCGACATCACCCGGATGTCCGGGGGCAGGATGCCGTTCAGGGCGCGTGCCAGGCCGGCAGGCGGGATTGCGCCGGCGGTGCGGAAGTTCGCGACATAGGCGCGCGCGTGCGTCCCGGCGTCCGTGCGGCCGCTGCCGATCAGATCGACCTGCTCGCCGGTGACCTTGCGGATGGCTGCGCGCAGGGTTCCCTGAACCGTCGGCAGCTCCTTCTGCATCTGCCAGCCGTGGTAGGCCGTACCGTCGAAGGCCAGATCGAGGCGGATATTGCGCACGGGCTTCATCGGCTGCCGGGCTTGACCGCCGGGCTGCCGGCGCGGCACAGGGGGCATGATTCCGGCGGGTAATTCGCAATGTCCAGGTGCGCCAAGGCCGTGCTCGGGACTTCCAGGTCGGCCTTGCCGCCGCTGCGGTTGACCAGGCATCCTGCGGCCGTCACGATCCCGCCCGCCCGGCGGGCGACTTCGATGGTTTCGCGCGTCGAGCCGCCCGTGGTCACGACGTCTTCGACCACGAAACAGGTTTCGCCCGGCTCGATGCGGAAACCGCGCCGCAGCGTCAGCACGCCGTTCTGGCGCTCGGCGAACAGCGCCCGGGGACCGCGCAGCGCGCGCGCCACCTCATGGGCTACCAGGATGCCGCCCAGCGCCGGGGCGACGACCACGTCGGGCTTGCGCCCGAGCTCGAGCATGCGGCGCGCCAGGTCACGGCCCAGCAGCGCGGCGTAGCGCGGGTGCTGCAGCACCAGGGCGCACTGCAGATACTGCGCGCTGTGCAGGCCGGAAGTCAGCAGAAAGTGGCCGCTCAGCAAGGCTCCGGCCTTGCGGAAGATTTCGAGAACCTTTTCTGGATTCATGTCCGCTCCTGTGCCGCGTTCGGGCCTGCGCCCTGCCGGCGCCCGTCGCCGGAACGTGCGGGCGGCGAGAATGTATCACTCCGTCTGCACTGCGGGCAACAGGGGAGTGCACGCACGGAGGCGCCGCGCGGGTCCAATCGCCTGCGTTTCGTGCTACAATGGCTCAATAAGAGCAGAGGAGCCTTTTTATGTCCGGTCACTCTAAATGGCATTCGATCAAGCACAAGAAGGCCGCGGCCGACTCCAAGCGCGGGCGGCTGTTCACGCGGCTGATCCGCGAGATGACGGTGGCCGCACGCGCGGGCGGGGGCGACGTGAATTCGAATCCGCGCCTGCGCCTGGCGGTCGCCAACGCCAAGGCGGCCAACATGCCGGCCGAGAACATCAAGCGTGCCATCATGCGCGGCACGGGAGAACTGCCGGGGGTTTCCTACGAGGACGTCAACTATGAAGGCTACGGGCCCGGAGGCGTGGCCCTGTTCATGCGCGTGCTGACCGACAACCGCAACCGCACGGTCGCCGAGCTGCGCCACATTCTGTCGAAGAACGGCGGGAACCTGGGTGAAGCCGGGTGCGTTTCCTGGATGTTCGAGCGCAAGGGATATTTCGTCGTGGAAAAATCCGCCGCCAGCGAGGAGAAACTCCTCGATATCGTCCTGAACGCGGGCGCCGACGACATGCGCGAGGACGGCGACAACTACGAGATTTTCTCCGCGCCGGAAAAGTTCGAAGAGGTGAAGGCTTCGCTCGAGGCGGCGCATATCCCGCTGGCGGTGGCCGAGATATCCATGATCCCGCAGAGCTATGTGAAACTCGAGGGCAAGGATGCGCAGACCATGCTCAAGCTCATGGAGGCCCTCGAGGAGCACGAGGACGTGCAGAACGTCTGGGCCAACTTCGATATCGACGAAGCCGAGCTGCAGGCGGCCTCCTGAGGCGGCCCCCGATGCGCATCGTCGGCATCGACCCGGGCAGCGAGCGAACCGGTTACGCCATCATCGATTCGGACGGGTCCCGTCATCGCGCTCTCCGTTACGGCGTCATCGCCGCCGGACGCCGCGTGCCCTTCCCCAAGCGCCTGGAAAAGATCTACTCCGAGCTCACCTCCATTCTGCGCCGTTCGCGCGCGGAAGTGATGGCCATCGAGGAGGTTTTTTACGCCCTGAACGTGCAGTCCGCCCTCAAGCTCGGGCATGCGCGCGGGATCGCGCTCCTGGTGGCGGCCCGGCTCGACATTCCCGTCGCGGAATACTCGCCTCTGGAAATCAAGAACTCGATCGTGGGTTACGGGCGGGCGGGAAAGCACCAGGTGCTGGCCATGGTGCGCGTCCTGCTGGGACTGCCTTCCGGGCCGCTCGCCGCCGACGCCGCGGACGCGCTGGCCGTGGCGATCTGCCACGGCCACCACATGGCGCGCGAGGCGATGTCGGGGCGCAGGGAGGGAATCCGTTCGTGAGACGAACACGGTTGCGCCGGAAGCAGGGGATATGGGCATGAGCGGCAAGCATTCACTCGCCGGGGTCGTTCTCGCGCTTCTCATTACCGCTCCCGCGCGCGGGCAGGAAGACCGGATCGTCTACCAGGTCCGGAGCGATTACCAGCTCATCACGGTCCTGGACACCGCCGGCGGCTACCGGCAGCTGATTTTCGACGGCAGGCTCGACGGCACCGACGCGGTCCAGTCGGAAATGAACCTGGCCAACCCCGAAGAGCTGACGCTCTCGTATGCGCGCCACATCATGGCGGCATTGCCCCTGGTGGAAAACCCGAGGCGCATCCTGATCGTGGGGCTCGGCGGGGCCTGCATGCAACGCTACCTGTACCGCCTGCTGCCGCAGGCGACGATCGAGACCGCCGAGATCGACCCCAAGGTGCGCGAGGTGGCTGTACAGTACTTCCATTTCAAGGAAGATGCCCGGCAGATCGTCCACCTCGCGGACGGCCGCAGGTTCATCGAGCAATCGAAGGACAAATTCGACATCATCTTCCTCGATGCCTTCACCGCCGAGTCGATTCCCTACCGGCTGACCACGCGCGAATTCCTCGAGGCGGTGCGGGCGCACACGGCGGACGGCGGATTGGCGTGCGCCAACCTGTGGGACGGAAGGCCGGACTACCCGGACATACTGAAGACCTACGCGGCGGTCTTCCCCGAGCTGCATCTCCTGAAATGCGCCTATTCAGGCAACAGCATCCTGCTGGCGCTGCCCGCGACGGTCGGTCTCACGGTTCCTGCCTGGGTGGAACGGGCGCGCGCCTTCGAAAAGACGCATCCTACCGGACTCGGCCTGCCCGGGCTGATCGAGCGCGGCGCCGCCGAACGCGTCCACATTCCCGAGGGTGCCCGGGTGCGCTCCGACGGCCCGCCGGACGAGTACGCTGCGGTGCGGCCGCAGCAGGCCCGTGTGCGGTTCGCCGTTGCTCCACGCGGTACGTTCCCTTCACAGACCGTACCGGAGGGCGCAACTGTGCTCCCGGGGGCGCAAGCGCGTCAACGTCGATTCTGTGCGCCGCGGCGGACCGGGGCGTGCGGATCTGTGCCTGCGATAGCGCGCGCAATGGGCGCGCATTCGGGGTCTGCCGGCCCCCCGGGGCTTGGGGCTCGTGCGACCGGCTTTCCGGGGGTTCGCCTGCGGCTCACCCCCGGCTGACAGCTCAGGGCCCCTGGCTCCGGCACGCCGTGCCGGACCGTTCAGCGGATCGGTTCCTCCGGGTCGTCCCACACGATCCAGGGCAACGGCGTCTCCCCCAGCCCGATCGGGGCGCCGGGGGGCGCGGCCGCCGCGGGCGGAAAGACGAACTTGGAAGGATCGCTCAGATAGCGGGCGATCTGGGCCGCGCCGAACTTGAGGTGGGCCTGCTGGGCCTCGTCGGCGGCCGATTTTTCCGCAAGGTAGGATCGGAGCTGCTCGAGCTTCAGGGCCGCCATGGCGCGCACCTCGACCGGCCCTTCGCCCGCAAGGCGCATCAGGTGATACAGCACCGAGTCGTCGACCACCCGATGGATTTCCGCCAGATACGCGTCCGCGGGCGGATCGCTCTTCCAGGTGCGGGCCAGCAGCGTGTCGATCGCCTCGGCCAGCGTCGGCGCAGCCGGATCGAGTGCGCGGTTGGCGATCAGGCGCGCCGCGCGCTCGGGATTGAGAATCAGCGAAACCGTCAGGTTGGCCGCCGTCTCGGCGGCGGCCAACGGATCGAAGGTCGGTGCCGTGTAGCGCGGGAAGACTTCGCCGCCGCTCACACCCGAGCGCGGCGGAATGAGTTTCAGTATCCTCGGCGGCAGTGCCAGCGCCTGCGGCGCGATGGTCTCGAGCAGCAGTCGCAGGGCGTGCCGCTGGGCGGCCGGCGGCACCACTTCGACGATCTTCTGGTTGTCGCCGCGCACGGCCGCCCGATAATCCACGCCCCCCAGCCACTTGGCCGCAGCCTGCGTCTGGTAGCGGTGGAAAAGATAGACGGGCACGAGCACCTCTTCGAGGCGCGCCATCGGGGTGCGCGGCGGGATGTTCTTTTCGGAAAAGTTCTGCAGCGCGATGCTGCGGATTTTCATCACGCGCTCGAGCTCGTTGAGCGGATCGGGCCCGTTGTCCCAATCGTGCGTGTAGGGATGAGCGCTGGAATCACCGGACTCGCTGAGGCAGTACAGGCCGCGGGCATGCGCCTCGTCGAGGATCGCGTCCAGGGCGCGGTCTTCATCGGTCCCTTCGGGAAAGTGCGAATAGGCATAGCGCACGAACACCTTGTCCCATTCTCCGATGCCCACCGCATAGGCTTCGGAAAAATCCAGGGTGCCGTCGCTGCGGATCTTGATGTAGGGATGCGGGTAGTCCATGACCGAGGCGCGGTCGGCCGTGCTCGAGGCGTAGTTGTGGTTGAAGCCGAGGGTGTGGCCGACCTCGTGCGCCGACAGCTGCCGGATGCGCGCCAGGGCCGTCGCTTCGATCTCTTTCGTATCCGGAGTGCCGCCTGCGTACTGGGCTTTCAGGCCCGAGCCGATGAGGAAGTCCTGGCGGATGCGATCCGAGCCCAGATAGACGCGCCCGCAGATGATCTCTCCCGTACGCGGATCGCGCAGGGAAGCGCCGGACGACCAGCTGCGCCCCGGGCTGTGCACCCACAGGATCATGTTGTAGCGCACGTCCATCGGATCCGCGTCCGCCGGCAGAACCTTCACCTGGAAGCCGTTGATGTAACCGGCGGCCTCGAAAGCCTGGTTCCACCATGACGCCCCCTCGACCAGCGCGGAGCGGATCGGCTCGGGAGCGGCCGGATCGACGTAGTAGACGATCGGCCGCACGGGCTCGCTCTTCGGCGCGCGCGGATCCTTCTTGGCGATGCGGAAGCGCACGCAGTATTCGCGCCGTGCCGGCTCCTTGAAGGGGGAGGCGTAGTCGATGAACTGGATGCCGGCGACGCCCGAGCGCGGGTCGTAGCGGCGCGGCTTGAACCGGCCGTCGGGCAGCTCGATCAGCGAATGATGCAGGCGCACCGTCGTTCCCGCGGCTTGGGCCGCGCCGCGGCCTCCGGCGGCGGCTGCTGTGGCGGCGGCACCGCCGCGCCCCTCCGACGGCGGTGCAGGAGCGCCGTTGTACGTCAGGATCACCTCGACCTCGGTATTGGCGGGGAAGTTCTTGGTGCGCGGCCAGTAGAAGGCAGAGCGGTTGCGGTCGATACCGCCCATGCCGAGATTCTGCGCATCGCGCATGAAGAAGTCGGTGGCGTCGACCAGGACGCGCCCGCCTTCCTCGGCCGCCACGCGGAAGGCGAAAATCACGGGATCGGTGTAAGCCTCCGACACGGCGCGGCGCTCGAGCTCGTCGCTCGTGAGCGCGCGGTAGCGGTACTGCACCTGGGAGAGGAGCACCTTGGAGCCGTAACGGTCGAAGCGGATCACCTGACCTCCGTTCCATGAGCCGCGGTTGCGGCCCTCGAAACTGGAGGCGAGGGAAGTCACATAGAGAAACTCCTCGCCGAAACGGCTCAGTTCGAGCCACATCCTCTCGGCCCTCTCCTCCCAGTAGAGATTGAACAGGCCTTCGATTTTCCGCATGCCGGCCGTGCGCTCCCCGATCGCCGGTATCGGAGCTTCGGCCGGAGCCGGACGCTGCGCCCATGCGCTTGCCGTGAGAATCCAGGCGAAAAACGCGGTTGCCGTGAATCGTTTTGCCATGGCGGCCTCCCCTGAGTGGATGGAAAAAACGGGTCCATGCAACGGGCCGATCATGATGCCCGGCCGGCCCGCTTGTCAAGCGAGCGGGAAGCGGCTTGGGCGAAATTACGCGTGAAGGGAGGCGCTCGGAGTTCCATCGTGTGCGTTCGATTGTCCGATCCCGTACCGGCCGAGCAGGCGATTCGAGCGCGCTCTGTATACCATTTGGTATACAGAGGCGCCGCTTGACTGCCGCGTGAGGCTAGACGGCGTCGACGAAGCGTCGGACGAAAGCCTCCGCAGCTTGCAGGGCCTGCTGGGGTGACGTGATCGTAAGGCTTGCAGATACGTCCTTGCTTATGCCGAATTCTTCCGCGAGCTCGCAGCGCACGACCACGAGCGCTGCCCGGTATGCGCCCGATTTCAATGCGCTCTCCCAGGCGGTCAACCCGCGCCGCAGCTCGAGCTCGAGCGGGCCGATTTCGTCGATGATCAGGATGTCGCAAGGTGTGGCGCGGACCAGCACCTCGTCGGCCCACCGGATCGCCGCCGGATCGAAGTGCCAGCGGCCCAGCGGAAATCCCCGGACCTCGCCGGCCCTTGCGGCGGCGAGCAGGCGCTGGGCGCCCGTGCGCACGTCCGCGACATAGATACCGGTCTTTTCTCCGGCTTCCATGCGGGCCGGTGACAGGATTCCCGCCGCGTCCAGGCCGGCCGCATGCGCCAGCGCGGCCGCCCGCCGGCAGAATGTCGTTTTGCCGGCACCGCGCCCGCCGGTGACGACCCACCGTTTGGGCGCTCCTGGCGCATGCTTCACCACAGCACGACCCTCCGGCCGGAGACCTCGACCACTTCGATCGGCATGCGGTACAGGCGGCCCAGCCTCTCTGCGGTCAGCACGTCGCCGGGCGGTCCGGCGCACAGCACGCGGCCGCGCTCGAGCAGGACCACGTGCGTTGCCAGCGCGGAAGCCAGCTCCGGCTCGTGCGTCGTCATCACGATGCTGACGCCCTCGCGCCCGAGGGTGCGGAGCAGATCGACCATGCGCGCCTTGTTGTGCAGGTCGAGATGGGAGGTGGGCTCGTCCAGGAGCAGCAGCGAAGGTTGCTGGGCCAGGGCGCGCGCGATCAGCGCCAGCTGTCGCTCGCCGCCGCTCAGTGTCTGGACCGGGCGCTGGGCGAGCTCGACGAGGCCGGCGCGCTCGAGGGCCTCGACGGCCACGGCGGTGTCTTCGGGACCCGGCTGGGCGAGCGGGCTGAGATACGGGGTTCGGCCGAGGAGGACGTATTCCAGAACCGAGTACTCGAAGGTGATGTGCTCCCGCTGGGGAACGAGCGCCATGCGCCTGCCGGTCTCCCGGCGCGAGTATCCCTGGAGCGGGCGCCCGTCGAGCCGCACGCGGCCTGCGGCCGGCCGCAGCCAGCCGAGCGCCAGAAAGAGAAGGGTGGACTTGCCGGCGCCGTTCGGTCCGATGAGCGCGCTGACGGCGCCTCGGGGAAAGTCCAGCGACAGATCCTCGAAGACCGGCGCGGCATGGCGCCGGTAGGAGAAACCCACGCCTTCGAATTGCAGGATCGGTTCGTTCATCGTTCCATCCGTATCCCGCGCCGGACCATCAAAACGAGAAAGATCGCCGCGCCGGCGAGCGACGTGAGGATGCCGAGCGGTATTTCGCCCGGGAGCATCGTGCGCGCCAGATCGTCGCAGGCGAGCGTGAAAAGGCCTCCCAGGAGCATAGTGGCCGGGAGCGCGTGGCGCGTATCGGCGCCGAACATGCGCCTGCCGATGTGGGGGATGATCAGGCCGACCCAGCTCACGATGCCCGCGACGGAAATGACCGCGGCGGTCGGCACCACGGCGGCGACGAGCACCAGCAGGCGCTCGCGCTGCACCGCCATGCCCAGGGAATGGGCCGCCTCCTCGCTGAGCGAGAGGGCGTTGATGCGCCAGCGCTGCGCCAGCATGTAGGCGATGCCGGCGGCGGCCGCCGGCAGGATGGAGAGCGCGGTCGGCCAGGAGGCCGCCGTCAGCCCGCCCAGCAGCCAGAAGGTGATATCCGGCAGCTCGCGCAGCGGGTCGGCCACGTATTTCATGATTCCCAGTCCGGCGGAAAACATGGCCGATACCGCGATGCCCGCGAGCACCAGCCGCAGGACCCAGCCGCCGTAGCGTATGCTGCGCGCGAGCGCGAACGAGGTCCACAGGCCGGCGAAGGCGAAAAGCGCCGCCGAAACCTGCACCATCCAGGCCGAGCGCGACAGCATGATGATGCTGAGCGCCGCGCCGAAGGCGGCGCCCTGGGAAACGCCGAGCAGGCCGGGCTCGACCAGGGGATTGGCGAACAGCGTCTGGAAGACCATGCCGGCCGCGGCCAGCGACATTCCCGCCGCCACGGCGGCGATGCAGCGCGGCAACCGCAGCTCGAGCACCAGCCGGCGGGCGAGACCAGCGGATGAGGCGTCGCCGGCGGCCATCATGCGCAGCGCCGGGAACCTGCCGGCCACGAGGGACAGGGCGAAGAGCAGCAGCAGGGCGGCGGCGAGCAAAGCCAGCGAGCGCCGCCTGCGGTTTTTCGCACGCTCGTGCGCATGCTGCAGGGCGATGCTCGGGGACACGGGCGGGCCGCTCACGGCAGATCGCCCCGCAGGACCGGCCGGACCTTCCGGTCGAAGAAGGAATCGTCCTGATCGTAGGCCGTCCGGTAGAACATGCGCACCGTCTCGAGGATGTCGATGCCGCCCATCCGCTCGGGGTAGAGCTTGCGCGCCATCCAAGTCAGGCCGAGGATCCAGCGCGGGTCGGGCAAGTCCCAGCTGAGGAAATCGCCGGCAAACGCGTGCAGCCGGCCGGCACGCAGCGCGCGCAGCGACTGCCAGCGGGGATCATGCCGCAGGCGGTCGACCACCGCGGTGCTCGGCTCGGCGTACGATGCAACGAAAACGGCGTCCGCGTCCCAGGCATAGACTTGTTCGAGCGAAACCCGGCTCCATCCGCCCCCGGGATTGGCATCCTTCCACACGGGAATGCCCCCGGCCATTTCGGCCATCACGGTCTGCAGCCAAGACGCGGGCGGGACGTTCAGGGCGGCGGAGCCGCGGCTGCCGGAGTAGTAGAGGACCAGCACGCGCCGGCGGTCGCGTTCGGGGATACCGGCCACAGCTTCGCGGACGCGGCGCGCGGCGGCCTGGAAGTAGCCGATGAGCTGCTCGGCGCGCTCCCCTTGGTCCAGCATGGCGCCCAGGGTTCGCAGGTCGCGATAGAACTGCTCCGGCGTCTCGAGGTCGACGTAAACCACGGGCAGCTTCAAGGTCTCCAGGGAGCGCCCCAGGGTCTGCGCCAGGTGACTCTTGAGGACGACGACATCGGGCTGTTGGGCGGCGATCGCTTCGGGACCCGTAAGTTCCGGAAGCGGCCGCCTGCGGGCGGCTTCGGCGTCGATCGCCCTGATGAAATCGGAAACCACCTCGCCGGTTTTTTCGGCGGCGATGATCCGCCGCCCCGCGTCCGGGAACATGTAGAGCGCGTGGGCGATCATGGTGACGGCTTTTCCCGACAGTGCGATGCGGCGCGGCGGTTCACGGAAGTGGACTTGCCTTCCGAGTGCGTCGGTGACGGTGTAGCCGGGTGGGTCCGCCGGCGACGGCGGCACCTGCCGGCAGGCGGCCGCGCCGGCGCACAGGATCGCCCAAAGAAGCAATACAAGCCTGGTCGGACACCGGTCGTGCATCGCTGCGAGCTCCCGCATAGGCGGTGCGGAAATCCATATTATGGAGCATGCACCGGCCCGCGCCAACAGGATCCGCGCTCGCGCCGGGCCCGCCGCGGTTCAAGGACGGGGCGCGCGGCATTCCTTTCCTGCGAGGCTCTGTGTTTCCGGGATACTGCAGTTTTTTGGTTGCCCCTCGGCCCGAAGAGCCCTATACGTAGAGCACGTGCGGGTCCGGGCGCGAGTGCACAATCGCCCTGCTGAATGCCGGGCATGACGTCCCTTGTGCGTGCGTCCCGGGTGGCGCCTGGTTGCGCTCGGATCGCGATCATGGAGGTCTGCCGTCGAGAACATCTGCCTGCAGGCGGTCGCCCTGGATCTCGGAACGACGGTGGTCGGCGCTTTCACCGACGACCAGGTGAAGAAGGTCGTGGGCATGGCGGAGGACGAGCAACCGCTCGCGATTGTGCCGGTCGGAAAGGCTGCGCCATAGGCGCGCCCTGCCTGTCGATCGGGAGACCTTCGGCCCGGCCTGTGCACACCGGCTCGGCGACCGCGACTGCGAGACGGCCCCCGCGGCCACGAGATCCTTCCGCCGGGCTCGTTCATTGCATTTCGAACCTTATGCCCCCGCGATAGGTCCGCCCGGGCGCAGGGAACAGGTACAGCGTCTGGTATTCCTTGTTCGCGAGGTTTTCGATCCCCAGGTAGACGCTGAAACCCTTCTTCAGTTTCTGGGTCAGTTTCGCGTTCAACAGCAGGTAGCCGTCCAGGCGCCCGCGGACGGCGGTCAGAACTCTGTTGTCCCGGGGATCGGCGCGATCGTAATAGGTCGCTTCCGAGAAGTAGTTTCCATTGAGACCGGCCTCGAGGCCGAAGCGGAAGCGATGCCGGACTTCCATGTCGACCTGATGGGCCGGCCGGTACGGCAGTTCCTCGGGCCGATAGACGAGAGACGGAAAGTACTGGTTGTCGATCCTTACCGGGGCACCGGCCCGGGATCTCATGAAGGTGTAGGCCAGCAGCAGGTCCGTGGCCTCCGTCACGCGGGCGCGCGCATTCAGTTCCACACCGGCGATGGAAGCCCGGGGATACTGCTCGAAGCGTCCGATCAGGTTGTCGAAGTTGATCATGTTGCGGATGCGGCTGTGGAAGAAGGCGGCTCCGAAGCGCACCTTGTCGGCCGCTCCCGCCTCCATGCCGATCTCGGTGTTGACCGTGCTCTCCTCCTCCAGATCCGGATTGCCGGTCGGGCCGATGACGCCCGTGGCATAGAGGTTGCGCATGGTGGGGAACCTGATCTTTCGCCCCACGGATCCGTAAAGGCTCAGGCTGCCGGAAGCGTCGTAACGCATGCCCAGCTGCGGGCTGATGCTCGACAGGTCGGCGCCCGGCGGGCCGGAGACGGAGGACTGGAACCTTTCCCGCTTGTCGAAGCGATCGATGGCGATGCCGGGGGTCACCGTGAAACCGTCGCTCAGGCGGATTTCGTCTTCGATGCCCACCGACCACGTGTCCGATGACAGGCGGTCGGTCGGCCCGGCAGGAGGCGGGGCGGCGCCGGTTTCGCGGTGCACGTCGCGCCGGAAATTGAGAGCCGCCCGGAGCTCGTTGCGCGCCGTCGCCCTCCAGTAGGCATAGACGCCGAAGCCGGCGTCGTAATCGTCGTAGAGCGTGTTGCCCGAGGGAGGGGAGATGCGGTTTTGCGTCGTGTAGCTCGGATCGTCGTATATGTCGAGCAGATTGTCGTATTTGTCGTAGAAGCCGCGGAACCTCAGGATGAGGCCGTCCGTCAGGCGGCTTTCTTCGACCACGTTGATCATCGTGCGGTTCCAGTCGGTGAAGCGCCAGTAGCGCGGGAAGTAATAGAAGCCGCGCCTGGTTTCCCGGTAGATCGGCACCGGCGGGATGCCGTAGCGGTTGTCGTAGTGCTCGAACGACACGCCCAGGGTGTTTTTTGCGTTCAGCGCAACGGTCCCGGTCAGGGTGAAGGCGTCCCGCACGTAGTCGCTGTTGTCGCGGCTTTTCTCGTCGCGCGGGATCGGGACATTGGGCAGGCTCGCCGGTGTGGCGGGCGCCGTGGCCATGCCCTTGAGGACGCTTTCGGGCAGCGCGAAGGGCCGCGCCAGAGGATAGCCGTTGCTCTCGTTATGGCTGAAGGCCGCATAGTAGCCGACGGGCCCGATTTTCCAGCCGTGGCCGACCTGGATGTGGTGCGTCGCATAGCGGCTTCCTTCGTACTGGGCCAGAAAAGTCGGCCCGGCCTCGCCCTTGCGGGTGATGATATTGACGACTCCACCCATGGCGTTGGTGCCGTACAGCGGCGAGGCGATTCCCTTGATCAGGCGGATGGATTCGATGTTCTGCACGGGGATGTCCGCCAGGCTCATCTGGCCTTCGTAAGGGATCGATACCGGGATGCCGTCGATGAGGATCAGCACCTTTTCCTGCTCGAACCCGCGCACCGTCACCTGTTGTTCGGTCTTGGCGCGGGCCAGCCGGTACTGCACTCCCGGCAGCAGGCTCAAGGCTTCTCCGAGATTGTTCACATTGCGCTCCCGGATCTGCTCGGCCGTGACTTCGGCGATAGTGGTCGGTATTTCCGGTTTTTCGAGTTGCGCCGTGACGACGACGACTTCGAAAAGCTCCAGGAGAGGTTTCTTCTTCTCCTGGGCCTGCTGCTGGGCCGCAGCCGGCAGCGCGCACAGGAGCGCGAGGAGGATCGTCAGGTGTCGGGCTCTCATGATTCCGTCCTTTCTCGTTTACTCGTGGTCATCGTGAATTCGGTATTTCCGGCGGCACGCGCTTCCACCTGCGCGGCGGCGCAGTCGGCGCATATCCGTCGCCGGGCTGCGAAACGTGCGGCCGCAGTGCCGGCGTTTGTTCAGCGCACCTCGATTCTGTGGATGCGCCGCACGGAGCGACCGCCGGTGCTGTCCTCGCCGCAGGCGGACATGGCGAATCCGTCGGCCGGCGACAGCGGCCGGCCGTCCTTGACCATGGCAACGACGGCCTGCCGGCCGAGTCGCGAATTGAAGAGTTCACCGAAAGAGAACGTCGCGCAATACCCGTCGTCGCTGCTGACGACGACAATACGATGGTAAGGCGCCGGGTCGGGAACCTTCAGATAATGCTTCAACAGGACTGCCAGCGGAACTCCATCCAGGGTATGGATTCCGTGAAATCCCTCGCAATCGCCGATGAGAACGACTGCCGGCAGATGCACTGTCGGCAGTGCCCGCAGGTCGGCAGGCTTGACAACCCACTGGTTGCCGGCGGCGGTATCGGCGAGCACAAACTGCGTGCTCGGCGGGCGCACGACCTGGTTATCCTTGTCGTCGTAGGCCAGCAGTTCCAGCTCGACGCGCGCCACCGTGATGTCGCTGACGCCGGCCAACATGCGGCCGTCGTATACGTCGGTTCCGACGACGAGTGTCAGCGGGCAGGGCCGCGCGTCGCGCTCGTAAGCGACGAGCAGGCTGCGCCCGATACTGGAATAGAAGATCTCGCCGAAAGAGAAGGCGGTCTCCCGTCCGTCCCCGGCACGCGCGCGTACGTAGACTCCCGGCTCCCATTTCCGGCTGTGCTTCATTCCCGCCTTGAGGAGCAGGTCCCGCAGCAGGACGCCGCGGAAGGAAGCCTGGGTTGCGGAACCTCCGTCCTTTTCGCGGCGCGCCTGTTCCGATATGACGGGGACGCCCGGCAGGAAAAAGGCAGGAAGCGCCTTGATGTCTTCGAGGGAGAGCGACAGGCGGGTCAGCACCTCTCCTTGGATGCGGAGGACAGGCTCTTCAGAGAGAGCCGCGGGCCCACTGACGGCTCCCGAGAAGAGCGCTGCCAGAAGCAAGGCCGGAGTAGCGATCGAGGCAAGGGTTTCGGTGATCAGTGCCATGCAAACCTCCCAGTCCACAGGGCGGCAGCCGTTCCGTCGCCGCCCCCGGCATGGGAGGCTACGGGGTCGCAGGAAGGGCTCGAGCCCCCTCCTCCGAACAGGGGAGCGGCGGAGCGGCAATCGATACATGCACGACGTGCAGTCGTTGCCGGATTCAGGTCTTTGTCTTGCGTATTCTCATCGGACAGCCTCGGGCACGCGGCGGCATCCGCCGCTGCATCCCGACCATACCCTATCACATCCGCGTTTCCGATGCGATGGTTTCAGTGACAGATCGCCCAGGCCCGGGATTCGCGTATTCGCGGCGATTGCCGGCGTTCCGATGCGCGGCGGTGACGGCTTCGATTTGCTCGATCACCTCGAGTGGCGCGCGCTTCTGCCGTCGCTTCCGAAAGCCAGGGACAGAAGTTCCACAGGCAGTCCGGGTGTGACGGAGCTGACAAGCGGCGTCAGGATCAGAGGCACCAGGAAGGCCCAGAAGCTTGCGTTCGTGGGATTCATGCCGAATACGGCCGGCAGGATCACGGCGATCGCGAGTCCCGACAGCGCGCCGGTCAAGGCACCGGCTCGCGTCACACCCCGCCACAGCACCCCGTAGACATAGGGCGCAAGGAAAAAGCCGCTGATGGCGCCCCAGGAAAGGCTCTGCAGCAGCAGGATGGACGCGGGCTTCTCGACGGCGATCATGATCGAGAAGAGAATGAACAGAACGCACAGGCCCCGCATGACCGCGGTGACGGTCCGGTCGCTCACCCCGGACTTCACATAGCCCTTCAGCAGATCCATGGATATCGACGAGGCCGATACCATCACCACGCCGGCCAGGGTGGACATGGAGGCCGAGATGATCAGCAGGAAGATCAGGGCCAGGGCGACTTCCGGCAGGAAGCGCTCCAGCATCTGCGGCAGCAGCAGGTCGGCGCTCGGGCGCAGCGTCTGGGCGTCCACGGGCAGAGTATCGAAGAACAGCCGGTCCATGAATCCGATCCAGTGGATGGGCAGAATGATCAGGACGGCGCTGATCGTGCACACGACGGTTGCGGCGGCAATGCTGCGGTCGTCCTTGACGGCGAAGAACTTCTGGATCATCTGAGGCATCCCGAGCGGCCCGATGCTCGTCAGCACTATGATGGGGACCAGCTCGAGCCAGGCGGCCGTGCCTGAAAGCGACGCCGAGGTCAGCGCCGGGTCCACGGCCGACAAGCGGCGCATGCCGCTTATCGGGCCGCCGACCTGCGGCGCGCTCCAAAGGAACAAAACCATGATCACGGCGCCCGCGATCATGATCATCCCCTGGATCGCGTCGGCGAGCGCCACTGCCTTGTATCCCCCCAGCGTCAGATAGATGCCCGTCAGGACGGTCATGGAAATCAGGGCGAACTGGTAGGGTATGTGGAAGATGTTTTCGGATATGTAGCTCAGGCCCATGAAGACGGATCCCGAATAGGGAACCATGAACACGAAGATGCAGACCGCCCCCAACAGCTTGAAAAGATCGCTGTCATAGCGCGTTCTGAGAAATTCCGGCATCGTCATGGCATTGAGGCGGATCGTCATGCTGCGGGTTCTGCGTGCCAGAAGCAGCCACGAGAGCAGTACTCCCAGGAGCACGTTCCCCAGCCCGTTGAAGACGGCGCCGATCCCGTAGGACCAGCCGATCTTTCCGGCATTGATCACCGCCACGGCCGAGATGTAGGTGGTCACGTAGGCGAATGCCGAGAGGACGGGACCCACGCCCCTGCCGCCCAGGAAGAAGCCGCCGGAAGTCCGGGCGTGCTTGCGGTTGACGATTCCGCTCAGGACGAGCACCAGAACGTAGAGGCCGAGCAGGATGTACTTTGCCATCGCTCTCCCGGCGGCAGGCGGCCCGGGCCCCGCCGCACCGCTCGTTTTCCCCGGCGCGCGCCCCGAGGGTTGCGCCCGCGAACCGGGGCCATATTGCATACCATAATGCATGCAATTGCAAGAAGCTTCCCGCGCTTGTTTCGCGCCGGCGCGGCGCCGGCAAGCACGGGAAGTGCGGCACAAAGGCCGGGCGGGCGCCAACGGGCGGGGAGCGCAGGCATTGCCTTCGAGGCGGAAAACGGTTATACACGCCGGCATGGCCGCCAAGGGGAGGGTCGAAAAGGTTGCGGGCGCAAAGAATCGCGCGCATCGGCGGGCGGTGCAGGCTGCGGGCGGTGTCGGGCGGCAGTGGCTTGTGTTTCTTTTATTGCTCGTGGCGACGCTGGCGGCTTATCAGCCGGCCTGGCGCGGGGGCGTGCTATGGGATGACGACCGGCATATGACCCGCGAGGACTTGCGGACGACCGATGGCCTGCGGCGGATATGGTTCGAGATCGGGGCGACGCAGCAATACTACCCCCTGGTTCATACGGCCTTCTGGATTCAGCATCGTCTGTGGGGGCAGGACACGCTCGGCTACCATCTGGTCAATATCGTGCTGCACGCCCTGTCGGCGTTCCTGCTGGGCGTGATATTGACGCGCTTGGGGGTGCCCGGAGCCCGGCTGGCGGCTGCGATCTTCGCCTTGCATCCGGTGCACGTGGAGTCGGTCGCATGGATCGCCGAACTCAAGAATACGCTTTCGGGCGTGCTTTATCTGGGCGCGGGCCTGGCCTATCTCCGCTATGACGAGCGCAGGACCGGGCCTTTCTACGGACTGGCCCTCGCGCTGTTCGTGCTCGGCCTCCTGAGCAAGACCGTGACGGCGACGCTCCCGGCCGCGCTGCTTGTGGTTCTCTGGTATCGGCGCGGGTGCCTGAGCTGGAGGGGAGACGTTGTGCCGCTGGTTCCGTTTTTCGTGCTGGGGGCGGCCGGCGGGTCGTTGACCGCCTGGGTGGAGCGGACGCTGATCGGCGCCCGGGGGGCGGAGTTTGCATTCACGCTTGTCGAGCGGGCGCTTATCGCCGGGCGGGCATTCTGGTTTTATCTGGGCAAGCTCGTCTGGCCTGCGGGCCTGACATTCATCTATCCGCGATGGGAAGTGAGCCGGGTGTCGGTCGCGCACTATGCCTACCCTCTTGGGGCCGGGTTGCTCGTGGCCGGGCTGTGGCTTGTGCGCAAGCGGTCGCGTGCACCGCTGGCGGCGGCGCTGTATTTCGGCGGCACGCTCTTTCCCGCGCTGGGCTTTTTCAATGTGTACCCGTTCCGTTTCTCGTTCGTGGCGGATCACTTTCAGTATCTGGCGAGCATAGGGGTGATCGCGCTGTTTGCGGCGGGAGCGGCGCAACTGGCGCGGCGGTGCGGCCTCGGGCCAAAAAGTGCGGCAGCGACGGCTGCCGGGATATGCGCAGTTTTGGCCCTGCTGACCTGGAACCAGAGCCGGCAATACACGGACGCGGAAACGCTCTATCGCGCCACGCTGAGGCGCAACCCTTCCTGCTGGCTGGCGCACGTCAATCTGGGCATTCTCGAGCTGCCCCGCGACAAGAAGGAAGCCGAGGAGCACTTTGCGGCGGCTCTCCGGCTCAAGCCCGACCTGGCTGAAGCCTATATCAACCTGGGACTTCCGAAGTTCAGCGAAAACATCGAGCTGGCGCAGGCGTACTTCAGGGAAGCCGTCAGGTTGCGCCCGGACTCAGCCGAAGCCCATAACAATCTGGGCTGTGCGCTGCAGCAGGTCGGCCGCCTGGAAGAGGCGTTGGAGCACTTCGACGAGGCGTTGCGCCTCAGGCACGACTATGCGGACGCTCACTACAACCGGGGCAATACCCTCCTCAAGATGGACCGCTTGCGCGAAGCCGAGGCCCATTTTCGCCGGGCCGTCGAGCTCCGGCCCGATGCGGCCGAGATCCGCTGCAGGCTCGCCGACGCCCTGCGCCGGATGGGGCGCCTCGGCGAGGCGATCTTCGAATACCGTGAAGCCGTGCGGTTGAAACCGGATTACGCCGAGGCCCGCTTCAACCTCGGATACGCGCTGCACGAGGCCGGCCGTCCGGATGAAGCGGTGGTGCAATACTCGATCGCACTCGAGTACAAGCCCGATGCCGCGGAGATACACAACAATCTGGGTGCGGCCCTCGACCAGCTGGGCCGGCTGGAGGAGGCGGCGGGCCACTTCGCCCGGGCGGTTCGGCTGCGTCCGGATTCCGCCGAAGCGCGCAACAATCTGGCCTTTGCGCTGCATCGCCTGGGCCGATTGGAGGAGGCCGTCGTCCAGTATGAGGAGACGCTGCGCATCAGGCCCGACTATCCCGACGCCGACATCAGGCTCGCCAATGCATTGCAAAGACTGGGCCGGCTCGAGCAGGCCGTGGAACACTACCGGAAAGCGCTTTCGCGCACGCCCGAGGCGGCCGACGTGCACAATAACCTGGGCGCGGCGCTGGAGCTATTGGGGCGCTTGAGCGAGGCCGTGGCGCATTACCGGGAGGCCGTGCGTCTGAATCCCGCATCCGAGGAAGCACGCGAGAATCTGCGAAGGGCCCTGACGGCGTTGCGACGGAAAGGCGCGGCAGGCAATCCTTGACCTGCAAAGCCCGGGCGGTGCCTTCCTTGCCCGGGCTGTTCTGTTGCACCGCTCCGGGGTGCCGGTCATTGCTCTTCCGGCAGCGGAGCTCCATAGATGATGGCTCCTATCCCTTCCGGTGTCGGAATCGCGGGTCACTCCCATTTCAGGCTTGACATGCTCGCAAACGTTTTGCTATCAAGAAGTCGAGGGAAGGGCCCGCATATCAGGAATCTCCTTCGCCGGGTATGAAGCTCAGGCCGCGGATCCCCGGCAGGTACAAGTGTACGGATCCGAATCCTGAAGGGGGTGCGAAATGAAACGTGCATCGGCCGCGTTGATCGCGGCGTTGATTCTGGGTGTCCTTTTCCCATCGCATGCACCGGCGCAGGGCGGCGCGACGTCTTCGCTGACGGGAGTGGTGACCGATCAATCGCAGGCGGTCATCCCGGGTGCGGAAGTCCTGGTGGTCGACGACAGGGTGGGCACCAAGTTCTCGACCGTCACTGCGGAGAACGGCACTTTTTCCATTCCGGCTATGAGCCCGGGCACTTACACGGTAACCGTCTCATTGCCGGGCTTCAAGCAGGCCGTGATCAAAGACGTCGTCCTGAATGCCGGTGTTCCCACCACGGTGCGCGTGACCCTCGAGGTGGGCGGCATCAGTGAAACCGTCACGGTGGTGGCCGGCGGCGAGGTGGTGCAGACGCAGACGGCCAATGTCGCCGCCACGCTGAATATCAGCCAGATCGGCAACCTGCCTCTGATCTCGCGCAACCCGATCAACTTCATCCCCCTGTTGGCGGGGGTCAACACGTCGGGAAACATCCGCGACTCGACCATCAATGGCCTGCCCGAGAGCGCGATCGATATCACGCTCGACGGCATCAACATCCAGGACAATTTCAACAAGACCTCGGACGGCATGTTCACGCGTGTGCCCACGAGCCTCGACTCGGTTCAGGAAGTGACCGTCTCCACGGCCACCCCGGAGGCCCAGGGCGCGGGGATGGGCGCCGTGCAGGTCCGGTTCGTCACGCGCCAGGGATCGAGCGAGTTGAACGGGAGCGTCTACTGGTACCATCGCAATCCCTGGCTCAATTCCAACTACTGGTTCAACAACCGTGATCTTGATCCGGTATACAAACCCACCGGAGCCGCCTGTACACCCGAGCAGCTGCGCAACGAGCCCGACAGGTGCAAGGCGCCGCGCGCCAGAGTGTTGTTCAATCAATACGGCTTCCGTGTGGGCGGGCCGGTGTTGATCCCGGGCCTGCTGACCAGCCGCAACCGGGCGTTCTTCTTCGTCAACTACGAGGAATTCCGCCAGCCTACCCAGGTCAACCGCCAGCGTACCATATTCAACCCGGAGACCCAGGCGGGCGTTTTCCAGTACAACGTCACGGTCGGCGGCCAGACCGAGGTGCGGAAGGTCAACCTGCTCGACGTAGCGGCCCGCAACGGGCAGACCGCGACCATCGATCCAATTATCGGAAAACTGCTGGCCGATATACGCAAGGCGACGGAGGGCGTCGGCGGCATCACGCAACTGACCGATCCGAACCTGCAGAGGTTCAGCTACAGCCCCAAAGGAATGGGCCTGAGCTACCGGCCGACCGTGCGCTTCGACGTCAACCTGACCGACAAGCATCGCATGGAAGTTACCTGGACCTACCACGTGGGCAGGGGGAAACCGGATTTCCTCAACGGCTATGAGCCCAGGTTCCCCGGATTCCCGAATCAAGGATCCCAGCCTGCGGACCGCTATACCGGATCGGTGGCGCTGCGTTCGACATTGACTCCCAGGCTGGTCAACGAGCTGCGCGCCGGCCTCTCGGGAGGGCCGTCGCGTTTCAATCCCGAGGCGAGCGCGGCCACTTTCAGCGGGCCGGTGGCCAACCAGGGCGGATTCGCTCTGGGCCTGAGCGCCGCCGGCATCAGCAACGCTCACTCCGTTACGGCTCCTTCGCGCCGTAATCCGTTGCTGCGCGACATCAGCGATACCCTGAACTGGACGCGCGGCGCGCACAGCTTCAGCTTCGGCGGCAAATTCACCTGGGTCACGCTCACCTACAACGCCCAGACGCTCGTGCCGACCATCATTTTCGGCACGCATACCCAGGACCCGGCCAACGCCATGTTCAACACCACGAATTTCCCGGGCGCCGCTTCGGCGGATCTCACCAGAGCCCGCAATATCTATGCCGTCCTGACCGGACGCGTGACCGAGATCAACGCCAATGCCCGCCTTGTCGAAAAGACCGGCAAGTACGAGTATCTCGGCAATGCGTTCGAACGCTCGCGGCAGAACGAACTCGGGTTGTTCATTCAGGACTCCTGGCGCATGCGGCCCAACTTGACTCTCAACCTGGGGCTTCGCTGGGAAATCCAGGGCGCCTTCCATCCGCTCAACAGCAGCTACACCACGGCCACCATTGACGACGTCTGGGGGATATCCGGGCGCGGCAACCTCTTCAAACCCGGCACCATGACCGGCCGCGCGCCGCAGTTCGTCCAGTTCGTCAAGGGAACGCGCGCCTATGACATCGACTATGGGAACCTCGCGCCTACGTTCGGTTTTGCCTGGAGCCCGAACTTCCGCAGCGGCTGGCTCGGGAGAATCGTGGGTTCGGGGAGAACCACGGTGGTGCGGGGCGGATACTCTCTTTCTTACAGCCGCCGCGGGATCGGCGACTTCCGCGGATTCTTCTCCAGCAATCCGGGCGTCATCATTACGACCAACCGCAACATGACGATCGGCAATCTGGTCACCGGCGTCGGCTCGGATGTCCTGCCCGTCCTGCTGCGCGAGACCAGCCGGCTCGGGCCTCCCGCGTTCCCGACCGATCCTGTATATCCCATGACCGGAGCGCCGTTCGTGTCGATTACCAATTCGGTCAACGTGTTCGACCCGAAGATCAAGGTCCCTTACGCCCAGTCCTGGAGTTTCGGCGTTCAGCGCGAGCTGAGCAAGGGCATGGCCCTCGAAGTGCGCTATGTCGGCACGCGCCACCTGCAGGGCTGGACGACCTACAACTTCAACAGCGTCGAGCACAACGTCCTGGAAAACGGGCTGTTCGAGGAGTTCAAGCTGGCCCAGGCCAACCTGCAGGCCAACATAGCGGCAGGGCGCGGCAGCAACTTCCGTTACTATGGGCCCAATACGGGAACCTATCCGCTCCCCATCACGCTGGCCTACTTCCGTGGGGTCGGGGATCCCAACAATCCGGCTCATTACACGTCGACCAACTTTGCCAGCTCCACCTGGGTGGATACGCTGGCGTTGTATTACCCCCAGCCGCTCACCTATGCCTCGAACCTGCATTCCGACGCCACGCGCCGGGCCAATGCTTTGGCTGCCGGCCTGCCGGCCAACTTCATGCTGACCAATCCCGATCTGCGGGGCGGTGCCAACGTTTACGGCAACGGCGGCTACACGCGCTACGACGGCTTGCAGATCGAGCTGAACCGCCGCATGTCGAGGGGGCTCCTGATGCAGGCCAACTACACCTTTGCCAAGGGGTTTGAATCATCGCGCATCTCCTTCCGAGTGCCGCGCATCAACACGCTGAGCGACACGCTCCGGCATGCCTTCAAGGTCAACTGGGTTTATGAAATGCCCTTCGGGCGCGGGCGGTTCCTGCTCGGCGACGCACCCGGCTGGCTCGACCGGCTGATCGGCGGCTGGGAATTCGCGGGTGCCGGCCGCGTGCAGAGCGGCTCCCAGAGGAGCTTCGGCAACGTCAGGCTGGTGGGCATGACCGAGAAGGAGCTGCGCCAGCTTTTCAAGCTGCACTTCGATGATGCCAACAAGGTGATCTATGCCCTGCCCAAGGAGATCATCGACAATACGATCAAGGCGTTCAGCGTTTCTGCGACAAGCGCCACCGGCTATGGAGCGTTGGGTGCGCCCAGCGGGCGCTATCTCGCGCCGGCCAACGGCCCGGACTGCATGCAGGTGGCCGGAAATGAATGTGCCGCCACTGCAGTCTACGTCTACGGCCCGAAATTCGTGCGCTTCGACCTGAGCGCCATCAAACGGGTCAACATTACCGAGCGCGTCAATTTCGAGCTGCGCGCCGAGTTCCTGAATGCCTTCAACAACGTCAACTTCCTGATGAACACGAACCTGACCAACTTCACCAGCGCGACCTTCGGCCAGGTGACGTCGGCCTATTCCGACTCGTCGAACACCAACGATCCCGGCGGCCGCATCGGCCAGATCGTCTTGCGCATAAACTGGTGATTTTGTCGAAAGGCGCCCGAAAAAAAGGGGCACGGGTCATCCGTGCCCCTTTTTCAGGCGCGGCTCGCTCGCCGATCTATATCTCCAGCTTGTCCGCTATGGTCATCTCGGCCAGTTTGAATTTGAACTTGCATGTCTTCTCCCCGATCAGGATGACCAGGGTCACCTCCTTGTCTTCCGGCGTCACCGTGGGCTTGCCGCCGATCTCCTTGGGGAATTGCAGGGTCGTGGCCTGATCCCGGCCGCGCGGCACGATGACGTTCACCAGGGGGAGTTTTTCCTTGTTCTTTTTTTCGAGGTAGGTCTTTTCCTTGAACCGCGCGAACTCCTCGCTTCCTTCGCGCGCGCGTGCGAGCGACAAGCCCGTGACGAGCAGCTCGTGGAACTGCGATGCATGGTTCAGGATCGCATCCAGCCTCTCCTTGGGGGTCTCCGGGCGAAGGAGCATCATCTGGCGCACCACGGCTTCGCGTATGGGCCGGGCGTACCAGTTGACGATGACCTTGGTCGCGCCGCCGCCCCGGCTCGGCCGGTCGGCACCCGTCGATGTCGATCCTATGTTGACCGACGTGGGCGGAGCATCGAGCAGCAGGGTCTGCGTCCAGGGGGAATCCTTGAGAAGCAACCTTTCCACTTCCTTGGCGCTCCATTCGGTGTAGGGCTTGGTCTCCCAGAATTCCTTGGGGCCGGCATAGGCGATCAGGGCGACCAGGAGGCTCGCGGCACGGAGCGCGACACGTTGCGGGCGGTGCGTGTTCATCGGTACCTCGCTTTCAGCGCTGCGGGCGTATGCGCCGCCAAATATCCTAACACGATTTCCCCGCTTTCTGCCGTCTCGGAAACCGCTCTCCCGCGTGCCGGCCGCGGCCGCCCCGGGAGGGAATCTGTGCCGTAAGGCGGCCGTTTTTTGTTGCGCCGGCACGCGGCTGTTCCTATATTTTCGGCAATGGGGGTTTTGCCACACGAACGGAGGTGGATCATGAAGCACATTATGCGCATACGCTTTGCATTGTTGCTGGCGGCGTGGCTGCTGCCGCTCGTCATCCCGCGGGCGCTCGCGGGACAGGCGGGGTCGCGCTACGAAGCCGCCCTGAAGAATCTTACCTGGCGCAACATCGGGCCCGCCATCATGGGCGGCCGCATCGACGACTTTGCCGTCGTGGAAAGTGATCCCCGGATCGTTTACGTCGGCACGGCATCCGGGGGCATCTGGAAGACCGTCAACGGCGGTACCACTTGGGAGCCGATTTTCGACAACGAAGCGGTTTCGACCATCGGAGACATGGCGATCGCGCCCTCGGATCCCTCGATCATTTACGTGGGGACGGGCGAGTCGAACAACCGCCAGAGTTCCTCCTGGGGCAACGGCGTCTACAAGTCGCTCGACGGCGGCAGGACGTGGCAGCACCTCGGCCTCGAAGCGACGCACCACATCGGGCGGGTGGTCGTGCATCCGAACGATCCTAACGTGGTCTACGTCGCCGCCGCCGGGCGGCTCTGGGGGCCGAGCAAGGAGCGCGGCGTCTACAAGTCCACGGACGGGGGCAAGACATGGAACCTGGTGCTTTTCATCAATGAAGACACCGGCGTGAACGATATCGCCATCGACCCCGAGAGCCCCGACACGCTCTATGCCGGCGCCTACCAGCGGCGCCGCACCGTCTTCGGATTCAACGGCAGCGGGCCGCACGGCGCCCTGTACAAGACCACCGACGGCGGCGCGAACTGGAGAAAGCTCACGCGCGGCCTTCCCTACGAAAAAGGGGGCGAGGTCGGGCGCATCGGCGTCACGATCTATCGGCGCAATCCCGCGATCGTCTATGCGCTCGTCGAGCATCGCGACGGCGGCGTCTTCCGCAGCGAGGACAAGGGTGAGACCTGGACCCGGATGAGCTCGGTCAATCCCCGGCCCATGTACTACAGCAAGTTCCAGATCGATCCGAACAACGACCTGCGCATCTGGGTCATGGGGGCCTCCATGTATTACTCGGAGGACGGGGGCAGGACCTTCGTCACCAACCGCGTCCAGCGGATCCACGGCGACTACCATGCCATGTGGATCAACCCGAGGGACTCGAACCACATGATCGTCGGCAGCGACGGAGGCATTCACTGGAGCTACGATGCGGGCCGCACGTGGGATTTCGTCAACACGATCCCGCTCGGCCAGTTCTACGAGGTGGGCGCCGACATGCAGAAGCCTTACCGCGTATGCGGCGGCCTGCAGGACAACGGCTCATGGTGCGGCCCCAGTTCCACGCTGTACGCCCGCGGCATCACCAACGACGAATGGGTCAACGTCGGCGGCGGCGACGGCTTCTACGTCAAGATCGACCCGACCGACCCGGACATACTCTATTCGGAGTCGCAGGACGGCAACCTGAGCCGGCGCAATCTCAAGACGGGGGAATCGAAGTCCATCCGGCCGCGCGAGGCGGAGGGCGAAGCGCGCTATCGCTTCCAGTGGAACTCGCCGATCGTCATTTCGGCGCACGACCCCAAGACCATCTATTACGGCGGCAACTTCCTGTTCAAGTCCCCCGACCGGGGCGACAGCTGGACCAAGGCCAGCCCCGATCTGACGACCGGTGTGGACCGCAACAAGCTGCCGATCATGGGGAAGGTTCCGGATCGCGATACCCTGTCGCGGCACGACGGCGTGCAGCACTTCCCCTGCATCACCACGATCAGCGAATCGCCGCGCTCGCCCCAGGTGATCTGGGTCGGGACGGACGACGGCAACCTGCAGGTGACGCGCGACGGCGGCAGGACCTGGAAGAACGTGGCCGATCGCGTGCCCGGCGTGCCCAAAGGCACCTATGTGAGCCGTGTCGAAGCGTCCCACCATGCCGAGGGCACGGCCTATGTCACCTTCGACGGCCACCGGAGCGACGATTTCGAGATCTACGTCTTCATGACCACGGATTACGGTGAAACCTGGAAGAATATCGGGGCGGGCCTGCCCAGGAACCGCGGTATCGCCAACGTCATCCGGGAACATCACCGCAACCCCGACCTGCTTTTCGTCGGCACGGAGTACGGCGCCTACGTCTCATTCGACCGGGGCGCAAGCTGGGCCAGGATCAAGATGAACCTGCCCACGGTGCCGGTCGATGACATTCTCATTCACCCGCGCGACAACGATCTGATATTCGGCACCCACGGCCGCTCCATCTGGATTCTGGACGACATAACGCCGCTCGAGCAGCTGAACGCCAAGGTGCTCGATTCCGACCTGTATCTGTTCGACATCCGGCCGGCGATCCAGTGGCGGCTTTACAACCACAAGGCCTCGACCGGCCACAAGATATATATTTCGCCCAACGCTCCCAACGGCGCGCTCATTCACTATTACCTGAAGGCGGCGCTGCCTGAGAGCGAGCGGGTGCGCATCACCATCCTCGACCGCCAGGGCAGGGAAGTGCGGCACATGTTCTGCGGGGGTCCGGGGACGCCTCCTTGTCGGGCGGAGGCCGGCATCAACCGCGCCGTCTGGGACTTCCGCCAGGATTCCCCGGTGCCGCCGGCTCCCGGTGCGCCGCCCGCGGCCGGCCCGCGCGTCGACCCGGGCGAGTACACCGTGCGCGTCGACGTCGTCCCGGCACCTCAGGCCGGTTCGAGTGCCGGCGACGACGACGGGGATTCGGCCGGGCAGCAGCCCGGGCGCTGGCAAAGCTCCAAGCCTTTGCGTGTGGAGGAGGATCCGCGTGTCGTGCTCTCGGATGCCGACCGCGCGGCGCGGCGCAGTGCTATCGACCGGCTGCTGCCGCTGAGCGCCGCTGCTACCCAATCGATGCGCGACCTGACAGGATTGCGTGCCAGCTTGGTCGCCGCCAGGGAAAGTTGGGCACAGGCCGGCGCGGCGCGAGTCCCCGACGATGTCCGCAAGGCGGCCGAGAATCTGCTCGCGAGGATCGACGAAGTCTACCCCCTGTTTGGCACACCCCCCGGCGAGGTCCAGGCGCTCGGCGCGGCCGGCCCGCCGCTTGTCGAGAGGCCGACGCCGCTGCCGCAGCGTGTGAGTTCGCTGTTGAGTGCGCTCGAAGGATGGAGCGCCGCGCCCACGGCCTGGCAGCTCGGGGAAATCAAGGCGCTCGAGGCGGCCGTCAAACAGGCCCAGGAGCGCGTGCGGCGCCTGATCGACGAGGATCTCCAGCGGCTCAACAAGACGATGCGCGACGCCGGCATCCCGCACATCACCCCGCGGGCGCCGGCCGGCGCGCCGCGCTGAACAGGGGAGGACAGGCGGCCGAACACGCTCTCTGCCGATGGAGCGGGCACCCCGAGAGAGAAGTTCAGCGGACGGTGAAGCGGGCGACCTGCTGCACCGTCCGCCCCGTGATGCGGTCCGTCGCCCGCAGGGTCAGCTCGTAGTCACCGGGCTCGTAGCTCGCAAGACTCAGCTGGCGCGGTACCAGGACCCGATCCCCCTCGAAAAGTACTCCGCGGCTGATGTCGCGAAAGGCCCTGCCGGGCGAGGCATCTGCGGGCGCGAGGGCGTACTCGACCGACAGGGCCGGCGTCCCGCTGGACGGGTCGACGGCGAAGTCGTATACCTCGAAATAGAAAGCCACATACCCTTGCCGGTCGAAGGCTGCGTCCGCCTGCGGCTGTATCCTGAACTGACCGGCCAGATATTCCCGGCCCCGCAGGCGGTCCGGCGCCGCCCTGTCGAGATTGGCCGCCAGCACCACCGGGCTCATCTTCAATTCATCGCTTTTCGAGAGGTCCGGTATTACGAGGCTCGTCGACGCTGTGCCCATGGTGCCGGAGGGATCTTCGCGGACCAGCACCTCGAGCTTGTATCTCCCGGGCCGCAGGGCGAGCGGCCGGCGGTACAGGGTCTGCCGGTCGCGGATCCCTTCGGCGGGCTGCCGCTGCGTGACGGGGTAACTGACGGCGACCTCGTCGTCGAATTCGTAAGCGACTTTGCCCGAGAGCGATACGACTCGACCGTATACCTGCAGCCGGTTGGTCCAAGACCCGGCCTCCTGCTTGAATGCCAGGGCGGAGTTCGGGATGCCGATGGTCAGAGCGACCAAGGCCTCCGCATCGCCCAGCCGAGTCACGTGATGGGACATGCGGAAGGGGAGGGCGTCGTAGGTCACCTTCGCCTCGACCTTGGCACGCAGGTCAGGGAAACGTATCGGGGGAGGCTTCATCAGGCTCGCGGCGAGTTCGGTGCGCGCGAACGGGCTGTATCGCGCCGGCTCGGCGTATATCCCCATGCGCCGGGCGGAACCGGCGTCGCGGATTCCCAGAACGCGGCTGCGGCGCAAGTCCTCGGGGTCGTCGCCCGGGGCGGGCCAGCGCTCGCGGTCCGTCAGGCCCATGCCGGGAACATGGAGGAGTTCGTCCTTCTTGAACGGGTCCGTGGTGAGCTCGAAGAGATTTCCGCCGGAGACGTCCACGAACTCGATTTCGACATCGTCGCCGATGCCTTCGAGGTGACGGTACTCCCAGCGTTCGAACGGGTAGGTCGAGGTCTGACCTCCGCCTTCGTGCGCCGGACGCAGGTACTGGCCCCCGGCCGGATGCGACTCGATCCGGTCCGGAGGTCCGTAAACGATATAGATCCAGCCGCGGTCGGTGCGCCACCCGGGGATGCCGGCGTGGAAATGCTGGTTGGCATACTGGATCCGCCGATAATGCTCCTCGCGGTATTCGTTCTCGGGTGTCGACGGGTTCGGGTCCCGGCGTGCCCAAAACTGTTCGATGAATCGGTCGCGTTCCTCGTCGGTTGTGAGCTTGAGAAAGATCTCCCGCTCTTCGGGAGAGATGATGTAGACGACGTCTTCCTCGACCCATTTCTTGTATTGCGCCGCCGGCCTGCCCGCCGATTCCGCCCGGACGGCCGGGCGGTCCTGCGGGGCGACACGTTCGCCGGCCGCAACCGCAGGCGCTGTGCCGAGGCACAGCAGCAGTGCGGCCGGCAGCACGCATCGTCGCGGGCCTGTCCCGGCATAACGCATCATGGCACGCCCGTCACGCGTCCGCCGCCGGGCGCGGAGCCCGGCGGCGGCTGCATCAGAATATGAAACGCGCCGCAAACTGTATGATGCGCGGATTGAGCGCGGCGGTCACGTTTCCGAACGAGGGTGAGTTGATGTTGGTCGTCAGCTGGCGCTGGTCGAAGCGGGTGTAATTGAACAGGTTGAAGAACTCGAAGCGCATCTGCAGCCTCTTTTCCTCGGTCATGTAGAAATCCTTGAAGAGGCTGGTATCGAGATTCACGAAATTCAACCCGCGGAACGCTCTCTGCGGCGTGCCGCCGGGACTTCCCGCGGGCGGATTGGTGAACAGGGTCTTGTCTTCCGGGGTGAGGGTGGTGATCTGCTCCCCGCGGATGATCTTATTGAATATCTTGTAGCTCTTCCCCGAGTAGTCCGCCGTCGAGGTATCCCCCAGGGTGAGGTTGTACCGGCCGGTGTCGACCGTGAGCGGCCACCCGGTGGTGAAGCCGAAGATGCCGTTCAGCTGCCAGCCGCCTACGACGTGATCGACGAGCCCGCGGGAGTTGCCCAGCCAGCGCCGGCCCTTGCCGAAGGGGAGCTGCCAGATACCGTTGGCGTTGATCACGTGCGTGGCGTCGAAGTTGGCCAGGGTCTTGTCCAGCCGGTAGTTGGCGTTGTCGCGGTAGTTGTCGGCCTGCGACTGGCCTCCCACATAGTCGGTCAGGCCCTTGCTCAGGGTGTAGTTGACCTGGAAGTACACGCCGGCCGAATAGCGCCGCGTCAATTCCAGCTTCATTCCGTGCCAGGTGGAGTTGCTGTTGTTGCCGACGATGTTGGCATTGAGGAACTGGGGATTGATGCGGATCAGCGTCTGCGCCAGCCCGGCATTGGCGAGCAGTCCGCCGGGCCCCAGGCCGCCCACCAGCCCACGGTCGATCTGATCGGCTACCAGGGCCGCCTGGCCCTGGGAGATGTTGGTGTTCAGCGAAGCCGGGATGCTGCCCACCGTGCCCGAGGCTCCGGGCGGGAAGATCTGTCCCAGAATGCCGATGGGCTCGCCCACATTCGGGCTGCCGTTCTTGGCCAGGTTGCGCTGCGCGGCGAGGAAGGCCGCCAGGAAGCCGTTCTTGCGGATTTCGACCTGATTGATATTGAAGGCGCGGTGCAGGCCCGTGCCCTTGTTGCCCACATAAGCGATGCTCAGGGTCATCCGGCGCAGGATTTCTCTCTGCAGGCGCAGTGACCAGTTGTTGGTATAGGGAACATACAAGCTGGGGTCGACGGTGTTCGCCTGCCCCGCGCGCAGGTTGCCGATCGGAGCGAACAGCTTCGGCGTCGCGATGGGGAAGATGGGCGGCTGCCCGCCGACCGATTGGTAAATGATCGGGTCGGAGAAGCGGATCTTGGGGAAGATACGAACGGTCGCCGTGGTACCCTCGTTCGAGTAGTCGAGGAACAGGTGCTGGGTTATCGCCACTCGGTCATAGGCGGTCCGATAGCTGGCGCTGAGGCTGGTCTTGCCGTCCTTGAACGGGTCCCAGGTGAATCCGACATTGGGCGCGAAATTGTTCCAGTCGACGCTGTAAACCTTGGAACCCCCGTCTTCGGCGAATCCCGTCTGCGTCGGCTGCCCGAGCGGTCCCGCAACGCCGTAAATGCCCTTCACCCCGCCGATCGGTTGGGTGAAGATGCCCTTCGCCTCGTACGGGACGCCGAAAAGCTCGTAGCGCACTCCCAGATTGACGGTCAGGTGGGGGGTGAGCTTCCAGGTGTCCTGGAAAAAGAAGCTGTATTCGCGCGCGCGCCAGTACCGATGCGGCGGCTCGTAGGGCGTGAAGCCGCTCTTGCTGTTGGTCTTGAAATCCTGCTGGATATAGCCGATCGTTCCAGTCAGGTCGTTGGTGAGCTACTGGGCGCGCGCCCGATCGTCGGAACTCAGACCCGGAAGGGCGGGAATGTTCGCCGGATTGAACGCGTTGTCGGTCGACAGAACCGGGATGTAATAATCCCCGCCGAAGTTCACATTGGAGCGGAGAATCCGCACATCGACGCCTCCCTTGAAGGTGTGGTTGCCCCGGATCTTGGTGACGTTGTCGTTGAAATTGAACGCGGGGGTGGGGGCTTCCTGGGTGAGAAAGACGCCGATGGGATTGCCGTTGGGTGCGCCGCCTCTGCCCGATCCCAGGCCGGCCAGCTGGTAATTTCCTTTGATATCGAAATTCGCGGGGTTGGGCTGGAAGTAGTGCCACGAACGCAGCTGGGCTCCCGCGCGGAATTCGTTGAGCCATGTGGGCGAGAAGTTGGAGTTGAAGGCGATGACGGCGCCCTTGCGTATTTCCTTGGTGCTGAACTGCGGGTAGCCCGAAAACATGGCGGGCCCGTTGGTGAACTCCCGCGAATAGCCGTGACTGATGCTGAGCCGGTGGCTCGGCGACAGCACGATGTCGCCCTTGGCCACGTACTGGTTGTAGTCGTCGGGCAGCGGGGAGGTATAGCGGTAGCCCGCCGTGTTGAAGCCGTCGCCGATGTCGAAATTATTGGGCAGAGGCACCTGTTTCAGGATGCCGGCGACTTTTCCGGAGGTATCGAAGCCCAGCCGGGTGGAATCGACCGCCAGCAGGTCGATCGTGGAGATGTCCTCGGCCGCCACCTTGGGGGCGCCGGTCGCGGGATCCACGAGCGAGACGGAGTTCTTCCCCTTGTTGTAGTAACGGAAAGTTCCGTCCCTGAGGGATTTCGTGAAGACGTTGCGGTTGACGATCGTGGCCTGGCGCTCGCGTTGCCCCTCGTAGGTGAAGAAGAAGAAGATCCGTTCCTTGCGGATGGGGCCGCCGAGGCTGAAGCCGAACTGGTTGCGCAGGAAGACCGGGCGCTTGGCGCGCGAACCGTCTGCAGTCTTGACCCGGTTCAGGAAGAAATTGTTGGCGTTGTATACCGTGTTGCGGTTGAATTCATAAGCGGTGCCGTGGAACTCGTTGGTGCCGGATTTGTATATCGCCTGCACCTGCGCGCCGCCACCCCGGCCGAATTCGGCGGAGGCGCTCGAGGTCACGACACTGTATTCGGCCAGCGCATCGACGGGAGTGGGGAGCGAGACCATTCCCGGGCCGTTCTCCAGCAGCGAGTCCTGAGCCCAGATCCCTTCCACGGTCACGTTGTTGGCGACGACCCTGAGGCCGTCGACGTTGCCCCGATGCTGCTGATTGAAGGTGGACGCGCTTTCCTGGGAATGCGCGGCGACGATCGGGTTGGCGCCGGCCTGCAGAAAGAAGAGATTCATCGGATTGCGCCCGTTGAGCGGAAGATCCGTGATCTGCTGCTGCTGGACGACGCTGCGGATGTTCTGCGATGTCAGGTCGACCGGCGTGACCTCCGCGGTCACCATGATCTGCTCGGTGATTTGCCCGGGTTCGAGGACGAGCTGCACCGAGCGGGTGTCGCCGACCTGCAGCCTGAGGTCCTGGATGACGCTGCGCTTGAAGCCCGGGATCTCGCACGAGACGGTGTAAGTGCCCGGCGGGAGCTGCGGCAGCACGAAGAAGCCGACCATGTTGGTCTGCGCTTCATATGGGATGTTGGTCCCCGTGTTGGTGACCACCACGGTGGCGCCCGGTATGATGGCGCCGGTACTGTCCTTGACGATTCCCTCGAGCCGGGCGGTCGTAACCTGGGCCTCAATCGTGCCGGGCGCGCTCAATGCCATGCCGAGCAATAGCAGCAAGGCAGGCGCATATGGGGACATGCACCGATTGATCCTGTCTATCATGGACTCCCTCCTTCGGAGCGGGCGGGAGTTCGCCGCGGCCCGCCGCCGACCCCGCCGATGCGGCGGGAGGGCGGACCTTGCTGACGGCAAAAGCATTACGGGCCCGCGACATCCTGCCCGTGATGCCCCCTCGTATAGCGCCGCTCCCGCGGTGCGTCAAGCGAAATCGCACGGCCCGCATAGCGCTGCCCGGGCTTGTGAATCGGCGGCCGAAGACACCGCAGTTCCACGGTCATGAGCGAATCTCGTTGCATCGCGGCGGTGCAATACCCTATGTTGATGGCGCAGCGGTCGGGCCGGGCAACGGGCTCCGGCAATCCATTAAAAAGAGGAGGACAAAGGGAGCATGAGTCGCAAAGTCGTATTGGCCTATAGCGGCGGGCTCGACACGTCCGTCATACTCAAGTGGCTGCTCGAACAGGGCTACGAGGTGGTGGCCTACGTCGCCGACGTCGGCCAGCAGGACGATCTCGAAAAAGTGCGCGCCAAGGCGCTCAAGACCGGCGCCGTCAGGGTCTACGTCGAGGACCTCAGGGAGGAGTTCGTCACCCGCTTCATCTTTCCGGCCTTCAAGGCCAACGCCATCTACGAAGGCCGCTATCTCCTCGGCACCGCACTCGCGCGCCCGCTGATCGCCAAGAGGCAGATCGAAATCGCCGCGCTGGAAGATGCGCCCTACGTGGCGCACGGCGCCACAGGCAAAGGCAACGACCAGGTTCGCTTCGAGCTCAGCTACTACGCCCTCAACCCGCAGATCCGGGTGATCTCTCCCTGGAAGATGCCCGAGTTCCTCGCTCGCTTCCGGGGGCGCAGCGACATGCTCGCCTACGCGCGCGAACACGGTATCGAAGTGCAGGCGACCGCCGAGAAGCCCTACAGCGAGGACGACAACCTGTTGCATATCAGCCACGAGGCCGGAATCCTCGAAGACCCGGCCAGGCCGGCCGCCGAGGAGATATACTCGCGCACCGTGGCGCCCGAGAAGGCTCCCGACCGCCCCACCCACATCGTCATCAGCTTCAAGGACGGCATACCGGTGCGCGTGGAAAACCTGGACGACGGGACGGTGAAGACGCGGCCGCTGGAACTCTTCATGTACCTCAACCAGCTGGGGAGGGAAAACGGCATCGGGCGCATGGACATGGTCGAAAACCGTTTCGTCGGCGTCAAGTCGCGCGGCGTCTACGAGACCCCGGGCGGCACCATCCTGCACGTGGCCCATCGCGACATCGAGAGCATCGCCATGGACCGCGAGGTCATGCGCCTGCGCGACATGCTGAGCGCCAAGCTCTCCGAGCTGATCTACTACGGCTTCTGGTTCAGTCCCGAAATGGATTTCCTCATGGCGGCGATCGACAAGAGCCAGGAAGTCATCGACGGGGATGTGTGGCTGAAGCTGTACAAGGGGACCGTCTATGCCACGGCGCGCCGCAGCTCCAGTTCGCTGTACGACCAGGAGCTTTCCAGCATGGATATCGAGGGCGGATTCAACCAGCAGGATTCCGCCGGCTTCATCAAGATCAACGCCATCCGGCTGATGGCGCACAATGCCATCATGCGGCGGAAGCACAAGGCCTGGGGAGTGGAGCCATGACGCTCTGGGGCGGCAAGGCGTCGACCGATCCCGGGATGCTCGCCTTTTCCGCGGGCAACGAGTATCTATTGGATCAACGGCTGGTGCCTTACGATTGCGACGGCTCCCTGGCCCACGTGCGCACGCTGGAAAAGGCCGGCCTGCTGACCGCAGACGAAGCCCAGGCGCTGATCCGGGGACTGGAGCGCATCAAGGAGCTGCACCGCCGGGGCGAATTCCACATCCGTCCCGAGCAGGAGGACTGCCACACGGCCATCGAGGAATGGCTGACCGCCAACGTCGGTCCCGCGGGCGCCAAGATCCACGTCGGCCGATCCCGCAACGACCAAGTGCTCACCGCGCTGCGCCTGTTCGAAAAGGCGGAGCTCGCCCGGGTGCGACAGGCGCTGTGCCGCTTCCGGGATGCCCTGCTGGAATCCATCGCTCGCCAGGGGCACATCCCCATGCCGGGCTATACCCATATGCAGAGAGCGATGCCGACCACGGCGGGAACATGGTTGGGCGCCTTCGTCGAGGCCGCGGCCGACGACCTCGAGCTCCTGCAGGCGACCGCCGCGCTCATCGATCAGTCTCCCCTGGGCACGGGCGCCGGCTATGGCGTGCCGGTCTTCAGCCTGGACCGCAATGGGGCGGCCGAATGCCTGGGGTTCGCGCGCGTCCAGCAGAACCCGCTGTACGCGCAACTGAGCCGCGGGAAGTTCGAAGGCGCGATCGTGAACGTTCTGAGCCAGATCATGCTGGTGCTCAACCGTCTGGCTTCGGACCTGCTGCTTTACTCGACGAGAGAATTCGGGTTCGTCACTCTGCCCGAGTCGTTTACCATGGGCAGCTCCATCATGCCGCAGAAAAAGAATCCTGATGTGCTCGAGCTGGTGCGCGGCAAGTACCACGTGGTGCTGGCGGCCGAATTCGAGATCAAGCGGATGATCGGCAACCTGACGAGCGGCTACCAGCGGGATCTCGGCCTGACCAAGGAGCCGCTGTTCCGTGCGCTCGACACCACCCTGGAATCGCTCGAGATCATGAGCCGCGTCGCGGCCGCATTCGAGATCGACGCCGCGGCCTGCGCCGCAGCCATGACGCGTGAGATCTATGCCACCGAGGAGGCCTATCGCCTGGTGCAGCAGGGCGTGCCGTTCCGCGAAGCGCACCGCATGATCCGCGAGCGCTACACCGCGGAAAATAGGGACGCTCACCATTTTCGATGAGCAGAGCCCGCGGACGATCGGATCCCGTCGCCGCCAAAACTGGTGAGCGTCCCCATTTTCCGTTTTCCCACCCCCTTTGCGAGCAGGCCCGGACCCGCCACGTGCCCCGCCGGACCGGCTGGTACGAACTTTCGACCCTGGAAGGGACCGCGCGCAACGGGTATGATTGCGGCCGGGTCGAGGGCCCCGGGTTCACACCGCCGGCGCCCGGCTGTGAGGCCCGAAGGAGAAGAGCATGGAGAATCTCGTTGCGGAGATCGCGTTCCGGGTCAACACCCCGAGGGTGGCCCACCAGACCATCGACGGCGAAACGGTCATCATCGATTTCGAAACCGGCGCATATTTCAGCACCGATGGAATCGGCGCCGTGATCTGGGAAGGGATCGCGCGCAATTCGACCTACGGCGCTCTGGTCGGCTGGCTGTGCGCCCGATACACAGGCGCGCGCGCCGAAATCGAGCGGGCGGTGGCGTGCTTCCTGAAGGAACTCGAGGACGAGTGCCTGATCGTGCCCTGCGATTCCGCCGCGGACGCTGCGCATCAATCCGCGCGGTGCGACGCGCCGGGCCCGGAGGCGCCTTGCGCTTTCCGGGCGCCGGTGCTGCGCAAGTACACCGACATGCAGGCTCTTCTTCTCCTGGACCCCATCCACGAAGTGGACGAGCAAGGCTGGCCGATCAGGAAGGACCCGGCAGCAGAGTAGGATTCGCATGCGCGTACTTCTCACCGGAGCTGCCGGCAAGATCGGCCGGGTGATCCTGGCGCACCTCGCGGACCGTCACGATTGGATCCTGACCGATCGCCGACCTGTAGGCGAAACACGAGGGCGGCCTTTTGTCCAGGCGGACCTCGCTGATTTCGATGCCCTGCGCGCGCTCTGCAGGCAGGCCGAATGTGTTCTGCACCTTGCGGCCATGGCGGACGAGAATGCGACCTGGGACGAGTTGTGGGCGCCGAACATCGCCGGCGTATACAATCTCTTCGAGGCGGCCTCCGCGTCCGGTTGCCGGCGGGTCGTTTTTGCGAGCAGCCTGCATGCCGTCGGCGCGCATCCGCCGGAGGTGCAGTTGCGCACGGACGCGCCGGCACGCCCGCGCGACCTGTACGGCGCGACCAAGGCCTGGGGCGAGGCCCTGGGGGCGTTCTACGCGCACGGAAGGAACATGTCGGTCGTCTGCCTGCGCCTCGGCTGGGTCATGGCGCGCGATGACCCGCGCCTGGTGCCCGGTGGGCCTTTCCTGGACGCCGTTCTCACGCACGAGGACCTGATCCGGCTGGTGAGCGCCGCCCTGGAGGCGCCCGATGATCTGCGCTTCGGCATCTTCCCCGGAGTCTCGCGCAACAGAGGGAGACCGGCGATCGAGGGGACAGGCGGTGCAGTGCCCGGCTACCGGCCGCAGGATGACGCGTTCGCTCTGGCTCGGAGAAACTATGCCGCGATCGGTTTCCGGTGGGCGCGCGGCGCCGGCGGGCGGCTGCGAGCGCTCCTGCGACGGGCGTTCGGCCGCGGCTCGTGAGGAAGAATGACGGAAGCATCGGCCGTTGATTTTTTCGAGAGCGCTTGCCGCGCCTATCGGCAAGCCGAGCGCGCGGCCGGGGGCGCGATCGAGCACCGCTATGCGATTGCAGGCCGCACGCTGCGCCTGTGCTTCGCCGGGTCGGCGCTCGTGCCGTCCGTCGCGCCCGCCCTGGAGCATCTGGCACAACCCGGCGCTGCGCCGGACGCGGATCTGACCGTATGCCTGTGGGACAGCCGCTCGACCGCGACGCCGATCCCGGACTGCCCTTGGGACTGGCGGGTGCAAGCGGCGCGAGCCGACCTGCGCTTTGTCGAAAACGGCCGTGTCCGGGCGGCCGTCTCCGTGGTATCGGGTGCGCTGACCATGCTGGACGCGGCCACGCACTGGGCGCTCTATTGGATTCCCGATGCGGGTGAAGTTCCGATTCACGAACGCGGCGCGCCGCTGCGCGCCGCACTCCACTGGTGGATGGAGGTGTACGGTTGCCGGTTGGTGCATGCCGCCGCAGTCGGGTACGGGCGGGACGCGGTGCTGCTGGCGGGAAAAGGGGGAAGCGGAAAGTCGACCGCTGCACTGGCTGCTCTGACAGGCGGCTGGCACTACCTGGGTGACGACTATTGTCTGGTGGCGACGCAGGGCGAACCGCGCGTTTACAGCCTGTACAATTCCGCCAAGCTCGAGCGGGCCCATCTCGAGAATTTCCCCGCCCTGCGGTCGGCCGTCCGGTGCGGGTCGGAACCGTGCAGCGGCAAGGTGCTGCTCGACCTTCACCGGTACCGCCCCGCGAGCCTGGTTGCGACGCTGCCGCTGCGCGCCCTTTTGTTGCCCCGGGTCGCCGGTCGCCCCGAAACGGCGGCTATCCCGTGCACGGCTGCCGAGGCGCTGCGCGCGCTGGCGCCGAGTTCGCTCCTGCAATTGCCGGGCGCCGGCCGGTCGGGTCTGTCGGCCATGGCCGAGCTGGCCGGCAAACTTCCCTGTTACAGGCTGGAGCTGGGGACGGAACTGCCGGCGATCCCGAAGGTCATGCGGGAGGTGTTGTCCCGGTGAATCGACCCCTGGCCAGCGTCATCATGCCCGTCCGAAACGGCGAGCGCTTCCTGTCGCAGGCGATCGAGAGCGTCCTGGGACAGAGCTACCGGCCGATCGAAATCGTGCTGGTAGACGGACAGTCCACCGACTGCACGGCCGCGATCGCCCGCTCCTACGCCGAGGTCCGCTACCTGCAACAGGCGGACCGCAGTGTCGGGGGGGCGTACAACATGGGAATCGAGGCTGCAGCGGGCGACTTCCTCGCTTTTCTGTCGCATGACGATCTGTGGATGCCGGACAAGTTGAGTACGCAGATCGACTATCTCATCGGACACCCCGAGACGCTGTACACCGTGGCGCGCGCAGAGTTCTTTCTCGAGCCCGGGTGTGCGCCGCCGGCGGGCCTCCGCCCCGAACTTCTGCGGCGCGATTGGCCCGCGTTCATCATGGAGACGCTCGTGGCCCGGCGCGAGGCCTTTCGCCGCGTGGGGATGCTCGACCCGGAGCTGTCGTCGGCCGAGGACGTGGATTGGTTCGCCCGCGCTCGCGATCTCGGCATACCGATGGCCGTCATCGACCGCGTGCTGCTGCGCAAGCGCATTCACGAGCGCAACACCTCGCTTGTGGTCACGGAAAACACCCGCAATCTTCTCGCGGCGCTGCGACGTTCGGTGGCGCGCAAGCGCGGGGGCGAAGACCGATGATGCCGGCCGATAGGGAATCGCTGGTGAGCGTGATCATACCGGCCTACAACGCCGCGCGCTATCTGGGCGAGGCTCTCGCGAGCGTGATGGCGCAGAGCTACAACGCGCACGAGATCATCGTCGTGGACGACGGCTCGACCGACGACAGCGCGCAGGTGGCCCGGAGCTTCCCGGTACATTACTGCCGCCGGCCGCACGGCGGGCCGGGAGCGGCGCGCAACACCGGCGTGCGCCGGGCGCGCGGCGGCTATATTGCTTTCCTCGATGCCGACGACCTGTGGCTGCCGGACAAGCTGGAGCGCCAGATGGCCGCCATGGCGTCGCGCCCCGGGATCGATGCTGTCTTCGGGCAGGTGGAGCAGTTCGCCGACCCCGACGCGCCGGCGGGGCCTGCATTGCAGCTGCCGGACGCAGGGACCCGGGCCGGCCTGCATGCGGGTGCCATGCTCATACGGCGCGCATCCTTCATGCGCGTCGGATGGTTCGCGACTCGCTGGCATGTGGGCGAGTTCCTGGACTGGTATGCGCGGGCCGTCGATGCCGGGATCGGGATCGTCGTGCTGCCCGAGGTGGTGATGCGCCGCAGAGTCCACGGGAACAATCTGACGCTGCGCTCGGCCCCGGCAGGGCGAGCGGACTACGCCCGAGTTCTCAAGGCGGTGCTCGATCGCCGCAAGGCGCGCCCGCCGGAGTGAGATTGCGCCGTGGCAGTGTTTGAAATGCCGGCCGCGAACCGCGGGGTGCGCGGCCGCCGCTTCGCGGAGCGCAGGCACGGCGTGCGGGCGCGCGGCGCTATCCAACGATGAGCGGGAGTCGGCATGTTGGTTGGAGGCATGAACGAATTGCTCCTGAAGGCGGCCCTGCTCCAAGGCGAGCCGGCTTTGCGAGCATGGGAGGAATGGAAGCGAGCGGTCGATCTGCGGAACCCGCTGGATCCGGAATGCTACCGCATGCTCCCGTTGCTGTACGGCAACCTGCGTGCGCTGGGCGCGGCGAGCCCGTGGATGGACAAGCTCGCCGGTGTGTACCGGCGCGAGTGGTACCGGAACCGCCTGCTGCTGCACGCGGCGGCCCGCGGGCTCGCGCAGCTTCATGCGGCCGGGATCGAGACCATGATCCTGAAAGGCGCCGCCCTGATTCCGAACTATTACGGAGATTGCGGGCTGCGCCCGATGGGAGATTGCGACGTGCTCGTGCCCGCGGCGCAACGCAATGCGGCGATCGGCGTGCTCGTGCGCGGCGGCTGGAAGCCTATGCTGCGGGAGCCGGCGGCGCTGACGGATCGGGTTCTCGATACCCGGCATTCATGGGGATTTGCCGACGCCCGCGGCCTCGAGCTCGATCTCCACTGGCACGCGCTGTGGCTGGCGTGCGGCCCGCATGCCGACGACGATTTCTGGGCGCGCGCGGAATCGCTCGAGCTCGACGGCATCGCCACCCGCATCCCCGACCCGACAGGCCTCTTGCTCAGCGTTTGCGTTCACGGAGCGGAATGGGAAGAAGCGGCTCCCCTGCGCTGGATCGCCGACGCCGCGATCATTCTGCGGCGTCGCGGTGCAGAGGTGGAGTGGGACCGCCTGGCGGCGCAGGCCGCGAGGTATCACGCGTCCCTGCTGCTGCACGACGCTCTGGCGTATCTGAAGGCTTCCCTGGATGCGGCCGTGCCGGAGGATGCCCTGGCACAACTGAACCGGGCCCGCGTCTCGCAGCTCGAGCGCAGGATGCACAGCGCGGTTCGCTCCGGGCGCACCGTGCTGGGCAGCCTGCCGATTATGTGGCATCGCTATCTGTTTCACCGGCAGGCTTGGGACGGGGCGGCGGTTCGAGATGTCCTGGGCTTTCCGCTCTGGCTGAAGCGCACGCTGGTCCTCGATGGGCGGCAGCTATCGGCATGGGCCTTGAAGCGCGTCTGCGCCAATATCGGCCGGGCGGCGCGCGCAGCCGCGCGCTCGGCACTCGCGCTGCTCAGATGATCGCCATGCCGGCGTAACCCACCACGCGGTCGTAGTCGCCGCTGACGTCACCGGAATTGGCGTAGCGGATCAGCCTTCCCTCGCGGGCACCCAGATCGCGGCAAGCGGTCAGCAGCGCGACGGCCGGGGAGAAGCCGCACATGCTGATCTCCTCGTCGATCACCACGCGGTACAGTCCCTCGGGATCCAGCTTCAGGATCCGCTCGATGGCCAGGTTGTCCTTTTTCGCCGCCTCCTCGGCCGGCTCGTAGTGGGTCATGTCGGAACTCGCGATCAGCATCACCGGTTCCGCGGAAGACCTTACCACACGGGCCATGGCATGTCCGAGTTCGAGCAGGGACCTGAGATCGTGGCTCCCCACGCAGATGGCGGAGAAGGACGGCTCGCTCACCTGGGATTGGAGAAACGGGACATGCACCTCGATGGAATGTTCGCGCGCGTGGGCGGCCGTGTCCTCGCGCAGCAGGGGACATTCTTCCAGCAGGCGTGCGTTGAGTTCGCGGTCGATCGGCACCAGGCCGAGCGGCGTGCGCCATTCGCCCGGCGGGTAGAGGGAAAAGGCGACTCCGCGGCCCGTGTGATTGGGGCCGAGAACGATGAAGCGCCGCGGCAGCCGCACGGAGCCGTAGACCGAGCCCGCCACCGCGCCGGAATACATGTAGCCCGCGTGCGGTCCGATGATTCCCTTGGCCTCCAGCCGTTCCCGCACCTGGGGGAAGAAGGCCTGCAGCGCCTCGCGCAGCGCCTTCGGACTGGCCTCGTAAAACATTCCCGCCACCGCCGGTTCGCGGATCATCGTCACCTCCTCGGCATTCGCCCCGCCCGCATGCGCGCTCACCACTTCCACAGATCGCCCGCACTGCACCGCACGCGCTCCGACAGCTCGCGGAAGAGCCGGTCTTCCGCCGGAGGCGGCGCATCCGGCGCGCCGCGTTCCAATACCTCCATGACCGCCCGGGTGCACGAGCGCAAGGCATCCATGTCGTAGCCGCCTTCGAGCACGAACAGAATTCTCCCGCCGCAGCAGCGGTCCGCCGCGGCCACCAGAGCGCCGGCCGCCCATGCGAAGCCCTCCGTGCTGACCAGCAGTCCGCCCAGGGGATCGCGCCGGTGGGCGTCGAAACCCGCGGAGACGAGCACGAGCTGCGGCCGGAACTGCTCGAGGACGGCGGACACCACCTTGCGGTACAAGGGGACGAAGGTCGCGTCGCCCGTCCCGGCGGGCAGCGGAAAATTCAGGGTATAGCCCTTTCCCTCCCTCTCGCCGATTTCGTCGACGGCGCCCGTGCCCGGGTAGAAGGGGAACTGGTGCGACGAGACGTAAAGGACATGGGGATCGCGGTAAAAGGCGGCCTGGGTGCCGTTGCCGTGATGCAGGTCGAAATCGACGACGGCGATACGTTCCAGGCCGTGGCGCGCGCGTGCATAGGCGGCCGCGATCGCGACGTTGTTGAAGAAGCAGAAGCCCATGGCCCGGGCGGGCAGGGCGTGGTGCCCCGGGGGACGGACGAAAGCGAAGGCGCGTTCGAGCCTGCCCGTGCAGATCCGGTCCACGCATTCGAGCGCCGCGCCCGCCGCCAGCAGCGCCGCCTGGCAGCTTTCGCGCACATAGCCGGTATCGGGGTCCAGCCGGCCGGCACCGCGCGCGCAGGCCTTCTCCACGCTCTCGATATAGGAAGGATCATGGATCAGCGCCAGCTCATCGGGGCGCGCCGGGCGCGCCGCGACCGGCTGCCGGCTTGCGGGCGGATCCGAGGCAAGCAGGGCCTCCCGCACCGCGGCCAGCCGCTGCGGCGATTCGGGGTGGCCGGGGCCGGGGTCGTGCAGCAGGCAGCGATCATCGATTACGAAGCCGACCCGGTCCATCGCGCACCGCCCGATCGACGCCCCGGTTCAAGCCGCCCAACAGCGCCGCTTTCGAATGTGGGCGTCGAACTCGTCATAGAATTTCTGAATATAGCTTTCCACCGGCATCGCGGCCGCATCGGCAAGAGGGCAGATGCAGCGGCCCTTCATGTTGTTGCAGATGTCGAGCAGCATCTCCAGCTCGCCCTGCTTTCCTTCCCCCCTCTCGATACGGGTGAGCACCTGGTACATCCATTCGGTGCCCTCGCGGCAGGGGGAACACTGCCCGCACGACTCTTCGGCATAGAACTTGGTGATCCGGCGGATGGCGCGCACCATGCAGGTGGAGTCGTCCATGACGATCACCCCGGCCGAGCCCAGCATGCTGCCCGCCTTGGCGACCGAATCGAAGTCCAGCCGTACGTCGACCTGGTCCGCCGTCAGTACCGGCACGGATGAGCCTCCGGGGACGACGGCCTTGAGCGGGCGCCCGTTGCGCATGCCGCCGCAGTGGTCGAAGATCAGCTCGCGCAGCGTGATGCCCATGGGGAATTCGTAGACACCCGGCTTGCGCACGTGCCCGCTGACGCCGAACAGCCGTGTTCCCGCGTTGCGTTCGGTGCCGATGCTCGCGAACCAATCGGCTCCGTTGTTGATGATGTGCGGCACGTTGGCCAGCGTTTCGACGTTGTTGATCACCGTCGGGCAGCCGTACAGCCCGACGACGGCCGGGAAGGGGGGCTTCAGGCGCGGATGGCCGCGCTTGCCCTCGAGCGATTCGAGCAGGGCGGTCTCCTCGCCGCAAATGTAAGCCCCGGCTCCGGGGTGCACCACCATGTCCAGCGCATAGCCGGTGCCGAGAACGCTCTTTCCCAGGTAACCCCTGGCGTAGGCTTCCTGCACGGCCCGCTCGAGGATCTCGGCCTGCCGGACGAACTCGCCGCGGATATAGATGAACGCCAGATGGCAGCCGATGGCATAGGCCGCGATCATCGAGCCTTCCAGGAGCTGGTGCGGGTCCTTTTCGATGATCAGCCGGTCCTTGAACGTGCCCGGCTCGCTCTCGTCGGCATTGACGCACAGGTAGACGGGCTTGCCCGAATCCTTGGGGACGAAGCCCCATTTCATGCCGGTGGGAAAACCCGCGCCGCCGCGACCGCGCAGACCCGACCGCTTGACGGTTTCGATGACATCGGCGGGCGAAAGCTCGCTCAAGGCCTTGCGCAGGGCGCTGTAGCCGCCGACCGATTCGTAAACATCGATCGAGGTCAGGTTGGGGATGTGCATGTTCTTCGTGAGTATCTTGACCGTCATCAGGATTCGCTCTCCTCC
>CAZHQK010000047.1:0-3649 GCA_964534795.1 uncultured Acidobacteriota bacterium
AGCAGCCGCACCTTACCGGCTGCTGAAGCGATAGATGATCGTGTTCCTGTAAGTCTCCCCGGGACGCAGCACCACCGAGGGAAATTCGGGACGGTTCGGCGAGTCGGGATAGTGCTGCGGCTCCATGCAGAAGCCGTTGCGGAAGCCGTACACCCGTCCGCCCTTGCCCCGGATCGTCCCGTCCAGGAAGTTGCCGCTGTAAAACTGCAGCCCGGGCTCGGTGGAAAGCACTTCCATGACCCTGCCGCTCTCCGCCTCGTAGACCCGGGCCATCAAGCCCAGTTCCCCCATAGGCTTGCTGATGACCCAGTTGTGGTCGTAGCCCCTGCCGAAGCGCAGCTGCTCGTCGTCCCGATCGATGCGCGCCCCGATCGCCGTCGGTGCGTTGAAGTCGAAGGGCGTACCCGCGACCGGCCGCAGCTCGCCGGTCGGTATCAAGGTCTTGTCGACCGGGGTGAACCGCTCGGCGCGGATCATGACCTCGTGACCCAGAATGTCGCCCCGGCCCGCCAGGTTGAAGTACGAATGATGGGTCAGGTTGACGATCGTAGGCCGATCGGTGACGGCCGTGTAGTCCAGCCGCAGTTCGTTGTCCTGCGTGAGCGTATACACGGCGGTGACGTCCAGGTTGCCGGGGTAGCCCTCCTCGCCGTCCGGACTCAGGTAGCGGAGCTCGAGCGCCGGACCCGAGGGCGTCTCCAGCGGCCGCGCCTGCCAGACCACCTTGTCGAAGCCGCGCACGCCCCCGTGCAGGTGGTTGGGCCCGTCGTTGGTCGCCAGCGCATACTCCCGGCCGTCGAGCACGAACTTCCCCCCGGCGATACGATTGCCGTAGCGCCCGACGAGGCAGCCGAAATACGGATTGTTCTTCTCGTACTCCGCCAGCGTCTCGTAACCCAGCACCACATCGCCGAGACGTCCCAGGCGATCGGGGACGCTGAGGGACACCACGATCCCGCCGTAGTTGCAGATGCGCGCTTCCATGCCGCCGGCGTTGCGCAGCGTGTAGAGGTCCACGGGCCGGCCGTCCCGCGTGGTGCCGAAGGGCTCCTTGCGGATGCCCGCGGCCGGTTCGGGACGGCATCCGGCGAGCAGGAGCACTCCCAGACCGCACGATAGAATACCGCTCCAGACGATCATCGTTTGCATGTGAGCTCCCATAACGGCCCCGCTTCAGGTTGCAGGCTCACGGCGATTTCGGCTTCCGCGCCCGATCCTGCCCGTAATACGCTCCCGGCCCGTGCTTGCGCCGGAAGTGCTTCTCCAGCAATGCGCGCTGCATCGGCCCGGCAGCCGGATCGATGCGCACCGTTTCCGCGGCGAGCCGGGCGAGGTACTCGAGGATGACGGCGTGATGGACGGCTTCTTCGACCGATCGGCCCCAGGCAAACGGCCCGTGGGCGGCCACGAGGACGCCCGGGCGGGACATCGGATCCAGCCCGGCGAATCGCTCCACGATCACGTGTCCCGTGTTCGCCTCGTAATCCCCGCGGATCTCCGCGGCCGTCATCAGGCGCGTGCACGGCACCGAGCCCTGGAAATAATCGGCATGCGTGGTGCCGAGCGCCGGTATTTCGCGGCGCGCCTGCGCCCACGCCGTGGCATGGAGGCTGTGCGTGTGCACGACCCCCCCGACGTCCGGGAACGACCGGTAGAGAACCAGGTGGGTCGGCGTGTCGGAACTCGGCCGGAGCGCGCCCTCGACGACCGCGCCGTCCGCAAGCGAGACCGCCACCATGTGATCGGGGCGCAGATCCCCGTAGGACACTCCCGACGGTTTGATGATCACGATGCCGGCGCCGCGGTCGACGGCGCTGGCATTGCCGAAGGTCTCGACGACCAGCCCTTCGGCCACCAGCCTGTTGTTGGCCGCACAAACCCGTTCTTTCAGTTCTTCCAGCATCGCCATCCTGCAGCAAGGGTGCGCTTATCCGCGCGCCCGGCTGCGGATTTCGATCAAGCGCTTCATCACGTCGTACAGGTTCCCCTGCCACTCCCTGGTGCCGAAGGCGTCGTGCAGCCGGCGGTACAGGCCGTAAAGCTCCCGGTAGACTGCATGCGCCTCGGGGTTCGGCCGATAAATGCGGCGCCTGAGGCCCGTCATCGCCTTCTGCGCATCGCCGTAATTCCGGTGCGCCCCGCCGACCACGGCGCCCGCGATGGCGGCCCCCAGGGCGCAGGTCTGCGCCGAGCGCGAAACCTTCATAGGCCGGCCGGTCACATCGGCGTAGATCTGCATGACGAGCGGGTTCTTCTCGGCGATGCCGCCGCAGTTGACGATCTGCTCGACCTTCACGCCGTATTCCTCGAAGCGCATGATGATGGTGAGAGCTCCGAATGCGGTCGCCTCGATCAGCGCGCGGTAGATCTCCGCCGGGCGGGTGTAGAGCGTATGGCCCAGCAGCAGCCCCGTCAGCCGCTGGTCGACGAGGATCGTGCGGTTGCCGTTGTTCCAGTCGAGGGCCAGCAGGCCGGATTCCCCGGGGGCGAGACCGGCCGCCGCCGCCGACAGCTGCTCGTGCGAACCGGCGCGCGCTCCGCCCGGCCGCAGATAGTTGACGAACCAGTTGAAGATGTCGCCCACGGCGGATTGACCGGCTTCCAGGCCGTAATAGCCCGGCAGAATGCTCCCGCGCACGATGCCGCACAGGCCGGGGATGTCGGCGAGCTGCACGTCTTCGGGCACGACCATCATGTCGCAGGTGCTGGTGCCGATGATCTTGACCAGCGTCCCGGGAGCGATCCCGGCGCCCACGCCTCCGAGGTGCGCGTCGAAGGCGCCGACCGCCACGGGTATGCCGGCGGGCAAGCCGGTGCGCGCCGCCCATTCCGCCGTCAGTCCGCCGACGGCACGGTCGATCGTGTGAGCTTTCGGCCGCAGGCGCGCGCGCAGCGCGCCCAGCTTCGGGTCGAGCTGCGACAGGAACTCTTCGTCGGGGTATCCGCCCCAGTCGTCGTTGTACATCGCCTTGTGGCCGGCAGCGCATACGCCCACGGTCAGCCTGTCGGGCGCTTCGGTCCCCGTCAGCATCGCCGGCACCCAGTCGGCGCATTCCACCCAGGTATAGGCGCAGTCGAAAACCTCCGGGCTGGAGCGCAGGCAATGGAGGATCTTGCTGAAGAACCATTCGCTGCTGTAGACGCCGCCGCATTTGGAGAGAAAGTGCGGGCGTGTCTTTCTAGCCAGCTCCGTGATTTCTTCCGCCTCGGCCACGGATGTGTGGTCCTTCCACAGCCAGGCCATGGCCGCCGGATTCTTGGCGAAGCGCTTGTCGAAGGCGAGCGGCCGGCCGTCGCGATCCACCGGAATGGGCGTGCTGCCCGTCGTGTCCACTCCGATGCCGATCACCTGCTCGGGCCTGAAGGTGCGCACCGCTTTGCGGGCGCCGGCAAGGGCCCGCCGAATACTGATCTCCGCGCCCTTGACGTAGTCCGCCGGGTGCTGGCGCGCCAGGTTGGGGTCGCGCGACAGAATCACCCCGGCCTCGCCGTGCTCGTAGTTCCAGACCGAAGTCGCCACTTCGCGGCCGTTGGCCGCATCGACGACCAGGGTGCGGACCGAGTTCGTACCGTAATCCAATCCGATGACATATCTGGTGCTCATGGCGTCAATGCGCTCCGGCGTAACATGGCGGCCCTCATGCCCCGC
>CAZHQK010000048.1:0-2549 GCA_964534795.1 uncultured Acidobacteriota bacterium
GGCCAACCAGTCGATGATCTTCCTGGAGATCGGCTTCGAGAAGGATCCGGCCATGAAGCTGGAGCAGCAGCCGGCAGCGCGCTTCCTGCGGCTCGCCGATCCGCTGCTTTCCACCATGGTGCGCGATCATGCCGAGCGCCTGCGCGCTCCCCAGTTCGGCCCGCGCGCCTGACGCCGCTGCGCCTAGCGGACCACCGTGCGCACGTCGAGCACCTGCCCCGCCGTCGAGTCGGGCAAAGCCTGGAAGCGCACCGTGATCTTCGGCTTGCCGGCCGTGAGCCGCTCGGGAAGCGGGTACTCGACATCGAACAGTTCGGTCGGGTGGATCTCGAGCGTCTGCGTGGCGATCTTCTCGCCGTCCACCAGAATGTCGAATGCGCGCCGCCGGCCTTCGCTCCCCACGTAAGTGCAGGCCAGAATCAGCGGCCTGTCGGGCAGCACCTTCAGGTCGTAGCTGAACCAGCCGTTGCGCGCTTCGCGCGCCGGACGGCCTTCGAAGAATGCGGGCGTCGCGCGCTCCCCCTGGAAGTTGTGCGCGCGCTCGCTCGGCTCGTCCCCGGCGACCACGGCGTCGACCGTGCGCCGCTCGATCTCGCGCCGGCGCGATTCCGCGGCCGCGACCTCGGCCTCCCTCTTGCCCCACTCCTCCGGCGAGTAGACCTTCCAGTACACGGTGTAACGTATGTCCGACGCCTTGTAGAACGGGATCAGGCGCACGTCGCGCGGGCGGCCCAGGCCGGCCGTTTCGAAGGTCAGAGGAGCCGCGGGTACGGGCTTGACCTTTTGCAGGATCTCCCGCAATTCCCCGACAAACGCGGGAACCACGACCGGGGGCACGCGCCCGAGCTGCGGCGCACTGGGCCCGTAGCGCCTGGCTTCCGCCAGGCCCTCCCTGCCGAGGTCGCCCGCAAGCACGACGGGCCCGTACAGCAGCGCCACCGTCCTGGGGTCATCCGGCAGCGCTTCCATGCGCAAGCTCATCGGCAGGCGCACCACGATGGTGTCGCCGCTCTGCCAGCGCCGTTCGACCGTCGCGTACGAACCCGGACGGACGCGGACGGGCTCGTTCTTGCCGTTGATCGCGAGCGTCATCCCCGACTGCGCCCAGGAAGGACAGCGGATCTTCAGAGCCAGATCCAGGGGCTTCTCGCAGCGCAAGGTCAGCCTGGCCGCGTCCTCCTCGGGGAAACGCGTCTCCTGGCGCACGGTCAGGCCCTTTTCCTTCCAGCGCAGCTCGGAGGCGATGAACAGATTGAGATAGAGAGCGCGCTCGTCGTGGAAGTAGATCGTGTCGCCGTACTTGGCGTGATTCTCCATGCCCGTGCCCACGCAGCACCAGAAGGAATCATTGGGCGTCGAGTAGGTCTTGAAGGCGCCCGGACGCAGGGGCACGTAATAGCACATCATGCCGGTTTCGGGGTCCTGCGATGCGAGGATGTGGTTGTAAAGCCCGCGCTCGTAGAAATCCATCTTCTCGGCCGACGGATCGAGGGCGAACAGATGGCGCGTGAGCTTGAGCATGTTGTAGGTGTTGCAGGTCTCCGCGCTCGATGCGCCCAGGTGCGAGGAAAAGCGGTCGACGGGAAAGAAGCGCTCGCCGTCGGTGTTGCCTCCGATGACGAACGAGCGGTGCAGCGCCACGCGCTCCCAGAAAAACGAGGCGATATCGTAGAAACGCTTCGCACCGGTCAGCTCGTACTGCCGGACCGCGCCGATGACCTTGGGAAACTGGGTGTTGCCGTGCAGGCCGTCGAGCTTGTCCTGGCCCGCCGCCCATTCGTCGAACAGCCGGCGGTGGTTGAACTTGGCGGCGATCCGCAGGTACTCCGCGTTGCCGGTGGCGGCATAGAGGTTCGCCAGCACCTCGTTCATGCCGCCGTGCTCCGTGTTGAGCGCCGCCTGCTGCTGCTCGTCCGTCAGGCGATCGACACGGAACCTGACCCAGTCGGCCAGCCGGCACACGACATCGAGAGCCTGGAGGTTGTCGCAATACAGATACATGTCGAGCAGCCCGGCCATGATCTTGTGGAGGGTGTAATAAGGCGCCACACCCGGATCCCCTTGTCGACCCGGTCGAAGAACTCCTCGGGATAAGCCGAAAGATAACCGGGGTGGAATCCGCGCGCGGGCATCGCCTGCTGCACCTTGGCCAGTTCGGCCACGATGGCGCCGGCCTTGTCCTTGAAACGGGCATCGCCGGTGGCCGCATACATCAGCGCGCACGCAGTCAGATAGTGGCCGACAGTGTGGCCGCGCAGCTCGCCTTTGGGCTCTTCCCACCCGCCCAGCGGCTGGGCCGACGACGGCAGCCCTGCGGTCACGCGGAAATTGTGCAGCAGGCGATCGCTGTCGAGCTCGAGCAGGTAGCGTTGATCGCGCAGCATGGCGTCGCGAAAATGCCCGTCAAGAAGGCGTACCTCGGTCAGCTCGAACGGGTAGGCCTTCAACGGCACCTTGTCCTGGACCTTGGCTTTGGGCATGAACGAGCCGGCGAAAGCGGCGCTCAGAAACAGAATGAAAACGCCGACCCGGTGGAGATTGGCCCTGAT